>JAFIFV010000034.1 GCA_020831845.1 Ectothiorhodospiraceae bacterium
GCCCCCGTGGGGGGCGCGGCCGCCGGCGGGGCCCGCCCCCCCGCCTCCACATCCTCGGAGGAGGCGATGCCGGTGCGAGCAAGGATCTCGCCGGTGGCCGGCTCGGTCACCGGCGCATCGCCGCCTCGGCTGCGCTTCCACGAGCCGGAATAGATCTGCGCGTACCACGGTTGCGTCACTGTGTTATCAGTCATTGTTCGGTTGTCCCGTTGGTCGTGTCCTTGATCAGGCCTGCTGGAGAATCTCGGCCATGCGCTCGCCGATGATGACGCAGGGCATCATGGTGTTGCCGGTGGTCACCGTGGGCATGATGGAACCGTCCGCGACACGCAGCCCGTCGATCCCGCGGACGCGGAGCTGGCCGTCCACGACGGATTGCTCGTCACGCCCCATTTTTGCGGTACAGGTCTGGTGCCAGTAGGTGCCAGAGGCGTCGCGGATGAAGTCCTCCAGCGCCCGTCCGCGCAGGCGGCCCGGCATGATCTCCCGTTTCACGAATTCACGCATCTCCGGCGCGTTGCCGATTTCCCGGCAAAGCTCCACGGCCCGCACCAGGGCTCGCATATCCTGCGGGTCCGACAGGAAATCGGAGTGGATCACCGGCGCCTCGTCAGGGTTCGCCGAGCGGAGCTGGATGCGGCCGCGGCTCTCCGGACGCACCAGACCCGGTGCGATGGTCCAGCCCGATTCCGGCATATCGAAGTACCGTGCCGTGACGTCGTTCGTGAACGGCACCTCGATCTGGAACGGCTGGAGGTCAGGCGTCGGGAGCGAGGCATCGCTCTTCCAGAAGAAGGTGCACTCCGCCAGGTTGTTACGTGGCGGCTGGGCGCGGCCTTCCGGGTATTCCCAGATGCACCCGCCCACGAGGATATGATCCTGGAAGTTGCGACCGACACCGGGCAGATGCTGAACTGTCCGGATACCGTGGCGGGACAGCTCGCTCTGGTCACCGATGCCGGAGAGCATCAGCACCTTGGGCGTGTTGATTGCCCCCATGGACAGGATGACCTCGTTGCCGGCGCGAATGCGGCGGCGTTGATCCTGCCAGATGAATTCGATGCCGACGGCGCGCCGGCCTTCAAGGACTACGCGCTGGACATGCGCGCCGGTCAGCAGTGTGAGGTTGGGCTGGTCCAGCCACGGGTGGAGATAGCAGGCGGCAACGCTGTGGCGGCGGCCGTCCTTGATGGCGACGTTGGCTATGGCGCAGCCGCCGTCGCCCTCCATCATGGCGCCGTTGTGGTCGTCGTAGGCCGGAATGCCGATGCCGTCCGCAGCCTTCACCATTGCCGGCGCGATCGGGTTCGGATCAGGGGCCGACTGCACGTGGAACAGGCCGCCCTTGCCGCGGTAGTCGGGGTCGTCCGGTCCCTGCCAGTCCTCGATGCGTTTGTAGATCTCCAGGATGTGCGCGTAGCTCCACGCGTCATCGCCGGCTGCCTGGGCCCAGCCATCGTAATCGTTGCGGTGGCCCCGGACGTAGGCCATCACGTTGATGCTGCTGCCGCCACCGATCACTCTGCCCATGGACAGTGGCAGCACGCGGCCGTCCAGCGCTGCATTGGGTTCTGACATGAAGCCCCAGTCGCGCTCCGTCCCCAGATTGGTGGGCCACTGGGCGGGCTCGGTGATGTTGGGCAGATCGTCGTTGCCGCCTGCCTCCAGCAGCAGCACGCGCACATCCGGGTTCTCCGCCAGGCGGCGCGCCACCACCGCGCCGGAGGAGCCGGCGCCGCAGACAATGTAGTCGTAGTGCCCGGAAAGGTTTTCCGCCAATCGCTTCTGATTGGCATTGATGGCCTCTGCGCGGTTGGCCAGCAGGCCGGCGGCGGTCATCGACAGGCCCAGGCCCGCCATGACTTTCAGGAACGTGCGACGATTGATCTGGCCTGACATCAGGGCCAGTTCCAGGCGATTGATCCGCTCGCCCTGCTCAAGGTCGTTTCCGGGGCTTTTCGGTCTCTTCATGGGATCTCCTCCGTTGGGAAGTGTCGAAGAACTCACATGGACCCCAGCCTCTGAGGGCGGCCGGATCGCCCCTGACCTTGTTGCAAGCCACGAACGAAGCGATTTCTGGCCCAACTGTGTGAATACTTCCGCGTTTCCCTTGTTGTATTGTAGAAATGGCTCCGGTCGCGGCGGTTCGGCCATCCCCGGATCCAGGAAGCGAACAGCAAAACACGTACCACGCCGCAGATTGGCGGTACGCCACGCCAGACAGGACGGCACAGAAGAAAAATCGGCAGGCAAAGCGTCTCATTTTGAGACCCGCGGTCTCAGAGTGCGCCGGCGCGGAAGCCGAATGTCGGTTCATCATGGTGGAGGAGTCCTGTGAACAAGGCATCAGTCTATTTCCCCCAGCGCCTGCGCAGGGCGCGGCAGTTGTTCTTCGAGCGGTTAAGCGCGCCTGTCGAGCTGGTGGAGGCGCCCATACTGCGTTCCTGGCAGCGTTGCCTGGAACAAGGTCGTGGGGAAAGCGACGCTGCGGATATGACGCCGGTTGCGCGGGCCGCGGTGACGCGGCTGCTGGATCGCAACCGCGTGCTGATTGATGCCGCGACGCCCGAGCTGGAGCGGCTTGCCAAGGTGGTGGAAGGGGCGGGCTGCGGTGTGCTGCTAACCGATAACCGAGGTTTCGCCCTGTTGGTGCTGGGCTCCCTGCAGCGGCGGGATGCGTTGATGCGTCAGGCATTCCGGCCCGGCGTGGAGCTATCGGAACGGGCCATCGGGACCAGCGCAATGTCGGTGGCGATGGTCGAACAGCGGCCAGCCCGGGTGTTTGGTGCCGAGCATTATCTGGCGCAGAACCGGGTCTTCCACTGCGTGGCAGCGCCTATTCACGATCCCGGCGGCGAGCTGGTCGGGGTGGTGGACATCACGCGAGACGCCTCCACCAATGCTACGGTGGCTTTGCGCCTGGTGACGGAGTGTGCGCGGTTGATCGAACGGCGGCTGTTCGCACGGCTGCATTGCCGGATGATGCTGGAGTTCGACTGGCAGGCGCCCGGCTGTTCGGACGCACCGGCCTCGCTGCTGGCCTTGGGCGAGGACGGAGAGATTATCGGTGCGAATCGCCAGGCGCGGATGATGCTGGATCTTTCGGACACCAGTGAAGCCGGATACTCGGACATATTCAACGGCAGCTTTGCGGAGCTGGAGCAGGCGGCCAGACGTGGTGACGAGTGCGTGGCGTTGCGCTTGCAGTCGGGTTTCGAATACCTGGCCCGGGTGGGTGCCCCGGCCCGCGCCCGCGGCGCGCACCTTTCGACGGCGTTCGAGGCAGGTGCCGAGCCGACGGCGCCAAGGCCTCCGGACTTCGGAGACCCCGGCATCGAGTACGAGCTGCAACTTGCCGCCCGCGCATACCGCGCACAGTTGCCGATTCTCATCACCGGGGAAACCGGTACCGGGAAGGAAGTGGCGTCTCGCTTCCTTCACGCAAGCGGCCCCGCGGCCAATGGTCCGTTCGTGGCGCTGAACTGTGCCGCGATACCGGAAACCCTGATCGAGGCCGAACTGTTCGGCTACGTGGACGGGGCATTCACCGGTGCGCGCAAGGGTGGGGCGAAAGGCAAGATCGCCTCCGCCGAGGGCGGCACGCTGTTCCTGGACGAGATCGGCGACATGCCGCTGCAGTTGCAGGCCCGGTTGTTGCGCGTGCTGGAGAATCAGGAAGTTGTTCCGGTCGGCGGCCTGGTCCCCCAGCGGGTCGCGTTTCAGCTGATCTGCGCTACCCATCGCGAGCTGGATGCGCGCTGCCGTGAGAACGCGTTCCGGACGGATCTGCTGTATCGCATTCGCGGTGCCCAGGTCCGGCTGCCGCCGTTGAGTCGGCGGCCGCATCTGGGCGCACTGGTGGACGCCCTGGTTCAGGACCTGGGTTCCGCGCGGCACTACCTGACCGCCGCCGCCCGCGACACCTTGCTTGCTCACACCTGGCCGGGGAACACGCGCGAGCTGCGCAACGTGATCCGCTATGCCATGGCCATGTCCGACGATGGCAGGATCGATATCCAGCACTTGCCCGCGGAGCTCAGGGGGCAGGAGCCGTTGTGCGAGTCTCCCGGCGCTGAGAGTGTGGCCGGTTCACTGAAGGAACTGGAGCGAGTGGCCATCGAGAGTGCGTTGCAGGCCGCAAATGGGCGCGTGGCAGAAGCGGCCAGACAGCTGGGGATCAGCCGTGCGACATTGTATCGCCGCATGAAGCGCTGAGCCGGCACTGCTGTCTCAGGACAACTCCGCTTCGGCGCGCTCAAACCAGGTGATGACCTTGCGCAGGTGTTCCTCACCGTAGCGTTTGCGGAACCGGCGCGTTTCCTCGCGGCTGTTATCTCGCCAGACGGACAGACGCTCGCGTACGTAATCCGCTGTCAACGGCTGGCGGCATTCCACTTTGATGCAATGTTTCCAGGCCTCGTAGCTATCAGGGATGGGAGCGGTTTCCATAGGCGATTACTCCGGTGCGGCGTCAAGGCATACCAGCACCCGGCTCCAGCCGCTGCCGGTCAGTGGCGGCGAGCGGTGCACGAGCGCATTGTGTTCCTCGCCGGGGAAGCGGGCGCCCTTCATGATTCCCACCCAGTAGGGCTGGAACCCGGAGGGGGTTCCCTGCCGGATGATGGCCTCATTCGGCTGCCCGCAGCCCAGCGCGGCGCGGTTGACCTGCGCGTTGTCCAGATACTCCGTGCCCGGCCCGCGGTAGGTGCAGAGCAGGCGCAGGTGGGTGCGATCCACATGAAAGCGTGTGCAGCCGTCGTCCGCCAGCGTTTCCAGTCGCAGCGTGATCGGGCGCCCTTCCGCCAGCCGGTGGAACGTGTCGAGCAGGTGCGCGATGTCCTCGATCCACCGGCGGAACCGGTGCGCACCAAGGCCCCGCTCTTCCAGCACCGAGGCGCAGTCGGCTCGGACCGTTTCCGGGGAGGTTCTGCGACGGACGTCCGGCAAGGCCGAGGCGCCCAGCGCCAGCAGTTCCCGCTCCACCTCCGCGACAGGGGGGCGCTGCCATAGCGCCAGGTTGACCCCTGGTGCGAACACCGATGCCAGGCCGTCGATGGTTGAGCAGAACTGCCGGGAGGATGGGGGAGCCATGGAGGGCTGCAACATGAACATGACCTGAAATAGCCTGAATGTATATTGTTATATCATAACAAATCATGAGTGATCGATACCCTTCTCGGCACAGCCGATGTGAGAGCCGGGTTCGCAATACTGTGATGCGTGCCGCCGTAGACGGTGATGTCTCCCGATACGCTCTTCCGGAATCACGGGAAGGGCATTGGGGATATGACACGTCGAGCTACCGCATATCTGCTGGCCGCATGGCTGATTGCGATGGCATCTGTCGGACAGGTTCTGGCGGGCATTGACGGGCGTGGTGACGGCTTCCGCCTGCTGCAGCTCTCGGGGCATTACCTGAAATGGGGGCGTCCGGAGCCGGGTACGGGGGCGACGGTGAGCTATGCCTTTGTCGAGCAGCCTGTGCAACTGGAGGAGGCCCGCAACTGCGGGCGCATGGTCTCCATGGATGTGCTCGCCTCTCTCTCCGGCCTCACCCGCACGCAGATAGCCGAGGAAACCCGTGCGGCTTTCCAGGCCTGGGAAGCGGTGGCCGATATCCGTTTCTTGTCGGAGGATGACCCCGGCCGGGCGGACATCCTGATCGGCGCCCAGCAGCAGCCGCTGGGCCGTGCGTTTGCCAACGTGACCTACCATTCCGAGGGTGTGGCCGGGGTGCGCCGCATCCGCCAGTCGCTGATCTGCCTGAACCCCCAGCAAGCCTGGAAGGTGGGGTTCGATGGCGATACCGATGTCTACGATCTGCGGTACACGCTGATTCACGAGATCGGGCATGCCATCGGTCTGAACCACGCCGGCCCTGAAGGCCAGATCATGTCATTCCGCTATCAGGAAGAATTCCGCACGCCGCAAGCCGGTGATATTCGTGGGGCAGCGATGCTGTACGGGCCTGCACGGGAGGAGCGGCTGGCCGAGGGGAGCGGGCGCTAGCTGCCGCTTCAGACCCCTGCGCGTCGCAGGAACGGCAGCAGATGACGCAGCACGGCGTCCGGCCGCTCCTGCTGCACCCAGTGGCCCGCACCCTCAAGCAGATGGCAACCCAGCATCTGGGTGCAGGTGCTCCGCTGCATGTGCTCGAAGACGCCTGGTGTCTGGTGGATCCCCCAGTCGGCGGTACCGGCGATAAAGCAGGACGGGACATCCAGGCGCTTTCCACTATAGAGCCTCAGTTCCTGCTGATAAGCCGGGTTCCCGCCGGCCCGGTACCAGTGAAGGCCACCCTGGAATCCGGTTTGCGCGTAAATGTCGCTGTAGACCCGCAATTCCTCTTCGGTCAGCCAGCGGCAGGCAGCTACGGCTTCCGGTCCGGGCATGAACGGCTCCACGGTCTCCGGCATGGTCTTGTCCAGTTCCATGACGTAGTACTGCGGAAGTCGGGCGAACTCCCCGGCGGAGGCATCCCTCAGGGGCTCGGGGTGGTTGCCTTCCCCGTCGGCGCTCTTCACGTGGAAGTAGGCGCGCAGAAAGGCGTGCATGCCCTGTCGGCAATGCAGCATGTCGCCATTGGCCTCCGGCGTGCTGTTGTACCATTGATAATGCTTTCGTGGCGGGTCCAGCGCCGCCAGATCCTCGTGCAGGCGTTGCCTATCGGTGGGTGGCGGCGTCTGCGATGAGGAGGACTCGGCAGGCAGGGGAAACGCCGGCGGCCCCGCGAACGGCGCGCTCATCAGCACCACCGAGCGGAACAGATCGGGCCGGATCAGGCCGCAATAGCCGGCGACGGGAGAGCCGAAATCGTGCCCCACCACCGCTGCCGCTGACCGATAGCCCAGCGCGCGCAGCAGGCCGACCACATCCGCCACCAGGTTCTGCATGCGGTACTGGGCGATGTCGCTGTCGTAGCGGTCGTCCCAACCGCCGGTCAGTCCGTAGCCGCGCTGGTCGGGAGCGATGACATGGTAGCCGGCTTGCGCCAGTGGTAGCAGTACCTTGCGCCAGGTGTATGCCAGTTCCGGGAAGCCGTGGAGGAGCACGATGCAGGGCCTGTCGGGCGTCTCGAAGCCCGCCTCCAGCACGTACATCCGCAGGCCGTTGCCGTTGTCCACCCGGCGGCTCCGGACCCCGCTCGGTAGCAAGTCCGGATTGATCCCGCCGTCGATCACTGTCTGCATCAGGTGTCTCCCGAAGCCCGCCCCACTGCCTGGTTCTCCTCGTCCTGCACGTGCCGCCACATCAGTTTGCCGGTGGGGGAGCGTGGAAGTTCCTTCCGGAACTCCACCAGCTTCGGCACCTTGTAGGCGGACATGTTGTTCTTGCACCAGTCGATGATCTCGTTCTCGCTGACGCGGCCGGCGAATTCCGGGCGCAACACGATCACGGCCTTCACCGTCTCGCCCCGACGGGCGTGCGGCGTGGAGATGATGCAGACCTCCTGGATGGCCGGGTGGCCGTACATCAGCGACTCCACTTCGGTGGGCCAGACCTTGAAGCCGGCGGCGTTGATCATCCGCTTGACGCGATCCACGAGGAAGAAATATCCCTCCTCATCGTAGTAGCCGATATCGCCGGTGCGGAAAAAGCGCTTGCCGTCCAGTTCGATGAAGGCGGCCTCGGTTTCCTCGGGCCGGTTCCAGTAGCCCTGGAAGACCTGTGCACCGTGGATCAGTATTTCGCCACTGGCATTCGGTCCCAGTTCCTCGCCGGTTTCCAGGTCGATGATGCGCGAATCCACCCCGATGACCGGAATGCCCAGGCATTGCGCCTTGGGGGCATGGGGCGGGTTGGCGTGGGTGGTGGCCATGGTTTCGGACAGGCCGTAGCCCTCGATGTAGCGCAGGCCGGCCATATCGTACAGCTTGCCGGCAATTGCCCGCGGCATTGCCGCGCCGCCGCCGCCGATGGCTTCCAGGCTGGAGAGGTCGTAGCGTTCGATCTGGTCGTCCGCCAGCATGTCGATGACCATCGTGGGGATGTTCCGCCAGTTGGTCACCCGGTAACGCTGGATCAGCTCGGCGGCGGTGAAGCGGTCCCAGCGGGTCATGATGATCATCGGGCAGCCGGCGTAGATGCTGTTGTTCATGCACACCTGCATGCCGGTGACGTGGAACATGGGGACGGTCACCAGTTGCACGGCGTCGTGGTCGACGATAGTCCACAGGCTGCCGATCACGGTGGTTGCCATGGCGCTGCGGTGGGTGTGCACGCAGCCCTTGGGATTGCTGGTGGTGCCGGAGCTGTAGGGGATTACGCAGGTGTCGTCCGGACCAACCGTGTGCGGGCCGGGCTGTTTCGCCGAGGCCAGCGCCTCGGCCCAGAACAGCGCGCCATTGCCCAGCCCGGCCAGGCGCGGCTCCGAGACCACGTCCGGCAGGGAAAGGTCGGTTGCCGGATCGGCGTAGTCCAGGTAGGTGGCGACCACGGCGTGCCGCAGCAGACCGTTTTCCAGAAACGATACCAGATTCGGGTACACGTCCTGACTGGTGAGTGCGACCCGCGCGCCCGTGTCCTGGATCAGGTAGTCCAGCTCGGCATGCCGGTTCATCGGATTGACCGGCACCACCACCGCGTTGGCGCGCAGGATGGCGTAGAATCCGATGACGAACTGCGGGCAGTTCTGCATGTACAGCAAGACGCGATCGCCGGTCTGTACACCCTGCTGCTGCAGGTGGCCGGCCATGTGGTCCACCTGGGTCTTGAGGTCCCGGAAGGGCAGTTTGCGGCCGTAGTAGATGATGGCCGCGGTGTCCGGATAGCGCTCTGCGGACGCAGACAGGTTGGCGTACAGGCTGGTTTCCGGCAGCGTCAGTTCCCTGGGTGCGTGGGGCGGCCAGACATGCAGGTGGCGGTCGAACATGGGACTTCCTCCGGGGTGCCGCTCGGGGCTGTTGTTGTTGGTGTTCAATAGGACTTGGGCAGGTCCAGCATCTTTTCCGCGATGAAGCTCAGAATCAGTTGCGGGCTGACCGGGGCGATGCGGGGGATGAAGCATTCCCGCAGATAGCGTTCCACGTGGTATTCCGCCGAATAGCCCATGCCGCCGTGGGTGAGTATGGCGGCCTCGCAGGCGGCGAAGGCGGCCTCGGCTGCCAGGTACTTGGCAGAATTGGCCTCTGCTCCGCATTCCTTCCCCTGGTCGTACAGTGTGGCCGCCTTCATCACCATGAGCTGGGCGGCCTCCAGTTCCATCCACGATTTCGCCAGCGGGTGCTGGATGCCCTGGTTCTGGCCGATGGGGCGGTCGAAGACCACGCGTTCCCGCGCATATCGCGCGGCCCGCCGCAAGGCGGCCCGGCCGATGCCCACCGCTTCCGCGGCGATCAGGATGCGTTCCGGGTTGAGCCCGTGGAGGATCATCCTGAAACCGTTGCCTTCCTCGCCGATGCGGTCCTCCACCGGTACCGGCATGTCGTTGAAGAAGACCATGTTCGAATCGATCGCGTGCCGGCCCATCTTGCGGATGGCGCGGACTTCCGCCCGCGAGCGGTCGAGATCGGTGTAGAACAGGCTGAGCCCGTCGGTCTTGCGCCGAACCTGGTCCAGCGGCGTGGTGCGGGCCAGGATCAGCGCCTTGTCCGCTACCTGGGCAGTGGAGATCCAGATCTTCTGGCCGCTCAGTACGTAGTGGTCGCCGTGGCGCTCGGCCTTGGTCTTCAGCTTGACGGTGTTCAGGCCGGCGTCGGGTTCGGTGACCGCGAAGCAGGCCTTGTGCTGCCCGGAGATCAGCGGCGGGAGCATGCGCCGCTTCTGTTCATCGGTGCCGAACACCACCACCGGGTTCAGGCCGAAGATGTTCATGTGCACCGACGAGGCGCCGCTCATGCAGGCGCCGGTTTCGGAGATCGCCCCCATCATGATGGCTGCCTCCGTGATGCCCAGCCCGGAGCCGCCGTAGGCTTCCGGCATGGCGATGCCCAGCAGCCCGGCGTCGGCGATGGCGCGATAGAAATCCTCGGGGAATTCCGCGCTTTCGTCCCGCCGCAGCCAGTAGTCATCGTCGAAGCGTTTGCAAACCTTGGAGACCAGCTCGCGAATGCTGTCCTGGTCGGGCGTGGCCGAGAAATCCACGTTGGCTCCTCCGGGGATCGGTGCGATCCCTATGGCGAAATGGCGTTTTCGATCCGGTTGCGCGCCTGCATCAGCAGGGGCACGTAGTGATCCCGTAACTGTTCCAGCGGAACAGCCTGGGCCAACGCGATGATGTTGAAGGCGCAGACCACGGCGCCGTCACGCATCACCGGTATGCCGGCGGCGCGGATGGTGCGCACGTATTCCTGGTTGCTGAGCGCATAGCCCCGTTCACGGGTTTCCTCGATAAGCTGCTGCACAGCGGCTGGATTCCGGGCCGGCGCTTCGGCGGGATCGCGGTCGCGGGAGAGGTCGGCCAGAATGCGTTCGCGCTCATCGTCCGGACAGAACGCCAGGTAGGCCCGGCCGACAGCCGTGGCCATCACCGGCACCCGCGCACCCACGGAACGGTTCACCGACAGCATGCCTGGTTGCCGGCTGGTATCCATGATGACCATCTTGCCGCCTTGGTAGATGGCCATGTCCGAGGGCCAGCCTGTCTCGCTGCGCAGTTCCTCCATGATCGGCCGGGCCGCCGCCAGCAAGGCTTCGTCCGGACGGTAGTTGTTGGACAGGCCCAGCACCCGGGCGGTCACCATGTACTGGTGCTTCTCCGGAACAGCGACCACGTAGCCGTCGTGGCAGAGCGTTTCCAGCAGGCGCAGTGTCGATGCCTTGGGCAGATCGACGTCAGCCTGGATCTGCTTCAGCGTGGCGGGTCCGATCCGGTTCACGGATTCCAGTACCCGCAGCCCCTTGAGCAGGGCCGCCACCGGTGCATAAACCATGGGCTCGTCCTTGTGGTTCACCTGATGAAATCTAGGTTCATTATTATTGTGGTTAGCGCGCCGCTTATGCAAGACTCGTTTTGTTGCCGACCATAGCGGGGGGACTCCGATGTTCCAACACCTGAAGGGAATACGTGTGCTCGATCTGAGCTCGGTGGTGCTTGGCCCGTTCGCCTCGCAACTGCTGGGCGACCTGGGTGCCGATGTGATCAAGATAGAGCCCCCGGAAGGCGACATTTTCCGGGCCGCGGCTCCCGCGCGTCATCGCGGCATGGGTGCAGGCTATCTGAATCTGAACCGCAACAAGCGCTCGCTGGCGCTGGATCTCAAATCGCCCCGCGGCAGGGAGGTGCTCTACCGTCTTGCGCAGACCGCTGACGTGCTGCTTCATAACATGCGCCCAGGTGCCGTCGCCAGGCTGGGCCTGGACTCCGACCGACTGCTGCAGACCAACTCCCGACTGGTCTACTGCGCGGCAGTGGGTTTTGGCGGCGATGGCCCCTACGCCGGGGAGCCCGCCTATGACGACGTCATGCAGGCCGTCTGCGGCCTGGCCTCGCTACCCATGGAGTCCGGAGCGGAACCGGCATTCATCCCCACGGTGCTGGTGGACAAGATCTGCGGCTTGTACACCGCTTTCGGCATTGTCTCCGCGTTGTTGTCCAGGGAGCGCGGCGGACAGGGTGGGGCACTGGAAAGCCCGATGTTCGAGAGCATGGTGTCTTTCCTGATGGCCGAACATCTGGGCGGCCATGTGTTCGAGCCGCCGCTGGGACCATTACGCTACCAGCGCGTCATGTCGCCGTACCGTCGCCCCTACCGCACGGCTGACGGCCACATCGCCGTGCTCCCGTACGTCACCAAGCACTGGCAGGGCTTTCTCAAGCTTGTGGGGCGGGATGACCTGGCCGCTGCGGAATGGCTGAGCGATGCCTCCGAGCGCAGCGAACGGGTGGGCGAGTTGTACGAGGTGCTGGCCGAGGTGATGCCCTCCCGCACCACGGCGGAATGGCTGCATGCGTTGAAGGCGCTGGACATCCCCTGCAGCCCGGTGAACCGACTGGAAGCCCTGCTGGATGATCCGCATCTGCGGTCGGTGGGCTTCTTTCGCCGTACCGAACACCCTACCGAGGGTCGGTTGAACAGCCTGAGACATCCTCTGCGCTTCGTGGGCGCGGAAGAATACCCGGATCTACCGGCGCCGGTGCTGGGTGGGCAGGGGGGGGACGTCTTGCGGGAGCATGGCTTCAACGCCGAGGAGATCGAAAGCCTGATTGATGCCGGTGTTGTCTGCCAGCCTACACCGGACGGTGCCGGCTGACGGTCACGCACCGTGTTGTCGGGTTCAACAGGTGAACCTATATTTCAAAAAGTTGCCCGTTTTCCCCCGCTGTGCAAGACTGAAATTTATAAGCCATTGTTTTCGATTCCCCCTTCCCGGGTAGACACCGGACCCCTGTCTGCCTCGCAGTGCCGCGGTGCGGTCGGGCCAGGACGACCGATTGTTGCCGCAGTAGTTCTCTCGCCCACAACACGCGTGCTCGCAACGAAGTGCGCAGGAGGAGAAAACCATGAAGATGAAGATCAGTGCATTGGTCGTGGCAGCCGGTCTGTCCACCGCCGTGTTCGTCGGTCCCCTGGCGGCCGAGGCCGAACTGCCGCGGACATTGGCCATGACCGCCTACGGCACCGGCTCCACGGGTTACACCCAGGTGGCGGCCATCGGCAACGTCCTGCAGGAAGACGGGGTATCGGTGCGGATACTGCCGGGGGACAACGACGTCACCCGCATGACGCCGCTGCGTGATGGCCGGGTGGATTACTGTGCCTGCGGCATCGCCGCCTATTACGGTTCCGAAGGCGTCATGATGTTTGCCGGGCCGGACTGGGGGCCGCAGCCGATCCGTGTCATCACCACCGCGCTGGGCGGTGCGGGGCAGGGTGTACTGATTGCCGGTGATATCGATATCGAGACACCGGCGGACATGGCCGGCAAACGGGTCGCCTACGTGCGAGGCGCGGATGCCCTCAACCTGAACATGGAGGCCTTCCTGGCGTTTGGCGGCCTGACCTGGGACGACGTGGAGCGCGTGACCTTCTCCGGGTACGGTAGCGCCTTCGACGGCATCATTGCCAATCGTGCGGACGCCGTTCATACCGCGCCCAATTCCCCGCACGCGCGGCGCGTGGAATCGAGCAACCGTGGGGCACAGTTCGCCGCCATGGATCCCGACGACACCGAATCCTGGGGACGGATGCACGCGGTGGCCCCGTATTTCCAGCCGCAGAAGGTGACGTCCGGTGCCGGCATCAGCGCGGACAACCCCTGGGTGGGTTCTGATTACCCTTACCCCATTCTGGTGGCCAACGCCGAACTCGAGGGTGAGAAGGTCGGTCCGCTGATCCGCTTCTTCGTCGAGGAGCATGATCGCTACAAGGACGGTGCGCCCGGTAACGACGGCTACCATCTGGATAACCAGAACATGAAGTGGGTAGTTCCATTCCACGATTCCGTGGTGGAGTACTACGAGGAAATCGGGATCTGGACCGACGAGATGCAGGAGCACCAGGATCAGCTGGTCCGTCGCCAGGAGGTGCTGATGGGAGCCTGGGACGCCTACACGGAAGCGGATCCTCCCTCCGACGAGGACGCCTTCATCGAAGGCTGGATGCAAGCGCGGGCGGAGGCCCTGACTGACGCAGGCATGGAACCGGTGTTCGAATAGCGCTTTGCGATGCGGTGGGGCCGGAACCGGTCCTACCGCGTCGCCATCATGGCCCATTGCGCCAGCAGCCCCGACAACGGCGCCAGCACCAGGCTGGCCGCCAGCCGCCGCCAGGCGAAATCCCAGCCGATCATCGGAATCTCGAACGCCAGCACGCGGTGGAACGCCAGCACCGACCACGCCGTGAGCAGCGCAACCATCTGTGGTGCCCCTACGCCCGCGCTGAATAGCGCCACCGCCAGCGGGAAAGAGACGATGGGCCCGCCCGGGAGGATGGCGCCAAGCAGCGAAGCGAGCAGAATGCCGCCGGCACCCGAGGCATCGCCCAGCAGCATGATCAGCCAACCCTCCGGGATCAGCGCGGCGATAAAGCTGGCAGCCAGCAAGGCGACCGGGAGACGTACTAGCAGGGGGCGCAGTTGCCGCCAGCCGGAGGTCACCGCCTCCCGGTGGGAAACGTCCTCGCGACGCGATGCCAGGTAGACCACGCACACCAGGATGACAGATACCGAGGCATAGGCCAGCAGCATCAGCGCCCCTCCCGGGAACGGAACAGCCCGGCCGTGATCAGGCCCGCCACGAACGGTAGCGGTAGTGACACCAGCATGCGCAGGGCGACGAATTCGATGCCGAAGAAAGCGATTTCCCAGACCAGCACCCGCTGCACTCCCAGTACGCCCCAGGCGGTTATATAGGTCACGCAGACCGCCAGGCTGGCCCCGGCATGATAGAGCCCCACCACAAGAGGAAAGGCGGCGAACGGCCCCCCCGGTGTCAGCGCCCCGGCCACCGTGGCCAGCACCAGCCCGCGGAAGCCGCTGTCCGTACCCACCCAGCGTCGCGCCAGCGACGCCGGTATCAGTTTCTGGACATAGGCGCCGAGCAGCACTGCCATCAGGATGATCGGGATAACGGCGATCAGCAGCAGCAGGGCCTCTCCTGCCGCCTCGCGCAACGGTCCCGTACCCCGCAGCCACCACAACGCGCCGCCTGACACCGCCGCCAGTGCCAGGAACAGCCAGGTCATTCCGTCAACGAGCGGGACTTGTTTGCGGGGTTCGTTCATGTGAGGCGCTGATTCGACAAGGGCTATTGAGGATACACCTTGGGAAGTCCTGATCAATGATTGGTCTGCTGGACTTCCGGGAACGAACCCAGGCTTACATTAGGCGCACCAACCGCGCTGTGATCATCGAGGCGTTCCAAGTAGCAGAGAGCACTCCAGCCCAGATCCCGCGCTGCTCGCCAGTGCCAGTGCAGCATTTCTTCTTGACCGGGTGTTGATGATTGGTACGCTTGAGACAGCCAAGGAATCGAGGCGACTTCTCTCCAGGATGGTTAAGATCCCTCCCGGTGTTACGCCCGCGTTTGAGCCGCACGGTTCTTTTTGGCAGCCCCGTCAGTTGTGCCACAAAGGGACTTGGCCATGTCGATATTCATGAATCTGGAAGACGTTCTCGGTGATGCTTCAGATGCCGGCCATCAGGGCTGGTTGGATGTGATCCACATCCAATGGGGAACCAAAAGAATGGTCACCTCTGCCTCCTCAACACGAGGTGATCGTGAATCGTCCAACGCCGTTGTCAGCGATCTCGAGATCATTCGGCGGACAGACAGGGCCTCCCCTCAGTTGTTCCTCGAGGCCTGTTGTGGCCTGGGAAGAAGACTGGTTATCGACGTGGGAAAAACAGGATCAGGTTCTGGCACAGAGCCGTTTGTCCGCTACACGATGAGCAATGCTTTGATCAAGGAGTACCGGGTCGGGGCCGCAGCCAGGGACCAGGAGCGGGCTATTGAAGTTCTGGTCGTCAGCTTTACTAGGCTGGAGTTGCGTTACGTCGCGTACGACGAGAACGGCAGAGCCCTCTCTCCGGTAAGCGTCGGTTTCGATGCTTCGACGAACGTTACCACCTAGTCTGAAGAAGGATTGGATGATATGGAATGTCCAGTAATCCAGCAGCTGAATTTTGACGAAGAAAGCCAGGCGGCCTTGGAGAGGATTCGCGACATGCCCGGTCTGGGGAACGCCTTTGCGGGCGCCTTGGGGGGAGGTGTGTTCGTTACTATTTTCGCAGGATCCGGCCCTCTCGGGGCAGCTTTTAATATCGCAACGACAGATTGGAATACGTTCGGGAAAGCAATGAGGGCGGTGCCAGACGTCACCCGCGCCCGAATAGAGAGGGAGGCGCTCAACCAATGGAGCCGAGCGCAGATTGCCAATGACGTTAGACTGGCTCGATTCTGGGAGGCTGTTCACAATGGCTGCCGTCTTCCGTAAACGGATTGCGTTTTCGATTTTTTCGTGCCTGTGTTTCTTGTTGACTTCGGCAGGCGCGGTATCCGTATCAGCAACTGACGAAGGCAAGGGAACAACCGCCTATGCGCTGGCGAAAGAGCTTTTGATCAAAAAACATGATGCAGTTTCCCTAAGAATTCGGCATTGCCGGGAAGCGCGGACCGTTATCAGCGCCGATGAACTTGACTTGTTGAAACTCGAGCGAGAGACGGTAATCAATGGATTGCAGTATTTGTGGGTGAAGGCACATCATGACTGCTACCGTGACGAAGGTTTGCAGTTCATCTACGCGGCGAAGATGGTCGAGTTTGCGGCGGGTGAGAGGCACACGAAGGACTATCCTGAACTAGAGGTGAACCTGGCCCATACGCTACTAGAGGATTGGGCTCAGGAGCTGCAACAAAGAGCGGAATATCTGCTCGGAATTCCACTGGAGGCGCGTGAAAAACTGGAGGCACTTGAGGGGGTTAACCAGCCATTTGATTTGATCACTTCTTGGAGAAACTTTGAAAAGAGATCGGAATCCCAGTAGAAAGGGGCGCCGAAGCGCCCCTTCCGTTCTCTGTCGGCCCCGTTACATGTTCGGGTAGTTGGGACCACCGCCGCCCTCTGGCGCCACCCAGTGGATGTTCTGGGTCGGGTCCTTGATGTCGCAGGTCTTGCAGTGGACGCAGTTCTGCGCGTTGATCTGGAAGCGCTTCGAGCCGTCGTCGTTCTCCACCACCTCGTAGACGCCGGCAGGGCAGTAGCGCTGGGCCGGCTCGTTCCACTTCGGCAGGTTCACCTTGATCGGCACCTCAGGATCCTTCAGCGTCAGGTGGCAGGGCTGGTCTTCCTCGTGGTTGGTGTTGGAGATGAACACCGAATCCAGTTTGTTGAAAGTCAGCTTGCCGTCCGGCTTCGGGTAGTCGATCTTCTTGCAATCGGCGGCCGGTTTCAGCGTTTCGTGGTCCGCCACCGGATCGCGAAGCGTGAAAGGCATCCTGCCGCCCAGCCAGTTCAGGTCCACCACGGCCAGACCGGAGCCTATGAAGTTGCCATACTTGTGCTGGTAGGCGCCGAAGTTGCGCTGCTTGTGCAACTCCTCGTACACCCAACTGCCCTCGAAGGCTGCCTTGTACTCGCTCAGTTCGTCGTTGCCGCGCTCGGCCTTCAGCGCCTCGGCGATGATTTCGGCCGCGATCATGCCGGACTTCATCGCCGTGTGGCTGCCCTTGATCTTGGCGAAATTCAGCGTGCCGGCATCGCAGCCCACCAGCAGGCCGCCCGGGAAGGTCATTTTCGGCAGGGACTGCAGCCCGCCCTTGGCGATGGCGCGCGCTCCATAGGAGATGCGCTTGCCGCCTTCCAGGTATTTCTTCACCTCGGGGTGGGTCTTCCAGCGCTGCATCTCATCGAACGGGCTGACATGCGGGTTGCTGTAGCAGAGGTCGGTGATCAGTCCCAGGGCCACCTGGTTGTTCTCCAGGTGATACAGAAAACCGCCGCCCAGAGACTTGGACTCGGTCAGCGGCCAGCCGGCGCTGTGCATGACCAGGCCTTCCTGATGCTTCTCCGGATCGATTTCCCAGAGTTCCTTGATGCCGATGCCGTAGTGCTGCGGGTCAACGCCCTCGCGCAGGTTGAACTTGGCCATCAGTTCCTTGCCCAGATGGCCCCGGCAGCCTTCCGAGAAAATGGTGTACTTGGCGCGCAGTTCCATGCCGGGTTCGTGACCGGGCTTGGGCTGACCGTCGGCGCCGATGCCATGGTCGCCAGTCGCTACACCGGCGACGGCGCCGTTGTCGTCGTATAGGATCTCGGTGGCGGCAAAGCCCGGGAAGACCTCAATGCCCAGCTGTTCGGCCTGTTCTGCAAGCCAGCGGCAGACATTGCCCAGCGAGACGATGTAGTTGCCCTCGTTGTGCATGGTCTTGGGCACGAATGGGCCGGGCACCTTGGTGGCCTTGTCCGGACCGCGCATGTAGAAGATGTCGTCACGGGTGACGGGGACATTCAGCGGCGCACCGCGCTCCTTCCAGTCAGGGAACAGCTCATTCAGGGCGCGGGGCTCCAGCACGGCGCCGGAAAGGATGTGGGCACCGACTTCAGAGCCCTTCTCCACCACCACCACGCTGATCTCCTGGCCGCTCTCCTGGGCAATCTGGCCCAGTCGGCAGGCGGTCGCCAGGCCCGAAGGGCCGGCGCCCACGATCAGCACGTCGAACTCCATACTTTCGCGTTCCACGGCCTCGTTGTTCTCCATGAATGCCTCCATCGTGTGGCGTTTCGTGAATCTGCTGCAGATCCCGGAAGCCCCTGGCCGCGTAGTCGCGCGACAGGGGCGGGATCGACCATACGGTCGCGTATGCTATCAGCCTTCGGCGCTGAATGCCTGGATGCCGGTCAGGGCGCGACCCAGAATCAGCGCATGCACATCGTGTGTGCCTTCATAGGTGTTGACCGCTTCCAGGTTCATCACGTGCCGGATCACATGGTACTCGTCGGAAATGCCGTTGCCACCATGCATGTCGCGCGCGACCCGAGCTATGTCCAGCGCCTTGCCGCAGTTGTTGCGCTTGAGCAGGGAAATCATTTCCGGGGCCCAGTCGCCGCTGTCCATCAGCCTGCCCAGCCGCAGGCAGCTGTGCAGTCCCAGTGTGATCTCGGTGTGCATGTCGGCCAGCTTTTTCTGTACCAGCTGATTGGCCGCCAGTGGCCGGCCGAACTGCTTGCGCTCCAGGGTGTATTGCCTGGCGGCGTGGAAGCAGAACTCTGCGGCACCCATGGCACCCCAGCTGATTCCGTAGCGGGCCTTGTTCAGGCAGCCGAATGGACCCTTCAGGCCCTGCACGTTGGGAAGCAGGTTCTCCTCGGGCACGAACACGTCGTCCATCACGATTTCGCCGGTGATCGATGCGCGCAGGGAGAACTTGCCATCGATCTTGGGTGCCGTCAGGCCCTCCATGCCCTTCTCCAGCACGAAGCCGCGAATCACGTCGTCCAGTTTTGCCCAGACCACGAATACGTCGGCGATGGGCGAGTTGGTGATCCACATCTTGGAGCCGGTCAGCTTGTAACCGCCGTCCACCTTCTTGGCGCGGGTCTTCATGCCGCCCGGATCCGAGCCGGCGTCGGGCTCGGTCAGCCCGAAGCAGCCCACCCACTCGCCGGTGGCCAGCTTGGGCAGGTACTTCTTGCGCTGCTCCTCGCTGCCGTAGGCGTGGATGGGATGCATCACCAATGAGGACTGCACGCTCATCGCCGAACGGTAGCCGGAGTCGACACGCTCGACCTCCCGCGCAATCAGGCCATAGGCCACATGATTGACGCCGGCGCCGCCGTATTCCTCGGGAATGGTGGGGCCGAGCAGGCCCAGTTCACCCATCTCGTTCATGATTTCCCGATGGAAGTGCTCGACGCGGTTGGCTTCCAGCACGCGGGTCATGAGCCGTTCCTGGCAGTAGTCGCGAGCGCTGTCGCGGATCATGCGCTCTTCGTCGGTGAGTTCCTGCTCCAGCAGCAGGGCGTCTTCCCACTGATAACGGTTCATTGCGTGTCCTCCACGGCGAGCCGAAAGCCGCCTGTTCACTGTCGATACAAGTGTAAGGGTTCAAAGCGGTTGGCGCCGCCGCGAACGGCGACGCCAACAGTCGATCAGACGCGCTCGATGACGGCGGCAATACCCTGGCCGACGCCGATGCACATGGTCACGAGTGCGTAACGTCCGTCAATGCGTTCCAACTGGCGCACGGCGGTCAGCGCCAGGCGGGCGCCGGACGCCCCCAGCGGATGGCCAATGGCAATGGCGCCGCCATTCGGGTTGAGGCGCGGGTCGTCGTTGGCCAGGCCCAGTTGTTTGGTGCAGCCCAGCACCTGCGAGGCGAAGGCTTCGTTCAGTTCGATGACGTCCATCTGGCCCAGCGTCAGGCCGGCACGCTCCAGCGCCTTGCGTGAGGCGGGTACCGGGCCCAGGCCCATGACTCGGGGCTCGACGCCGGCCACCGCGCCGGCCAGGATGCGGGCGCGGGGCTTGATGCCGGCCTTCTCGCCGGCTTCGCGGGTGCCCACCAGCAGGGCTGCTGCACCATCATTCACGCCGGAGGCGTTACCGGCGGTGACCACACCACCCTCGAACAGGGCCCGCAGCTTGGCCAGGCTCTCCGTTGTGGTACCGGCACGGGGGTGTTCGTCCTCGCTGACGCTGACCGGCGGGGTCTTGCGGCCGGTGGGCACTTCCACGGGCAGCAATTCATCGTTGTAGAAACCGGCTTCCTTGGCGTCCTGGTATTTCTGTTGCGACCAGGCGGCGAACGCGTCGGCTTCCTCTCGGCTGATGTTCAGGTCACTGGCCACGTTGTCCGCGGTTTCGGGCATGGTGTCGCCACCGTACTGCTTGATCACCAGAGGGTTCGGGAAGCGTGCACCAATTGTGGAGTCGAACATGCGGAAATCACGGCTGTAGGCGGACTCCGCCTTGGCCATCACGAACGGTGCCCGGCTCATGCTCTCGGTGCCGCCGGCAATGAACAGGTGGCCGTGGCCGCTGCTGGCGGCCCGTGCGGCATCCAGTACGGCAGCCAGGCCAGAGCCGCAAAGGCGGTTCACGGTCTGGCCGGCCACGTCCACCGGCAGCCCGGCCACCAGGCCGGCGTGGCGCGCCACGTTGCGTGCGTCTTCGCCGGCCTGGTTGGTGCAGCCGGCAATCACGTCCTCGATGGTTTTCGGGTCGAAGCCGCTGCGCTCCACGATGTGGCGGATGCAGTGGGCCAGCAGATCGTCGGGACGCACCTTGGCCAGGGCACCGGCGTGGCGGCCAATGGGCGTGCGGATGCCGTCGTAGAGATAGGCGTTCATCATGTTGAAGATTCCTCCATGGCGTGCGTCGCCATTCTAGTACTCCGTCAAGGTGATATTGTCGTATTCACTTGGCTTGTCAGCTTTCCGGGGTGGTCAGGGAGACACCGAGCATGGCTCGCCGTTTCAGCCAGGGGCTGGGCCGGTAGCGCGGATCGCCATAATAGGACTGCATGGTCTCCAGGATCTGCAGGATGCGCTTTGGCCCCAGCGTGTCGCCGAAGCCCAGCGGACCATGAGGATACCCCAGCCCCAGCTTTACGCCGGTTTCTATGTCTTCCGGCGTGGCGATGCGCTGCTGGGCGATGTCGCAGCCGATGTTGACGATGGTGGCGACGATACGCTGGGCAATGAAACCGGCGCTATCGCGGATGACCGTGACCGGAACGCCGTCCTTCGCCAGCGCGGCATGTGCCGCGTCGCGGACATCGGGCAGCGTCACCGGTGTGGTCATGAGGGTGCGGCGTCGGCCGAGGTCGAACAGGGTGTCCAGCGCCACCGTACGTTGCGGGTCCAGCCCTTGCTCCAGCGCGGTGCTGGTGGCGTCCAGGCCCAGTGGGGTCACCAGACAGACTGACTCGGCCGCAGGCGTGGAGCCTTGATCCAGTTCGGCGCCTGCGGCGGACAGCATATCCGTCACCGCCTTGTGGCTGTCGGCATCCGCCTTGCTGATCCAGATGGCCCGGTTGCCCGCGGTCGGCGCCGGCGTCTCGGCCGGCTGCTCCGGTTTGCCTTCCGGGTAACGGTAGAACCCTTCGCCCACCTTCCTGCCGAGCAGGCCGGCGGCCAGGCGCTGGCGGGTGATGAACGAGGGGCGGAACCGGGGCTCCTGGTAGTACTGGTCGTAGATGGACTCCATCACGTTGTGGGAGACGTCCAGTGCCGTGAGGTCCAGCAGCTCGAACGGCCCCATCCGGAAACCGGCTGTCTCGCGCATGACGCGATCCATGTCGATGGTCTCGCAGATCCCCTCGCCCAGGATTCGCAAGGCCTCGGTACCGAAACCGCGGCCGGCATGGTTGACGATGAAGCCGGGCGAGTCGATGCACAGCACCGGTGTGTGGCCCATGCGCTTCGCCAGCGCCACCAGCGCCTCGGCCGCCCAGTCCGCGGTACGCACGGCGGTGGCTACTTCCACCAGCTTCATCAGCGGAACCGGATTGAAGAAATGGAAGCCCGCCACCCGCTCGGGGTGTTCGCAGGCGGCTGCAATGGCGGTGACGGAAAGCGACGAGGTATTGGTAGCCAGAATGGCGTCCGGGCGCACCACGGATTCAAGTTCCCGGAACAACTCCTGCTTGATATCCAGCCGCTCGACGATGGCTTCCACCACCACATCGGCCGGGGCCAGGTCGGCTACTCCGGAAACCACCTGCAGGCGGTCCTTGGCCTGGCCGGCGGCGGAGTCGTCCAGCTTCCCTTTTTCCACCAGACGATCGACCATCCTGCAGACAAAGGCGCTGGCTTCGTCGGCGGCACCCTGCTTGGCATCATGCAGCAGGACCTTGATGCCGCCCAGTGCGGCGATCTGGGCAATGCCCCGCCCCATGGCACCGGTGCCGATGACGGCGAGCACGAGATCACTACGTTTCGCATCCACTGGCATGATCGCTGTTCCCCTCCGAGTGTTCGTTCCGCGGGATGACGGAATAAGGCCGGCGCGCGAACCAACCCGCGGCTGTCGCGTAACACCGGCTTCCCTGGATGGTGTTGTTTCGCAATGCGGAATGTAATTCCAAAAACTTGACGCAAAGAATAGTTCGTGCCAGATTTCATTGCAAACCTGGCGATGGCTATTCTGCACATCATAATACGTTGTTAATAGCTGAAGGCTGCGGAGGAATCAGAGCTGGTTAGGGAGAGCCCCTGGCCGGCTTTTGTTATTGGCACTCGTTCCGGAGCGACAGGTTTCGTGTCGCGCGTGAGCGTGCTTATCCCCGAACCCCCGTTGGAGGAACCCCTCATGATCCGTGATCAGGAGACCCTGAATCAGTTGCTGGACATCGTGTCCCGCTTTGTCCGCGAGCGTCTCATTCCGCTGGAACAGCAGGTAGCGGAGGACGACAGGATCCCGGCCGAGATCGTCGACGAAATGAAGGAGCTGGGCCTGTTCGGCCTGTCCATTCCGGAGGAGTTCGGCGGCCTGGGGCTGACCATGGAGGAAGAGGCGTATGTGGCGTTCGAGCTGGGCCACACGTCGCCGGCGTTCCGCTCCATCATGGGCACCAACAATGGCATCGGTTCCCAGGGCATCATCATGGACGGCACCGATGACCAGAAGCAGAAGTACCTGCCGCGCATGGCCACCGGCGAGATCATCGGCTCGTTCGCGCTGACCGAGCCGGACGTGGGCTCTGACGCCGGCTCCGTGAAAACCAGCGCGGTGCGCGACGGTGACGATTACATCATCAATGGCACCAAGCGCTACATCACCAATGCTCCGTATGCCAGCGTGTTCACGCTGATGGCCCGCACCAATCCGGAGGTCAAGGGAGCTGGCGGCGTGTCCGCTTTTCTGGTGGATGCCGATTCCAAGGGCATCACGCTGGGCAAGCCGGACAAGAAAATGGGCCAGAGCGGATCACATACCTGTGATGTGATCTTCGAGGACGTGCGCGTACCCGCCGAGCACATGATCGGCGGGCCCGGCAAGGAAGGTCAGGGCTTCAAGACGGCAATGAAGGTGCTGGACCGTGGCCGTCTGCATATTTCCGCGGTATGCGTCGGCGTGGCCGAGCGTCTGATCGAGGAGTCTCTGCGCTTTGCCATCGAACGCAAGCAGTTCGGCAAGCCCATCGCCGAACATCAGCTGATCCAGGCCATGCTGGCGGACAGCAAGGCGGAAGCCTTCGCCGGCCGCTCCATGGTGCTGGAGGCTGCTCGCAAGAAAGATCGCGGCGAGAATGCCAGCACCGAGGCGTCCTGCTGCAAGCTGTTCTGCGCCGAGATGGTGGGCCGGGTAGCCGACCGCGCGGTGCAGATCCACGGCGGCGCCGGTTACATCTCCGAATACGCGGTGGAGCGCTTCTACCGGGATGTGCGCCTGTTCCGTATCTATGAGGGCACCACCCAGATCCAGCAGATCGTGGTGGCCCGCAACATGATCCGGGACGCTAGCTGATCATGGCGGCAGACGAGATTCTCCAGGCACCGGACGAGAGGATCGGCGGAGTGATGGCCAGCGAGTTGCTGGCTGGTCTGCCGGAGCGCATCAGCCACCGGCCGCTGCAATGGGCGGAAACCGCCCCGGACCGGCTGGCCGTGGTTGATGGCGAGGTGCGCTGGACCTACACCGATCTGGCGGAGGCGGTGGTTGCGAGCCGGGATCGGCTGGCTGAACTGGGCGTGCGCCCCGGCGACCGCATCATGCTGGTCAACGAGAATTCCCGCGCCCTGATCGGGTTGCTGCTGGGCGCGGCGGAGATGGATGTCTGGGTAGCCGTGGTGAGCGCACGGCTCTCGGCCCAGGAAATCGACACCATTGCCGAGGCCTGCGATCCGCGTCGCATGGTGTTCACCACCGGTGCCTCGCCGGATGCGGGCGTCCACGCCGACCGATATGGTGCAGAGCGGGAAAACGATCCGCGGCTGGGAGAGATCGCCTTCGGGCCGCTGCGCGAGCAGTCGCAGCCCGAACCCGTCCAGGTCGAGGGCAAGGATCAGGTGGCCACGCTGATTTTCACCTCCGGCACAACCGGCGTGCCCAAGGGTGTGATGCTCACCCACCGCAACATGCTGGCCGTGGCCGCGATGTCGGGAGGGCTGCGTAGCCTGGGTCCGGAGGACACGGTGTACGGCGTGCTGCCGATCTCCCATGTCTTCGGTCTGTCGTCCATGTTCCTCGGTACCATGTATGCCGGCGGGACCTTGCTGCTGGAGGCGAGGTTCGATCCCGCCCGCCTGGCCAATGTGCTGGAGCATGAGGGCGTGTCGGTATTGCAGGGTGTTCCCGCCATGTTCCAGCGACTGCTGGAATACCTGCGAACCCAGGATCGGGAACTGAAGGCGCCGACGCTGCGCTACATGTCCGTCGGCGGTGCGCCGCTGGACCCGGCGGTGAAGACTCGTATCGAGGCCGCGTTTGGCCTGAAGCTGAACAACGGTTACGGTCTGACCGAGGCCGCACCGACCATTTCCCAGACCCGGCTTCACTCCCGGCTGGACAATACCTCCACCGGTCCCGTACTGCCGCTGCTGGAATACCAGCTCAAGCGTGAAGAGGGAGACGGCGAGGGCGTCGGTGAACTCTGGGTACGCGGCCCCACGGTGATGAAGGGCTACTTCCGCCGACCCGATGCCACCGCCGAGGTGCTAACCGGGGACGGCTGGCTCAACACTGGCGACCTGGCCCGGTTGGACGAGGAAGGCAATCTCTATATCGTGGGCCGCACCAAGGAGTTGATCATCCGCTCCGGGTTCAATGTCTACCCGCCGGACGTGGAGGCCGTGCTCACCGAGCACCCGGATGTGACCCTGTGCGCGGTGATGGGCCGGGCGGTGGAAGGGAATGAGGAAGTGGTAGCATACGTACAACTGGCGCCGGGTAGCTCGGTGACCGGGGACGAACTCCGCGCCTTTGCCGGCGAGCGGCTGGCGCCCTACAAGCGACCGTCGGAAGTCATTGTGGTGGAGGCTCTGCCTGCCACGCCGACAGGAAAGATCCTCAAGGCCCGTCTGCGAAACCTCATCAAGCAGGGTTCCGTACGCGGCTGAACCAGATGGAAAGGCAGGTATTTTGGGTACCGAGAACACGCAGCGATTGCCCGAAGAGGGACTCACCTTCGAAAGCGGTTTCCACGAAGTCATGGGGCATCGTGTGGTGCACTGGGAGCGTGGGCACGCCGAGCTGGAACTGGAGGTGTTGCCGAAGCATCTGAACCGCAGCGGCGTCATCCATGGCGGTGTGCTGTCCACGCTGATCGATGCCGTTTGCGGTTTTGCCGGCGTGGACCCGGATGACCGCCGTGGCGTCATCACGCTGTCGCTGTCGGTGAACTTCCTGGGTCAGGTCAGTGACGGCCGGCTGCGGGTGGTCGGAAAGCGTCGCGGCGGTGGCAATCGCATCTATTTCGCCACCGGCGAGGTGTTCGACCACGCCGGAGAGCTGATCGCCATGGGCGAAGGTTCATTCCGGCTTCGGTCCAAGCCCACGCTGGATGGCGGCGCGAGCGGCAGTTGAGGTCGCGCCGCCCCAGCCATAGCCCCGCTGGCCGTCCTCAGACCGCAACATGATCATTCCGCGCCCCGCAGCGCACATCCTGCCCTGGGTCATGCTCCTGACCCTGGCGTACCACCTCACAGGCTGGTTCCCGCTGGCGCCGGTCAGCCATCTGCTGCTCGGGCTTTATGTCCTGGTGCAATGGCCATGGTTGGGAAAGGTGCCGCGTACGCTGCTGGTGGTGGCGGCGGTTGCGATTCTGGTGCTGCCCTGGTTCAGCGACGATCCGGTTGCGAGCCTGCTGCTGGCGCTCAACCGTGCGGTCTATTTCGCCACGTTCCTGGCCGCGCTGTCGTTTCTCCGGGAGGCGGCGGAAAGTTCCCCGCTGGTGCGCCGCTGCGGCGATGTCATTATCAACCAGCCGCCATCCAAACGTTACCTGACCCTGAGCAGTGGCTCGTTCCTGATCGGCATACTGTTGAACATGGCCGTGCTGAATCTGTTGGGCGTCATGGTGCGTCGTGCCAATACGCTGGCTGCTGCCGGCGGCCATGCCGTGATCCAGCAGATCCGCACGGAACGTATGTTCAGCGCGATGATCCGCGGTTTCGCCACCATGCCGCTGGGTTCCCCGCTTACAATCACCCTGGCGCTGATCCTGGCCATCCTGCCCGAGCTGCGCTGGTGGCAGGTGCTGCCCTATGGCTTGCTGACCACGCTGGTGCTGATGGCTCTGGGCTGGGGCTGGGACAAGGCCACCGCGCCGAAGAACCTGGTGGGCCGGGTGGAGGCCCGGCCCACCGCACCGGGCGGTGCCGGCACCATCATGCGCTTTCTGTTGCTGGTCGGCGTGATCTTCGCCGCTGCGGTGGCGGTGGAGCTGTCGCTGGATATTCCATTGCCTTTGGCCATCCTGCTGACCGCTCCGGTTGCCGCCTTTGCCTGGCTGACGGTCCAGCGGCGGCGGCGCGGCCTGCCGCAGGCGATAGCATTGACCGTGGGTCGGCTGCTGAAGCGTTCCGATGTCCAGTTCAGCGGTATGCGTGCTGAAGTCTCCGTGCTCTGTGCGGCTGGTCTGATCGGCACGCTGGTGGCCCAGGCCGTGCCCACGACCGCCTTCGCCGATGCACTGGGTCTGATCGGGGTGCAGGGCGCGGTGGTTGGTGTGGTGCTGATGCTGTTGATCGTGTTGTTGGCGCAGATCGGCCTGAATCCGATCCTGGTGGTGACGGTGGGGCTTTCCTCGCTGTCCCAGCCGGAGCTATTCGGGTTGTCACCCGAGCTGTTGGCGCTGTCCGCCATGTGCGGCTGGACGCTGGCTGTGGGCTGCTCGCCGGTCACCACGTCGATACTCATTGCCAGTCGTATGGCCGGGGTCAGTCCGCAGACCGCGGGCTGGCGCTGGAACGGCCGTTATACCGTGGTGGCCACGCTGTTGATGGTGGTCTGGTTGTTCGGCTTGAGCTGGCTGCTGTTCTGACACGTAAAAAAACCGGCCAGTACAAGCTGGCCGGTCGGTTCGGAGGTCGAAAGCTATTTCTCGACGAAAGCGCGCTCGATCACGAAGTCGCCGATTTCGCCGATACGCGGCGAGATGCTGAGGCCGCGGTCATTCAGCATCTCGCTGATGTCCTTCAGCATGGCCGGGCTGCCGCAGATCATCGCACGGTCATGATCGGGGCTCAGCGGCGGCAGGCCGATGTCCTCGAACAGCTTGCCGCTCTCCACCAGTTTGGTAATGCGGCCCTGGTTGCGGAACGGCTCGCGGGTCACCGTGGGGTAGTAGATCAGTTTCTCCCGCACCTCTTCCCCGATGAATTCGTTCTGCGGCAGTTGCCGAGTGATGAAATCACCGTAGGCCAGTTCATTCACGTGGCGCACACCGTGGATCAGCACAACCTTCTCGAAGCGCTCGTAGGTTTCCGGATCCTGGATCACGCTCAGGAAGGGCGCCAGACCGGTGCCGGTGCTGAACAGATACAGGTGCTTGCCCGGGCGCAGGTCGCTCAGCAGCAGCGTGCCGGTGGGCTTGCGGCTGGTGAAGACGATGTCGCCTTCCTTCAAGTGCTGCAGCCGCGAGGTGAGCGGGCCGTCCGGAACCTTGATGCTGAAGAACTCCAGGTGATCCTCGTAGTTCGGGCTGGCAATGCTGTAGGCGCGCATCAGGCGCTTGCCCTCGTTCTCCAGGCCGATCATCACGAACTGGCCGTTCTCGAACCGAAGACCCGGATCACGTGTGGTCTTGAAGCTGAACAGGGTGTCGTTCCAGTGGTGTACGCTCAGTACACGCTCGGTCACGATATTGCTCATGCTGTCATCCTCGCGCCTGCATTCGAATCGCTGCGCCGCAGCCTCTGGGCTCCACGGCGATGTTGCAGCGTATGATAGACAGCGGGAGAATATCTGTGAAATGGATTATTCGAATAAGCTATATCCGTTTTGTATATATAGGCGCGGGTGAAAGCCGATGAAATACTCGTTGCGCCAGTTGCAGATCTTTGTCGCCGTGGCCCAGGGCGGCAGCGTGTCCGGTGCGGCGCAGCGCCTGTCGCTTTCCCAGTCGGCCACCAGTACCGCATTGGGTGAACTAGAACGGCAGTTCGATTGCCAGTTGTTCGACCGCATCGGCAAGCGGTTGAAGCTGAACGAGCTGGGCCATCAACTGCTGCCGAAGGCGGCCGCCTTGCTGGATCGGGCGGAGGAGCTCGAGAACATCCTGGAGGGCCGTGCCGGCTTCGGTGCGCTGGAAGTGGGCGCAACGCTCACTATCGGCAACTATCTGGCCACGATGATCATCAGCGCGTTCATGCAGGAGCATCCGGAAAGCCGGGTCCGGCTGCGGGTTCACAATACCGCTTCGGTGGTGGAGCGGGTAGCCGGCTACCAACTGGATCTGGGCCTGATCGAGGGGGACTGCAACCATCCTGATATCGAGGTCCGGCCCTGGCTGGAGGATGAGCTGACAGTGTTCGCCGCACCGGGGCACCCGCTGGCCGATAGGGACAGCCCCGACCTCGAGCAACTCGGCCGGGAGCGCTGGATATTGCGTGAGCAGGGGTCCGGCACCCGTCGAACCTTCGACAATGCCACCCGTGCGTTGCCGCGGCAGCCGCAGGTCAGGCTGGAGTTGGAGCATACCGAGGCTATCAAGCGGGCAGTGGAATCCGGCCTGGGCATCGGCTGTGTTTCCCGGCTCGCGCTTCGCGATGCGTTCCGGCGCGGCAGCCTGGTGCCCATCGCCACTCCCGGCCTGGATCTGCGGCGGCAGTTCTATTTCATCTGGCACCGTCAGAAGTATCAGACCGCCGGCATGCGGGCATTCCTGGCCTTGTGCGAGGCCTTGACAGCCGGCAAGCGCCGCACGGACGAAATCGACCTCAGCGCGGTGCCCTGACTACCCGCAGCTACAGGCTCAACCGAGGGCCGTCACCGGGCGCGGGCGGCGGTACATCCGTGGGCAGCCTGGCCTCGTGGCGTTCGCCGTCCTTCCAGTATGTAATCGTGGCACGCTCCCCGGGGGGGGTCTCGCGGACCAGTTCCAGGAAATGCATCGGACTGTCGGGTGCCTGATCGTTCACCGTCAACAGCAGGCTGCCGGGCTCCACGCCGGCTTCGGCTGCCCGGCCGGTGGCACCGCTGACCAGTACGCCGGCATCGTCGGGCAACTCCAGGGCCTGCCGCAGCTCGGCGGTGGCTTCCTCCACCGTGATGCCCAGGGCGGTCACCACCTGGTCCTCGCCCAGGCCCTCGTACTCGAGCCCGCGGCCGGCTTCCAGCACCCGTGGTGCGACCAGGATGGCAGCGCCGGAGCGTAGCGCCAGCGCCAACCCGTCGCTGGGCCGGGTGTCCACCAGTACGGGTTCTTCCTGGTGAGGCAGCTTGAGTTTCAGCATGCCCAGATAGGTGCCGTCCACCAGGTCGTCCACCATCACCCGCTCCAGCGTGATGCCTGATGCGCCGAACACATCACGCATGAGGTCGTGCGTCTGCGGCCGCTGTACCGGCACATCCCGCAGAGCCATCAGAATGGACCGTGCTTCGGCCACGCCGACGAAGATCGGTACCACATCGCCGGATTCCGGCTCACGCAGCAGGACCACCGGTGCGCCGGTACCCGGGATGACCCCGACCGTGGCCAGCTCCACCGGAATCAGCTCGTCTTCGGGGACGGCGAGTTCCCGCGCCTGTGTGGTCGAGAACGACAGGGCGAGAACCAGCAGAGCGGCGAGCAGGCAATGCTGCCAGGGCCGGGTGGTAGGATAGGGGGATGGCATAGAAACTCCTCGCTGTAAACTGAGGAAGCATCGGTGGGACAACGCGCGCTTCCTCTTCATGGTAGTCTGCTTACGCAGACACCGCCCGAGCAATCAGGGTTTCCCCTGTCCACATGCCGACACCGCAATGAGCGAGCAAAAACGCGAGTCAGACCGCCCGAAACGGTTTCCGCATCCAGGGGACCCTCTGAGGGTGTCAATCCATGGGTTGTTCGCCCTGGGCGTGCTGTACACACTTTACCTGGCCCGCGAAGTGATCCTGCCGATCACCCTGGCCGTGTTGACCAGTCTGCTGCTGGCCCCGATTGTGCGCAAGCTGGCGCGCCAGGGGTTGCACCCGGGTATTAGCGCGCTGGGTTTGCTGTTGGCCCTGGTGCTTGTTGTAGGGGGCTTGCTGGCGGTGACCATGCGGCCGGCGGTGGAATGGCTGGAAATGGCTCCGGAAGGCGTGTCCCGGCTACTGGTCCAGGACAGCGAACTGCGTGAACTCTACGATTCCATGACCCGTTCCGCGCGGGAAGTGGAGGAACAGCTTGCCGAGGCCACGGAAGAGGAAGAGGCGCAGACCGTGGTGGTGCACTCCGAATCCTGGCGCGGCCAATTGACGGTGGCGCTGCGGGATTCACTGGCCGCGGTGGCGCTGGCGTTGGCGCTCAGCTTCTTCCTGCTGGTGAATGGCGACCAGCTTATCCATCACTTCGTCCGGCAGTTGCCCGGCCGACAGAGACGTCTGACGGCCTTGCGCGTGATTCGGGATGCGCAGGGTCAGATTGCCCGCTACCTGGCCTTCATTACCGTCAGCAACACGCTGGTGGGGGTGGTCACCGGCATCATGGTCTGGGCGCTGGGACTCCCGTCGGCCGTGGTCTGGGGGGTGCTGGCGGGGCTGCTGCGCTTCATACCCTACCTGGGGGTCATACTCACCGTGGTGGTGCTGGCCGTGGTGTCGGCGGTGTCCCACGAGGAATTGCTCATGGTGCTGGCGGCGCCGCTGGGATACCTGGCGCTGTCCGCGCTGGTGGGCTTTTTCCTCGAGCCTTATCTGCACGGCTTCCGCATGGCCATCAATCCCATCGTCATCTTCCTGGCGATCTTCTTCTGGGGGTGGCTGTGGGGGCCGATCGGCGTATTGCTGGCGGTGCCCCTGATGACGGTGATTCAGGTGTTCCTGCACCGCATCGGCCCGTTGCAGCCGATCTACAAGATCATCGCCCGGTAGCGGCGGCCGGCCGGCACCTACGGGAGGCGGTCCGTGCCTTCCTCAGTGACCGTGATCCTTGCCCAGCAGCCGACGGCGCACAGCCCGCATACCCAGCCAGACGCCGAGCACGATCGCCGGGACCGCAACACCCACGGCGAGGTTGACGTTCACGGACACCCCGGTTTCCCTCACGCCCTTGAGCAGATAGGACAGCAACCCGGCGCTGTAGTAGCTGATCACGATCACCGACAGGCCTTCCACTGTCTGCTGCAGCCGGAGCTGCAAATGGGTGCGCCGGTTCATGGACGCAAGCAGATCGCGGTTCTGGCCTTCCAGGGCGATGTCCACGCGGGTGCGCAGCAGGTTGGCTGCGCGGGAGACGCGGCGGGACAGGGCTTCCTGGCGTTCCTCGACGGACTCGCAGGTACGCATGGCCGGCTGGAAGCGGCGCTCCAGGAACTCCCCCAGCCCCTGCAGCTCCGGCAGGCGCTGTTCCCGCAGGTTGTCGATGCGGCGGTTGACCAGCTGGTGGTAGGCGCGGGCGGCGCTGAGGCGGAAACTGTTCGTCGCGGTGACCCGCTCGAGTCGGGCAGCCAGCGATGAGATCTCGGCGAGCAGAGCCTGCTCGTCATCGAGTTGGTTGCTGTGGGTGATGCGTTCGGTGATGGTCTCCAGCGCCTGGTCCAACTGCGTCAGCTCCCGGGTGGCATCCCGAGCCAGCGGCAGCGCCAGCAGTGCCATCAGCCGGTAGGTTTCGATTTCCAGCAATCGCTGTATCAGCCGTCCTGCACGTCGTGGTGCCAGGCCGAGATCCTGGATCAGCAAGCGGCTGTAGCCATCGGCATGGGGCTTGAAATCCGTGTAGACTCGCGCGGCCCCGTCGGCCACCGTGCTGCCGGCCACGTTGTCGGTGCCGAAGATGGCCAGAATCTGCTCCAGCTCGCGCGGTGATCCCTCGCGGGGGTCAAACGTCAGGTGTACGCAGGCGACCAGTTGTCCTGGCAGGTCCGCGATCCAGCCTTCCGGCACCGTGGCGGCCGCAGGGTCGGCGAACGGGGCATTGCGATGCTCTGGCGCGCCCGCGCAATAGACGGTGTAGGTGGCGAACTCGGTGTGTCGTTCCCAGCGGAGGTGGAAGCTGCCCAGCGGAACGCTGTGATAGTTGGCTTCCGGCGCCGGTTCGGGCTGGCCGCATTGCCGGCAGAGTCCGGCCACGTGAGAGCGTTCAAGTTCGGCGTCACCCCCCTGCATGGCCCAGTGGGTGGCGCGTAGCGGGCCTTCCAGGCTCTCGAAGGGGCGGGCATGCAGTTCATTGACGACCAGCGCCCTGAGCGGGTGCTGTGTCAGTTCCGGAAAGCGCTTGCTCAACGTGCTTGCCCCTGTGGCCAGTGTCAGGTATCAGCGCCTTGGAGAGGACTGCAAACGCAGAACGGCCCCGCCCCAGGTGGTGGCCGGCCGTCACCCGTGACCGGTTAGCGGAAGAACGGGGTCATGCCGGCGCCGTGCAGCGCCGCGGAGCGGGCTTCCAAACCCCCGGCGC
>JAFIFV010000040.1 GCA_020831845.1 Ectothiorhodospiraceae bacterium
AATATCCTGATCTCCATACACCCTTCCTGCTTGATCATCTCGCTCCCGCCGCAGTTCTGCTTTGGGGAGGGAGGTTAAATGAAAGGGTGGGTCAGTTTTCGTTTGCCGAGACGGGTCAGTTTTGCATTGCCGGCCACACCAGCAAGTTATGCCCAAACTCATGGGCATGAAAAACTTCCGGGCAATCAATGATGAGGCACAACATTGCTACCGTGAAAAGCTGGAGGAAGTCCATATATTGCCCGGAGGTGTCTACTGCACCGTGGGAAGTCCATGGAGTGTCTGCGGACAAAGGTGGGGATAGAGATGATGAGATGGGCAATGGTCTCTGGGCTTTACTGTATTGGATTGTTATTGACAACACCCGCGCAGGTTAGCTGCGCGGACCTTGACATAAAAAACCCACTGTTCGAGGCGACTATGGAGGGAACAGCAGATGAGGTTGCAGTTCATCTAGCCGAGGGACTGGACGTCAACGCCCGCGATAGAGAAGGATGGACTCCCCTATTGATCGCTGCCGGTCGCGTTGATGGCCGAATGGTGCGGTTGCTCATCGAGCATGGTGCGGACGTCAATGCCTCGACCATTTATGGGGTAACCGCACTTCAGCGGGCAGCCGGACGCGGTGACCGAGAGTCTGCGTCCCTGTTGCTGCAGCACGAAGCAGACGTGAACGCTGAATCTCGGCATGGTGGTACGGCGCTTGTGAGCGCGGTTCGATCGGCAGACATCGACATGATAGAGCTGCTGTTAGAACACGGTGCTGACCCGAATCGTCGGGACAACTTGGGGATTCCCCTCATCTCGACTGCTGCAGCACGATACGATCCAGCGGTGATCAGCGCGCTAATAGGTGCAGGCGTGGCAGTTGATTCACGAGATCGAAGTGGGCGAACGCCGCTCATGCATGCCAGCGTTGCTGATCGGGCGGAGATCGTTGAGGTTCTCCTTGTGCATGGAGCTGCCATCGATGCTCGGGACGCCGGGGGTTGGACGGCCTTGATGTTTGCAGCTATGAGAGCGGGTCCCACGGTGATCGAGGTGTTGTTGGATGCAGGTGCGGATACCTCGCTACGTGACAGAGACGGTTCAGTCGCTGCTGACATCGCTGCGAGAAATCTTCGATTGCGGCGGTCCGATGTCTTTTGGAGGCTAAACGAAGGGCGATTCGAATAGCATTGGGCGGAAGCAGTGCGAATCCATGGCACGTGCGCAGTGCATTGGGATCCGGGCTGCCATGCTTCCCACCATACTTGTTCGAATGGAAAATTCAGCGTCCAGTCTGGCAGGTATCTTTGGACGGAGACGGTGTCACCGAAGAGGGTGTCGGTTCCCGACGGACCGGATTTTCCGGCATCAGCCGGACCTGAATCTGGGGGAAGGTCATTGTGGCTGGGCCTAATCCCGGGAAGTCGACACGAGCAGATCAGCAACTCTATGCACGACGCCGAATATCTTCAGGATGGCATGGAGGGCCCTGACTATGCCCGAAGAGAAGGCTTGGTCTAAGCTGCGGGAGGAGGTATTTCGTGTGGTCGAGAGTTGCTGGGGGCGGTGGTCATTGACTGACGCAGAGTAGCGATTAAGGAAATAGCCTGACGATAGACTGAAAGAGAACTCGGAAGCAAAAACGGCTTAGGCGATTAACCTAAGCCGTTGGCTTTTTGGCTCCCCGGGACGGGCTCGAACCGCCGACCCAGTGATTAACAGTCACTTGCTCTACCAACTGAGCTACCGGGGAATTGATGAGCCGCCATTCTACAGATTGAACCGCGGCCGTCAACTGCGCGTCACGGCCGCTGCAAGCGGGCCGTGCCGCGGTTCTCGAAGCTAGCTCACCGCCTTGGCAATGCGCTCCATCGCGCGCTCGAGATTCTCCATGCTGGTGGCGAAGGAAATCCGGGCGTAACCGGGCAGGCCAAAGGCCGAGCCGGGGACCAGGGCAACCCCGGCTTCGTTGATCAGGAACTCGGCCAGGGCCACATCGTCCTTCAGGCCCAGGTGCTTCATCGCGCCTTCCACCTTCGGGAAGCAGTAAAATGTACCGTTGCCAGGTAGCGCCTCGATACCCGGCATGTCGTTCAGCGCCTTGACCACGAAGTCATGGCGTTCCTTGAACGCCTTCAGCATCGGCTTGATGCAGGACTGGTCACCGGTCAGCGCGGCCGTGGCCGCGGCCTGGGCAATGGACGTCGGGTTGGACGTGCTCTGGGACTGGATCTTCTTCATCGCGCCGATGATGGTCTCCGGGCCCGCGGCATAACCGATGCGCCAGCCGGTCATGGAATAGCCCTTGGACACCCCGTTCACCACCACGGTCCGGTCCTTCAGTTCCGGGCAGGCGTTGACGATGTTGCAGAAGCCGTCGCCGGTCCAGAGAATATGCTCGTAGATGTCGTCGGTCATCACCACGGCCTGTGGGTAGGCGGCCAGCACGTCACCCAGGGCCTTCAGTTCGGCACGGCTGTAGGCGACGCCGGTGGGGTTGGACGGGCTGTTCAGCACCACCAGCTTGGTTCTGCTGGTCATCGCGGCGTCCAGTTGCTCCGGGGTGATCTTGAAGTGCTGATCCTGGCCGGCCTCGATGATGACCGGGACCGCGTCGGCCAGCTTGGCCATATCCGGATAGGACACCCAGTAGGGAGCAGGTATGACCACCTCATCCCCGGCGTTCAGCAGCGCGCACATCAGGTTGTAGATGCTGTGCTTGGCGCCGGCGGAGACCAGGATCTGCTTCAACTCGTAGTCCAGGCCGTTCTCGTTGCGGAACTTGGCCTGCACGGCTTTCTTCAGCTCGGGCGTGCCGTCCACCGGGGTATACTTGGTCTTGCCTGCCTGAATCGCCTGGATGGCCGCCTGTTTGATATGCTCGGGGGTATCGAAATCAGGCTCGCCAGCCCCCAGGCCGATAATGTCCTTGCCGGCGGCGCGCAGTTCCGCGGCCCGTGCGGTGACGGCCAGGGTGGGAGAGGGTTTTACGCGTTGAACCCGATCTGCGAGTGTGATGTCCAAAATTGCCTCCGATCATCAGTGAAAGGGCACGTATCCAGGCCAGCCCCTCGGAAAGTCTGGGCTAAAGCCGGCGGGAATCCAGCCGGTCATCATAATGGAATTTCCAGCGGCCATAAAATCCCATGCGCAAACGTTTCCAGATGCAGTCCAGCTACAAACCGGCCGGTGACCAGCCCGCGGCCATCGAGGCGCTGAGCCGGGGGCTGTCGGACGGCCTTCGCCACCAGACGCTGCTCGGCGTGACCGGTTCCGGCAAGACCTTCAGCATGGCGAACATAATCCAGAACCTGCAGCGGCCGGCTATCGTGATGGCGCCGAACAAGACGCTCGCGGCCCAGCTCTATGGGGAAATGCGGGAGTTCTTTCCCGACAACGCCGTGGAGTATTTCGTCTCCTACTACGATTACTATCAGCCGGAAGCCTACGTGCCGTCGTCGGACACCTTCATCGAGAAGGATGCTTCGGTGAACGAGCACATCGAGCAGATGCGGCTGTCCGCCACCAAGGCCATCATCGAGCGCCCCGACACCATTATTGTCGCCTCGGTGTCATCCATCTACGGTCTGGGTGATCCGAAATCCTACCTCAGCATGGTACTGCACCTGGTGCGCGGTGACGTGATCGACCAGCGCAGCATGCTGCGTCGGCTCGCGGAGTTGCAGTACACACGCAACGACATGGAACTGAAGCGGGGTACCTACCGGGTACGCGGTGAAGTCATTGATGTTTTCCCGGCGGAATCCAACGAAGAGGCCGTGCGGGTGGAGCTGTTCGATGACGAGGTCGAGAATCTCAGCTATTTCGATCCGCTGACCGGCGAGGTATTGCGGCGTGTGCCGCGGTTGACCATTTACCCGAAGACTCATTACGTGACGCCGCGTAGCACCATCATGGATGCCATCGAGCAGATCAAGGACGAGTTGCGCTGGCGGCTGGAGGAACTGCGGGGGGCCGACAAGCTGCTGGAAGCGCAGCGCCTGGAGCAGCGTACCCGCTTCGATATCGAGATGATGCAGGAACTGGGCTACTGCAACGGCATCGAGAACTATTCACGCTACCTCTCCGGCAGGCGCGAGGGCGAACCGCCCCCCACGCTGTTCGACTACCTGCCCAACGACTGCCTGCTGTTCATCGACGAGTCCCACGTCACCGTGCCCCAGATCGGCGGCATGTACCGGGGCGACCGTGCCCGCAAGACCACGCTGGTGGAATACGGCTTCCGCTTGCCTTCGGCGCTGGACAATCGACCGCTGCGCTTTGACGAATGGGAGGGTATTGCGCCGCAGATGGTGTTCGTCTCGGCCACCCCGGGGCCCTACGAGGAGCAGCATGCCGCGCAGGTGGTGGAGCAAGTGGTGCGGCCCACTGGCCTGGTGGATCCGGTGGTGGAGGTGCGTCCGGCCACCACGCAGGTGGACGATCTGCTCTCGGAGATCAACCTGCGCGCTGCGGAAGGCGAGCGTGTGCTGGTGACGACGCTCACCAAGCGCATGGCCGAGGATCTCACCGAATACCTGAGCGAGCATGGCGTGACCGTACGCTACCTGCATTCCGATATCGACACCGTTGAGCGCATGGAAATCATCCGGGATCTCCGTCTGGGCGAGTTCGACGTGCTGGTGGGGATCAACCTGCTTCGCGAGGGGCTCGACATCCCCGAGGTCTCGCTGGTGGCGATACTGGATGCCGATAAGGAGGGCTTCCTGCGGTCCGGTCGTTCGCTGATCCAGACCATCGGTCGCGCTGCGCGCAACCTGAACGGCAAGGCCATCCTGTACGCGGACCGGGTGACCGACTCCATGCGGAAAGCCATGGACGAAACTGAACGCCGTCGTGAGAAGCAGTTGGCCTTCAACGAGGAGCATGGCGTGACGCCACAAGGCATCCGCAAGGCTGTGGCCGATATCATGCAACGGGACGGTTCCTGGGTGTCGGCGCGCAGCCGCGATGCCAAGGTCGCGGAACAGGGCGCCGAGTATGGTGCCATGACGCCGGCCCAGGCGGTAAAGCGCATCAAGGAGCTGGAACAGCGTATGTACGAACATGCCCGCAATCTGGAGTTCGAGGAAGCCGGGCGGCTGCGCGACGAGATCCGCCGGCTGGAGAAACATGCGCTGGGCCGGCCGGATGTGAAAACAGCCTGATCCGTCAGCAGCGCCGCCGGTGGTATGGTTGGCCCTGGTTATTCATCACTAGAGCTGGGACCCTCGTAAAATGGCGTCTTTGTCCGATACGTCCGAACAGTCCTCCGCGGAACTTCTGCGGCTTGCTGCAGGCTGGCAGCGAGAGGGGCGGAGGGTGGCGCTGGCCACTGTGATCCGCACCTGGGGCTCTTCTCCCCGGCCGGTGGGTAGCATGCTGGCAGTGGATGAGGGCTGCCATATGGTGGGGTCGGTCAGCGGCGGCTGCGTGGAAGGTGCCGTGGTGGAAGAATGCCTGGCCGTGATCGCCAGCGGCCAACCTAGAATTCTGGAGTTTGGCGTCAGCGACGAGCAGGCCTGGGGCGTGGGGCTTGCCTGTGGCGGGACCATCCGAATCTTCGTTGAACGTTTCGGCGAACCGGGCGACAAGCTGCAGGGACACCTGGTGGACGAGTTGCTGGACCGAAAGCGGCTAAACAGGGGCGCGGTTATGGCCCTGTATCTGCCCAAAGGCGACCGTGCGCTGATTGACACAGGCGGCGAATCCGCCCTTGCGCAAGTGACCACGGAAGCCTTGCGCAGGGACGCCAGCCGCTGGGTGGAGCACGAGGGCGCGGATTGCCTGCTGCAGGTTTTCAACGCGCCATTGCGGCTGGTGGTCGTGGGCGCAGTGCACGTGGCCCAGTTGCTTGTTTCCATGGCGCAGTTCGCCGGGTATGCGGTGACCGTGGTGGATCCGCGCACGGCATTCGCCACCGAAACTCGATTTCCCGGCGTGACGCTCGTTCACCAGTGGCCGGGCCCTGCTCTGGAGGCTTTGCAGCCAGATGCCCGTACGGCAGTGGTCACGCTGACCCATGATGCCAAGCTGGATGAGCCGGCGCTGGCAGGAGCGCTGGCCAGCAACGCCTTCTACATCGGCGCGCTGGGCAGCCGGAAAACCCACGCAGCGAGGCTGGAGCGTCTGGCGGCCCAGGGAATTCGCCAGGAGACCCTGCAACGAATCCACGGTCCGGTGGGGTTGCACATCGGGGCTCGATCCCCGGGGGAAATCGCGCTCAGCATCATGGCGGAAATCACGCAGGTGCTACGGCAGGGTAGAGCCCGCTGATGAGCCGGAGGGGCGGAGAGGCGGCCGTCTCGGTACTGATCCTGGCTGCCGGCCTCTCCAGTCGCATGGGCGAGCGCAACAAGCTGCTCGCTGCCTGGCGGGGCAAGGCGCTGGTGCGTCACGTGGCCGAGCAGGCTCTGGCCAGCCAGGCCAATGCCGTCTACGTGGTCACCGGGCATGAGGGTGACCGGGTGGCGGATGCCCTGGCCGACCTGCCGGTAACCCGGGCAGTGAACCCGGAGTACCGGTCCGGGCTCGCCAGTTCCTTGCGCGCAGGGCTCGGAGCACTGCCGGCATCGGTCGGAGCGGTGCTGGTGTGCCTGGGCGATATGCCTCAAGTCGATACCGCGGCACTGGACGGCCTGATTGAGGCCTATTCCCCCGACAGGGGCCGGCTTGTCTGTATACCGACATTCCGCGGAAAACGGGGCAACCCCGTGCTGTTGGGGCGCCAGCTCTTTCCCATGCTGGCACGGCTGGAAGGTGATGCCGGCGCCCGTCACATCATTGCCGCCAACTCGGGATCGGTGGCCGAGGTTCCGGTGGATACCCCGGGAATACTGCTGGATGTGGACACTCCAGAGGCGCTTGAAGCGCTTTCCGGCAACGTGTATGACCGCCCGACGGGAAGGTAGAGTTTCCTCGTTCCCATTTCATCAACGGCAGGAGACAGCATGACCGACGAACTGTACGAACAGGGACTGAAGATCCGGCGTGAGGTCATGGGCGACGCGTATGTCGATAAAGCCCTCAGCAATGTCAACGCTTTCAATCGCGACATCCAGCAATTGGTCACGGAGACGGCCTGGGGCAAGGTCTGGAGCCGGCCGGGACTGGATAGGAAGACGCGCAGCCTGCTCAACCTGGCCATGCTCTCGGCCTTGAACCGGCCCGATGAATTCAAGGGGCATGTGCGCGGCGCATTGAACAACGGCTGCAGCGAGGAGGAGATTCGCGAGACGCTGCTGCAGGTAGCCATCTATTGCGGCATGCCGGCGGCGCTGGAGGCCTTTCGTAACGCCCGTGCGGTGATCGACGAGATGTCGGCGGAGTAGACGCTCAGCCCTGCTCCACTGCCTCTGCCGCCAGTCGGTTGGCCTCCGCCAGTGCATGTTCGGGCCCGTCGCTGATGCGTTTGCGGTAGGAAACCGCCGCGGGCGAGTCGGCCGGCCAGCAATGGTCGAACCAGTTCAGCCATTCGGCCTGATCCCATGGCACGGCAAGCGCATCGCAATGCAGCCCGTCAAGCAAAGTGCCGTAGAGGCAGGCGTGCGGGGAGCGGTGCAGACTGAGCCGGCTGACCAGGCCACGAGGGTCTCCGCGGAAGTTGGCCATGCCGGCGGCCCCATTGTTGACGATAACGCGCCGTCGTCGGCCAACGGTGAAGTCCTGCATGTAAGGCAGGCAGGTATGGCTGCAGGCCAGCACATCGGCGCGCGCTTCCTCGAACCAGGAGGCTACTCGGGGCGGTGCCCCGGCACCGGCCGGCGGCATGGTCTCCACCGCCAGCCCCCAGCCGGCCAGGGCGTCCGGGTCCCCATGCACCACACCGATGTGGTGGCCGCCGATAACCAGCGCCAGTTGCCGAGGCAGCGCGGCGAGTTGCCGCTGAAGGTCCGGGTAGTTGGCGGCGGTCTGCTGGAGGCGCTCCATGATGCGGTTGGAGCGCTCCACCACGCCGGATTCCACCCATTCCGGGTAGGCGCAACCACAGCCCGCGCCCGGAATCGGGCGGGCGAGTTCGGTTTCCACGTTCCCTTGCAGGGCGGTGTGGCGCAGGACCCGTGAGTTGACCTCTGCGAAACGCCCGTTTTCGGCATTGAACCAGTTGAAATCCCCGTTGAATACCAGCACCGGCGCCGGCAGGCCGGCGCCGGTTTCGGCCCGGGCCATAGCCTCTATGGCGTCCAGTGCGGGCAGGTTGCCGTACAGGCCGCCGATCACATAGGCGGTTTCCATTGGAATCGCTGTCGCGGCTGCCAGCCCGGCGGCATTTGTGCGGTAGTCCAGTGGGCAACTGCGTCCGGGTTCGCTCATGTTGCCCTCTTGCGTTTCAGTCCCATTGCGAAGGCGGCAAAGCCCACCACCAGTATGACCAGCGTGATGATGAGCAGTTTGCTGTAGTTGTGCTCCACGCCCGTCAGCGGCGTGACCAGGTTCGTGTAGCCGGAGCTTTCCAGGAAGTACAGTGCCGAACCGCCCACCGCCACCAGGAAGGTGGCAAAGAAGCTCCAGCGGTGTACCTCCCGGCCGGCCAGGATGTTGTAGACGATGACCGGGGTCAGAAACAGCGAGGCCGTGCCGCTTACCGCCACCGCGGAGAACAGATCGTCAGTGCCGATGAAGACCAGGACCAGGCCGCCAATGCAGAACAGCAGCATGGCCAGCCGGCCGTTGCGTGGGCTGGCGGCCGCCAGTCTCATGTCCACCACCGCCATCTTCGACGCGCTGGCGAAGGTGGAATCCATGGTCGAAGCGGCGGAAATCACCAGCGCCAGGGCGAGCACCAGCATGGCCGGAGCGCCCAGCAGCCGCTCCAGGGTCATCAACAGCTCCTCTTCGCCCACTCGGTTCAGCCCTGCGAAGACGCCGAGCAGACCGAACGCCAGGATGCACAGGGCGGAAATCCAGAACGCGTGCAGGAAGCTGCGTCGGGTGGTGGAGCGGTCGGCGAGAAAACCACGGTCCATCATCACAGGATCGTGCATCGGGTAGCTCAGTACCTGCAGCAGCGCCACCATCAGCAGTATCCAGCCGGGATTTGCGAGGTCCGGGCTGCTGGCGGCGATGGCACCGGTGTTGAATTGCGGATGCAGCAGCATCATCACGAACAGGATCAGCAGCAGTGCGACCAGCATGGCCATCTGCGTGACGTCGGTGCGTAAGGAAGCGCGCAGCCCGCCGGTCATCGAATACAGCAGTGTGATCACCGCCACTGCCAGAATGGCCGCTGTGTACGCATTGCTGCCGGCCGCGCCGAAGACGATACCCACCACCAGCAGATTGGCGAACACTTCGGTCAGCAGGCGCAGGGAAATCAGCAGGTTGAAGCAGGCAGTGCCCAGCTTGCCGAAGCCCAGCTCCAGGAAGCCCTGAAGATTCTCTGCGCCGTGCCGGTAGCGCAGCCGGTCGACAATCAGCCAGCCGGTCAGAAAGGAACCGTAGTAGGCCGTGTAAGCCAGAGCCCCGGCGATGCCGAAGAAATAGCCCAGGATGCCTGCATTGAGTAGCGAGCGGGCAAAGATCCAGGTGGTGACCTGGGAGAACGTCAGTGTCAGCACGCCGGGGGCGTCGCCGGTGTCGCCCCAGCCCCGGAAGAATCCGTCGGCCGTGCGTACACGCGGCGCCAGCACGACGGTCATCACCGCCAGGGCCGCCAGTATGCTGACGAGTGTGAAGCTGTGTATGCCCGGCATGTGACTCCCCTTGCCTGAGACGAATGATGCGCGGAATAGGAATATCAAAGAAGGGGATGCGGTGGGATACGTAGTTCTCGCAGGCGAACGACCGATGCCGAGTGAAGGTGTGCCACGGACCGCACCGACGGCAGAGGCGTCGCCACTGGTCATCGATACTCTGGATTTTTCCGTTACATGGGTGCCCCGGAAGGGCAGGGATGGCACGCTTCTCACGTACCCTCCGGCATGCTCCGGAACGCGCTGTTAACGCGCGTTTGACAGCCCACGGCAACACGGTAGAATACCGCTCACTGTTCCGACAGGCGCGTAGCTCAGCTGGTTAGAGCACCACCTTGACATGGTGGGGGTCGTTGGTTCGAGTCCAATCGCGCCTACCAAATCAGCCCGTATTCGGGCCGGAAAGCCCCTCCTGGAGGGGCTTTCCTTTTTCAATACACGTGGCCTCTCGTATGGGTCACCACTGTGGAGCCGGTCTCATGCCCGTAGTCACCCTTCCCGACGGCAGTCAACGCAGTTTCGACCAGCCCGTGACCATCATGCAGGTAGCGGAGTCCATTGGCCCCGGCCTGGCAAAGGCCACGTTGGCCGGCAAGGTCGACGGTGAACTGAAGGATGCCTGCGACCTCATCGGAGCCGACGCCGAACTGCAGATCATTACCCCGCGGGACCCGGAGGGGCTGGACATTATCCGCCACTCTTGCGCGCACATGCTCGGGCAGGCGGTCAAGCAGTTGTACCCCGAGGCGCAGATGGCCATCGGTCCGGTGATCGAGAACGGCTTCTATTACGATATCCGCTACGACGAAGGATTCACGCCCGACGATCTGAAGAGGATCGAGGAACGGATGGCGGAACTGATCGACCAGGAATACGACGTGATCAAGGAGGTTACGCCGCGCGATCAGGTGCTGAGAATCTTCGGCGACCGCGGCGAGACCTACAAGGTCAAGCTGGTGGAGGACATGCCGGACGTGCAGTCCATGGGCTTGTACTACCACCAGGAATACGTGGACATGTGCAAAGGGCCACACGTCCCGAATACCCGTTTCTGCAAGGCCTTCAAGCTCACCTCACTGGCCGGCGCCTACTGGCGCGGCGATGCCAGCAACGAGATGCTGCAGCGGGTCTACGGCACCGCCTGGGCGGACAAGAAGGACCTGAAAGCCTATATCAAGCGGCTGGAAGAAGCGCAGAAGCGCGATCACAGGCGCATTGCCAAGGCGCAGGACCTGTTCCATGTGCAGGAAGAATCCCCAGGCATGGTGTTCTGGCATGACAAGGGCTGGCGCATCTACCTGACCTTGCAGAACTTCATTCGCGGCTTGCTGCAGGAGCGCGGTTACCAGGAAGTCCACACGCCGCAACTGGTGGATCGCAGCCTGTGGGAGAAGTCCGGCCACTGGGAAAAATTCGGCGACGACATGTTCTACACCGAATCCGAGGCGCGGACTTATGCGGTAAAGCCCATGAACTGCCCGTGCCACGTGCAGATCTTCAACCAGGGCCTGCGCAGCTACCGCGACCTGCCGCTGCGCATGGCGGAGTTCGGCTCCTGCCACCGCAACGAGCCCTCCGGTACGCTGCACGGCCTGATGCGGGTGCGCAATTTTGTGCAGGACGATGCGCACATCTTCTGCACCGAGGACCAGATCCAGTCGGAGGTGTCCGACTTTATCGATCTGCTCTATCACGCCTACCGTGAGCTGGGCTTCAACGAGGTCATCGTTGCCCTGTCCACCCGGCCCGAGAAGCGTGTGGGCTCGGACGAGGTCTGGGACAAGGCAGAAGCTGCGCTGGAACAGGCGCTGAACAACAAGGGCCTGGATTTTCGCCTGCAGCCGGGAGAGGGTGCCTTCTACGGACCCAAGATCGAGTTCTCGCTGAAGGACTGCCTGGGCCGGGTATGGCAGTGTGGCACCATCCAGGTGGATTTCGCGTTGCCCGGTCGTCTCGGAGCCAGTTATGTGGCCGAGGATGGCAGCCGGAAAGAGCCGGTCATGCTTCACCGTGCGATCCTGGGGTCGTTCGAGCGCTTCATCGGAATTCTGATCGAGGAGCATGCCGGGGCCCTGCCGGCCTGGCTGGCACCCGAGCAGGCCGTGGTGATGAATATCACCGATCGGCATTCCGATTTTGTGCGCGAAGTGGAAAAATCCCTACGCCAAAACGGTTTCCGTGCGTCCGCCGACTTGAGAAATGAGAAGATCGGCTTTAAAATCCGCGAGCACACACTTCAGAAGGTTCCCTACATGCTGATTGTCGGGGACCGTGAGCTCGAATCCGGTTCTGTCGCGGTGCGTACCCGAGCGGGCGAGGACCTGGGGTCTATGCCCGTTTCCGCATTTGTAGAACGGTTGAACCGCGAGATCGAGCAGCGCGGAAAGCAGTTGGAGGATTAAACAATCGCCCTGAAAAGTCGTAAGAAATATACCGCAGCGCCTGGTGATGAGAAAAACATCAATGAGCAGATAGTGACTCAGCAGGTGCGGCTGATAGGCCAGGAAGGCGAACAGCTTGGTGTCATGCCGCTGCAGGAAGCTCTGGATCGTGCAGCCGAAGCCGAACTCGATCTTGTGGAAATGGTTCCACACCCGGAGGTCGCGGTTTGCCGAATCATGGATTACGGCAAGTTCAAGTTCGAGCAGAGCAAGAAGCAGCAGGCGGCAAAGAAAAAACAGAAACAGGTTCAGGTCAAGGAGATCAAGTTCCGGCCTGGGACTGATGAAGGCGACTATCAGGTCAAGGTTCGGAATCTTCGCCGTTTTCTCGAAGACGGCGATCGCGGCAAGGTGACCCTGCGGTTCCGTGGGCGGGAAATGGCCCACCAGGATCTGGGGTTGAAACTGCTGCAACGCGTCGAGACGGACGTGGAAGATATTGCCCAGGTGGAGCAGCGGCCGAAGATGGAAGGCCGCACCATGGTGATGATGCTGGCCCCGAAGAAAAAGGGCTGAGCGGCGTCAACGTAATGTGTATTACCGGCCAGCCGTAGCGGCTGGCCTGCTGTTTTTATTGATTGGAGAAAGGCTATGCCGAAACTAAAGACGAACCGGGGCGCCGCCAAACGCTTCGCCAAGACCGGCTCCGGCCGTTTCAAGCGGAGTAGCGCGTTCGCCAACCACATCCTGACGAAGAAATCCACCAAGCGGAAGCGCAACCTGCGTGGCGTGACCCTGGTGGCGGAGCAGGATACCGCGATGGTGCGTCGGCTGCTGCCGTACGCCTGAATTTAGAGTTGGGAGTTAGACATGCCACGAGTGAAGCGAGGAGTAACCGCCCGCGCCCGTCATAAGAAGGTGCTGGCCAAAGCAAAGGGTTACTACGGCGCCAGAAGCCGTAGCTTCCGTGTTGCCAATCAGGCGGTGATCAAGGCTGGGCAGTACGCCTACCGTGACCGCCGTCAGCGCAAGCGGCAGTTCCGCGCGCTGTGGATTGCGCGTATCAATGCCGGTGCCCGGGTCAACGGCCTGTCCTACAGCCGTTTCATGAACGGTCTGAAGAAAGCCGATATTGCCCTGGACCGCAAGGTACTGGCCGACCTGGCCGTGTACGACAAGAGCGGGTTTGCAGCGCTGGCCGAAAAGGCCAAATCGCAGCTGGCCGGCTGATCCGCGTCATCGTCACCGCTCCCAGGGGCGGCGCGACTACGCAATCGAGAGGGAAAGGGCGGCTGACCTTTCCCTTTTTTTATCCCGCAGACTGCCCCGGCAGTCCGAGTCAGTGACCAGACCAGATGACAACGCAACACGCAGCAGAACTGCAGGCGCTGGTACAGGAAGCGCAGGCACAGGTGGAGCAGGCGGGGGAGTTGCCCGCGCTTGACCAGGTGCGCGTCACCTACCTGGGCAAGAAAGGCAGGCTGACCGAGCAGTTGAAGGCGCTGGGCAAGTTGCCTGCCGAGGAGCGGCCCCTGGCCGGCCAGGCGATCAACGAGGCCAAGCAGAAGGTGCAGGGCCTGATCGAGGCGCGGCGCGGTGCCCTGGAGCGGGCGCGGCTGGAAGCGCAGCTTGCCGGCGAGCAGGTGGATGTCACGCTTCCCGGGCGCGGCCACGACGTTGGCGGTCTGCACCCGGTCACCCGTACGCTGGAGCGCATCGAAACGCTGTTCGCCAGCATGGGATTCACCGTGGCCACCGGGCCGGAAATCGAAGATGACTATCACAACTTCGAGGCGTTGAACATTCCGGCCCATCATCCGGCCCGGGCCATGCACGACACCTTCTATTTTGACGCCCACCACCTGCTGCGCACGCATACCTCGCCGGTGCAGATCAGGGTCATGGAACAGGGTGGCGCGCCGGTGCGCATCATTGCGCCGGGGCGGGTCTACCGCTGCGATTCCGACGTCACCCATACGCCCATGTTCCACCAGGTGGAAGGGTTGCTGGTGGACGAGGGCATCAGCTTCGCCGACCTCAAGGGCGCCCTGCACGATTTCATCCGCGAGTTCTTCGAGAAGGATCTGGACGTGCGGTTCCGCCCGTCCTATTTCCCTTTTACCGAGCCCTCGGCCGAAGTGGACGTGCAGTGTGTGCAGTGCGGGGGTAGCGGCTGCCGTGTCTGCAGTGGAACCGGCTGGCTGGAGGTGCTGGGTTCCGGCATGGTGCACCCCAAGGTCTTCGAGTACTGCGGCATCGATTCGGAGCGCTACACCGGGTATGCCTTCGGCATGGGCGTGGAGCGTTTTGCCATGTTGCGTTACGGCGTGGATGACCTGCGCATCTTCTTCGAGAACGATTTGCGCTTCCTGCGTCAGTTTCGCTAACGGTGCCGGCCGCCATGGCCCATGAGGTTGCTGCATGAGAATCAGTATTGAATGGTTGAATGAACTGCTGCCGGTGAACGAGGCTCCGAAGCAGTTGGCGGACCGGTTGACCATGGCCGGCCTGGAAGTGGATGCAGTGGAGCCCGCGGCGCCGCCGTTCTCCGGCGTGGTGGTGGCCGAGATCATCAGCTGCGAGCCCCACCCCGACGCCGACAAGCTGCAAGTCTGCCAGGTGGATACCGGCAGCGAGACCGTACAGATCGTCTGCGGCGCGCCCAATGCCAGGGTCGGTCTCAAGGCGCCGCTGGCCGTGGTCGGGGGCGAATTGCCCGGCAACTTCCGTATCAAGAAGGCAAAACTGCGGGGCGTGGAGTCCTTCGGCATGCTGTGTTCTGCCCGGGAGCTTGGCCTGGCTGAAGATGCTTCCGGGCTGATGGAGCTTCCCGGCTCGGCGCCAGTGGGTGAGGATCTGCGCGCTTACCTGCAGCTTTCCGATTCGGTGGTGGATGTCGATCTGACCCCGAACCGGGGCGATTGCCTGGGCATGGTCGGCATCGCCCGGGAAGTGTCCGCGCTCACGGGCGAACTGTTCGAGTTCCAGGCGCCACCGACCGTTGCCGCCGTGCACCAGGACAAGCTGCCTATCGCACTGGAGGCGCCTCCGGCCTGCCCGCGCTACGTCGGCCGCATCATCCGGGGCGTCAACGCCCGCGCCGAAACCCCGCTGTGGATGCGGGAAAGGCTGCGTCGGGCCGGGGTCCGCAGCCTGGGCCCGGTGGTCGATGCCACCAACTACGTGATGCTGGAACTGGGGCAACCCATGCACGCCTTCGACCTCGCCAGGATCCGGGGTGGCATCCGTGTCCGCCAGGCGGTTGCCGGCGAGACGCTGGAACTGCTTAACGGCGAGACAGTGACGCTGGACGAGGAGACGCTGGTGATCGCCGACCACGAGGCACCGGTGGCCATGGCCGGTATCATGGGCGGCGAGCAGAGCGCGGTGACCGATGCAACCACCGACATATTGCTGGAAAGTGCCTTTTTCAGTCCTCTGGCGATTTCCGGCAAAGCGCGCCGGTACGGCCTGCACACGGATTCCTCGCATCGGTTCGAACGCGGCGTGGATCCGCAGATCCAGGCGTTGGCGGCGGAGCGTGCCACACGCCTGATCCTGGAGATTGCCGGCGGCGATCCCGGTCCCTTGATTGAAGCGGCCGAAGCCGGCGAGCTGCCGGCAAGCCGGACCGTCACGCTGCGCCAGGAGCGTATCCGGCAGTTGCTGGGTATCGATATCGAGCCTGCTGAGGTGCGAGGCATCCTGGAGCGGCTCGGCCTGGGCGTCCAGGGCGAACAGAGCCCGTGGACCATCACCGTGCCGCCTTACCGGTTCGACATCACTTTGGAGGTCGACCTGATTGAGGAACTGGCCCGCGTACACGGTTATGACCGCATTCCGGTGCGGCATCCTGCGACGCCGGTCACCGTGCGGCCGTACACCGAGGCATCGGTGCCCCTGGACAGGGTACGCCAGGCGCTGGTTCAGCGCGGTTACCAGGAAGCTGTGACCTATTCCTTCGTCGAGCCGCGCCTGCAGGAACTGCTGGATCCGGACCATGTGCCGGTTCCCCTGGCGAATCCGCTGTCCGCTGACATGGCGGTGATGCGCACCAGCCTGTGGCCGGGCCTGATCAAGGCGATGCAGCACAACCGTAACCGGCAGGTGCATCGCATCCGACTGTTCGAGACCGGCCTGCGCTTCAGGGGATCCGATCTTTCCAGGCTGGAGCAGCGGCCCATGCTGGCAGCAGCGATTACCGGCGAGGCCCTGCCCGAGCAGTGGGGCGTCTCTGGCCGTCCGGCGGATTTCTTCGATCTCAAGGGAGATCTGGAGGCTTGCCTGCGGCTTTCTGGCAACGCCTCGGCATTCGGATTTGTAGCGGACCGGCACCCCGCATTGCATCCCGGGCAGACGGCCCGCATCGATGTGAACGGCCAGCCGGTAGGTTGGATCGGCAGTCTGCATCCGGCGCTGTACGAGGCGCTGGAACTGGATGCGCCGGTCCTGTTGTTTGAACTTGCGCTGGATGCTGTACAGGAAGCGGTCATTCCCGGCTTCAGCCCGCTGTCTCGCTATCCCTCCATTCGTCGCGACCTGGCGGTGGTGGTGGACCAGCGGGTAAGCCATGCGCAGGTAAAGGCCTGTGTGAGGCAGGCGGCCGGCGAATTGCTGAAGGATCTTGTGCTGTTTGACGTCTATGCTGGCAAGGGTATAAGCGAATCTGCACGTAGTCTTGGTATTGGCTTGATTTTGCAGGATTTCTCGCGCACTCTTAACGACAGCGAGACGGAAGAGCTGATTAACCGCGTGATTGAGCGTCTGCGCCAGGATCTGGGTGCACAGTTAAGAGGAGAATGAAGTGGCGTTGACCAAGGCGGACATGGCCGAGCGGCTGTTCGAGGAAGTGGGGCTGAACAAGCGTGAGGCCAAGGAACTGGTGGAGTGTTTCTTCGAGGAGATTCGCACCGCCCTGGAATCCGGCACCAGCGTCAAGCTGTCCGGTTTCGGAAATTTCGATTTGCGTGACAAGAGCGAACGCCCCGGGCGTAACCCCAAGACCGGCGAGGAGATCCCCATCTCAGCCCGGCGTGTGGTCACATTCAGGCCCGGCCAGAAGCTGAAATCCCGGGTGGAAGCTTATGCTGGAAGCAGCGAATAACAACGAACTGCCGCCGATTCCGGCGAAACGTTACTTCACCATCGGTGAAGTCAGTGAGCTGTGCGGCGTCAAGCCGCACGTGCTCCGCTACTGGGAACAGGAATTCCCGCAGGTGAAGCCGGTAAAGCGTCGGGGTAACCGTCGCTACTACCAGCGCCAGGACGTGATCATCATCCGGCAGATCCGTTCCCTGCTCTACGAACAGGGTTTCACCATAGGCGGTGCGCGGCAGCGTCTCTCCGGCGAAGGCGCCAAGGAGGACCTCAACCAGAGCCAGCAGGTCATCCATCAGGTGCGCCTGGAACTGGAAGAGATCTATCACCTGCTTCGCCGTTGACGGCAGAGCGCTGTGCCTGCGGGTTCGCTCAAGGCGTTGCCGACAGCCCCAGTACCCGTTGAAGGTCCCGCGTGTTGCCAGTGACATCCGCAAGGGTGTGGTTGTCCAGAATCTCCAGAAACGCCCCCAGCGCCATTGATAGCAAACCTTTGAGGTGGCATTCGGGGCTCAGGCGGCAGCGGTCGTCGGCGCCGAAGCATTCCACCACTCGCATGTCCGGTTCGATCTCCCGAATCAGGCGGCCCAGATTGATGTCTTCCGCTTTTTTCCCCATGCGAATGCCGCCCCCCTTGCCCCGCACCGTGTGCAGATATCCCAACTGGCCGAGATGAAAGACGACCTTCATCACATGGTGACGGGAAATCGCATAGCGTTCGGCAATTTCGGTAATCGTGGCGAATCCGCCGGGTTTCACACTGAGGTAGATGAGGACTCGCAGGGAATAGTCGGTGAACTGGGTCAGCCTCATGCGCTGTACTCTTTGCGGGGAAGGCCTAGTGTTTCTCAGGCAGCGGTGCGTCTGCAAGGGGAAAAGGAGCGGATCGGCACGCAGACTTGCCTTGCATCAAGATTTAAGGCTTCCGCTTAATGCAGTATTCCGGATCATTGTTTGATTGACCGGAGTTCTCTTTATGAAACAGCTGCAGGAAGATGCGATCCAGGTGTATACCCGGCCGGAAGTCAGCGCGGCGACCATCTGGCTGCACGGCCTGGGGGTCAACTCGGGCGATATGGACGGCATCATCGCCAATCTGCGAAAAACACGAGCGCTGGGTTTGCACTACATCGCACCGAACGCGCCAGTCAGGCCGATCACGGTGAATGGTGGCAGGCCCGCGCGCGCGTGGTTCGATGTGCTGGGCGATCCTGACGATGCACCCGAGGACCGCTGCGGGATCGAAGCCAGTGCCGGAGCGCTCAGGGAGATGTTTGAAGCCTGCGAGAAGCGCGGCATCCCCTCGCACCGAATCCTGCTGGGAGGGTACTCGCAAGGGGCGGCGATGGCCTTGCATGCCGGCCTGCGCTATCCCCGCCCACTGGCCGGAATCGTCGTGCTTTCCGGAGAACTGCCGCTACCCGGTCTGCTGCAGCGGGAGGTGCACCCGTCGAACGCATCCACTCCCATCCTCATGGTGCATGGCCTGCATGATGAGCGCATCCCGGTTGAGGACGCGCGCCGGGACCGGGACCGCCTGCTGGCTCAAGGCTTGCCGGTACAATGGCACGAACTGCCCATCGGACATGCCGTCGACGCATCGGTAACCGCTATCGTGGACGAATGGGCGTGTCGCCTGCTGGCCGCGGAAGCGGCCTGATAACACAAAGCCGGAATTGCGCATGCGCGGCTGTCATGGCCGCCGCTCGCCGTTTCCCGTAAGTCTCCGTCGTCCTTGGTTTTCCTGCCTCAGTAGCGATATCCGACCAGGCATTCTCACACCGCCCGCGGCATAGCCTGTCCGGGCGGCCGTTTCCCTGCCGTCTCCCGTCCGCCGTTCCCTCTTTCGCAGCCGCTCTATAAAAACTATTTCATTTACATCTTTATTGACCCGCATCAAGTACCCCTTGCCGGCCGCTTCCTACTATAGCCGCAAGCCGAAACAGGCTATCGCCCTGTGCCGGGGCAGACCGATCAACAACATTGCAGAGGTAGGACGACATGATGAAACAGGGATTCGCGGCACCCTTCGTACTGGTACTCGGGCTGGGCCTGGGCGTAGCCGTTTCGGCACACGCTGGAGATGTGGAGCGAGGCAAGGCCGCCGCGAATTCCTGCATCGCCTGCCACGGGCCCGGCGGCAACAGCCATATTCCCGCCATGTTCCCCAGCATCGCGGGGCGCGACGCGGGCGAACTTGAAGCGCTGCTGCGCGCTTATCGCGATGGTGACATCCAGAGCCCGCAGATGACCCCGCAGGCAGTGCACCTGAGTGATCAGGATATCGCCGATCTTGCCGCGTATTTCGCGGCCCAGGAAGCCAAGTAGGGGCGGGGCCATCATGCGTACCGTGCGGGCATCGTTATTATCGGCATTCCTCCTGGCTTTCTCCCTGGCCGCTATGGCAATGCCGCACGGGGACGCTGTAGAACGCTTTTTCCCGGATGCCGACCGAGTGGATGCGCCCGCGGGCGAGCCCCGGGCCTCCGCCGTCTACAGCGGAGAGAAGCAGCTTGGTCTGCTGTTCGAAACCAACGATGTCACCCCGATCCCCGCTTACTCCGGCGAGCCAGTCAACATGCTGGTGGGCCTGGACATGAGCGGCACCATTACTGGCGTGCAGGTGCTGGAGCACAGCGAACCCATCATGCTGGTCGGTATCCCGGAGTCCCGTTTGGCTGAGTTCGTGAACCAGTACGTGTCGCGGACCATCAAGGAGCGGGTGCGGGTAGGGCTTTCGGCCCGTCAGCGTGAGGGCTACCAGTACGTGGACGCCGTGTCAGGCGCAACGGTCACCGTGGTTGTGATGGGAGAAGCCATCATGCGCGGCGCACGGATGATGGCGGTGGCCCACGGCCTGGTGGATCCGGGCGCGGTCCACCAGAGCCGTCCGGCCCACGTCCGGCACGACGCCTTCGAGCCCGCCGACTGGGAGCAGCTGCGGGAGAAGGGCGGCATAGCGCGCATGCACATCAGCCGCGAGGAGGTAGACAGCGCCTTCGTGGGCACCGAAGCCGAGGGTGTTGGTACTGCGCTTCCCGGCACCGGGGCGGAAACCTTCGTTGATCTGTATGCCGCCTACCTGAACGCGCCCACCGTGGGCCGCAATCTGCTGGGTGATGAACACTACGAGCGTATTGTTGGCCGCCTGGAGGAAGGCGAACACGCCATCATGCTGATGGCCCGTGGCGAGTACTCTTTCAAGGGGTCCGGTTTCGTGCGTGGCGGCATTTTCGACCGGATCCAGCTCACACAGGGCGACCGGGCCATCCAGTTTCGCGATACCGACCTGGTGCGTGCCCCCCGCCTGGCTGCCAGCGGCGCGCCGGGGACAACCGAGCAGGACATTTTCGTGGTGCGCGCCGAACACGTGTTCGATCCGGGTACCCCCTGGGAGATCGAGTTGCTGGTGCGCCGTCAGGTGGGGGCGCTGGATTCCGCCTTCGTGAATTTCGGCCTGGCTTACGACCCGCCCGAAGCCTGGTTCGATTACCCCGAGCCGCAGCAGCTCATTGCCGAGGATGATGATCGCCCGTTGTGGGTCACGGTCTGGGAAGACCGCGTTCTCCATATCGTGGTACTTGGGGCAGGCCTGATCCTGCTCACCATGATCATGCTGTTCCAGGACGTGCTGGTGCGGCGTCCCAGACTGTTGCACCGGTTGCGTACCGCTTTCCTGGTTTACACCGTGGTGTTCATTGGCTGGTATGCGCTTGCACAGCTTTCCGTGGTGAACATTCTCACCTTCACCAACTCCGTGATCTCCGATTTCCAGTGGTCCACGTTCCTGATGGATCCGATGATGTTCATCCTGTGGACCTTCGTGGCCGCCACGCTGCTGCTCTGGGGGCGTGGCGTCTACTGCGGCTGGTTGTGCCCCTTCGGTGCAATGCAGGAACTGATCAACGAGGTGTCCCGCAAACTCAAGGTGCCGCAGCTGGAATTGCCCTGGGTGGTGCACGAGCGCCTCTGGGCCCTGAAGTACCTGATACTGCTCGCGCTGTTCGGTGTCTCGCTGCAGTCCCTGGCCACCGCCGAGGTGTATGCCGAGGTGGAGCCCTTCAAGACCGCCGTGACCATGCAGTGGCAGCGGGAATGGGGCTTTGTTCTCTACGCCGCTGTCCTGCTGGCGATCTCGGTGGTCAATCGCAAGTTCTTCTGTCGCTACATGTGCCCGCTGGGGGCCGGCCTGGCCATCCCGGCCCGGTTGCGCCTGTTCGACTGGCTGCGGCGCCACAAGGAATGCGGTACGCCTTGCCAGATCTGCGCCCAGGAATGCGAGGTGCAGGCCATCCATCCCGACGGTCGCATCAACCCGAATGAATGCCACTACTGCCTGGATTGCCAGGTGACGTACTGGAACGACCAGAAATGCCCGCCGGTGATCGCTCGCCGCAAGCGGCATGAGAAAGCATCCAGGATCGCGGCGGGCAACAGGTCCGGCGGGTTTCCGGAAATCCAGGTCCGGAAGCAGCCCGCACGGGCCGCCGAGACCGAACAAGTTACTTAAACGTGTGAGTGAGGTGCAGTCATGAAAGACCATAAGGATGACAGCATGGAGCCGAGCAGCCCCGGGCGTCGCCGGTTCCTGGGAGCAACGGCAGCGGTGGGTATTGTCAGCGCGGCAGGGGCGACCGGTGCCGGCATGTTGGTGCGCAGCGGCGAGACCGCCGCGGCCAGCGCAGGCGGTGCCAGCCATTCCGTGAAGCCGGGTGAACTGGATGAATACTACGGCTTTTGGAGTGGCGGTCATTCCGGCGAGGTGCGTATCTTCGGCATCCCGTCCATGCGGGAACTGCTGCGGATACCTGTTTTCAACTTTGACAGCGCCACAGGCTGGGGTATCACGAACGAGAGTAAGCGTGTCCTGGGCGACAACGGCGGATTCCTGAACGGAGATACCCACCATCCCAAGGTCAGCTACACCGATGCCCGTTATGACGGTCGCTGGTGCTTTATCAATGATAAGGCCAATACCCGCGTCGGCCGTATTCGCCTGGACATCATGCGGACCGACAAGATCGTCACCATCCCCAACGTGCAGTCCATTCACGGCCTGACCCTGCAGCGCGTTCCCAAGACCGAGCGGGTGTTCGCCGCTGGCGAAATGATCATCCCCACCCCCAATGACGGGCGTGACCTGGATGACCCGAGCAAGTACTGGACGCTGATGTCTTGCCTGGACGCCGAAACCATGGAGATCAAGTGGCAGGTGATCGTGGACGGCAACATGGACAACTGCGACACCGATTACGCCGGCAAGTACGTGGGTGCGACCTGCTACAACTCCAGCCGCGGCGTCACGCTGCAGGAGATGATGGGGCCGGAACGCGACTGGGCGGTGATCTTCAACGTGGCCCGCATAGAGGAAGCGGTTGCCGCTGGCGACTACTTCACCATCGGGGACTCCGAGATACCGGTGGTGGACGGTCGCGGGGCCGAGCAGAACGGTTCCAAGTACACCGTGTACATCCCCATTCCGCGTAACCCGCACGGTTTCAATACCAGCCCTCCGGACGGCAAGTACTTCGTGGTCAGCGGCAAGCTGTCCCCCACCTGCACGGTGGTGGAATGGGCGAAAGTCGACGACTGGTTCGACGGCAAGCTGGATGACCCGCGCGAGACCGTGGTAGCCGAACCCGAAGTGGGGCTGGGTCCGCTGCATACCACCTTCGATAACCGGGGCAATGCCTACACCTCGTTGTTCCTGGACAGCCAGGTGGTGAAGTGGAACATCGCCGATGCCATTCGTTCCTACAATGGCAGTGATGTCAATTACATCCGTGACCGCATCGATGTCCACTACCAGATTGGCCACCTCAAGGCATCCCTGGCCTGCAGCCGCGATGTGGACGGGAAATACCTGTCAGCCCTGAGCAAGTTCTCCAAGGACCGGTTCCTCTCGGTCGGTCCCATGCATCCGGAGAACGATCAGCTCATAGACATCTCCGGCGATCGCATGACGCTGGTGCACGATGGCCCGACCTATGCCGAGCCGCACGATGCATTGATGGTGCGGGCCGACCAGCTCAATCCGATGAAGGTCTACAAGCGGGACGATCCCTTCTTCGCCGAGACGGTGGAAATGGCGAAGGCTGACGGCATCACCCTGGAGCGGGACAACAAGGTCATCCGCGACGGCAACAAGGTGCGCGTCTACATGACCTCGGTTGCCCCGAACTTCGGCATGACCGAATTCCGGGTGAAGCAGGGTGACGAGGTGACCATCGTGGTGACCAATCTCGATACCATCGAGGACGTGAGCCACGGCTTCGCGCTGGTCAATCACGGCATCAACTTCGAGATCCACCCGCAGCAGACCTCCTCGGTGACCTTCGTGGCCGATAAGCCCGGGGTGCATTGGTACTACTGCAGCTGGTTCTGCCATGCGCTGCACATGGAAATGTCCGGTCGCATGCTGGTCGAGGCATGATCGGCAGGGCTGGCCCCGTCATCGGGCGGGGCCAGCCCACCGCGGAGTGGGATGGCGCACGTGGTCAAACACCTTCTTAC
>JAFIFV010000093.1 GCA_020831845.1 Ectothiorhodospiraceae bacterium
TTCTTTCAATCCGCCTGAAGTCCGCGGGCTTTGGGGTAAACACCGCGTAATGCGGCTAGCAGGGGTTGGGCCTGCTCGCCACTTTCCGGCCGGAGCTGATCATCACGGATCTGCGCATGGACGGCATGGACGGCATGGCCCTGTTCGAGGCCGTGCACCGCCAGCATCCGACATTGCCAGTGATCATTCTCACCGCACACGGCTCCATCCCCGAAGCCGTGGAAGCCACCCGAAACGGCGTATTCAGCTTTCTGACCAAGCCGTTCGAAAGCCAGAAACTGCTGGAACAGGTGGCAGCGGCGATGGAAATCTCCGGCGGCACCACCGAGAAGGAAAACCCCATCACCGCGGGCTGGGCGGACACCATCGTCACCCGCAGCGCATCCATGAAGGACGTGCTCAGCAAAGCGCGCATGGTTGCCGACTCCGACGCCAGCGTTTTCATCCGCGGGGACAGTGGCACCGGAAAGGAACTGCTGGCCAAGGCCATCCATGACGCCAGTCGCCGCAAGGACATGCCCTTTGTGGCCGTGAATTGCGGCGCGATACCTGAACCGCTGCTGGAATCCGAATTGTTCGGCCACCGCAAGGGCTCGTTCACCGGCGCCACGCATGACCACAATGGCCTGTTCCAGGCCGCCGACGGCGGCACGCTGTTCCTGGACGAGATCGGTGATATGCCGCTGCCGTTGCAGGTAAAACTGCTGAGGGTGCTGCAAGAGCAGCAGGTACGCCCGGTCGGTGCCACCAGTACCATCGCGGTGAATGTGCGCATTATTTCCGCCACGCACCGGGACCTGGAAGAGGAAATGTCCGAGGGCCGGTTCCGCGAGGACCTCTACTACCGCCTGAATGTGGTTTCGCTGGAGCTGCCGGCGCTGGCAGACCGGCGCGAAGATATCCCGCTGCTGGCCAACCACTTTCTGAAGACGCTGAGCGAGAAATACCGCAAGACCGTGCGCGGTTTCGCGCCGGATGCCATGGAACGCATGGTCGGCGCCCCATGGCCCGGCAATGTGCGTCAGCTCTACAACGTGGTGGAACAGGTCGTCACGTTGACCACCACTCCGGTGATCAACGACACCTTGGTGCAGAGCGCGCTGCGCGATGAACCGGGCACCATTCTCCCCTTCGCCGATGCGCGCAAGCGCTTCGAGAAGGACTATCTGGCCCGCCTGCTCCAGACCACCGGCGGCAACGTCAGCCAGGCGGCACGACTGGCAAAGCGGAACCGTACCGAGTTCTACAAGCTACTGCATCGGCACGCCATTGATCCGGCGTTGTTCAAGAGCATCGGCCGCAGCCAGTAATTGAAACCCCTGTCTCCGCAAGGAGACAGGGGTAAAGCAACCAACCTCAAACACTTAGCAATTCTTGCGGGATTCGCGTCGCCAACTGGCGACATAGCTGTCATGAACAATCACCGCTTGCGGGAGATCGGGGGACTCATTACATTGGTGACGCTCGGGGCATCGTGCGCACCGCGCCTGCCAGAACCATCGGCAACAGCGCAGTGCAGCGTCAAGGATAACCAGTGACCGCATTCGTTTGGCCAGTGCGGGTGTACTACGAGGACACGGACAGTGGCGGGATGGTCTACCATGCCAACCACCTGCGCTTCTTCGAACGGGCCAGAACGGAATGGCTGCGGACGCTGGGAGTGGAGCAGGACCGCATGCGTTGGGAACTGGGGTTGGTCTTCGTTGTCCACTCGCTCAATGTCCGCTATCTGAAGCCGGCTGCGTTCAACAGCATGCTGCACGTTGTAACCCGTGTGGCCCGTCACCGGGCCGCCAGCCTGACTTTCGATCAGCAGATCCAGTCCGAGGATGGCGCAACGACTTATTGCGAAGCCACGGTGACAGTGGCCTGTATCGACGCCGAACGCCAGACACCCCGACCGATACCGAAAGCGCTCATCGCGGAGATCGTGCATGCAAGATGAAATGTCCATCATCCGGCTGGTTCTGGATGCCAGCGTACTGGTGCAACTGGTCATGTTGCTGCTGGTCGGACTCTCGGTCGCGTCCTGGGCCCTTATCTTCCAGAAGCGCGCCCAACTGAGAGACGCACAGCAGAGCGCAGAGGAATTCGAGGACCGCTTCTGGTCCGGTGGCAACCTGGCGGAGATCTATGCCCGCATCAGCTCATCGGATGATGCCCAGAGTGGCATGGAACGGATCTTCCGCTCCGGCTTCCGGGAGTTCTCCCGCATGCGCAAACAGGCGGTATCCCCGGAAGCACAGGTGGAAGCCGCCCAGCGCGCAATGCGCATCAGCCTGTCCCGGGAAGAGGACGAACTGGAGTCGCGGGTACCGTTCCTGGCCACGGTCGGGTCCACCAGCCCCTATATCGGCCTGTTCGGCACCGTGTGGGGCATCATGAACTCTTTCCGGGCGCTGGGCGCCCAGCAGCAGGCCACGCTGGCAACCGTAGCCCCGGGTATTGCCGAAGCCCTGATTGCCACTGCGCTTGGCCTGTTTGCAGCCATCCCGGCGGTCATCGGTTACAACCGCTACGCGCATCAGGTGGACCGCATGTGCGGCCGTTATGAAACGTTCATGGAAGAGTTTATCAGCATCCTCCAGCGCCACGCCCACAGCACCAGCAGCGCCGGCGGCCAGTCCGGCAGCGCCGCGGAACGCTAAGCGCGACGCGCAGCAGAGGGAGCCGTCATGAGCATGCGCCGCAAACGTCAGAAACCCATGGGCGAGATCAACGTCGTACCTTACATCGACGTGATGCTGGTGTTGCTGGTCATCTTCATGGTCACTGCGCCACTGCTCTACCAGGGTGTGGACGTGGAACTGCCGCAGGCGGAGGCCGAACCACTGCGCCAGCAGGAGCAGGACCCCATCATCGTTACCGTTACCAGCGGCGGGGAGTACACGCTCAGCATCGGCAGCGACCCGGATCAGAGCATCTCGCTTGAGGAGATCACCGATCTCGTGTCGCGCGTCATGCGCAACAATCCGCAGACACCGGTGCTGGTCCGCGGAGATCGCAACGTCGCCTACGGTCACGTACTGACCGCGATGTCCACCTTGCAGCGTGCGGGCGTGCCCCAGGTGGGGCTGATGACGCGGCCGCCGCAGGAGAACTGATCAGGCATGGTGCGCTGGTATGACGGGCTGAGCCAGGATGGCCGCTTCATCTTCTATTCGGTGGTAGTTCATGCCGTGATTCTGGGCGCGTTCGCGATTAACCTGACACCGTCCATGCGTGTGCAGCAGGCCGAGCCACCCGAAATCATCCATGCGGTCACCGTGGACGAAGAGCAGACCGCATCCGACAGAGAGGCCGAACGCGAGGCCATCGCCCAGGCGCAACGCGAGCAGGAGCGCCAGGAACAGGAAGCCGAGGAGGCACGGCGCCAGGCTGAAGAGCAGGAGCGTCAGCGGCAGGCCCAGGAACAGCAACGCGCTGAAGAGCAGGCCCGCCGGGAGCAGGAGCAGGAGCAGCAGCGCCAGCAGGAAGCCGAACGCCAGCGCCAGGAGGAGCAGCGACGCGCCGAGGAGCAACGCCGGCAGCAGGAAGAAGCGGAACGGCAGCGACGCGAGGAGGAGCAACGGCGGGCGGAGGAAGAACGCCGCCGCGCGGAAGAGGAGCGTCGCCGGGCCGAGGAAGAGGAACGCCGCCGCCAGGAAGAAGCCGAACGCCAACGGCGCGAGGAAGAGGAGCGCCGCCGCGCCGAGGAAGAACGGCGCCAGCAGGAAGAAGCCGAACGCAGGGAACGCGAAGCCCGGGAGCGTCGGGAAGAGGAACTGCGGCAACGCATGGAAGAAGAGCAGGCGACCCAGGCTGCACAGCGCGCGCGAACCCGGTTCGTCAACGTCTGGGGACAGCAGGTCAGGGAAGCGTGGACCAGACCGCCAGGTAGTCAGCCCGGCCTGTCAGCAGATGTGCGTGTCCGGGTCATGCCCACCGGCGAGGTAGCCGACGTCGAGGTGGTGAGGAGTAGCGGCGACAGCACCTTCGACCGTTCGGTGGAATTGGCGGTCCTGCGTGCCTCGCCGCTGCGCGTGCCGGATGACAGCGACCAGTTCCGGCGTATGGGGCTGGATAATATCGTGTTCCGGTTCACCCCGGACGGATAATGGACGTCTCCCGCCGCAAGAGAATGCGGGAAGAGGTCGCAGCGGGGCAGGCCGAATGATTGACCACAGGGTTAGCAGCATGTTGAAACGAATCAGATTTTTGTGGATCGCCGCACTGCTGGCAATGCTCTTGCCCGCGGTGACCAAGGCGGAGCTGGTGATCGAGATCACCGGTGGCGCGGAGGCAGCCGTCCCGGTCGCCGTGGTACCGTTCTCCTGGGGCGGCTCCGGCAACCCGCCGGAGGATGTCGCCCGCATCATTTCCGACAACCTCACCCGTACCGGACAGTTCCAGTCCCTGCCCCGCTCCGAGTTCATCGAGACCCCTACCCAGCAATCCGAGGTGCGCTTCGCCAACTGGCGGGCACTGGGCGTGGACAACCTGATCGTGGGCCAGGTTGAGCCGGACGGCGACCGGTTCCGCGTGCGCTTCGAATTGCTGGACGTGTTCACCGGCAGCCGCATGACCGGCCGCAGCTTCCGCGTCGGCCGCGACGCGCTGCGCACCGTCTCCCATGTGATGAGTGACGAGATCTACGAGGCGTTGCTGGGGCGGCCCGGCGCCTTCAATACCCGCATCGCGTACGTCGCCATGCAGGACCGGGGCGGAGAGCGCCAGTGGCGGCTGATCATCGCCGATGCCGACAGCCATGATCCGCAGACCATACTGACGTCCAGCGAACCACTGATGTCCCCCGCCTGGTCGCCGGACGGCAGCCAGCTGGCCTATGTCTCGTTCGAGAACCGCCGCTCCGAGATCTACGTCCAGGATATCGCCAGCGGCGAACGCGAGCGCGTTGCCAGCGGCGAGGGCATCAACAGCTCTCCGGCGTGGTCGCCGGACGGGCGCCGACTGGCGGTAACCCTGTCCCGCGGCGGCCAGACCGATATCTACGTACTGGACGTTGCCAGCGGCGATATGCAACGGGTCACCGATCATCACAGCATCGACACCGAACCGACCTGGGCGCCGGACGGGCGCATGATCTATTTCACCTCGGATCGCGCCGGCAACCCACAGATCTTCAGGGTGGGAGCGAACGGCGGAGTGCCTCAGCGGGTCACTTTCGAGGGCAGCTACAACGCCTCGCCTTCGATATCCCCGGACGGCCGCCGACTGGCCATGGTGCACCGGACCGACGCCGGCTTCCGCATTGCCGTGATGGAGCTGAACGACAACGGCGGCAGCGTGCGAGTCATCAGCCGCGGCAGCCAGGACGAGAGCCCCAGCTTCGCCCCCAATGGCGCGATGGTCCTGTATGCCACGCGCGCCAACGGCCGGGCCGTGATCGGCACGGCCTCGCTGTTCGGTGAGGCCCGGCAGGTCATGTCCACAGAAGGTGAGCGTATTCGAGAACCGGCATGGTCGCCGTGACCAGACCGGAATGTCTGTCCTTGACGCTGGAGGAAACCATGTCAGGAAATCGTCTGTTACGCTGGGTGCTGGTGGGCAGTCTTGCCCTGTTTCTGGCTGGCTGCGCCACACCCGGTGATGAAGAGCGCGTCGAAGACCGCCCCGACAGGGAGCTGACGGAAGACGAGATGCGCGCCATCGACCGGGAGCGCGCTGCCGAGGCCCGGGGTGTGGAAGGCCGGCGCCTGGTGGAAGGCGACGAACTGGATGCGCTGCTGGATGACCCGGACAGCCCGATCAGCCAGCGAACCGTCTATTTCGCCTTCGACAGCAGCGAGGTCCGCGAACGGGATGTGAGCATCCTGGAAGCGCACGCTGCCTTCCTGGCCGACCACCCGGATCAGCGCATCACCGTCGAAGGGCACACCGACGAACGCGGTGCACCGGAGTACAACCTGGCGTTGGGTGAGCGCCGGGCGGAAGCGGTCAAGCGCGCCCTGGTGCTGTACGGTGCCTCCGCCGACCAGATCCGGGTCACCAGCTACGGCGAGGAAAAGCCGGTGGAACTGGGTAGCGATGAGCAAGCGTGGTCACAGAACCGGCGCGCCGAGCTGATCTACGTATACCGCTGATACCGAGGCGCCGGCTACGGCCGGCGCACGCAATCAAAGGGTGTGGAACCGTGAGCCTGAGCACTGGAACCTGGAAACAGGGGCTGCTGACACTGGCCCTGAGCACCGCCTTGCTGGCACAGCCGGCAATGGCCGACGTGGAACGCCGGCTGGACCGCATCGAACGGCTACTGGACGGCAGCACGCTGATGGACATGAGCCGGCTGCAGGAACGCCTGCGGGACGAGGTCGCGAACCTGCGCGGCGACATCGATGTGTTGCAGCGGGAAGTCCAGGAACTGCAACGCCAGCAGCGCAGCCTGTACGAGGATCTGGATTCCCGGCTGCAGGCGATGGAACACGGGCAGGCGGGAAATGGCCCGGAACGCCAGCCTTCGCTGCCTGACACGCCCGGCCTGGACGCCGACCTCGCCGCCGGCGATGACGCAACCGATATTCCGGACGACGCACCCGACGCGGAGCCCGAAAGCGATGCCGCCGAGGATTACGAACAGGCCTTCGAGCTGTTGCGCGAAGGGCGCTACGAGGCAGCCGGGAATGCGTTCCGCGAAGTGCTGGAGAACCATTCCGGTACCCTGTATGCGGACAATGCCCTGTACTGGCTGGGCGAATCCTATTACGTAGTGCGGGACTTCGACTCGGCCATGGAGCACTTCGAGGCGGTTATCGCCGACGAAGACAACAACAAGCGCCCGGATGCACTGCTGAAGAAGGGCTTCATCCACTACGAACGCAGCCAATGGCAGGACGCCCGGCGCGCACTCGAGGAAGCCCGCGACGCCTACCCGAACTCCAGTGTCGCGACGCTGGCGGAAAACCGGCTGCGCCGCATGCGCGACGAGGGCCGCTAGGCCGAAGACGCCGGTTTGACTCCGGCGCCAATTTCAGTATTATTGCGCCGCACTTCGGGTCGTTAGCTCAGTTGGTAGAGCATCGGACTTTTAATCCGCTGGTCGTAGGTTCGAATCCTACACGACCCACCATACTATCAGCCCTCCTGATCCCAGCCCGTCCGGGCCGGGGTCAGGAGCCGCTCTCCTGCCGCAGCCATCGCTCCGCCGATTGTCGCTCGATGCGCTCAAGCTGACGCTCCAGTTTGCCGATGGCATTGAAGAGATCGCGGTACTCCGCCGCGCTAAGCGTCGCCACCACATCCGCCTCCCACGCATGTGCCGCCGGAATCAGTTCCGAGAGCAACGCCTCGCCGGCCCCGGTGAGCCGCAAGAACTGTAGTCGCTGATCACGGTCTGAAGGCGTCCGGCTGATCAACCCCCGGCCTTCCAGACCCTGCACCGCCCGCGAGACGCGCGCCTTGTCCATGCCCGTGAAATCACAGATCTGCTTGGCGGTGAGCACCTCCCGGTGACTGATCCAGGCCAGAACACGCCACTCCGGAATCGTGATACCGAAACGTTCGCTGTAGATGGTGGACAAGCCCTGGCTGATACGATCCGCCAGATGGTTCAACCGGTACGGGAGGAACTGGGTCAGATCAAGTTCGGGCCTGGCGGAACGGTTCATGGTCGGTGGTCAACCCCTGATCGGCTTTAACGGACATTTCCCTAATACAACAGACCCGGCAGGAACAGCGCAATGCCGGGAAAGACCAGCACCAGCAGCGCCCGGGCCATGCCAGCAAACCAGAACGGCGTGACACCACGGAAGATGGTACCGGTAGACACGTCCGGCAACACCGCGCGCAGCACGAACACGTTCATGCCCACCGGCGGCGTGATCAGGCTGATCTCGATCACGATCACCACCAGTATGCCGAACCACACCAGGTCGAACCCCAGGCCGGCCACCACCGGGAAGAACACCGGCACGGTGAGCAGCAGCATGGACATGCTCTCGAACACGCAGCCCAGCACCACGTAGATGGCAAGGATCAGCAGTATGACCATGAAGGGGCTGATATCCCAGCCGGTAACCAAGGCCAGCAGTTCGTTGGGCAGTCCGGCCCGGTTGATGAAGTTGGTGAAAATCAGCGCGGCCAGGATCACTGCGAACAGCATGGCTGTGGTACGCACGGTGTCGATCAGCACGTCCATGACGATGCGCCGGGTCAGCGCCCGCTTGACCAGGGCAATCAGGAACGCGCCCATGGCACCGACGCCGGCCGCCTCGGTCGGCGTGAAGATACCCGCATAGATTCCGCCGATGACGAACACGAACAGGGCCAATGTGCTGCCAACCTGGCGCAGGCCGCGGATACGCTCCGGCCAGGGAACACGCTCCGCCGGCGGGCCGGCGTCCGGGTCGCGCCACAGCACCCACTTGATGGCCACCAGGTAAAGCACGATCCCCAGCATGCCGGGCAGAAAACCGGCGGCAAACAGCTCGCGTATGCTGGTTTCGGTGAGGATGCCGTAGATCACCAGCATCACGCTGGGCGGTATCAGTATGCCCAGCGTGCCGCCGGCGGCGATGGAAGCCGAAGCCAGGCTGTCCTTGTAGCCGTATTTCCGCATCTGCGGCATGGCAACCCGGCCCATGGTGGCGGCGGTGGCCAGGCTGGAACCGCAGATGGCGCTGAAGCCGCCGCAGGCGACGATGGTGGCCATGGCCTGGCCGCCCTTGTAGTGACCAAGAAACCCGTTGGACGCCGAATAGAGGCCATCCGATAGCCCGGCGCGCGCCACCAGGTTACCCATCAGTATGAACAGCGGGATCACCGACAGACCGTAGTCCTGGGCAGTATCCACGATGCGCCGCGCGGCCATGGCCTCGGCGGCATTCCAGTTGCCGGTGAGCAGATAGAAGCCGAAGAACCCCACCGCTCCCATGGCGAATGCCAGTGGCACCCGCAGGAAAACCAGCAATATCAGCACCGAAAAACCGATCAGCGACTCCGTCATTGCTGCTTCCCGGCGCTGACCGCCCCCCCGGCCTCAACAACTTTCGCCCCCTCCAGCACATACATCAGCGCCCTGAGGCCGCACAGTACGGCGGACACAAACAGCAGCAGCGACATGCCCATGACGAAGTATCCCACCTGCAGCCCCAGGAACTGTGTAGTGTCTCCCCAGTCCAGCGCCCGCTCTCCCAGCGTCCAGACACGGCGCGCCATCACCCACAACGCAAGGGCACTGAAGGCGTTGATGAGCAACTGTCGGATCCAGACCAGCGCGCGGGGAAAGAAGGTATCCAGCAGATCCACGGTAATGTGTCCTTCGCGCCAACACACCACCGGCAGCGCGAGAAACACCAGCGCCGCAAGCATCAACTGGGTCAGTTCCACTGTTCCGGTGATCGGCGTGTTGAACAGGAACCGTCCGAGAACATCGGCCGTGGTCAGCAGCATCAGCGCAAACAGGACCAGTCCCGCCAGTCCCTCAAGCGTCAGCTGCAGGCCACGGCCGATGGCGGCATACCATGTCGGCCGCGTCTGCATACACCCCCCGGCTATCAGGGCCGGACTTCGACGGTATCCGGGCCGATGCTGGGCTCCGCCGCGGCCTGCTCCAATTGGTCACGGAAGTGGCGCAGCGCAGCCTCGCCATCCACGCCACGGCCACTGGCAGCGGTGTTTACCCATTCCTCCGGCAGGTCCCTGGTCAGTTCCCGCAGTCGTGCGAGTTCGTCATCGCTGACCGTATTGAAGACAACCCCCTGCTCCTCGCCGAAGGCCACGCCACGTTCGTCATGCACGTCCATCATGTAGCCGAACAGGCGCGAGAGGCGCTCCCCCGAGACCTCCATGATGGCATTACGATCATCTTCGGAGATGGCGCTCCAGGTATCCGGGTTCACCACGATGGCGAAACTGCCTCGATAGAATCCGCCCGGCACGGTCAATACGTTCGGCGTGACCTCCGCCAGCCGGAAGCTGCGCAGTGCCTCCAGGGTGAGCATGGCACCCTCGACCACGCCCTGGGACGCCGCCTCGTAGACCCCGGTGGGCGGCAATGCGACGCCGGCGATGCCAAGCTTTTCGGCCACCTGATTCATGACCCCGCCGCCGATGCGCATGCGCTGGCCGCGCACATCGCCCAGAGAGTCGATCTCGCGCGAGGAGAACAACTGCCCGGGACCATGCATGCCCACACCGACCACGACTACGCCACGATGCTCATTGGCCTCGGCCAGGTATTCCTGGTGGGTCCGCCAGTAGGCCGCGGCCGCGGCTTCAGACGTGAATTCCTCGAAAGTCGGGAATTCCGGCAACTGGGTCAGCTGGAAGCGCCCGGCCATATGACCGTGGAATATCCAGCTCGCGTCGGCGACACCATCGGCAATCAGCTCCATCTGGGCGGGAGGGGGCCCCATATCGTGATTCACCCGCAGCGTCACGCGACCCTCGGTGGCTTCCTCGATCCACTGCTTCCAGGTCGGCCACACGATAGTGTTCACGCCATGGTTGGGGCCGCCCCAGGTGCTCACCTGGATCACCGTCTGCGCCATGGCCGTTCCGCTGAAGGCAAGCGCAGCAAACAGACCGATCAGGACTTTTTTCATGTCTCCTCCCACGTTGTTCCGCGACCTGGAACGGGCGCGAATATAGTTGTAAGAGAAACTATATATAATGCATGCGAAATGGGAAACCCTCTTGTATGATTTATTTAAACCATTGAATTGACGCAATGCAACAAGCATTCGAGACGTATTGAAATCCATTGGGCGCTGTGTTTTCCTGCATCAACTAGTTTCATTCAAAACTAGTTGATGCAGAGAGGAAGCGGAGGACATCATGGCCAAGCAGTTTGCCTCGCACGGGGATACCGAGCCGAAACAGATCAGCTTCACCCGCCTCGGCGAAGGGCTGTACGCCTACACCGCGGAGGGCGACCCCAACACCGGCATCATTATCGGTGACGACAGCGTCATGGTGGTGGACACGCAGGCCACGCCGGTTATGGCCCAGGATGTCATCCGGCGCATACGTGAGGTCACCGACAAACCCATCCGCCACGTGGTCCTCACCCACTACCATGCCGTTCGCGTGCTCGGCGCCTCCGCTTACGAGCCACTGAACATCTATGCCAGCCGCAACACCTACGAGCTGATCCGCGAACGCGGCCAGCAGGACTACGAGTCCGAAGTGGGCCGTTTCCCACGGCTGTTCCAGGGCGTGGACTCGGTGCCGGGGCTCACCTGGCCCACCATCGTCTTCGAACGGGAGCTCACGGTTTTCCTGGGCCGGCGGGAGGTGCGCATCATGCATCTGGGCCGGGGCCATACCAAGGGTGACACTGTCGTCTGGCTGCCGGAGGAACAGGTCCTGTTCGCCGGCGACCAGGTGGAATACGGCGCCACACCCTACACCGGCGATGCGTACCACGAGGACTGGCCTTCCAGTCTGGACAAGCTGCTGGCGCTGAACCCGCAGAAGCTAGTGCCGGGACGGGGCGAGGCATTGCAGACGCCGGAGCAGTGCCGCGAGGCCATCGAGGGCACGCGGGCATTCCTGCAGGAGATGTACGACAGCGTCAAGGCCGGCAAGGCCGCCGGGCTGTCGCTGGCCGAGTGTTACCGGGAAACCTATGCCCGGCTGCAGCCGAAGTACGGCCACTGGGTGATCTTCGATCACTGTCTGCCATTCGACGTCACCCGATGCTACGACGAGGCCGGCGGCGAGCATCCCGATCCCCGCATCTGGACCGCTGAACGCGACCAGGAGATGTGGCATTCGCTACAGGAGGTCGTGGGTAGCCGCTAGCGCCTGGGGTGGCGCAACGGCCGGAGAAGAGCAATGCCCAGAACCTACACCAATCCCGAATACGCCTACCGGCGGGCGCCGGAGTTGAACAGCGCCACCGTGAGTCGCCATCCGGTCGTGATCGTCGGCGCCGGCCCGTCCGGCCTCACCGCTGCCATTGATCTGGCGCGGCAAGGCATCCGCAGCGTGGTACTGGACGACAACAACACCGTCAGCGTGGGCTCGCGCGCTATCTGTTTCGCCAAACGCACACTGGAAATCCTGGACCGGCTGGGTCTGGCCCGGCCGATGCTGGACAAGGGCGTCACCTGGCAGTTGGGCAAGGTCTTCTTCCGCGACCGCAAGGTCTACGAGTTCAACCTGCTGCCGGAACAGGGGCACGGCATGCCCGCGTTCATCAACCTGCAGCAATACTACTGCGAACAATATCTCGTGGAGCGCGCCGAACAGTTCCCGGAGCTGATCGACCTGCGCTGGAAACACCGGGTGACCGGCGTGGACAGCCGGCCCGAACACTCACGCCTCACGGTCCACACCGTTGACGGCGATTACCAGTTGGACAGCGACTACCTGCTGGTGGCGGACGGTGCCAACAGCGGCATCCGCCGGATGCTGGGACTGGACTGCCAAGGCCAGGTATTCCAGGACCGTTTCCTGATCGCCGACGTGGTGATGCAGGCCGACTTCCCCACCGAACGCTGGTTCTGGTTCGATCCGCCGTTCCACCCGGGCCAGTCGGTGCTGCTGCATAAGCAGCCGGACAACGTCTGGCGCATCGATTTCCAGTTGGGTCCGGACGCCGACCCGGAGGAAGAACGCAGGGAGGAGAACATCCGACCACGAATCCAGGCCATGCTGGGAGCGGACGTCCGGTTCGAACTGGACTGGGCCAGCGTCTACACCTTCTGCTGCCGCAAGATGGAGCGCTTCATACACCATCGTGTCGTATTCCTGGGCGACGCCGCCCACCAGGTATCGCCGTTCGGCGCCCGTGGCGCGAACGGCGGCATCCAGGGGGTCGAGAACCTGTGCTGGAAGCTGGGCCGCGTGTTGCGGCGACAGGCACCCGAAACACTGCTGGACAGCTATGACGACGAACGTCAGCCGGCGGCTGCGGAAAACATTCTCAACTCCACCCGATCCACCGACTTCATCACCCCGAAAAGCCGGATCAGCCGCGTGTTCCGCGATGCGGTGCTGGAACTGGCCGAGCATTACCCGTTCGCCCGGGCACTGGTCAATAGCGGCCGGCTGTCGCGCCCCTGCAACTACCCGGACTCGCCGCTGAATACGCCGGACACGGACAATTTCACCCCGACCCTGGGGCCTGGCACACCGGCCGCTGACGCGCCAGTGCTGCATGACGGGCGTGCGGACTGGCTGCTGCATTACCTCGGCGACAGCTTCACGCTGCTGCTGGACGGTGCCACCTCGGCCCAGCAGGCAGCGGAACTGGCATCGGAACTCTCACCGCTGCTGTCCTCATGGGCCGATCTCCGGCTGGTGCTGCTGGGGCCATCCCCCCCCGCTCTACGCGCGCTTCCGGGCGCCCGCGAGGTGGAAGACTGCGATGCGCTGGTGCGCACCCGCTACCAGCTCACACCCGGTAGCGCCTACCTGCTGCGTCCGGACCAGCACGTGGCGGCGCGCTGGCGCCGGCCCGGGCGGCAGCAGGTGGATGACGCCCTGCATCGCGCCCTGGGTTTCGACCAGCACCGCCACCGCGCACAGCCGCCGGAGGTGCATCATGCCTAGTCTGAAACTGGAACCCAATCTCACCGACGCCGACGCATTCTACGCGGCGCTGACCGAACTGCACCGCAATCGCAGCGAGGCGGAAAGCGAGCGGGTCAATGCCCGCCTGATCCTGCTGCTGGCAAACCATATCGGCGATGCACGAACGCTGGAAGAAGCATTGCGGATCGCCGGCGACCCCGGCACCACGCCCTCATGAGGATCACGCAGTGACAGCCCACGAGTTCCAGTACCTGAGCGGATTTCGGAATCACCATGCCACCGAGGCGCTGCCGGGCGCCCTGCCCAAGGGGCAGAACTCCCCGCAGCGTTGCCCTTATGGCCTGTACGCGGAACAGTTCACGGGTTCCGCGTTCACCGCACCGCGGGAGCGCAACCTGCGCAGCTGGCTGTACAGAATCCGGCCTTCGGTGGCCCAGAGCGCCTACCGGCCGATGGAGAGCGGCCGGATACGGACAGGTCCGCTCAGCGGAGCGACCAGTGACCCCAACCAGATGCGCTGGGACGCCCCGCCGATCCCGCAGACCCCCACGGACTTCATTGACGGTCTGATGACCATCGCCGCCAATGGCGACGCCGCAGCCCAGAGCGGCTGCGGCATACACGTCTACACCTTCAACCGTGACATGGACGAGCGCCTGTTCTACTCCGCCGATGGCGAGCTGCTACTGGTGCCCCAGCAAGGCACGCTGCTGCTACGCACCGAACTGGGCCTCATCACTGCCGAGCCGGGCGAAATCGCTGTATTACCCCGTGGCCTGCGTTTCAAGGTGGATGCCGCCGCCGGCACTACCGCGGCGCGCGGCTACGTCTGCGAGAACTACGGCAGCCCCTTCGAACTCCCCGGTCTGGGCCCGATCGGGGCCAATGGGCTGGCCAACCCTCGCGACTTCCAGACTCCGGTTGCCTGGTACGAGGACTGCGCTGGGCCGTTCGAACTGGTGGCCAAGTTCGGTGGCCGACTATGGGTGGCGGAGACCGCACACTCACCGTTGAACGTGGTTGCCTGGCACGGCAACTACGCTCCCTACAAGTACGATCTGCGGCTGTTCAATACCATCAACACGGTCAGCTTCGACCATCCGGATCCGTCCATCTTCACCGTACTGACATCGGCATCGGATACCCCCGGGGTGGCGAATATAGACTTTGTCATATTCCCTCCCCGCTGGATGGTGGCGGAGCACACCTTCCGTCCCCCGTACTTCCACCGTAACCTGATGAGCGAATTCATGGGGCTGGTCTATGGCGAGTACGACGCCAAGGCCGAGGGCTTCGTGCCGGGGGGCGCCAGCCTGCACAACTGCATGTCACCACATGGACCGGATGCCGCCACCTTTCACAAGGCCTCGGAGGCGGAACTGGTCCCGGAGTACCAGGGCGACACGCTGGCTTTCATGTTCGAAAGCCGTTATCTGTTCCAGCCCACGGCCGCCGCACTGGAGGCGGACTTCCGGCAGCGGGACTACGTGGACGTGTGGCAGGGGCTGCGCTCGCAGTTCGACCCGAACCGACCGTAACGCAATAGCGACCAGGATTTGACCGATGAAACTGGCAACGATGAAAAGCGCCGCCCGCGACGGCGAACTGGTGGTGGTCTCCCGCGATCTTGGCACTGCGGTCCGCGTGTCCGACATCGCCCCCACGCTGCAGGCGGCCCTGGATGACTGGCAGCGGGCAGGACCGCAGCTCGAACAGGTCTCCCGTCGACTCAACGCCGGCAGCGAGCCACAGGCTTTCGCATTGCGCCAGGAAGAACTGCATTCGCCACTGCCGCGCGCGTATCAGTGGGCGGACGGCTCCGCCTACCTGAACCACGTCCAGTTGGTGCGGCGCGCCCGCGGTGCCGAGATGCCGGGGAGCTTCTGGACCGACCCGCTGATGTACCAGGGCGGTTCGGACAGCTTCATCAGCCCCCGCGACCCGATAGAGATGGCGAGCGAGGACTGGGGCATCGATTTCGAGGGCGAGATCGCCGTCATCACCGACGATGTGCCCATGGGACTCTCCGCTGCGCAGGCAGGCGCCCATATCCGGTTGCTCATGCTGGTAAACGACGTCAGCCTGCGCAACCTGATACCCGGGGAACTGGCCAAGGGCTTCGGTTTCTTCCAGGCCAAGCCCGCCTCCAGCTTCTCGCCGGTGGCAGTCACACCCGATGAATTGGGGGAAGCCTGGAGTGATGGCCGCGTCCACCTGCCGCTCACCGTGCACCTGAACGGCGAGAAGTTCGGCGAGCCGGAGTCCGGCCCGGACATGATCTTCGGTTTCCCGCAGTTGATCGCCCATGCCGCCCGGACCAGAAAGCTGGCAGCCGGCTCCATTGTGGGCTCCGGCACGGTCTCCAACCCCGACCCGGACGGTGGTCCGGGAAAGCCGATCAACGAGGGCGGCGTGGGCTACACCTGCCTGGCCGAACTACGCATGGTGGAGCAGATACTCCACGGCCAGGCAAGGACACCGTTCATGCGCTTCGGCGACCGGGTACGCATCGAGATGTTCGACCGCCAGGGGCACAGCGTTTTCGGCGCCATCGACCAGCGGGTGACCCGTCCCGGGGATGCGGCATGAAACTCCACGGCTATTTCCGCTCGTCCGCGGCCTACCGAGTGCGCATCGCGCTGAACCTCAAGGGCGTCGCATACCAGAACCTGCCGGTGAACCTGGTTCGCGGCGAACAGCGCGAGGCAGCCTACGCCGCACTCAACCCTCAGCAGCTGGTGCCCACGCTGGAAACGCCTGAAGGACATCGTCTGACGCAGTCCCTGGCCATCTGCGAGTACCTGGATGAGAGTCACCCGCAGCCGCCGCTGCTGCCCTCCGACCCGATCGGCCGCGCCCGCGTGCGCGCCATTGCCGCCGTCGTGGCCTGCGACACCCACCCGCTGAACAACCTGCGCGTACTGCAGTACCTGACCGATACGCTGGGCGTCGACGAGGAGAGCAAGCTGCGCTGGTACCGGCACTGGGTCACAGAGGAACTGCGAGCCGTGGAGGCACTGCTGCAGGACTCCGCCACGGGCCGTTACTGCCATGGCGAGAAACCAAGCCTGGCCGACCTCTGCCTGGTGCCCCAGGTATTCAATGCCGTGCGATTCTCCTGTGACCTGGCGCCCTTCCCAACCGTGCATCGGATTGTCGACGCCTGCAACGCACTGCCCGCCTTCGCCGAGGCCGCTCCCGAGCGACAGCCGGACGCAGTGCAGTGACACCCTGTCACCAACGTCCCGCTCTGGTGCATCACATGCCATGCGGGCACTGACTCCTGCCCTCACCGTCCTGGTACTGGCGGCGGTCGCTGCACTCGGACCGCTGGCCACCGATATGTATCTGCCGGCGCTGCCGGCCATCGGCCAGGCGCTCGGCGCCGGCGCAGACGAAGTACAGTTGACGTTGAGCGTGTACATGGCTGGTTTCGCCCTGGCTCAGCTTTTCTGCGGCCCGCTGTCCGACCGGCTTGGGCGCAAGCCGCTGCTGATCGGCGGGCTGGCGATCTTCTCGCTGGCCAGCCTGCTCTGCGCACTGGCGCCCACCATCGAGATACTGCTCGCTGGTCGCTTCCTGCAAGCTCTGGGCGGCGCCACCGGCCCCGTGCTCGGGCGCGCCGCGGTCCGCGACCTCTACCAGCCCAGGGATGCCGGCCGCATCCTCTCCTACATGGCGAGCATCATGGCGCTGGCTCCAGCGCTGGCCCCGCTTGGCGGCGGCCTGCTGCTTCTGGCCTATGGGTGGGAGGCCGTGTTCGTGTTCCTGGCGCTGTACGGCGGGCTGATGATCCTGGTGATCGCGTGGCGGCTGCCCGAGCCCCTGGCGCCGGAGAACCGCCAGTCCATCAGGCCCGATGCGATCCTGGCCAACTTCCGCCTGTTGATTGCCGACCGTCGCTTTCTGGGCTACACGCTGACCAATGCGGCGGCCTACTCCGGCCTGTTCGCATTCCTGTCCGGCTCCGCCTTCGTGCTGATCGACTACCTGGGCGTCTCGCCGATCCGTTATGGCCTGCTATTCGCGTTGGTGGTGGCCGGCTTCTTTACCGGCACGCTGACCGGCGGACAGCTCAGTCGGGTGCTGGGCACCGATCGCCTGATCGTTGCCGGTGCGTTGCTTTGCGCCGGCAGCGGCTGCGCAATGGCGGCGCTGGCGCTAGGGGGCGTTCACACGGTGACGGCGATCATCCTGCCCCAGGCGGTGTTCCTGGCCGGCGTCGGCATACTGATGCCACAGACCATGGCCGGGGCCATTGCGCCTTTCCCACGGTTCGCCGGGTCCGCCTCGTCGCTGTTCGGTTTCCTGCAGATGACCACCGCCGCGATCACCGGCGCGCTGGTGGGGCAACTGCACGATGGCAGCTCGCGCACCATGGCGGTGGCGGTGGCTATGGCCGGCCTGATGGCGCTGGTCGGCTACCTGACGCTGGTGCGCTCTCCTCGGCCCGACAAAAACGCCCCGCCAGCCTCAGCCCAGCGGTAACGCCACGGTGGACTTCAGCTCCTGCAGGAGGATGTTCGAACGCACGCCGCGCACCATGGGCAGACTGAGCAGTTGATGCAGCAGGAATTCGGAAAAGGCCTCCAGATCAGGGGAGACCACCCTTAGCAGGTAATCGGAATCACCGCTCACCGCCCAGCACTCCAGCACCCAGGCATAGTCTGCAATCGCGCGAGCGAAGGCATCCCCGGTCTCGCTGCCGTGCTGCTCAAGAGAGACACTGACGAAAGCCATCACCTGCAGTCCCAGTCTGCGCCGCTCCAGCAACGCGGCATAGCCGCGGATCACGCCCAGCGACTCCAGCTTGCGCTGGCGGCGATTGCACTGGGAGGCGGACAGGCGGACCTTTTCCGCCAACTCCACACTGCTCAGCCGGCCCTCGGCCTGCAGCGCCTCCAGCAATGCCCGGTCATAGCGGTCAAGCTCTATGACATGCATGAAACTCTTCCAGACCCGTCTATTTACGCATGTTCATCGCATATCACCTCCTAATCAAGCAGAAAAACGCATGCACTTCGCGCGCCGTCGGCGCTACGTTATCAATCCGTCAGACAATACGCTTGGAGGAGCAGCCATGAACGGCCGGAAACCGCAGCAATCCCTGTGGGAAAACCCGATCGGTACGGACGGCTTCGAGTTCGTGGAATACGCGGCGCCGGAGCCTGAGGAGCTGGAGGCGCTGTTCCTGCGCATGGGCTTCAGCAAGGTCGCCCGCCACCGCAGCAAACAGGTCAGCCTGTTCCGCCAGGGTGGCATCAACTTCATCCTGAACGCCGAGCCGGGCAGCCAGGGCATGTCATTCGCCAGCGCCCACGGCCCCTGCGCCAATGCCATGGCGTTCCGGGTGCGCGACGCCAACGTCGCCATGAAAACACTGGTATCCAGGGGCGCCAAACCAGTGCAGGCCAAGGCCGGGCCGATGGAACTGAACATTCCCGCCATCGAAGGGATCGGCGGTGCGCTGCTGTACCTGGTGGACCGCTACGGTGAACGTTCCATCTACGACGTGGACTTCGAGCCGATCCCAGGCGCGGACATGCGCCCCGCCGGACATGGCCTGACCTACATCGACCACCTCACGCACAACGTTGTCAGGGGCGGGATGGACCGCTGGGCCAGGTTCTACCAGGAACTGTTCAACTTTCGCGAGATCCGCTATTTCGACATCGAAGGCAAGCTCACCGGACTGACCTCCCGCGCCATGACCAGCCCCGACGGCAAGATCCGCATCCCCATCAACGAATCCGCCGACGACAAGAGCCAGATCGAGGAATTCATTCGGGAATACAAGGGCGAGGGAATCCAGCACATCGCTCTGGGAACGGACGACATCTACACCACCGTGGACCGGCTTCGCGCCGCCGGCGTGGCGCTGCTGGATACGCCCGACACCTACTATGACAAGGTGAATGAACGCATACCCGGCCACGGCGAGGACCTGCACCGGTTGCGTGAGCGACGCATCCTGGTCGACGGCGCCCCCACGGAGGGCCAGGGGCTGCTGCTGCAGATCTTTACCGAGACGGTGATCGGGCCGATCTTCTTCGAGATCATCCAGCGCAAGGGCAACGAGGGCTTCGGCGAAGGCAACTTCAAGGCGCTGTTCGAATCCATTGAGGAAGACCAGATTCGGCGAGGCGTGCTGTCCTCCGGTTAAGGAAGCGCTGAAGTATTCACGCTGCCGCGTTACGGTCAGATTTTTCGCGATGCGATGCGAGGCGCGGTGCCCAGCGCCATGGGCGAAGCAGGAGCGGCCTGGTTCGGCGCCTTACGTTCTGCCGGCGATGCTGTCATCCGGGACGAAGGCCCGTGATGGACGGAAACGCATGGCTCGCCGGTAGCTGAAGGATTCAGGCTTGTCGCAGATATTGAGGAAGACCTCCTCAAGCCCCAGGTCGGGATCCCGCTCCATCGAAGACTCGATCTGCGCCACCAGGCCTGCGTATTCCTCGCTCGGCTTCGCCCGAGCGCCCTCCGGCACCGGTCGCATCCAGTCCCCCAGCCGCCTTTTCGCCGCCCTGATGTCCAGCGCGGTGGTGTAACGATACTCGAATCCGCTGATCCAGTAGGGCAACACGAACAGCGTGAGCGCTTCCTTCAACCACCAGAACACCCGTACTGCCGGCCTGCCGGCATACCTGGCTCGAGCCTGCGAAACACGTAGTAACCAGGTAGCGGTGCTTTCCCGGAACGGACCCACCCGCTGCTGGTAATCGCCCAGGCTGAACGGGGTCTTGCCTCCCCGGGGTCCTCCCTCCATGTACTCGCGGACGGCCTCCCACTGCGCGATGACCCGATCAACGGGATCTCTAGGATGAAATTTGAAATACATGCGGTGCCGCGCCGCCAGCCCGCTACCGCCGAAGCACAGGCACAGGCTCTTTGGATGATGGCCATGCACAGGCCCCCTCACCACTTCCAGCCAGGCTTCGGTGGCCTCCCAGGGACACACGACCACCTCATCAGTGGATGGATCCACGAACGCGACTTCCCGCCGCTGGCGGTGGAAGTACACGGGTGGTTGCTGCCCCTCCCGGCCAGCCCAGTGATACCGGGCCACGCGGTAGACCACAAAACCGAACAGCAGCAGGGGCAGCGGAACCGTCCAGGGCAGGATAAAACCGAACATCTCGGCAGCCAGCCCGAAGGCATCGGCCGCCGGGCCCATCAGCAACCCCAGCAGGATAAAGACCGCCACCGGAAAGACAGCGAGCACGGAGAAGGCGAACATGGCGAGGCCAAAGGCGAACTGCCAGTCCTGCGCGCCGTATTCCAGGCGATTGGACAGCATAAGGAAGTGCTCTTGCGCCGTCTTGATGTAACGCCGCCCGTTGAAGGGCTGATGCAGCGTCGGCAGCGGTAACGGGGAAAGACAGAGTTGGGCGACGCTCTCGCTGGTAATGAGATCACCGAATGCGGCGGCCGTGCCGTCGGGGCCGCTCTGCGCGAACAGATCATAGGTGTCGTTGATGCGAACCACGATGGCGGTCTTTTCGGCCATCACGAACTCGACGACGTTGTCCTCGCCACGGCGGATATGCCGCATCGCGGTCGACGACAACCAGCATTCCACGCCGTTGATTTCATGGTAGTGGTGCGGAACGGCCGCGACGGTTCCGCCACCGTGCATTCTCGGGGCGGACGGGGCCTGCCTCATGCGCCGCTGCACTTCACCCCGTTCGCGATAGACTTCGGGGCCAATCCTTCCGACGCCGTTGGATAACTCCGGGGAAAGGCCCTGCTGGACGACTTCCACCTCCAGGACCTTGTCGAGCAGGTAGCGTTGCTCCGGGCTCAGCCTGCCAACGGGCTCGCTGCTCCGAACCCTGTACCTGTACTCGGCGCGCTTCTTCTCGCGGTCATGCGTGTAGCGGAAGTACCGTACCCAGAACCCCACAGCAATGGTGATCAATACGAGGATCAGGGCCGGAGTGGCCATGGATTCGGGGAAGTACATACACATACTCTCGGCTGGCTGGGTGCGCGGCCGGATTCTCCAGGGGAAACGCTGACCAATTCCCGCGTCCCCCTAGGGCAGCGTGAATACTTCAGCGCTTCCCTAGGGCATCCTTGCCGGTTCGATGACGCAGCATTCTACAGGGTTGCAGGCCTGGTTGCGGAAACATTCCCGGCAGAGCGCCCCCTCATGCTGCGGGAACCGCCCTTCAAGGCGCTTCCGCGCGGAACTGTCTTCCCTCGCACAGGCCTGCCTGTGCTACCTTCCCTGTAACCAGGGGCCGCACGGCCCGTACATGAACCAGGGGGAGACGGGCATGACCGAGTTGCCCAACGGCTTGATCGTGATCGCCAAGCGCGATTGCCCCACCTGCATGCTGGTCGAACCAGTACTGCGAGAATTGAGCGGCGGCGCGCTGCCGCTGACCGTGATCAGCCAGGACAGCGCCGATTACGCCACCGGTGTTCCCGGTGTCGTTCATGACGCCACGCTGGAGCACTCCTACCGCCTGCAACCGGAGATCGTCCCAACGCTGATCCGCATCGAAAACGGCCATGAAGTGGAGCGGACATTTGGCTGGCACCGCGAGGACTGGCAGCGGATAAGCGGCGTGACCCCGTTGGGTACGGGCTTGCCCGATTCCCGTCCGGGCTGCGGCTCGAAAACGCTGGAGCCGGGTATTGCCGAGGAACTTGCCGTACGCTTCGGCTCCGCACGCCTGACGTCCCGGGAGATCGAGCTGGGCGACGGCGAAGACATCATGGAAGCCTGCTACGAGCGCGGCTGGACGGATGGCCTGCCGGTCGTGCCGCCGACCAGCGCCCGGGTGCTGCGCATGCTACAGGGTACCGACCGCTCGCCGGAGGAAGTGCTGGGCGACGTACCACCTGACCTGACGCCCTGTACCGTGGAAAAAGTGGCGATCAACGCGGTGATGGCTGGCTGCAAACCGGAGTACATGCCGGTGGTTCTGGCGGCCGTGGAAGCGGCGCTGGACGACACCTTCGGCATGCATGGCGTTCTCTGCACCACGATGTTCGCCGGCCCGGTGGTGATCGTGAACGGGCCTGTGTCGAAGGCCGTGGGCATGAATTCCGGTGTAAACGCACTGGGTCAGGGCAACCGCGCCAACGCCACCATCGGACGCGCGCTGCAGTTGGTGATCCGCAATGTCGGCGGCGGCCGCCCCGGCGAAATCGACCGCGCCACGCTGGGCAACCCCGGCAAGTACAGCTTCTGCTTTGCCGAGGCCGAGGACAGCGCCTGGGATTCGCTGGCCGTGGAACGCGGCTTCGGCGAGAGCACCTCCACAGTCACTCTGTTCGCCGGAGAGGGCGTGCAGGGCGTGGTGGACCAGAAATCCCGCACACCGGAATCGCTGGCGCGCAGCTTCGCGAACTCCCTGCGCGCGGTGGACAACACCAAGCTGGCCATGGCCGGTGATGCCGTGCTGGTGGTGTCACCGGAGCACAGCCGAGTGTTCATCGACGCCGGCTGGTCCAAGGCACGGTTGCGCGAGGAACTGGAGCAACTGTTACAGTTACAGGGTGACGAACTGGTTGCCGGCGCCGGCGGAATCGCCGAAGGCCTGCCGCCGTCGGTGGCCGGAACCACAGTTCCGAAATTTCGCCCGGGAGGGCTCAACATCGTTCGGGCCGGCGGCACCGCCGGTCTGTTTTCAGCGGTGATCGCCGGCTGGGCCGCTTCCGGCCCGGTAGGCTCGTCACCCGTTACCAGGGAGATCACATCGTGACCACCACCTTGCTGGACCCCACCGCAGAGCGGGCACCGGCGGCCAGGCCGCGGCTGCCCCGCCCTGCCAGCCTGGAGGGGCTCACCGTGGGCCTGCTGGACATTTCCAAGCCGAAAGGGGACATCTTCCTCAACCGGCTGGAGGAACTGCTCCAGCAGCGCGGCGTCGACACCCGGCGCTACCGCAAACCCACGTTCACCCGCGTGGCGCCCACGGCATTGAAGCAGCAGATCGCTGCTGAATGCGATCTCGTGGTCGAAGGTCTGGCCGACTGAGGCTCCTGCACGTCGTGCTGTATGCATGACATCGCAGACCTCGAAGGTCGAGACATTCCGGGAGTCGGCGTTGCGTCCACGGAGTTCGTGCAGGCGGCTGAATTGCAGAGCCGTTCGCTGGGTTTCGACCCTGCGATGGTGTTTGTCGCCCACCCCATCCAGGACCGCTCCGTGGAGGAGATGCACCAGCTGGCGGAACAGGCACTGGACGCTATCGTCCAGGCACTCAGCGGCGACTGAACGTCTACCCGCGGGCGCATGGGGGGCGGTGCGTGAGTATTGACCCCGCCTCTCCACCGCGCCTGCCGCCGGTACACCGGGTTCTGGACTGGCCCGCCGTCGCCGCCCTTGCGGAGGCGCACGGTCGGCCATTGGTGGTGGATGCGGTGCGGGCGGTGCTCGACGCCTGCCGCCGCGGAGAGGAACCGGACACGGACACGGCGATCCTCGAGGCCGTGTCCCGGCGGATCACATCGCTGGTAGCTCCCGGGCAGAAGACCGTGTTCAACCTGACCGGTACCGTTCTGCATACCAACCTGGGCCGCGCACCACTGCCGCCGGAGGCCATCGAGGCCATGACCCGCATCGCCGCCGGCGCTTCCAACCTGGAATACGATCTCGCCACCGGCAAACGCGGTGAGCGGGACAGTCATGTCACCGGCTGGCTGCAACGGCTAACCGGAGCCGAAGCGGCCACTGTGGTGAATAACAACGCCGCCGCCGTGCTGCTGACGCTGAACAGCCTTGCTGCGCGCAAGGAGGTCATCGTCTCTCGCGGGGAACTGATCGAGATCGGCGGCGCGTTCAGGCTGCCCGACATCATGGCGCGCGCCGGCTGCAGATTGCGCGAGGTCGGCACCACCAACCGCACCCATCTGCGTGACTATGCCGAGGCCATCGGACCGCGCACGGCACTCATACTCAAGGCCCACACCAGCAACTACCGCATCGAGGGCTTCACCGCCGAAGTGGATGAGCGGACACTGGCCGGGCTGGCCGCAAAACACGGTCTGCCGTTCGTGGTGGACCTGGGCAGCGGCACGCTGACCGATCTGACACGGCTGGGCCTGCCCGCCGAACCGACACCAACGGAAACGCTGAGCCGCGGCGCCGACCTGGTCACCTTCAGCGGCGACAAGCTGCTCGGCGGCCCGCAGGCGGGCATGGTCGTGGGTCGCACCGACCTGATCGAGCGCCTGCGCCGCAACCCGATGAAACGGGCCATGCGCTGCGACAAGCTGACGTTGGCGGCACTGGAAGCCGTGCTGCGCCTGTACGCCGATCCCGAGAGAGTCTGCCAGCGCATCCCTGCGCTACGGCTGCTGACCAGGTCGCGCGAGCAGATCGCCGCGATGGCTGCCCGTTGCCGGCAGCCGCTCCAACAGTGGGCCGGCACCGAATGGGATGTGGACATGGTCGACGTGGACAGTCAGATAGGCAGTGGATCGCTGCCCGTGGATCTGCTCCCCAGCAAGGCGCTGCGCTTGCGCCGCCAGGGCGGGGGGCGGACCGGCGGGCAGGCCCTGAACCGATTGGCTGCCCGCCTGCGGGCACTGCCTATGCCGGTCGTCGGCCGCATCGCCGACGACACCTTGCTGCTGGACCTGCGCTGCCTGGAAGACCCGGCCCCGTTGCTGGCCCAATTGAACAACAGCGGCTGAAAACCCATGATCATCGCGACCGCCGGCCATGTGGACCACGGGAAGACCCGCCTGGTGGAAGCTCTCACCGGCGTGGACACCGACCGGACGGCGGAGGAAAAACGGCGCGGCCTGACCATCGACCTGGGCTTCGCCTATCTGGACCGGCCCGACGGCGGCTCCCCGCTGGGCTTCGTGGATGTGCCCGGGCACGAGCGCTTTCTCAAGAACATGCTGGCCGGCGTTGCCTCTATCGATCTCGCCATGCTGGTGGTCGCCGCCGACCAGGGTCCCGAGCTGCAGACCTGGGAGCATCTGTCCATACTCCAGCTGCTGGAAATCCCCCGGCTCGTCGTCGTACTGACCCGTACCGACCTGGCGGATCCGGATCGTCTCCGGGACGCCAGGACAGGCGTCGCGGAGATGCTGGCCACGACGCCGTGGGCGACGAGCCCGGTGTTCCCGGTATCGGCACTCAGCGGCGATGGGATCTCCACATTGCGCAGCCACCTGCTGGCAATCCACCCCCCCCCCCTGGCGGAGGCCGGCGCGTTCCGCCTGGCCGTGGACCGCGGCTTCAGTCTGACAGGGGCCGGCCAGATCGCCACCGGGGCGGTCGCCGCCGGCCGCGTTCGCGTCGGCGACCAGTTACTGCTGTCTCCGGAAGGTCTCCCTGTCCGCGTCCGCGGGCTGCATGCCCAGGGCCATGAAGCCACCGAAGCCAGAGCCGGCGAGCGTTGCGCGCTGAACCTGGCTGGCAATGCACTGCGCAAACGGCCACCTCAAAGGGGCGACTGGCTGGTAGCGCCGGAGGCCCACATCAGCGTGCAGCATATCGACACACTGCTGCACATCCTGCCCGGCGAAGAACACCCGCTGGTGCACTGGACGCCGGTACACGTGCATCTGGGCGCCAGCGACTGCACCGGCCGCGTGGCAACCCTGGAACGCGGGGCCATCGCCCCTGGCGAGCAGGGCCTGGCGCAACTGGTACTGAATACGCCAGTCAACGTGCGTTTCGGAGACCGCTTCATCGTGCGGGACCAGTCCGCGCGGCGCACCATCGGCGGTGGCAAGGTGATCGACCCGTTTGCACCGCGGCGCGGCCGCAACAAACCCTGGCGCCTGCAACAGCTGGATGCGCTGGCCAGCCCCGACCACGCCGCAGCCTTGCGGGGCCTGTTGCAGCGTTCGGCGTCCGGCGTCGCGCTGGAGCCCTTTCTCCAGGCCCGCAACATCAGCCTCGGAGAGCGATCGGAACTGCTATCGGATGTTCCCATGCACCGCATTGCCGATGGCGAAGGCACGCTGGCTTTCAGTCCCGACAACTGGAACTCGCTGCTGAAACGGCTGCTGGACACCCTGGACGAATGGCACAGACGACACCCCGACAGTGCCGGCCCCAGCCAGTCCGCGCTCGCCGCAGGCATCGGCTTGCGCGTCGCAGCTGCGGCGTTCGAGGCAGCGCTTCGCGAGCTGATCGTTGCGCGGTCCGTCACCCGCCGCGGCTTTCGCCTGGCCCTGCACTCCCATGAACCGGAACTCGCCGAGCGGGATCGGAAACTGCTGGAGCACCTGTCGACACTGCTCAGAGCGGCCGGTCTGCGCCCCCCAATCACAGGGGAACTGGCCGAATTGCTGGAGCTTGACAAGGCAGCACTGCTTGAACGGCTGGAACACTACACGCAGTTGGGGCACCTTGAGCGCGTGGCCGCCAACCGTTACTTCCTGCCCGAAACAGTGGATGAACTGGCGAGGCTCGCACGGCAGCTCGCCGACAGTTCCGCCGACGGCACGTTCAGCGCGGCGGAGTATCGGGATCTCACCGGCATCGGCCGCAACCTCACGATCCAGGTACTGGAGTACCTGGATCGCACCGGAACTACCTTGTTTGCCGGCGAACGCCGCAGTCTCCGGCAACGCTCTGCCTGAGTTACTGACTACCGATCCCGCCGAAGCCGTCGTCCCGCTGCGGATCGTTCATGTGCCGATCCTGCGGCGCCTGCTGCGTGCCGCCGGGAGCGGGCTGCTGCCCGGTCCCGGGCATCTGCCGCGGCGGCTGCGGGGGCATCCGCTCCTGCTGACTCTGCGGCGGCGTTTCCGGTCGATGCCGCTGCTGATGTGGGGGCTGTTGCTCAGGCGCTTGCTGTTGCTGGCGCTGCTGAGGCCGCTGGCCCGGGGCCGGTTGGCCTTGCTGCGGCGCCCCAGCCCCGGGTGCTTGCCCCTGCGGCGCCTGCTGCTGCGGTTGGGCCGGCTGCTCGTCCCGACCCTCCCAGGGCTGCTGCCGCGGCTGCTGTTGCTGTTGTTCCGGCCGTTGCTGTTGCGGCTGCTGTTGGGGCTCCATACCGCCGCCGACACCGCCGGCATCGCCGCCCCCGGCCTGGGCAGCAACCCCGATCGGTACGGCCATCGTCACTGACAGTACGAAAGCCGGGATGATGCGTTTCATAAAGCGATCTCCATCTCGGTTTGCCGTACCCATCAGACCTTAGGGCGACCTGGACGTTCATCAACCCCCCGCGAGGCAGGCGTCGCAATCCAGCCCAAATCAACTCCGCCCTGCCCATGCACCTCCCACCGGTGATACCTTATTGGCTACGCTCGCGACGGACGGTGTTCCCGGCCGCAGGCGTTACTGACGGAAGGGAATCGCTCCCCGGTGGGGCGCCCGGGCTTCAAACCCGGCGGGACGTGTTGAGCACGTCCGGTGGGTTCGACTCCCACTCCCTTCCGCCACTCATTGCCCCACTATCGAGACGAGCCCATGCAGGTGCCCGAGCACCCGGTGGAGAAAGACATCGTGCTGGTGGGCGGCGGTCACAGCCACGTCAGGGTGCTGAAACGGTTCGGCATGCGTCCCGAGCCGGGCATCCGTCTCACGCTGATCTGCCGCGACACCCATACGCCCTACTCCGGCATGCTGCCCGGCTACGTGGCCGGCCACTACAGCTACGACGACGTCCATATCGACCTGAGCCGGCTGGCGGAATTCGCCGGCGCTCGCTTCTATCGAACCGAGGCGTTGGGCATCGACCGCGAGAGCCGCACTGTGCAATGCCGGGACAGGCCGCCCGTGCCGTACGATTTCCTCTCCATCAACACCGGAGCGACCCCACGCACCGATGATGTACCGGGTGCCGTTGATCACGCCATCCCGGTCAAGCCCATTCACCGCTTCAACCAGCGCTGGCAAGGGCTGCTCGCCCGGACACCCCGGCGTGCCGGGCGCAGCCGCATTGCCGTGGTGGGCGGCGGCGCCGGTGGCGTGGAACTGCTCCTGGCCATGCAGTTCCGCCTGGGCAATGAGCTGCAAGAACGCGGGATGGACCGTCGCGCCCTGGAGTTTCACCTGCTGACCGCCGGGGAAGACATCATGCCCAGCCACCCGCCCCGGGTCCGGCGCCGCTTCCGCCAGGTGCTGGAGCAGCGCGGCGTAGTGCTGCACTGCGATGCCAGCGTCACCCGCGTGGAGCCGGGCCATCTGCATACGGCCGGGGGTCTGCAACTGGACGCCGATGAAATCGTCTGGGTAACCAGCGCCGGCGGTGCCCCCTGGCTTCGGAGGACCGGCCTGCAACTGGATGACGCCGGCTTCATTCAGGTGGGGGATACGCTGCAGAGCCTGAGCGACCCGCGCATTTTCGCGGCCGGGGATACCGCATCCATGATCAATCACCCGCGCGAGAAGGCGGGCGTGTTCGCCGTGCGCCAGGGGAAAGCCCTGGCCGAGAACCTGCGGCGGGTGGCGCTGGACCAGCCGCCGAGCAGATACCGCCCGCAACGGCAATGGCTCGCGCTGATCAGCACCGGAGATCGGCACGCGGTGGCGTCCCGCGGTCGCATCGGCTTCCACGGCGACTGGGTCTGGCGCTGGAAAGACCGTATTGATCGCGCCTTCATGCGCAGTTTCTCCGAATTCCCGCCCATGGCCCCGAACGGCCGTACTCCAGCCTCCTCCGGCCCGGCCGCCTTCGCGGAGATGCGATGTGGCGGCTGCGGCGCCAAGGTGGAGTCCGAAACGCTGTCACGCGTTCTCCGTGTCCTGCGCCCGATCCAGAGGGACGACGTCGCACTCGGCCTGCAGGCGCCGGACGACGCGGCGGTGACACGCGTGCCGGCGGACAGGGCGGCGGTGCAGACGGTGGACTTCTTCCGCGCCTTCATCCATGACCCATTCGTGTTCGGCAAGATCACCGCCAATCATGCGCTGGGCGACATCGACGCGATGGGCGCGGAGCCGCAGTCCGCCCTGGCGATCGCAACGGTACCGTACGGCCCCCCGGAGAAGACCGAGGATACCCTGCTGCAGATGATGGCAGGCGCCGTGGAAATACTTAACGAAGCGGACTGCGCACTGATCGGAGGACACAGCGGCGAGGCAGCGGAGTTGGCGCTCGGCTTTGCCATTACCGGGCTGATCGCCGCCGACGGCAGGGGTCTGATGCGGAAAAGCGGAAGCCGAGCCGGGGATCTGCTGCTGCTGACGAAACCTCTGGGCACCGGGACACTGCTTGCGGCCCACGCCCAGCTTCGTGCCAAGGGCCGCTGGATCGATGCCGCGCTGGCCTCGATGAGCCAGTCCAGCCGCCTGGCCAGCCAGTGCCTTCGCCAGTATGGAGCGCACGCCTGTACGGACGTCACCGGCTTCGGTCTGGCCGGGCACCTGCTCGAGCTGCTGCGGCAATCGAAACTGTGCGCCGAACTGGAGCTGGACGCCCTGCCCACCCTGGAGGGGGCCGCCGAGACCGCGGCCGCAGGCAGCCTGAGTTCGCTACATCCGGCCAACGCCCGATTCTCCGAGCAGATTTCCGGTATCGGGCCCGGGCACGATCATCCGAACCTGCCGTTGCTGTTCGATCCCCAGACGGCCGGTGGGTTGCTGGCCTCGGTACCCGCCAGGAATGCACACGCATGCCTGCAGGCGCTGCAGGCCATGGGTTATCGCACCGCCAGCATTATCGGGCGACTGCGGCCGGCGAGATCGGGTCGCCCGCTAATCGCGCTGACAGGGGGTTGAATGCGAGGCGGAACGGGAACTTACGGAAGAGCGCCCTGCGCCTGCCCGGCGTTCCAGCACAGGACCTCACCCTGCAACGGCGCGTCCAGGTTGGCTGACACGAAACGTCGCATGGCGTCCGGATCCCCGCTGGTCCAGTAGCATATCCGGGCGGCTTGCCCCGACATGTTCAACAGTCCATCCTCCTGCAGACGACGCTGCAGTTGCCGGGCCACGGCCGGCCCGGTATCGATGACGCGGATCGAAGGCGGCAGCAGTTCCCGAAGTACCGGCCGCAGAAACGGATAATGGGTGCACCCCAGAATCACCGTGTCGGCGCCCTGGTGCAACAGGGGTTCCAGATAACTGTTGAGCAACTCACGGGTGCCAGTGCTGTGCAGATCCCCGCGTTCCACCGCATCCACCAGGCCCGGACAGGGCTGCGTGATCACATGCAATCCCTGACCATAACGATCCAGCAGGGCCGCGAACCGACTGCTGCTGAGCGTGCCACTGGTGGCCAGCACGCCCACGGTGCCGTTGCTGCTCACCGCCGCGGCCGGCTTCACCGCCGGCTCCATGCCGATGACCGGGAACGCCAGTTGCTCCCGCAACCAGGGCACTGCGGCTGCCGTGGCCGTGTTACAGGCCACCACCAGCGCCTTGATGTTCGCGCCGAGGAGGAAACGCGTTATCGCGCCCACGCGCTCGCGTATCTCGTCCTCGCTGCGCTCCCCGTAAGGCACGAAACCGGAATCGGCCACGTAGTGCAGGTGCTCCGCCGGCAGCAGCGCATGGACCTCCCGCAGCACAGAGAGACCGCCCATACCGGAGTCCAGCACGCCCACGGGCCGGGGATCCGTCATGGCAGCCCGGCCTCCATGGAGTCCACCGGCCCGGCGATGCCCAGCAAGCGCAACAGAGCGGTAAGCGCCTGGCCGCAATCGGCATGCAGCTGCAGCCGCGCCTCGCGCTCGCCGCGCGTGCGGCCCTGATTGATGATATAGACCGGCACGCCAAGGGCTGCCGCATGGCGGACGAACCGGTAGCCGGACCAGACCATCAGAGAGGAACCCACCACCAGCATGGCGTCTGCTTCCTCCACCTGCCGGAAGCCGTGCTCCACCACCGGGGTCGGAACCGTCTCGCCGAAAAACACCACGTCGGGCTTGAGCAAGCCACCGCAATTGCTGCAATCCGGAACCCGAAATGTGTTGTACTCCGCCCCGACCAGATCGGCGTCGCCGTCCGGCGCAGCGCCGGCAGTTCCGGACTGCCACTCCGGATTGGCCTGCTGCAGGCGCTGCTGGTAGAGATCCCGCGCCAGCAGGGTGCCGCACTCGAGACAGCGAACGGTGTCCAGGCGGCCATGCAAGTCGGTCACGCCACGGCTCCCGGCGCGTTGATGCAGCCCGTCGACGTTCTGGGTGATCAACCAGTGCGCCGGCCCTTGTTCCTCCAGTGCGGCCAGGCAGCGGTGCGCGGTGCCGGGTTGCGCCGAAGCAACGGTGGGCCAGCCCACCATGCTGCGCGCCCAGTATCGTCGCCGTGACCGTTCGCTGCGAAGGAATTCGCGAAGTTGCACCGGCGGCTTCCGCTTCCAGGCTCCGGAGGCGTCGCGGTAATCAGGGATACCGGAAGCCGTGCTGCACCCCGCCCCGGTCAGCGCCAGCAGCCGGTTGCACCCGGCCAGTTCGTCCGCCAGTTGTTCCAACCCACCCGGTTGAAGGGCAGGCTGACTCATGCCCGGACCCTCGACCGCCCCTTGTCGATCACCGAATTGTTGGACTCATCCAACTCCCACGGTGGCACCGGCGTGAACTTCTCCACCAGGAAATCGACGAAAGCCCGTACCTTCTTCGACAGGTGGCGGCCTGGCGGAAACAACACGTAGTAGGCGGATTCCTCATGGGCGAAATCCGGCAGTAGCTGGACCAGCGAGCCATCCCGCAAGCGGGGCGCCACCAGCCAGGTGGACAACCGGGCCAGGCCGGCGCCGCCCAGGCAGGCTTCATACAACGCCCCGGCGGTGTTCGCGCGCAGGTTTCCCCGGACATGAATCACCTTGCGCTCACCGTCCGGCATCTCGAATTCCCACTCGTTGAACCGCGAGACGTTGTACAGCGCCAGGCAGTTGTGGTTGTAGAGTTCGTCCGGTGATTTCGGCGCCCCATGTCTGGCGATGTAATCCGGCGAGGCGACCACAATGCGGCGGTTGACCGCCAGCTTGCGCGCCACCAACGAGGGATCATCCACCTGTTCCTGATGCATCACCGCCACATCAATGCCTTGCTCCACGAGGTCCATCATCCGGTCAGTCAACTGGAACTCGATCTCCAGATCCGGATACCGCTGCAGGAACTCGTTGACCCGGGGCAGGATCTCGCCGCGCGCAAAGGCGGCGGTCGCTGACACGCGCAGCGTGCCGCGAACGGTGTCCTGCATGGAACTCACGGCCTCCTCCGCCTCCTCGATCTCGGCCATGATGCGGGCGCAGCGTTCGTAGAAGTCGCGCCCCACGTCGGTGAGATTGATACGGCGTGTGGTCCGGTTGAACAGGCGCGCACCCAGACGGTCTTCCAGGCGCCTGATCTGTTTGCTGATCGCGGAAGGCGTCATATCCATGGCCCGGGCGGCGGATGAAAAGCTGCCCTCTTCAACGCAGCGGACGAATATCAGCATTTCTGACGCACGGTCCATGACAATCCTTGCAATTTTGGAAATTCAGGCACAAATGATATTCCATTGGACCGGGTTTTTCATCCGCAGGAATGCGATAGAGTTCGCAATATCACGTCGACAAGTGGTCGATGGCGCTGCGGCAAGCAGTCGGATGACATACTTCTCCTCTACTCCTTTGCGAGTTGCGCGGGCTCCGGACTGGGCCCGTTTTTTTTTGCCCGCAACCCCACTCGGCTGTTCGCAGTCCATTGTATTGCCAATCATTTATCAGAATTTGCATAATTGTTCGAGAAAGGCTATGCACAGCCTGCGCCGAGCTGTAGAATCGCCACCGCGGTTGCGGGAATGGTTTGCCGAACAGAGCGCAGCCGCAGTCAGCGTTGTCCGGGGCATCATTGCGCCCTGCAATGCTGCAGTGCAGCATTTTTCGGCCAAACAGGCCATCGGAATAACGAAGGAGGTACGTCATGCAGGATCGTCGCGAGGCTCGCCACCCGGACGGGGCAACACCGACTCCCGTACGGCTGGATCTGATACGTGTGGAGGCTGACATGCTCCGTAGTCAGGCAGTCGCCGAGGTGGCCCAGCTTATCGGCCGCGGAATGAGCCGGCTGTTCCATCGTCCCGCATCCGCCTGAGCAGTTCCGCCCGCACCGGCAAGCCTGGCTTGCTCCGGCCATCCGGAAGGCAGCATGGAGACGGGTAACATGAACAGCAATGGTTGTAGCTGACCGCCTCATGGCAGAGCGCCATGGGGCGGTTTTCGTTTCAACCGCGGAACAGGGCCTTGAACTTCTGCCTGGCCTTGACCACTTTCGGTGAAACCACGGCCTGGCAGTAAGGCTGACCAGGATTGTTGCGGAAATAGTTCTGGTGGTAGTCCTCTGCCGGGTAGAACGCCTCCAGCGGCTTCAGTTCGGTAACCAGCTGACCCGACCAGAGCCCCTGGACAGCCACCTGATCCATGACCTCCCGCGCGGTTTCCGCCTGCTCCTGATCATGGTGGAAGATCACCGAACGATACTGCGTGCCGACGTCGTGCCCCTGCCGGTTCAGTTGCGTGGGGTCGTGAATCGTGAAGAATATCTCCAGCAAGGTCCGATAGCTGACCTGCTCCGGATCGAAAACCAGCTGCACCACCTCTGCGTGGCCGGTGGCGCCCGAGCAGACCTGTTCATAGCTCGGGTTGGGTCGAGCGCCGCCGGCATAGCCGGAAACCACCTGCTCCACGCCCCGGACCATCTGGTAGACCGCCTCCAGGCACCAGAAACAGCCGCCGCCCAGGGTTGCCGTCTGCTGCGCACTCATCGCCACCACCTCCCGTGCTCAGGCCAACTGCCAGGGGCCATCGCGGCTATCACCGAGAACATGCCCTTCATCCCGCAACTTCAGCAGATGTGCGTGCACCGACCCCTCGGCCACGCGATGCAGCGGCTGCGGCACATCGACATAAATGCGCCGGACCATATCCGGAATCATGCGCTCGCCGTCACGGACCGCATCCAGCACCATGCCTTCACGCTCCATGCGATGGTCGATGATGCGCTGGAGCAAGCGTTCCGGTTCCTCCAGCAGCCGGCCGTGAGCCGGCGCGATGGCCTTGAGACCGAGCGCCTTGAGCCGGTGGAGGGAGTCCAGATAGGCCTGCATGTCGCCGTCCGGCGGCGAAATCACGACCGTGGTCTTGTCCATGACCTGATCGCCGGCAATCAGAACCTGTTCGTCCTCCAACAGGAAGCACAGGTGGTTGGCCGCGTGGCCGGGAGTATGCAAGGCACGCAGACTGAACTCGCCACAGTGGACGCGATCACCGTCATCCAATGTCACATCCGGCCGGAATTCGCGGTCGCTGACACCCTGCAGGCGAATGGCGTGGGCCAGCACCGGTGCACCCGTGAGTTCGGCCAGTCGCCGGCTCCCCGGGGAGTGGTCAGGGTGGGTGTGAGTCACCAGGATCCAGCGGATACGACCTCTGGCGGCATCGGCAACGCGCTGGATATGGGCTTCATCGTCCGGGCCGGGATCCACAACGGCCACCTCGTCCCGGCCTACCAGCCAGGTGTTGGTTCCAGGGCCGGTCATCATGCCCGGATTCGGCGCGGTGATGCGTCGAAGCAGCGGCGTGACCTGGACGATCAGTTCGGGATCGAATGCACGCCTGACCTCAGGCTGCATCCAGGGGGGCAAGGACATCTGTTCTCAAACCCTGTTGCTGCATGTACATGCAGTTCATCACAGCACGTGCCCATTTGACCAGTGCGGAATCAGGACATTCACACCAACTCGACATCCCGCCAGGCTCCTTAGGGAAGCGCTTGAGGGGCGGTGAACAGTCGCCGAACCTGCTCCGGAGGCATCGGCTTGCCCAACAGGAAGCCTTGTACGACGTCACATTGCTGGGCCTGCAGGAAATCCATCTGCCCGGTGTTCTCGACGCCTTCGGCCACGACCCGAAGCCCAAGACCGTGCGCCATGGCGATCACCGCCCTGGTCAGCGCCACGTTGCCGGTGTCTCCGGGCAGATCCTCCACGAACGACTTGTCCATCTTCACCGAGTCCAGTGGCAGACGCTTCAGGTAGGACAACGAGGAATAGCCGGTACCGAAATCATCCATGGCGATGCTCACGCCGAGGGCCTTGCACGCCTCCAGGTGTTTCTGCGCCTGTTCGGGCGACTGGATCACCGCATGCTCGGTCAGCTCCAGCTCCAGCGTGCCGGGCGGAATGGCAGCCCGTGCCAACGCGTCGGACACTACTGTGACGAACTCCGGGTCAGCCAGTTGCAACGGAGAGACGTTCACCGCCACGCGAGGCGGCGCGAAGCCTTCGCGCACCCAGGCTGCCACCTGCTCGCAAGCCTGACGAATCACGGTGCGGCCCACCTCCACGATGAGCCCGGTTTCCTCCAGCACCGCGAGAAACACGGAGGGCGACTGCAAGCCCTGGGAGGACTCCCAGCGCAGCAGAGCCTCCAGGCCGCACAATCGGCCATCCGCCACCGTGAACTGCGGCTGGTAGTGCAGCCGGAATTCCCCTGTCTCCAGGGCCCGCCGCAGTTGCGCTTCCAGACCAAGCGCGCCGGCGCGCTCCACGTCCAGTGCCGAATCGAACAACCGCCAGGTGCGGCCACCTGCACCCTTGGCGCGGTACATTGCACTGGTGGCGCCACGAATCACGTCGCGGGCCGCCATTTCCCGGCCCCGCATGCGCAAGGCGCCAACACTGGCGCTGACCGGCATTTCATGGCCGGCGATCTGGACAGGCAGGTGGAACAACGCCATGGCACGCTCCACCAGGCTCTCGAGTTCGGTGGTCATCTGGCCAAGCGGAACCAGCAGGAACTCGTCACCACTGACCCGGGCGACCAGATGGGCGGGAAACGCCCGCTGCAGGCGCTTCGCGCACAAGCGCAACAGGCGGTCGCCAATGTCACGGCCCAGCCCGTCATTAATGCGTCGCAGGCGATCCAGGCCGATCAGCAACACACTGAGTTCTCCCCGGTGCCGCTCGGCCTCCAGCAGCTGGTGCTCCAACGCGCCCAGGGCGCTGGACATGTTCGCCAGGCCGGTCAGCGGATCATGCCGCGTCATCCAGTCCAGTTGTCGCTGCGTGCGGTACTGATCGCTGATGTCCTGCACGGCTCCCATCACGGTCTGCACGCCGTGGGCGCCGCGCACCGGCTCGGCGTAGTGCTTGAGATAGCGGAGTTCGTCATTGGGCAGGCGAACGCGGTGGACCAGCTGGAAGGGCAGGCCCTCGCTGATGGCCCGCTCGGCGGCCGCAAGGAACCCGGCCCGATCGTCCTCATGGACCAGATCCATGACCCTGGAAGCGTGCAGTACGTCCGACCCCGGAGGCAGGCCGAACAGCCTGGCGGCATCATCGGAAAGATGGATGGAGCGGACGTCGGCATGCCATTCCCAACTGCCGATGGCGGCCAGGCGATGCACATGCCGGAGGCGGGTCTCACGGTTTCGCAGCGCCTGCTGGTCAGCTTGGATATAGGCCTCCAGAACCAGTGACATATCCAGGAACAGCACCTTGTGCAGGGCCTGCAGCACGGCAACCCGCCTGGCGGGCTCGCGCTCGTAGAGCGCGAAGACCGCGGGCACCAGCTCGCGCAAATACTTTCCGTAGGCGCCCAGATACCACTTGGCGTCCAGCCCGCGCCGCTGGTGCACATGGCCCACCTCCCGGCGATTACCCGCGTACCTTTCGCCGTAGTCACCACCGGTCAGCTGCCGGAAGTAATTGGCCAAGTGCTCCCGCAGCCGTTCGGCCTCCTGCTCGGAGGCCAGAACGGATGAGGTCTCGGGAAATCGCTGGAAATGGTCGAAGAAGCGTTCGAGGAATGCTTCCCGATCCTCAAGCGCAAGCCGCCTGCCCAGTTCGGCCAGCAGGTTCGCATCCTCGTCCGTGAGCTCAAGAAAAACCTTGTGTCGCGCCAGTTCCTCGGCTTCGGACGTCCTCCCCTGACTCAAGATCCTCACCCCCAACCCATGGCGTGGTTATTCAATGCACCAGTCCTACCGGGGGCGGTCCTTATTCGGTATCCGAAGCCTCCTGCCCGATCGCAGCCCCTCGAAGGCGTATGCTGAGCTCGCGCAACTGCTCCTCGCTGACCGCGGAGGGCGCTTCTGTAAGCAGGCAACTGGCGGTCTGCGTCTTCGGAAAGGCCATCACGTCGCGGATGGAACCGGCCCCGGTCATCAGCATCACCAGGCGGTCGAGCCCGAACGCAATGCCCCCATGCGGAGGGGCACCATAGTCCAGCGCCTCCAGCAGGAAGCCGAACTTCTCCCGGGCTTCCTGCTCGTCAATCCCGAGCAGCCCGAGGACGGCCTGCTGCATGTCCGGGCGATGGATACGGATGGAGCCTCCCCCCACCTCGGTTCCGTTGAGAACCATATCATACGCTCGGGAAAGAAGCTTTTCCGGATCCCCGTCACGCAGCTCTTCGACAGTGCCCACCTGGGGGGCGGTGAAGGGGTGATGCAAGGCGTAGAGACGACCATCCTTGTCATCGTACTCGAACATGGGGAAATCCACGACCCACAGCGGCTGCCACTCGCCTTCGACCAGGCCGCGATCATGCCCCAGCCTCACGCGCAGGGCGCCCAGCGCCTCGTTGACGATCTTCGCCTTGTCAGCGCCGAAGAAGATCAGGTCCCCCGCCTCGGCACCGGTTCGTTGCAGTATGCCCCCGATGGCCTCCTCGGTCAGGAATTTCAGGATCGGAGACTGCAAGCCCTCGGTGCCGCTGGCCGGATCGTTGACCTTGATGTAGGCCAGGCCCTTGGCGCCGTAGCGGCCGACGAACTTGGTGTAGTCGTCGATTTCCTTGCGTGTCAGTTCACCGCCGGCGGGCAGGCGCATCGCCGCCACACGGCCCTTGGGGTCCTGCGCCGGACCGGCAAACACCTTGAAGTCGACGCCCGCCATCAGGTCCGAAACCTCGACCAGTTCCAGCGGAATACGCAGGTCGGGCCGGTCGATCCCGAAGCGGTCGACAGCTTCCTGGTAGGTCATCCGCGGGAACGGATCAGGCAGTTCCACACCAAGCTCGTCACGGAACAGTGTCCGGATCATGCCCTCCATCAATTGCATGATCTGCTCCTCGTTCATGAACGAGGTTTCGATATCCAACTGCGTGAATTCCGGCTGGCGGTCGGCCCGCAGATCTTCATCGCGGAAACAGCGCACGATCTGGTAGTAGCGGTCCATGCCGGCCATCATCAGCAGCTGCTTGAACAGCTGGGGGGATTGCGGCAGCGCGTAGAACTGCCCGGGGTGGACACGGCTGGGCACCAGGTAATCCCGCGCCCCTTCCGGCGTGGCTCGGGTCAGCATGGGGGTTTCGATGTCCAGAAAACCGTTGCTGTCCAGATAGCCGCGCAACTGGCTGGTGACGCGCGCCCTGGTGCGGATGCGGTTCAGCATGTCCGGACGCCGCAAGTCCACGTAACGGTAACGCAGCCGCACGTCCTCGCCCACTGTGTCCTCATCCAGCTGGAAGGGCGGGGTCTTCGCCGTGTTCAGCACTTCCAGCTCGTGGCCCAGCACCTCGATCTGTCCGGTGGTGAGGCCAGCGTTCTCGGTGCCCGCCGGGCGGCGGCGGACACGGCCGCGGATCCGAAGCACGAATTCGCTGCGGACCCGCTCCGCGGTGGCGAACACCGCCGCACGATCCGGATCGAAAACCACCTGCACCAGCCCTTCCCGGTCACGCAGGTCGATAAAGATGACACCGCCGTGGTCCCGGCGACGATGCACCCAGCCGCACAGTTCCACCTCGGTATCCAGATGCTCTTCGGTAACCTGCCCGCAGTAATGAGTACGCATGAATCTGTCCGGCCCGTGTGCTGTTGATCGATGACGCTTGGCGCAAGCCCCTGCCAGGGAATCAATCCGGGGTTTTCGGGGATGCGGATAAGGCGAGGAATGGTAAGGCGTCACTCCGGGTGGCGCAAGGGAGACACCCGGAGTGAGTAACCGGGGATATCAGGCCGAAGCCGTCTTGCCCGAGCCGGTGGCGCTGGACTTGCTCTCCGCCGCCGGTTTGCTCCCCGCTGCCGGTTTGCTCTCCGCCGCGGGTTTGCTGTCCGAGCCCCCCTTGGCGCTATCGCCGGCAAGGTTGCGCTTGCTACCCGACTTGAAGTCGGTTTCATACCAGCCGCCGCCCTTCAGGCGGAAACCCGCGGCAGAGATCTTTTTCCGCAAAGCCGGCTTGCCGCAGGCGGGACACTCTGTCAGAGGCGCATCGCTCATTTTCTGGATGGCTTCCAGATCATGGCCACAGGCCTCGCACTGGTATTCATAAATAGGCATGACGGTCGTCCTCGCAAGAACAATGACGGCTGGTATATAAGTCCCGCCCATCGGAGTCTCAAGGCTCCGGTGCGCTGTCACGGCGCCCGGCGGCAGATTGCATGACGCAGATGTTATCGTCATTGCCGGACAAATTCCCGGAGAATGTCACATGACGAGCACGCGACCCCGTTCCATTCTGATCACTGGCTGCTCCACGGGTATTGGCCACGCGTGCGCCCATGGCCTGCGGCGACGGGGCTGGCGGGTTTTTGCCAGCGCCCGCAAATCGGCTGATGTACAGCGGTTGCGGGAGGAAGGGCTGGAATCGCTGCTACTGGACGTGGATAGCCCCGGCAGCATACGCGAGGCAGTGGGCACAGTGCTCGAGGCCACGAACGGGGGGCTGGATGCGCTGTTCAACAACGCCGGCTACGGTCAGCCTGGCGCACTGGAAGACATCTCCCGGGAGGCCCTGCGGGCGCAGTTCGAGACCAACCTGTTCGGTGCGCATGAGCTCTGCACGCTCGTGTTGCCCGCGATGCGGCGTCAGGGCCACGGGCGCATCGTGTTCAACAGCTCGGTGCTGGGCTTCGCCGCCCTGCCCTACCGGGGGCCCTACAATGCCTCGAAATTCGCCATGGAAGGTCTCGCCGACACGCTGCGCATGGAACTGGCCGGCAGCGGCATCACGGTCAGCCTGATCGAGCCAGGCCCGATCAGCAGCGCATTCAGGGCCAACGCCTATCGGCACTACCAGGCCCACGTGGATGCCGCCGCCAGCGCCCATCGGAACCAGTACCAGGCAATGGAACGCAGGCTGACAGCCCCCGACAGCGTCACCGGCTTCACGCTAACCCCGGACGCGGTCCTGACGCGCCTGATCCATGCGCTGGAACACGCCCGGCCGAAACCGCGCTATTATGTGACCGTCCCAACACATGTGTTTGGCTACCTCAGGCGATTGCTGTCGACCCGCGCGATGGATCGCATCCTGCTACGCTCGACCCGCTCGGAAAGGGAGTGATGAATGCAACGACAAGGGATCTGTCTGGCGGCAATGCTGATGGCCTGGCACATGGCGGCTCCGGCGCAGCAGGATCCGGACTACGGCACATTGGTGCTGGAATACGAGAACGACCTGTTCGCGGGCGAGGACCGCTACTACACCAGCGGCGTGCGCGCCACCTGGATTTCCCCTGATGAGCGCATTCCCGGCTGGGTACAAAGCGGCTCGGAACTGGTGCCGTTCTTCGATCGGCGCGGGAGCCGCAAGCTCAGCTACTCGCTGGGCCAGAACATGTATACACCGGAGGATATCACCGACAGCAACCCGCCGGAGGACGACCGGCCCTATGCTGGCTGGCTCTATTTCGCGGTGGGCCTGGCCAGCGAAACGCGCGAGCGGGTGGACAGGCTGCAGCTGAGTCTGGGTGTGGTCGGCCCGGCCTCGCTGGCAGACAAGACGCAGGCCGAGATCCACCGCTTCATGGGTTCGGATCAACCCGAAGGCTGGCAGACCCAACTGCGCAACGAACCCGCGCTGCTGGTGAGTTACGAACGTCAGTGGCGGACCTTCGCCGGCATGGGTGACGAAGGATGGGCCTGGGATCTGACGCCTTCCGCCGGCGGCGCCTTGGGTAACGTGTTCACGCAGGCCAATGTCGGCCTGACGCTACGCGCCGGCCGGTACCTGCCGCTGGACTGGGGCCCTCCCCGCATCCAGCCGACGCTCCCCGGCTCGGGCGTATTCCGGCCCCGGGCATCATTCGGCTGGTATTTCTTTGTCAGCGCCGATGGCCGCGCCGTCGCCAGGGACATATTCCTGGACGGCAATTCATTCAGGAACAGCCGCAGCGTGGACAAGAAGCCACTGGTGGGGGAAATACAGGTGGGGGCTGCCGCCAACATCGGTCGCCGGGTACGCGTCAGCTATACCCATGTCTACTCCACCCGGGAGTTTGACAACCAGGCGGAGTCGCAGGAGTTCGGCACAATGGCGCTCTCCGTGCTGTTTTGAGCACGATGAGCGCCTTGGCACAAGTTACCGCTGGAATCCCGCAGGATCAGACCTGCGATTGCTGGTAGTTCTCCGGCCCCAGGCGGTCCAGCAGGTCCAGCTGCGTCTCCAGCCAGTCCACGTGCTCTTCCTCATCGTTGAGGATGTGCTGGAACAGATCGCGGCTGACGAAATCGCGGACGCTCTCGCAATGGACGATGGCATCGCGGAGCACCGGACAACCGTCGTATTCCAGCTTCAGGTCACACTCCAGGATTTCCCGGACGTTCTCGCCGATCATCAGCTTGCCAAGATCCTGCAGGTTCGGCAGACCTTCCAGGAACAGGATCCGCTCGATCAGCTTGTCCGCATGCTTCATCTCGTCAATGGATTCCTCGTATTCCTTGTCGCCGAGCTTGTGCAGCCCCCAGTCCTTGAGCATGCGGGAATGCAGAAAATACTGGTTGATGGCGGTGAGCTCGTTGTACAGCACCTTGTTCAGGAACTCGATGACCTTCGGATCGCCCTTCATGGATTCCTCTCCTTGCTCTGCCGCTCGCTTTCGAAAACACCATCCCGGTCCGGCATACCCATGGGGGTCACCCCATCAACACCGGAACCGGCTGCGTGACGCGCATTCTAGTACATCCGCCGAGCGGATTGGGAACGGCATGGGAAAAGGCAAATACGAGGAATTCGTAGTCAGGCTTCAGGCGGCGCCGGTCGCGAAGGTGCCTGACCGTACCGGCGGCAACTCGATGTGAACCGCGGTGGCGGAGATGGTGGCGGTGGCCTCGGTGAGGATCTCCCGGGCGTGCTGGCCACAGCGGCCGCAATTGCTGCAGACGCCCAGCTCCATGCGCAGCTCGCGCATGCTGCGGGCCCCGGCCGCAACGGCCTGGCGGATATGGCTGTCGGTCACTCCCCGGCAAAGGCATACGTACATGAATAAACTCCTCTGGCCACGAGTAGGAGTCTGAATGCAAATGAGAGTGATTGTCAACCGCAAGAATAGATTTTGTGAATCAAGTCCGGACGGTGGCGCAGCTACTTCCCGGCCCTTACCAGCCCGCCCAGCCCGGCCTCGTCCAGCGCGGCATTCAGCATCTGACGGACATCCTGCGGCCGCTCCATCTCCCAGGCTCTTGCCAGCAGACCGCGGGCATCGCTGCGGCTGAAGCTGCGAATGACCCATTTCACCCGCAGCAGGCTGGACACGCTCATGCTCAGCCCCTGCACGCCCATGCCAAGCAGCAGGATCGCGGCCGCCGGGTCGCCGGCCATGGCGCCGCATACCGTCACCGGCTTGTCATACGGCGCGACGGCCTTGATCACGTGATCCATGGCGGACAGGACTGCCGGGTGCAACTCATCGTAGAGATCCGCCACTCGGGCATTGTTCCGGTCCACGGCCAGCAGATACTGGGTAAGGTCGTTGGAGCCAATGGACACGAAATCCACCTTCCGCGCCAGCCGGTCCGCCAGATAGACCGCCGAGGGCACCTCTACCATCACCCCGACCTCAGGCATTTCCACGTCGACGCCCTCTTCCTGCAGTTCGTCGCGGGCGCGCTCCAGCAGCGCCACGGCTTCGTCCACCTCGGCCATGCGGCTGACCATGGGAAACATCACGCGGAGATTGGCGCAGCCGGCGTTGGCACGCAGCATGGCGCGGAGCTGGGTCAGGAAGATTTCCGGATGATCAAGGGTCAGGCGGATGCCGCGCCAGCCCAGGAAAGGGTTCTCCTCCCGCACCGGGAAATAGGGCAGCGGCTTGTCTCCGCCCACGTCCAGTGTGCGCAGTACGACCTTTCGGGGAATGAAGGGTTCCAGCACCTGGCGGTACACCAGGGTCTGTTCGTCCTCGCCGGGAAAGCGCTCCCGGACCATGAAGGGAAACTCGGTGCGGTGCAGACCGATGCCGTCACAGCCGCTGGCCAGGCTGGAGGTGATATCCGCCATCAGGCCGGTGTTGGCATACAGGCCCATCCTGTAGCCGCACGGCGTCTCTGCCGGCAGTTCCTTCAGCACCTGCAGCTCCCGGGAGAGCTCGGCGTCCTCCTTCAGCAGCCGGCGATACTCCTTCCTGGCCGCGCTGCCGGGCTCCACATGGATGCGACCGGCGTAGCCATCGACAATGATCTCCTTGCCATCCAGCCGCCCCACAGGCAGCTCGGCCACCCCCATCACCGCCGGAATGTTCAGCGCACGCGCCAGGATGGCCACGTGGGAGTTGCCCGAGCCGCGCGTGGTCACCACCCCCACCAGGTGATCGGTGGGAATCTCCGCCAGTTGCGAAGCACTGATCTCCTCGCCCACCAGCACGGTACCCTTCGGTACGGCGCGCTGGTCGCCGGAGTCCAGTTGCAGGCGCATCAGGATGCGACGGCCGATGTCGCGGATGTCGCCGGCGCGCTCGCGCAGGTAAGGGTCCTCCATCTCGTCGAACACGCTGACGTGCTGGGCGATGCTGTCGCGCAGGGCGCCGGAGGCCCAGTTGCCTTCGCGGATTCGCTGGATGGTTCCGTGCACCAGGCTTTCACTGTCCAGCATCTTCAGGTAGACATCGAACAGGCTGTGCTCGTCGGACGGCACCGCATCCGCGAGCCGGTCCGCCATGTCCCGCACCTCCTGCTTGACGCCGTCCAGGGCGGCATGGAACAGGGCGATTTCCTTGTCCACGTTGCGAACCGGCCGGTCGGGCACCGCGAACAGGTCTGCGGGCGAATAGGCCACCATGGCCCTCCCCATGGCCACGCCCGGCGCACCGGGGACACCGTTCAGCGCGCGCTTGCCAAGCGCAGCCCCATGCCCGGCCAGCAGGCTGGTGCCGCCCGTGGCCTCACCATGGGCGATGGCACCGGCCAACTGGGCAGCCATGGTCACGATGAAGGCCACCTCCTCCTCACCGAAGCGCCGGCGGGCGGTCTGCTGGACCACCAGCACGCCCAGCAGCCGCCGGAAATGGATGATGGGCGCACCGAGAAAGGAATGGAAACGCTCCTCCCCTGTTTCCGGGAAATAACGGAAACGCGGATGCGCTTCGGCGTTCTCCAGGTTCAACGGCTCCTTGCGCTCGCCGACCAGGCCGACCAGGCCCTCGTCCATGCGCAGGCGCACCCGACCGACGGAGTCGGGGTTCAGGCCGCGGGTGGCCATCAGCACGTACTCCTGGGTCTCGGGATCCACCAGGTACACGGAGCACACGTCCACCTGCGTGGACTCGGCCACGCGCTTGACGATGATATTCAGCGCGTGGTCCAGACCGCGGGCGGCGTTGACCTCCTGTACGATGCTGTGAAGCGTCTGCAGCATAGGCGTCTTGTCCTGATCCCGGCTGCAATGCAGCGGGATTTTCATGGCATCAGCTCAGGGCCGGTCAACACCCGAGGAACGGGAACGGTGCCAACCAGGCCTGGGGGCCGAAAGCGCGGTGCCGGCCCGGGCGCACCCGGGTTCCGCTCAGTTGCCGACTGACTGCCGGCGGCCGCGCCGCGCGCGTTGCGGTGCTTCGGGCGGTTCGGGAGCCCCTTCCGGAAAGATCAATGGTGCCAGTTCCCGAAGCGCACGGCGATAGACATGACGTTTGAAGAACACCACATCGTTGACGGGCTTCCAGTAGTCGACCCAGCGCCAGTCATCGAATTCGGGGCTGTCGCTGGCATCAAGCCGCACCGAGGATTCGGCCCCAACCAGCCGCAGCATGAACCAGAGCTGCTTCTGCCCGATACACAACGGCCTGCGGTGGCGTCTGATCAGATGACGGGGAAGGTGGTACCGCAGCCAGCGCGTGGTGGAGCCCACCAATTCGACGTGATGAGGCTCCAGCCCCACTTCCTCGGCCAGCTCACGATACAGTGCCTGCTCCGGCGTCTCGTGTTCCTTGATGCCGCCCTGAGGGAACTGCCAGGCATTCTGACCGATGCGGCGGGCCCAGAAAACGCCCCCCTCACCGTTTGTCAGGATGATGCCCACATTGGCCCTGAAACCCTCGGAATCAATCACTTATCACTTTTTCCCAACCCTGATTATGTCACCTATTTTTCCATAGCTCGGCAAGACACGGCAAATACCGCGGCGGGAACGGTACAATCGCCGTGATACCGACATCATCCACCCCGTGAAAGGATCTGTTAGACGTGACTCTCGCCATTTTCGACCTGGACAACACGCTACTGGCAGGGGACAGCGATTACCTCTGGGGCCGCTTCCTGGTGGAACGAGGGCTGGTGGACCCGGAGCGCTACGAGGCCACCAACCGCCGCTTCTACCACGAATACCTGGACGGCACACTGGACGTGCACGAGTTCCTGCGGTTCGCGCTGGAGCCGCTAAGCCGCCATCCGGCGGAGCAGCTCCATCAATGGCGCCAGGAGTTCCTGGAGGAGAAGATCCGGCCGATCGTGCTGCAGCCGGCGCTGGACCTGGTGCGGGACCACGCCGAACGCGGGCACACGACGATGATCATTACCGCCACCAATCGCTTCGTCACCGATCCGATTGCGGCACTGTTCGGGGTCGACCACCTGCTGGCCACCACGCCCGAGCTCGTCGACGGCCGCTACACCGGCCGCATAGCCGACCGCCCCACCTTCCGCGAGGGCAAGGTGCTGGCACTGGACGACTGGCTTGCGGCACGCGGTCAGCGCCCGGCGCAGAGCTGGTTCTACAGCGACTCGCATAACGATCTGCCGCTGCTCGAGCGCGTGACCAACCCGGTGGCGGTGGATCCGGACGACACGCTTCGACAGACTGCCGCAGACCGGGGCTGGCCCACCATCAGCCTGCGCGATGGGAGTGCCGGGGGTCCGGCTTGATCAACGCCATCCTGTTCATCCTGCTGTGTCAGCTGGTGGGCGAGGTCACGGTGCAATTGCTGGAACTGCCCTTCCCCGGCCCGGTACTGGGCATGCTGCTGCTGTTCACCGGGCTGATGATACATGGCGGGGTACCGGCGCCGGTCAAGCAGGTCAGCGACACGCTGCTGCGCCACCTGGCGCTGCTTTTCGTTCCCGCCGGGGTGGGCCTGATGGTCCATTTCGGTCTGGTGGCCCGGGACTGGCTGCCAATACTGGCGGGCCTGGTGGGCAGCACCATCGCGGCACTGGCCGTCACGCTGCTGGCCATGCAATGGCTGATCAGGCGACGCGATGACTGAGGACATCACGGATATCTGGGCGTTCCTGTCCACCAGCCCCCTGCTCTGGCTGACGATGACCCTGCTCGTCTTCCAGTTCAGCATCTGGCTGAACCGGCGCCTGGGTGGAAGCCCGGTGCTGCACCCCGTACTGCTCTCCATGGGATTGCTGATCGGCATCCTGCTGCTCACGGGCACCGACTACGACACCTATTTCGACGGCGCGCAGTTCATCCATTTCATGCTGGGCCCCGCAACGGTAGCCCTGGCCATTCCGCTGTACGAGAACCGCGCGCAGATCGCGGCCTTGCTGGTTCCGCTACTGGTGGCGGGCGTCGCCGGGGCCGCGACGGCGGCGATCACGGCGGTGCTGATTGCGGCGGCACTGGGCGCGGAGATCACCACGCTGATGTCGCTGGCGCCGAAATCGGTCACCTCGCCCATCGCCATGGGCGTGTCGGAAAAACTGGGTGGGTTACCGTCGCTCACCGCCGCCCTGGTGCTACTCACCGGCGCGATCGGCTGCATGACGGCACCCGCCGTGATCCGACTCCTACGCATCAGGGACGACCGGGTAAAGGGCTTTGCCATGGGGATCACGGCGCACGGATTCGGCACCGCCCAGGCCTTCGGCATCAGCGCCACCGCCGGTGCGTTTGCCGGCCTGGGTCTGACAATGGCCGGCATCATCACCGCGTTCCTGTTGCCGCTGGTCGTGAACTGGCTGCCCGGCCTCTGAGAAATTGGACTGCCCTAATCGGTGAACAGCGGAAGGTGGGCGGCGGCGATGACCTGGCCGCCCTGGTCGGCATCGCCCTCGGTGCAGATGGCGGCGGTGCCGACGATCCGCCCGCCGGCCTGCTCCATCAGCGCCTGCATGCCCTGCAGCGTGGACCCGGTGCTGACCACGTCGTCCAGCAGCACCACCCGACGCCCTTCCACCAAGCGCCGGTCCTTCTCGTCCAGGTACAGTGTCTGCGGTGAACCGGTGGTGATGGAAACGGTCGTGGCCTCCAGCGCATTCCCCATGTAGGGCTTGTAGCTCTTGCGCAGGACCACGTAGGGCCTGGAGACACGAACCGACAGGGCGTGGGCCAGGGGAATGCTCTTAGCCTCCGGCGTGACCAGCACATCGTATTCCAGCGTGGCCAGCTTCCCCGCCAGCACTGTGGCGGCCGCCTCGGCCAGCTCGGTGTCACCGAGGATGTTCAGCACGGCGATCCGCAACCCCTGCTTCACCTGGAACAGCGGCAGGTCCCGGCTAACAGCCCCGATGGTCACACGATAGGTATCCCGGCCCATGTCAGCCAGCTCCGTCCCCGCATCAAACGAAAACACCCCGCGATGAGTCCACCGCGAGGCGCCGTTGCCTGGAGCGGGTGAAGGGACTCGAACCCTCGACCCCAACCTTGGCAAGGTTGTGCTCTACCAACTGAGCTACACCCGCCTGCTACCAGATGTCGGGCAGTTTATGAAAGCAGCCTCCAATGATCAAGCCCGGGCGAGGCGGCCGCCCTCCTGCTCGGCACGCAACAGCTCCACGGCCGCCACCAGGTTGGCCAGCGCCTGCTCCACCTCGGGCCACTCGCGCGTCTTCAGTCCGCAATCCGGATTGGCCCACAACCGCTCCGCAGGCAGCACCTGCAGTGCCTTGCGCAGCAGTTCCAGCATCTCGCCGGCACCGGGGACACGCGGCGAATGAATATCGTAGACGCCGGGGCCGATGGCGTTGGGATAACGGAACCCGGTAAAGGCCTCCAGCAGCCGCATGCCCGACCGCGTGGCCTCGATGGTGATCACGTCCGCATCCAGTGCCGCGATGGACGGCATGATGTCGTTGAACTCCGAGTAGCACATGTGGGTATGGATCTGGGTGCTATCGGCGACACCACTGCTGGCGACACGAAAGCTGTACGCTGCCCAGTCCAGGTAGCTCTGCCAGGCGGACCGGCGCAGGGGCAACCCCTCGCGCAGGGCGGGTTCGTCGATCTGGATGACCGGCAGGCCGGCGCGCTCAAGGTCCAGCACCTCGTCTCGCAGGGCCAGGGCCAGCTGCAGACAGACCTCCCGCTGGGGCAGGTCATCGCGGACGAAGGACCAGTGCAGCATCGTCACGGGCCCGGTCAGCATCCCCTTCATCGGCTTGTCGGTGAGTCCCTGGGCGTACACCGCCCAGTCCACGGTCATCGGATTCGGGCGCGACACATCGCCGTAGAGGACAGGTGGTTTCACGCAGCGGCTGCCGTAGCTCTGTACCCAGCCGTACCGGGTGAACGCATAGCCGGACAACTGCTCGCCGAAATATTCCACCATGTCATTGCGTTCCGCTTCACCGTGTACCAGCACGTCCATGCCCAGCGCCTCCTGACGGCGGACCGCATCGGCGATCTCGTCCCGCATCAGCTTGCGGTAAACGGCGTCAGGCAGACGGCCGGCGCGGTATTCACCACGCACCTTGCGAATCGCCGATGTCTGGGGGAAAGAGCCGATGGTGGTGACCGGAAACAGCGGTAGCTGCAGACGCTGCTGCTGGAGACGGGCACGCTCGGCATAAGGCGTCTGCCGTTGACCGGACTGTGCATCCAGGGCGGCCACACGTTCGCGGACGGCGGCATCATGCGTGCGCGCCGAATGCCTGCGGCTCTCCAGCGCCTGCCGGTTCTCCGCCAGGGCAGTCGCCACCGCATCCCGCCCTTCTGCGAGCGCCCGGCCGATCACGACTACCTCCCCCACCTTTTCCACCGCGTAGGCCATCCAGGACGTCAGCTCCGGGTCCAGCCCGTCCTCCTGGTCCAGCCGCACCGGGCTGTGCAGCAGCGAGCAGGACGGGCCAACCCACAACCGTTCGCCCAGTCGCGCCGCGAGCGGTTCCAGCGCATCCAGCACGCGCTCCAGATCCGTGCGCCAGACGTTGCGGCCGTCCACCACACCCAGAGACAACGCCTTGTAGGGAGGCAGCCTGTCCATCAGCGCGGTGGTGTCCCACGAGCCGTGCACCAGATCCACGTGCACCCCGTCGGTGGGCAAATGCATGGCGAGCTCCAGTTGCTCCCCGAGTTCGCCGAAATAGGTGGTCAGCATCAGCTTGACGCCGGGTACCTGAAGCCGGTGGTAGGCCTGCTCGTAGGCTCGCAGCGCTTCCTCGTCCAGCTCCGTGACCAGGCTCGGCTCGTCGAGCTGGACCCATTCGCAGCCGGCATCGCGCAGTTGCTCCAGCAATCGTCCGTAATGCGGGAGCAGTTCCTCCAGCAGCGCCAGTGCGCTGCCCTCGCCACTGTAGCGACTGAGCAGCAGGAAGGTCACCGGTCCCAGCAGCACCGGCTTCGCCCGGTATCCCAGCTCCCGTGCTTCCGCCACCTGCGCCAGCAGCGTGTCGGCGTGGAGGCGGAACCCCTGGCCGGGCGAGAGTTCCGGCACGATGTAGTGATAGTTGGTATCGAACCACTTGAGCATCGCGCACGGCGGCACGTCATCCCGGCCCGGCGCGCGCCCGCGGGCCATGTGGAATGCGGTATCCAGATCCGGCGTACTGCCGAAACGATCCGGGATGGCGCCGAACAGCATGGCCGTGTCCAGTACGCCGTCATACCAGGCAAAATCCCCGACCGGGAGGAGATCCAGGCCTGCATCCGCTTGCAGCTTCCAGTGCTCGCTCCGGAGTTCCGCACCTCGTCGCTCCAACGTCTGACGGCTGATTTCCTCCCGCCAGTAGGCCTCCACAGCCAGTTTCAGCTCCCGCCGCGCGCCAATACGCGGGAATCCGAGGTTGTGTGTTACCGCCATGTCCCGATCCTCTTGCACCTGAAGTGAATGGAGGCATTGTGGGCGCACCAGTTACGTGAAACAATTTGTATATCTTCAGACTTACAATGAATTTTATTCATGTTCCTGGAATTGCGTCATCTGCGCGGCCTGAAAGCGATCCAGACCCAGGGCAGCCTGTCCCGCGCGGCGGACCGCCTGCACCTGACCCAGTCGGCGCTGTCCCATCAGATCCGTAGCCTGGAGGACTACTTCGGCACACCGCTGTTCTTCCGCAAGACGCGGCCGTTGCGCTGGACGCCGGCCGGCGAACAGCTGCTGGCGCTGGCGGACGAGCTGCTGCCTCGGGCTGAAGCCGCGGAACGAACGCTGAAAGACACCGGCGCCGGCCAGCAGGGCCGGCTGCATATGGCGGTGGAATGCCACAGCTGCTTCGACTGGCTGATGCCCACCATGGACCGCTATCGCCAGGACTGGCCGCAAGTCGAGCTGGACCTGTCCATGGGGTTCAGCTTCCATCCGCTGCCGGCGCTCTACCGCGGCGAAGTGGATCTGGTCATCACGTCGGACCCGGAGGAACTGGGCGGCCTGGACTACGTGCCCCTGTTCCGCTACGAGATGCTGCTGGCCGTGGCCGCCCAGCACCCGTTGGCCGGCAAGCGCTGGGTGGAGCCGGAGGATCTCGCCGGCGAGACAGTCATCAGCTATCCGGTATGCCGCAACCGCCTGGACATCTACCACCGCTTCCTCGATCCGGCCGGAGTTCAACCGGTCGCGGAGCGCACCGCCGAGCTGACGGTGATGCTCATCCAACTGGTGGCCAACCGGCGCGGCATCTCGGCCTTACCGAACTGGGCCTTGCAGGAGTATCTGGGCCGTGACAACCTCAGGGCACTGCAACTGGGGCCAGACGGACTCTGGAGCACGCTTTACGCCGCCATCCGCAGCGAGGACCGCGACGCCCCCTACATGGACGCCTTCATCCGCCTGGCCCGGGAACGCACCAGTCAGACCCTCAGCGGAATAGAACCGCTGTAGTGCCCTCGGAGTGCAGCAATGCGTGCTGTCTGGCTTTGGCGGCCTGGGTATGGTGACTCTGCGTTATCCGGCCGTTGGCCGGATTGGTGGCAATCGCCTCCGGCGATTACCACCCTGCGCCGGAGCCACCTCTTGGGATTGCCACCGAGGCAAGGCCGTAGGCGGGGACATGTCTGCGGACTGTCGGCGAGAGGGGCGAGGCCGAAACGGGAAAAGCACCGCTTTTCCCGGCCGAGCGGGCTGGCCATGGATGGCCAGCCCTGGCCCTACAAGCGAAGCAGGATTGCGTAGCGCAATAGGCGCCGACAAGCCCCCATGGATGGGTTCACGGCGTGTCCGCAGACATGTCACCGCCCATGGCCGGAACCAGACCACCCAACGGTGCGCATCGCTGCGCTCTGAGCACCCTACGCCTGGGAGGAGGTGCACAGGAGCGAAAACAAGGACTTGGAAACGGCCTGAAAACACCACTTGTTCTGGCCGAAAAACCCCTATATCTTGTCTCCATCCTCACCAGAAACACCACATATGGTGAACTGGTTGCGAGGGGAACACCGGTGAGAATCCGGGGCTGTCGCGCAACGGTGTGATGGCGGAGCGCCACCCAGGCGGTTCGACCATCGAGCCCGAATACCTCCGAGGACTGCCAGGAACCTTCGCGCCAAAGGTCACTGGGGAAGGATCGAATCCGACAGGTGGATTGTGGGCACGGCAGTGACGCCGGACGCCCCGTCCGCACAGGAAGACATCCCTACCCGCATTCCCGCGATGGTTCCTCCGAAAGGACGACAGGAGGACACCATGTCAGCACTCGCTGAAACCGTCTCGCAAACCGCTGCCCATTCCCGTCTGCGCGTCATCCGCCGCAGCGGCGAACTGACCGATTTCGACGCCGGCAAGATCAGCTTGGCCATGAAAAAGGCCTTTCTGGCCTTGGAAGACAACCAGGCCGGCGACTCCGCCAGCATCCAGGACAAGGTGGCCCGGCTCACGGAGCAAGTGGTGGCGGGCCTGACCCGCCAACCCGACGCGACCACGATCCACATCGAGGACATCCAGGACCAGGTGGAACTGGCGCTGATGCGTGCCAGCGAGCACAAGGTTGCCCGGGCCTACGTGCTCTACCGCGAGGAGCATGCCCGCCGCCGCGCCGAGGAACAGCCCGCCGCCGAGCAGGCTCCCCCCGGGCTGCACATGACCCGTTCCGACGGCAGTCGCATTCCGCTGGACGACACGCTGCTGCAGGCGCTGCTGGACGAAGCCTGCAGCGGCCTGCCGGAAACCGATCCGGCGCGCATCCTGAAGGAAGTGCACCGCAACCTGTACGACGGCGTCACCGAAACCGAGGTGAACCGCGCCCTGGTGATGTGCGCGCGCAGCCTGATCGAACGCGAGCCCAGCTACAGCTACGCCACCGCCCGGCTGCTGCTGAACCAGCTGCGTAGCGAAGCCCTGGGCTTCATCAGCGGCCGTCCGGAGCGCGCCTCGGCCAGCGACATGGAAGAACGCTACGCCAGCTACTTCCCGGCTTACCTCAAGCGCGGCGTAGAACTGGAACTGCTGGATCACCGCCTGCTGGAATTCGACCTGCAGCGCATCGCCGCCGCGCTGGACGCAAGCCGCGACCAGCAATTCAACTACCTGGGCCTGCAGACGCTGTACGACCGCTACTTCCAGCACTGGGAGGACATCCGCTTCGAGCTGCCGCAGGCGTTCTTCATGCGGGTGGCCATGGGGCTGGCGCTGAACGAGGTGGACCGCGAGGGAAAAGCCATCGAGTTCTACCGGCTGCTGTCCAGTTTCGACTTCATGAGCTCCACGCCGACCCTGTTCAACAGCGCCACGCTGCGCCCGCAGCTCTCCAGCTGTTATCTCACCACCGTGCCCGACGACCTGTCCGGCATCTATGGCGCCATCCGCGACAACGCGCTGCTGTCGAAATTCGCTGGCGGCCTGGGCAACGACTGGACGCCGGTACGCGCGCTGGGCGCCCACATCAAGGGCACCAACGGCAAGTCCCAGGGTGTGGTGCCGTTCCTGAAGGTCGCCAACGACACGGCGGTGGCCGTGAACCAGGGCGGCAAGCGCAAGGGCGCGGTCTGCGCCTACCTGGAAACCTGGCACATGGACGTCGAGGAATTCCTGGAGCTGCGCAAGAACACCGGCGACGACCGCCGACGCACCCACGACATGAACACCGCCCACTGGGTGCCGGACCTGTTCATGGAGCGGGCCGAGGCCGATGCGGACTGGACGCTGTTCTCGCCGGACGAAGCCGGCCACCTGCACGACCTCTACGGCCAGGATTTCCGCAAGGCCTACGAGGAACTGGAGGCGAAAGCCGCTCGCGGCGAGCTGCGCAACCACAAGGTGGTGCCCGCGAAGCAGCTGTGGCGGAAGATGCTGTCCATGCTGTTCGAGACCGGCCATCCCTGGATCACTTTCAAGGATCCGGCCAACCTGCGCTCGCCGCAGCGCCATGCCGGCGTGGTGCACAGCTCCAATCTCTGCACCGAGATTACGCTGAACACCTCAGACGACGAGATAGCCGTCTGCAACCTGGGCTCGGTGAACCTGGCCGCCCACATCGGCCCGGACGGCATCGACCACGAACGCCTGCGGCGCACCGTGCGCACCGCCATGCGCATGCTGGACAACGTCATCGACATCAACTACTACAGCGTGCCGCAGGCGCGCCGCTCCAACCTGCGCCATCGGCCGGTGGGCCTGGGCGTGATGGGCTTCCAGGATGCCCTCTACAAGCTGGGGCATTCCTATGCCAGCGAAGAGGCCGTGGATTTCGCCGACCGCAGCCAGGAGGCCATCAGCTACTACGCCATCGAGGCCTCCGCCGAGTTGGCGCGGGAGCGCGGCAGCTACCACTCTTTCGAGGGCTCGCTGTGGAGCCAGGGCATCCTGCCCATCGACTCCGTCCGCTTCGTGGCCGAAGCACGCAATGGCGATTGCACCATGGACACCGGCAGTCGGCTGGACTGGAATGCGCTGCGGGAGCAGGTGCGGGGCGGCATGCGCAACTCCAACTGCCTGGCGATCGCGCCCACCGCCACCATCGCCAACATCGTCGGCGTCTCGCAGGGCATCGACCCCACCTACCAGAACCTGTACGTGAAATCGAACCTCTCCGGCGAGTTCACCGTGGTGAACCCGTACCTGGTGGAGGCACTGAAGGCGCGGGACCTGTGGGACCCCGTGATGGTGAACGACCTGAAGTACTTCGACGGCAGCGTGCAGCGCATCGACCGCATCCCGGACGATCTGAAACGGCTGTTCGCCACCTCGTTCGAGCTGGATCCCGAATGGCTGGTGAAGGCCGGCTCGCGGAGACAGAAATGGCTGGATCAGGCGCAGTCGCTGAACCTGTACATGGCGGAGCCGTCGGGACCAAAACTGGACCGCCTGTACCGCGAGGCCTGGCGCCAGGGCCTGAAGACCACCTACTACCTGCGCTCCATGGGGGCGACCCACGTGGAGAAGAGCACGGTGACCGACGGCACGCTGAACAGCGTGCCCACGGCACCCACGCCGACTCCATCGCCACAGCCCCAGGCCTGCGCCATCGACGACCCAGGCTGCGAGGCATGCCAGTGACGTAGGGTGCCCAGAGCGCAGCGATGCGCACCGGGCTGGTTTGCGGGCTTCGATCCGGCCGCCACCGGGAGGTTTGCTTCCGGACACGCCGTGAACCC
>JAFIFV010000042.1 GCA_020831845.1 Ectothiorhodospiraceae bacterium
GATAGCCCCTTGCCTCGGTACCCGGCGGTGTTCGTTATCGGCGGGGCCGTTGTTGCGGCGCTTGACCGTGGCACCACCACGGCGCTGCGCACCGCGCCTTGCATCGCGAAAAATCTGACCGTAACGCGGCAGCGTGAATACTTCAGCGCTTCCCTAGTATAGTTACCAAACATCCAGCGCTCAGTGTTGCTGACCCCGCGATAAAGAAGACGTTCAAACGGGAAAAACACATGACCGATACCACACCAACCCGGGAAAAACCGATCGTCGCGCTGTTCGCCACCTGTCTGGTGGACCTGTTCCGGCCCAACGTCGGCCTGGCCACGGTCAGGCTGCTGGAACAGGCAGGCTTTGCCGTCGAAGTGCCTCAACAGCAGACCTGCTGCGGCCAGCCTGCATACAACAGCGGCGACGACGACCGGGCTGCGGCACTGGCCAGACAGGTCATTCGCCAGTTCGAGCGCTACAGTTACGTGGTGGTGCCTTCAGGTTCCTGCGCCGGCACCATCATCACCCATTATCCGGAGCTCCTGCGCGGCGACAAGGAATGGCAGGATGCCGCCTACCGGCTCGCCGAACGCACCTGGGAACTCACCCGCTTCCTTACCGAGGTTTCCGGCCAGCAGACGGAGGTCCCGGCGGAGTATGCAGGCCGAATCACCTACCACGATTCCTGCTCCGGGCTCCGCGAACTGAACATCCGCCAGCAGCCGCGCACGCTGTTGTCAGCCGTCAAGGGCCTGGAACTGGTCGAGATGGAAGAGCGGGACACCTGCTGCGGCTTCGGTGGCACCTTCTGCATCAAGTACCCGGAGATTTCCGAGCGTATGGTCAGCAACAAGGTCGAGGCCATCCGGCAGACCGGCGCGGAAACGCTGCTGGCCGGGGACCTGGGGTGCCTGATGAACATGGCCGGGCGGATGCAGCGGCTGAATGTGCCCGTACGCGCCTACCATGTGGCGGAAGTCCTCGCCGGCATGACGGACGTTCCCGCCATCGGAGAGGAGGAGAACCGGTGATGCAGTTCTCGCCGCAGCAGTTCAAGCCCCAGGCCAGGGCCGCCCTGCAGGATCAGGATCTGCAGCAGGCGCTCTCCCGCGCCAAATCCGGCTTCATCGACAAGCGCCGCGTGGCGGTGGAAGCCTTCGACGATTTCGAGGCCCTGCGGGAACGCGGCAAACGCATCCGCAACCACGCCCTGGAACACATGGATATCTACCTGGAGCGTCTGGAAGCCCAGGTACAGGCGGCCGGCGGGCATGTGCACTGGGCCGAAGATGCCGAGCAGGCGCGAGCCATCATCCTGGAGCTTTGCCACAAGGCGTCGGCAAAGCGCGTCACCAAGTCGAAAACCATGGTGGGCGAGGAGATCGGCATCAACGAAGCCATGGAAGCCGACGGCCTGGAGGTGGTGGAAACCGACCTTGGCGAGTACATCATCCAGCTGGCCGAGGAACCGCCCAGCCACATCATTGCGCCGGCCATCCACAAGACCCGTCAGCAGATCACCGAGCTGTTCGACCGCTACCACCATCGGGGCGAGCTGAAGAAGAAGTTGCGGGAAATCCCCGAGTTGGTGAATGAAGCCCGTGAAGTGCTACGCGAGAAGTTCCTGACGGCCGACGTCGGCATCACCGGCGCCAACTTCCTGATCGCCGAGACCGGGTCCATTGCCCTGGTCACCAACGAGGGCAATGCCGATCTGACCCACACCCTGCCCCGCATGCATATCTCCATTTCCGGGATCGACAAGGTCGTGCCGACACTGGAGGATGCCAGTACCCTGTTGCGTCTGCTGGCCCGCAGCGCCACCGGCCAGGAAATGTCCACCTACACCACCTTTGTCAACGGCCCCCGCCGGGACGGCGACCCCGACGGCCCCGACGAATTCCACCTGGTGCTGCTGGACAACGGCCGCACACGCATGCTCCAGGGCCAGTTCCGCGAAATGCTGCGCTGCATCCGCTGCGGGGCATGCATGAACCACTGCCCGGTCTACGCGGCGGTGGGCGGCCATGCCTACGGCTGGGTGTATCCCGGCCCCATGGGCTCCGTGCTGACCCCGTTGATCGTGGGTCTGGACAAGACCCGGGATCTGCCCCATGCCTGCACGTTGAACGGCCGTTGCGCCAGTGTCTGCCCGGTCAAGATCCCGCTACCGAAACTGCTGCGACAACTGCGCTCGGAGCAGTACCGGGAGGGACTGATGGACTCCAGGAACCGGCTGGGCCTGGCGTTCTGGGGATTCTTCGCCACGCGACCCCGCCTGTATCACACGGCCGCCGGCCTCGCGATCCGCGTGCTGCATGCGCTGAGCCGTGGTCGTGGCCGCTTCCGGCGCCTGCCCATGGCCGCCGGGTGGACCGGCAGCCGCGATCTTCCGGCTCCCTCCCGGCGGACCTTCCAGCAGGTCTGGAAACAGCAGAGCAAGGAGCGTGGCCGATGAGCGAAGCGAGAAAACGCATACTCGAGCGCGTCGGCAAGGCGTTGGGGCGCGACGACGCGGCCACATCCACCGGACGGGTAGCGAAAGCCAGGAACGATGCCTATGGCAAGAGCACACCGCCCAGGCCCAAATGGTCAGACAGCACGATGGACCGTTTCCTGGCGAAACTGGATGCCGCCGCAGCCACCCATGAGCACGTGGCCTCGATTGAAGGTGTCGGTGCTGCGGTGGATGCCTATTTGCGGGCGCAGGAACTGCCGCGAGCGGTCCGCGTGGCTGAGCACCCGCTATTGCAGGGCGCGGCCTGGCCCGACGGACTCGAGGTGAGCATCGGTGCCCAGCACGAGGGGTTGCTGGTCTCGGTGTCGGTTGCCGATGCCGCAATGGCGGAAACGGGCACGCTGGTGCTGTGCTCGGGCCCGCAATCACCAACGTCGCTGGATTTTCTGGCCGACCACCATCTGGTGGTGCTACCGGCGGATGCCGTTGTTCCCTACATGGAAGACGTCTGGGCCCGGCTGCGGGAACGGCCGGATTTCCCGCCGCGATCACTGAACTACATAACCGGCCCGTCCAGGACAGCGGATATCGAACAGACGATCCAGCTGGGCGCGCACGGGCCGCGCAGATTGCATGTGTTACTGCTGCAGCCAGCCGAAGCTGTCGGCGGTTGATCCCAGGGCCAGGTACTCGCAGCCAATGAACCCGCGGTAGCCGATCCTGTCCAGCCAGTCGAACAGGAATGGGAAGCGGATCTCTCCGGTTCCCGGCTGGTGGCGGCCGGGGACATCGGCAATCTGCACATGCCCAAGCAGAGCGCCCGCCGACTCCAACCCCGCGGCCAGGTTCCCTTCCATGATCTGCATGTGGTAGACATCGTACTGCAGAAGGACATTGTCCAGATCCAGCCGGCGGATCAGATCCAGCACCTGGCCGCTGCGGTGAACCAGGAAACCGGGCACGTCCCGCGTGTTGATCGCCTCGACCAGTATCCGTTTTCCCCGCATGCCGGCCAGGCGCGCCGCGTACGCGAGGTTGTCCTCGAACACGGCCCAGGCTTCCGTGACCTCCACCCTCGCGGGCGGCACACCCGCCAGACAATTGAGTTGGGGACAGCCAAGCACCTCACTGTATTCCAGCGCCACGTCAACACCCTGGCGAAACTCCGCCACCCGGTCCGGGTGACAGGCGATCCCCCGCTCCCCTGCCCGCCAGTCCCCCGCAGGCAGATTGTGCAGAACCAGTTGCAGCGCGTGCTCCCGGAGCGCGCCGGAAAGCTCTTCGGCAGGCCAATCGTACGGGAACTGGCATTCCACATGCGCGAACCCTGCCCGGGCAGCCGCCTGGAAACGCTCCGTCATCGGCAGCTCGGTGAATAGCATCGAGAGGTTGGCGGCGAAACGCGGCATACGGAACTCCTTGGGAAACGCGGGTAGCGGAACTGTTATCATGCCCCGGACAAGCAGGCGCTGATGAATTTCCGCGCTCGCATTACGGCCGGCACCAGAGCAGGTCAGGGACCCTAGAAGATGGCTGACGCACAACCTGCACGCAAGCGTGCTCCTCGCGACAAGACGGACAATGGCGACACCGTGCAGGCCCTGAGCCGGGGCTTGCAACTGCTGGAGTGCCTGGCCTCGGAACCGCGCGGACTGCTACTGACCGACCTGGCCCGGCGGGTGGGGCTGGCGCCCTCCACCACCCACCGGTTGCTGGCCACCCTGATGCGCAACGGCTTCGCCGAACTTCACAAGGGCAGCGGCCTGTGGCGTGTGGGCGCCACCAACGTGGCGCTGGGCAACGCCTTCATCCGCGGACGCGATTTCGTAGCGCTCGCCCGCCCCTACATGCGACAACTCTCTTCCGAGTCCGGTGAGACCAGCAACCTGGCAGTGGAACGCGACCAGTTCGCCGTCTACGTGGCCCAGGTGGAGTCCAGTGCCACCATCCGCGCGTTCTCCCGTCTGGGCGATCGCGTGCCGCTGACCTGTTCCGGCGTCGGGCTGGCGCTGCTCACGGCCTGGTCCCCGGCGGAAGTGGATCTGCTGGTGGAAAGCCAGGGTCTGCACGCCCATACGGACAAATCCATAGTCCAGGCCGACACCTTGCACAGCGTACTGGACCAGGGCCGAAAGCAGGGATACGTGGTGGACGACGAGTTTCATGTCCGCGGCATGCGCTGCGTGGCTGCCCCGTTCTTCGGTGGCAACGGCGAGGCGCTGGCGGCCCTGTCGCTCTCCGGTCCGGCATCGCGCCTGACCGGCGACAAGGCACGGGACCTGGGCGCCCTGGTGGCGGAGACGGCAAGGGAGATCAGCCGCCGTATTGGCGGGGCGGCGATCGTCTGAGCGGTTTCATTGGTTGCCTGGAAGCACTATGCTTGACGCCGTGGGGGTGCCAAGGCAGGTACCCTCCAGATGAGTGAAGCGGGGGTGCCTCGGAGCGTGACGATCGTCCGTTCCAGGGCTGAGACATACCCTTTGAACCTGACCCGGTTCGCACCGGCGTAGGGAAGCTTCGATGCAGCTCCATCGTTGCGCTCTCGCTTCGCGTCACTCCAACCTGATTACAAGGTGATGCGATGAGCTCCCAACCGAACGTTTTCACCCAGCGTACCGCCGGCCTGAGCGAGGAAATCACCCGGCCGTTCCCCAACTCCAGCCGCATCTACGTCTCCGGCAGCCGGCCGGATATCCGTGTCCCGATGCGGGAAGTCCGTCAGGCGGACACCCTCGGCCTGCACGGGCGGGAGACCAATCCGCCGATTACCGTCTACGACACGTCTGGCCCCTATACCGACCCCGAGCACACCATCGACCTTATGGCGGGCCTGCCCCAGCTTCGCCGCAGCTGGGTCGATGAACGCGAGGACACGGAGGAACTGGACGGCCCGAGTTCGGACTATGGTCGCGAACGCGCCGCGGACGCCGGGACCAGCCATCTTCGCTTCGCGCATATCCGACCGCCGCGCAGGGCGCGGAACGGTGCCAATGTCACGCAGATGCACTACGCGCGGCGCGGCGTTGTCACCCCGGAGATGGAGTTCGTCGCCATCCGCGAAAACCAGCGGCTGGACGAACTCGCCGACAAGCGGCTGCTGAAACGCCATCCCGGCGAGGCCTTCGGCGCCCGCCTGCCGGAACGCGTCACGCCGGAGTTCGTCCGCGACGAGGTAGCGGCAGGCCGCGCCATCATCCCCTGCAATATCAACCATCCGGAGCTGGAGCCGATGATCATCGGCCGCAACTTCCTGGTGAAGATCAATTGCAACCTGGGCAACTCCGCGGTGACCTCCTCCATCGAGGAGGAAGTGGAGAAGATGGTCTGGGGGATCCGCTGGGGCGGCGACACGGTCATGGACCTCTCCACTGGCAAGCACATCCACGAAACCCGGGAATGGATACTGCGCAACAGCCCCGTCCCCATCGGTACGGTGCCGATCTACCAGGCACTGGAGAAGGTCAACGGCAAGGCCGAGGACCTGAGCTGGGAGATCTTCCGCGACACCCTGATCGAACAGGCCGAACAGGGGGTGGACTACTTCACCATCCACGCCGGCGTCAGGCTGCCGTTCATTCCCATGACCCGGGATCGCGTGACCGGCATCGTCTCCCGTGGCGGCTCCATCATGGCCAAGTGGTGCCTGGCCCATCACCAGGAAAGCTTTCTCTACACCCATTTCGAGGAAATGTGCGAGATCATGAAGGCCTACGACGTCGCCTTCTCGCTGGGTGACGGCCTGCGCCCCGGCTGTATCGCGGATGCCAACGACGAGGCGCAGTTCGCCGAGCTGGAAACCCTGGGCGAACTGACGACCATTGCCTGGCGGCATGACGTACAGGTGATGATCGAAGGCCCCGGCCACGTGCCCATGCAGAAGATCAAGGAGAACATGGACAAGGAACTGGAGGCCTGTCACGAGGCACCGTTCTACACACTGGGCCCGCTGGCCACCGACATCGCGCCCGGCTACGACCACATCACCTCGGCCATCGGTGCCGCGCAGATCGGCTGGTACGGCACCGCCATGCTCTGCTATGTGACGCCCAAGGAGCACCTGGGCCTGCCCAACAAGCAGGACGTGCGGGATGGCATCATCACGTACAAGATCGCCGCCCACGCCGCCGACCTGGCCAAGGGTCACCCCGCTGCCCAGGTCCGGGACAACGCGCTCAGCAAGGCGCGCTTCGAGTTCCGCTGGGAAGACCAGTTCAACCTTGGCCTGGATCCGGAGAAAGCCCGGGAGTTCCATGACGAGACCTTGCCCAAGGAAGGGCACAAGGTGGCCCACTTCTGCTCCATGTGCGGGCCGAATTTCTGCTCCATGAAGATCACCCAGGACATACGGGAATACGCGGACCGGGAGGGGTTCGAGGATGTCAATGACGCCCGCAGCAAGGGCATGCAGGAGAAGGCCGTGGAGTTCCGGCGCCGCGGCTCCGAGCTGTACCAGCCCGAGTAGTGCACCGCTGGCACAGCGGTCCATAATGGCGAGGCGGCGGACCCCGCCGCCTAGCCCCGG
>JAFIFV010000045.1 GCA_020831845.1 Ectothiorhodospiraceae bacterium
CCCCCCGCAGGGCCGGGCCCCCCACCAGGGGACTTACTGCTGTGCCTTGGTGAACGGGAACACGTTGGTGAACCCGAGGATATCGGTGATCAGCAATACCAGGAAGATCAGCACCACCGCACCGACGACGGAGCCCACCCCGGCCCCAGCCGGCATCTGCTCCATGCGATCGGACAGTTCCGCCAGTTCGTCCGCGGTCAGGCTCTGGGCACGTTGCTCGGCCATTTCCGGGTCGACCCCCCACCGTTCCAACTGCGCGCGGACTTCCTCCTGTTGCAGCATGGCAATCACTTCGGCGCGTTGCTGGTCCAGCTCTTCGCTGGCCGCATAGTCATGCGTGCCGATCATGCCCGTCTGCGCCGCCGGGAGTGCCAGCGACGTCAACAGAAACACCGATGCGGTCAACAGTGACAGGAATCGCAGCATGGCAAGACGAATAGTCATGGAATACTCCTTGTCGCATTTCTTGTGCAGACGCATGTACAGACATGCGCCGGTCGCGCGGTCACAGGCCCCAACCACGCTCCCTGATCGAGAAAAACACAAGTTCGGGGCGCAGGGAAGTCCAATTCGCCCGGAACTCGTTTCCATAAAGCACGGCAAGCGCCAGGATCACGCCCGCTCGTGCCCAGTATGAAGAAGCTGTTACCATTCGGGAATGACGCGAACAGACGACAAGGTGCTCATACCCCGGCCGGCAGCCACCGTTATTCTGCTGCGACCGGCCGCAGAAGGTGTCGAGGCCTTGATGGTCCAGCGGGAACACGGTGCCAGTTTCGCGGCCGGGGCATGGGTGTTCCCTGGAGGCGTGGTGGAGGAAGTGGACCACAGCCTCTCCCTGCTGGACGGCTATGCCCACGCCTTGACAGAGGGGTTCGACAGGGAACCCGAGGAGGACCGCGCGGCCTTCCGGCTGGCGGCCATCCGCGAGTGCTTTGAAGAGGCTGGCATGCTGATCGGCGACGCAACCGGGCCGGACCTGCTGAACGCCCTCGCCGCCTGGCGCGCCCAGGTGCTGGAGGAATCGGCCAGTTGGCAAGTACTGGTGGAACAACAGCAATTCCAGCCCTCGCTGGACCGTCTGCACTACCTGTTCCGCCGCATCACGCCGCCGGGCCTTCCGAGGCGCTTCGACACCCGCTTCTATGTGACCGCCGCCCCGGATGCCCAGGAAGCCTCCGTCTGCCAGGCGGAAGTGGTGGACGCCCGCTGGGTCAACCCGGAGGAAGCACTCGAACTGGACCGCCAGGGCAGTTTCACCCTGCTCAGCCCCACGCGGGCGGGTCTCCAGAAAATGACCGACCCAGTGCTGCAGGACCGCGTGTTCTCCCGCTGAAGGCCGTCACGACAAAGTCACGCTGAACTCATTGCCGCAGCGGGCGTCTCATTACAACAACGTTTTCAATCACGCAGGCGTCGGCTATCGCAGACAATATGTCGCTGATAATCGCATTGAGCATTCTGGTCACGGTGAATGCGGCACCAGTCCTGGCGTCGGCGCTGATGCGCGACTATCTTGCCCGTCCGGTGGATGGCGGGCGCGTACTGGCCGACGGGCAACCCCTGTTCGGCATCTCGAAAACCTACCGAGGTATTACCGTCTCGCTGGTGGCCGGTGCGCTGGTCGCCGTGATGTTTGGGCTGCCCGTGGAAGCCGGGCTGGCCGCGGCTGCCGCCGCCATGGGGGGGGATCTGCTCTCCAGCTTCATCAAGCGCCGGCTGCACATGGCGTCCAGCGCTCGATTCCTGGTGCTGGACCAACTGCCCGAGTCGCTCCTGCCCGCGCTGGTGCTCACCATCTGGCTGGGATATGGCCTTACCGGAGCGCTGGTGGCCAGCGCGCTGTTCGTGGCCCTGTGCCTGCCGCTGTCATGGTGCATGTTCCAGTTGGGATTACGCCAGCAACCCCATTAGGGAAACACTGAAGTATTCACGTCGCCGCGTTGCGCAGCACTCAGGATGTGGAGGACCACTTCAGGCTGGCAATTGAAACGCACGTCCAGTACCGACGAACCAGCACCTACCGTAGTGTATCCCTGCATGCCACCGTAGCTCCAGCTACCCTGGCAGTAGCTGCGCGGACAGCGCGCGTTGGTCAACACCGGGATACCGCCAGGCAGGCTGATCTGGCCCCCATGGGTATGACCGCAGAAATACGCCAGATAGCCGGCTTCCGCCGCTTCCCGGTAGAGTTCCGGCGAGTGCGACAGCAGCAGTAGCGGGACGCCTTCCGGCACCCCATCTCTGGCACGTTCAAGGTCGTGACAGCCGAAATAATGCGGGTCATCCACACCAGCCAGCGCCAACGGCTGCCCTCGCTCTTCCCACAGTACAGCCTCGTTCAGCAGCACACGCACGCCGATGCGCTCCAATGCCGGTACGATGGCCAGTGGATCATGATTCCCAAGCACCGCGTAGACCGGCACGTCCACCACCTCCAGCACGTGTTTCAAAGCGTCGATGGCCGGCAGGTAGCTGCCGGTGGTGCTGTACCGGAAGTCCCCGGTGATGAGACAGACGTCATAGTTCAGCGGCTGGACACGTTTGCGCAGCAGCCCGGGGAAGTCGGGATGCATGTCCAGGTGCAGATCGCTCATGTGCAGCAGCCGCACTCCGGCCAGGGGCGCCGGCAAACCGGGCAGTCGCAGATGGTGACGCCGGACGCGAAGCCGCAGCGCGTTACGGGTACCGCGCTCGTACAGGCCGGTGACACGCAGCCCCCAGCGCAGCGCGAAGCGCATCAGGGACCAGTTCTCGGGATGAAACTGCAGGCTACGACCATCGAACACCGGCTCTCCGGAGCGCCCCTCGCGGGACAGCCGTTGCCGTACCTGTTCTTCCGACCATCGGCCTTCGAGGTAACGGATCAGCGCCTGCTGTTCGGTGTTAGGAGCGTTCACGGATGCCCTGTCGGATGAAATCCCATCTGCGTGACCCTACGCCGGCAGCCAAGGCGGACTCAAGTCTCGCAGCATCAGCCCACGGCGCTGGTCTTGCCGGCCACCCGACCAAACAGCCGTGACCACCAGGGTGCAAGAGGGCCGGCCCCGTCGACCCGAGCAGCCTCTCTCGCCCGATCCGACTCGGCCAGCGCCTCTTCCATGGCGGACCGGCGCCACGCCGGCAACTGGGCGAACATCGCCCCACGGACATCCGGTCCAGCCTGGTCCAGTGTCTCCAGAAGCAGATCATCCCGGGCTATGCTGCAAAGGTAGCGGATATTGGCTGCATTCAGGCCTGACAGGGTGCCCACGCGCCCACGCGGTTCCATCTTCAGGAAGCCGGCGGCAGCAACGTTGAGCGGCAGCGCCCGGAAAGCCTTTGCGCGCTCAGCCAGAGGCAAGTTGACGATCCATTGCGCCACCGTCTCCGGCGGCCAATCGGCGATATCCTGCGGCAATACCAGCCGCCCCCGGCGATAATTCAGTTCCTGGCTCATTACCTGGCTACCCGCTGCGCTTCCTGAAGCCCGCTGAAAAATGTCCACTTCGGCGCCGGCGATGGTGCCATAGAGACGCTGCCACCGGAAGACAGCGCTCAGCAAATTGTGCGGCGCATCACGCATTATCCTTGCTTTGGGCGCCAGAGAGAGAATGCCGAGGGCGACCCCCCCGCACGTCGTGCCTTTCAGAACACCACGGCGACGCCCACCGTCCACCAGTTCCGGTCCGGTTCGCGACGCTCCCAGCCGTAACCCACGTCCAGAAGGGCGTAATCCGCCACCAGGAAACGGAGCCCCGTCTGCAACTCGGTACGGTCCCGTTCGTTGCCGTAGATCTCGCCGATGGCGTGGACAGCCGGCACAATCTCCGCGTCACCGCCAAACCCCCAGGTCAGGACATTTCGGTCGGCGGAATCCCGATCATGAGACCAGCCCAGGTTGTAGCGGAAGGTGAAGCGACCATCCGCGACTGGCACGTCCACGGGGATATAGGCTTCCGCTTCCTGCCAGCGGTCGTCATCCACACTGAAGCCCAGCCCGGTCACCACCGCGATGCCGATTCCGTCAACCTCGGCATCCGTCAGCAACCATTTGCCGGCAAGCTCCGCGCTATCGGTACGATCTCGCTCCACCCGCTCCCTGGAAAAGCCCAGCGTCGCCTCCATGCCGGGCATGAGACCGTAGGAAAGCGCGGCGGCCTGTTCATCGGTTCGCGAGGATTCCCGGGTGAACCACGCCTCGAGCAGCCACTCCCGTTCCGGGGTCACGAAGGTGTCGTCCACCACGAAGTGGCCGCCGGCTCCATAGGCAGAGACGGGTAGCAGCAACAGAAAGCCTGCGAGGAAGCGGGGCTGGGTTGTTTTCGTCATGCATTCTCCGGAGTTGGCGCCGACGCCATATCAGGATGACACGGCCGCGAGGGTTTTCCCGCGCGTGAGCCCCGCTGTGATTTCCAGGCTGCCGCGGGCCTTCGAACACGAGACTTCCGAGCGCGGGAAAGTGGCTAAACCATAGTCAAGCGCTGCAGAGGGGTCAACGCGCTCGCCGGCTTGACCCCATCCCCCCAGCGTGTTCTTCTCCGGCACCATAAACAGGACGATTCCGACATGGCCCACCCATCCACCGTGTCGCTCGTTACCAGGATGCACAGGAACTCGCTTCATGTCCTTGCTTGTATTGGAACAGGCCCTGGGCCCCGGCATCAGTTCCGGCGTGCTGGCTTTCCTGATGATCTTCCTCGCCGAGATGGGCGACAAGAGCCAGTTGGTCTGCCTGACTCTGGCCTGCCGTTACCGCCCCATGCCTGTGTTCGCCGGGGCCTTCACCGCCTTCGCCCTGCTCTCGCTACTGGCTGTGATCTTCGGCGCCGCCCTGGCCACCTGGCTGCCCGGCTGGCTGTTGGCAGCCATCGTGACATTACTGTTCATCGGCTTCGGGATACGGGCGCTGCGCTCCGGCGTGGAAGAGGACGCCGACTGCGAAGACGCGCCCCGAGCTGCTTCCGCGAGCGTCTTCCTGAGCACGGTCCTGATTCTCTTTGTCGCGGAATTCGGCGACAAGACGCAGCTGGCGACCGCTGGGCTGAGTGCCACGGCCTCCCCGCTGGCCGTCTGGGTGGGCGCCACCCTGGGCATTACGGCGGCGGCAGGGTTGGCCATTTTCGCGGGCAACGCTTTGCTGCGACGCGTCCCGCTGACCGTCGTTCACCGAGCCAGCGGCATGCTGTTCATTGCCATGGGGGTCTTTACGGGAGTGGCTGCACTGCTGCAAGTTGGGGGCTAATGACGGGAAGACGCGCATGATCAGCCTGCACACGTACCTGCTGGTGGCAACAGGCAGCGCCATCGGCGGCTTCGCCCGATACGTTACCACCGCTTCCGTAGGCCGGTGGCTGGGCACACGATTTCCATGGGGCACGCTGGCCGTCAACGTGCTGGGCGCCACCCTGCTCGGCCTGTTGATCGGTCTGCTTAACCTCAGCCTCGGCGGCGCGGCTTTCTGGTTTCTGGTCATCGGCATCTGCGGCAGCTACACCACTGTGTCCTCTTTCAGCCTTCAGACCCTCGAGTTGCTGCGTCAACGACGCCCTGTTGCCGCCCTGGCCAACACGCTGCTTTCCCTGCTGCTTTGCCTGCTGGTCATGGCGGCGGCCCTCCGCTTCACCAGTGCCCCCGGAGTGCTGTCATGAGCTGGGAGTGGAAGATCGGTCTGTGGGTGGCGCTGGGCAGTGCGATCGGCGGCATGCTTCGGCTTGCCGTGTCCCACGTACATCTGAGCCACGGCGACATCAGCGGCTTCCCATGGGCAACGTTGACCGTGAACATCGCCGGCTCGCTGTTGATCGGCTACTTCGCCCGGCATACCAGGGGCGACGGTCTGCTGCCATCCGGAGAGCGCTTCCGGCAGTTCCTGATGGCGGGAATCTGCGGCGGTTTCACCACCTTCTCCCTGTTCAGCCTGGAAACTGCGCTGCTGCTCCAGGCCGGCCATTTTCCCATGGCCGCGATCTATGTGCTCGGCACCCTGGTCGGGGGCGTAGCGGCGGCGGCGGCGGGATGGTCGCTGGCAAACCGCATGATAGCGCGAGGCAATGTCTCTGCGTGACTACAATTGGAAACGCCGGGCCCGCTCCTCTATGGTGCACCGGGTAATCAGCGGCCTGGCCCGCTACTGTCAGACCGCCCGGAGACCGCCGCTAGCTGGCAAGCCAGAATGGCGGCGGAAGCGCATTCCGAGATTCCAGGAGACTTGTCCATGAAGCGAGTGATTGGCGTAATCGCACTGCTGCTCCCGATCAGCGTGGCCGCCCAGCAACCCGACTACAGCTACGTGGAAGGCGGCCTGAACATCGTCGACCCGCCGGGACGCTACGGCAGCAGCGACACCGGCGTGCTGGTACGCGGGAGCTACGCGCTGGACCCGAACGTTTTTGTACGTGGTGGCTTCAGTTCCCATCGTTTCAGCACCCGCCGCGGCGGTTCGCGTGTCACCCAGGACCGGGATCTGCTCTCCGCTGGCGTTGGCTTCCGGTTCCCCACCGAGCAACAGGCGCTGGATCTCTACGGGGCGGCCGACCTGCTGTACGACTTCGGCGATGCCGACGATGCGGGCTTCCGACTGGAAGGCGGTGGCCGGGCGGTGTTGACGCCAGGCCTGGACTCCGCCGCCGGCCTTCGCTATGCCAGGCTGGATAGCCACGACAACGTCCAGATTTTCGTGAATTCCTTCTACGAGGTGGCGCCGCAGCTCTCCCTCGGCGGCGAAATCGCGGTGGGGGACTATGACGAAATCACACTAGGAGCCAGATACAGCTTCTGACCAGCCGCCGGGCGCACCCGAGTGGTGCGTCCGGCTGCGGGTGACGAGTCACCCGCCCTGCCCTCGAAATGCCCACCCCACGCCACCTTCATGCCAGCAAGCACCCATTCGGCATACTCCTTGCTGCTTTCATGGTCCAAAGCCCTGTCTCGACGCAGATGTTGGAGGCACACCCATGACGACGCGCGTCATGCTGGTCGACGACCGTCGCGATCGCGCCCGCTGGTTGAAAGCGGCGCTGGACGAGTCCGGCTACGAAGTCGTGAAGACGGTGCACGACATGGACGATCTGTACCAGTTGGTGCTGGATCTGGAGCCGGACGTGGTGATCATCGAGGCCACATCCGGCAAGCGCGATACGCTGGAACACCTGGGGCACCAGCACCGGCGCTACCCCAAGCCGGTCGTAATGCTCAGTGAACACGATGACCCCGAGCTGCTGAACACCGCCATGCAGGCGGGCATCAGCGCCTACGTGGTTCAGGGGCTGTCGCCCCAGGGGGTGCGTTCGATCATCAACATGGCCATTACCCAGTTCAACGAATACCAGGAGCTGCAGCACAAGCTTGCACGCGCGGAAACCCGGCTGGAGGATCAAAAACTGGTGGAACGGGCGAAATGCATGCTGATGGAAAAGCACCAGTTGAGCGAGCAGGACGCCTACCATCTGCTGCGCAAGGCGGCGATGGACCATAGCACCCGAATTACCGATATCGCACGTCGCCTGCTGCACGGAAAAGGCACAGGCTGAGCGGACGACTGCGCCAGCCTTGTGCACAGAGCGCACCGGCTCGGTGCAAAAACGTCGTCCGACACTATTAAACTTCCCTCCATCCCAGCACCAATACCCCACCGCTCCGCCGTTCGAGAGGTGCTGGCATGCGTCCTGCTTAAATCACTCCCAGCGGATCGCGTGCCGCGAACAGCGGCGCCCAATGTCGGGAGTGCGGTCCTCATTTGCGGTTTTTCATGGCGAAGGCGTCATGCAGGTCAAACCCTGCGTGACGCCTTTTTTGTTTGTGGTGGGAACGGGCCGGAGGGCATGTCAATGACCAACAAATCACTGGGTGATCCCTACAACACGGAATCGGACCTTCGACATGGCGCGGGCTGCGGTTGCAGCAGTTGCAGCGAGTCAGCGGAGCATGCGGATGCCCAGGAGGCAGGAAGCCACAAGCAGCAACGGATGGACCAGGAATCCATTATGGACCGCGCCATCGAGAGTGCAGTGGTGCGCGCCCTGTTCAACGGTCACGACGCCAGCCGGCGGCACTTCATGAAGCTGATCGGCGGCGGCACCTTTGCAGCGGCGCTGGCCTCGGTCTTTCCCATGGACGCGGCCAAGGCCCTGCTCAAGGACAACCTGGGCAGCCCGGAGAAAACCGACCTCAAGGTGGGTTTCGTGCCGATCACCTGCGCCACGCCCATCATCATGGCCCACCCCATGGGTTTCTATGAGCGTCATGGCTTGAATGTGGAGGTCATAAAGACAGCGGGCTGGGCAGTGGCCCGGGACATGTCACTGAACCGCGAGTACGACGCCTCCCATATGCTCACCCCGATGCCGCTGGCGATGAGCATGGGCGTAGGCTCAAGTAACATGCCGTTCATCATGCCCGCGGTCGAGAACATCAACGGCCAGGCCATTACCCTGCACAACCGACACAAGGACAAGCGTGACCCCAAGGACTGGAAGGGCTTCCGCTTCGCCGTGCCGTTCGATTACTCCATGCACAACTTCCTGCTTCGCTACTACGTGGCGGAGCACGGGCTGGACCCGGATCGCGACATTCAGATCCGCGTGCTGCCACCCCCCGAAATGGTGGCCAACCTGCGCGCCGGCAACGTGGACGGCTATCTGGCGCCGGACCCGTTCAACCAGCGCGCGGTCTGGGACGATGTCGGCTTTATCCACCTGCTGACGAAGGAACTGTGGGACGGTCACCCCTGCTGCGCATTCGCCACCAGCCGGGCGTTCGCCCAGGAGTATCCGAATTCCTTCGGTGCGCTGTTCAAGGCCATCGTGGAGGCAACCCACTATGCCTCGGCGCAGGAGAACCGGGTTGAAATCTCCGAGGCCATCGCCCCACGCAATTACCTCAACCAGCCGGTGCCGGTCATCCAGCAGGTGCTGACCGGACGCTACGCCGACGGCCTGGGCAATGTGAAGGAAGATCCGCAGCGGATCGACTTCGACCCATTCCCCTGGCACTCGATGGCGGTCTGGATACTCACCCAGATGAAGCGCTGGGGCTACATCGACGGCGACGTGGACTACAAGGGCATTGCCGAGCGTGTGTATCTGGCCACCGAGTGCGGCGACCTGATGCGCGACCTGGGCCACGAGGCGCCCGAAGTGACCTACAAGTCGCACATGATCATGGGCAAGGAATTCGACCCCGAGCAACCCGAAGAGTACGTCAACAGCTTCGAGATCCGGAGATCGTAATCATGCTGGCCAATGTCAATGTCCGAGCGGCCATCGTCAGCATCGCCATCCTGGCGGTGCTGCTGATTGCCTGGGAAGCTTCGGTTCCCGGCGGCGCCATCGGCGGTGATGAGGAACTGAGTGAGTACGAGATGCTGACCGGCGGCGGTTCTACCTCCGGCAGCAGCATCCCGGCCCCGTCGGCGGTGATCTCCCATGCGATCACCGAGCTGTCGGACCCGTTCTACGACCGCGGCACCAACGACAAGGGTATTGGTACCCAGTTGCTGTACTCCGTTGGCAGGGTACTGACGGGGTACGGTTTTGCAGTACTGCTGGCAGTGCCGCTGGGCTTTGTCATCGGCATGTCGCCGGTCATGCAGAAGGCGCTGAACCCGTACATACAGGTCCTGCGACCGATCTCGCCGCTGGCCTGGATGCCGCTGGCGCTGTTCATCATCCAGGATTCCATCAAGTCCGCCATCTTCGTGATCTTCATCTGTTCCATCTGGCCGATTCTGGTGAACACCGCCTTTGGCGTCGCTTCGGTGAAGAAGGATCTGCTGAACGTCGCCAAGACGCTGGAGCTGTCACCGCTGAAGACCGCCATCACCGTCATTCTGCCTGCGGCGGCACCGACGATACTCACCGGCATGCGCATCGCCGTCGGTATTTCCTGGCTGGTGATCGTGGCCGCGGAGATGCTCGTGGGCGGTACCGGCATCGGCTACTACGTGTGGAACGAGTGGAACAACCTGGATCTGACCAGCGTGATCTTCTCGATTCTGATGATCGGCGTGGTGGGAATGATCCTTGACACCCTTCTGGCCTCCGCGACGCGGATGGTGCAGTACGCCGACTAAGCCATGGCCGGCGGGCAGCGCCGGCCAGAGGAGACGACTCATGTCGAACCCGTTTCTCAAAGTCGAGAACCTGAAAAAGACCTTTCCCGGGCCGCGCGGCGAACCCCCGCTGACCGTGTTCGAAAACGTCAATTTCGGTGTCGAGAAAGGAGAATTCATCTGTGTCATCGGCCATTCCGGCTGCGGCAAGTCGACCATCCTGAACGTGATGGCCGGGCTGGACGACGCCACCGATGGATATGTGTTCATGGACGGCAAGGAGATCAAGGGCACCAGCCTGGACCGGGGGGTGATCTTCCAGAACCACAGTCTGCTGCCCTGGAAGAGCGCACTCTCCAACGTCATCTTCGCGGTCAAGGCACGGTGGCCCGGCTGGTCGCGGGACAAGATCCGGGCACACGCGATGAAATACATCGAGATGGTGGGCCTGCAGGGTGCGGAGCATCGCCGCCCGTCGCAGCTCTCCGGGGGCATGCGACAGCGCGTGGGCATTGCCCGGGCCTTCGCCATCGAGCCCAAGCTGCTGCTGATGGACGAGCCGTTCGGCGCGCTGGACGCGCTGACCCGCGGCACCATCCAGGATGAATTGCTGGATATCTGGAGCAAGACCAACCAGACCGTTTTCATGATTACCCACGACGTGGACGAAGCCATTCTGCTCTCCGACCGCATCCTGCTGATGACCAACGGGCCCAATGCCCAGGTCGCGGAAGCGGTGGAGGTGGATATACCCCGCCCGCGAACCCGGGAAACGCTGATCAAGCACGACCAGTACTACCAGATCCGCAACCATCTGGTGGATTTCCTGGTGCGCCGCTCCAAGGAGCTTTCCGGCAAGGTCACCGACACGCAGACGGTGCGCGTAGGTGGTGCCGACGAGGGCTCCGCCAGCGCGGGGAACGACGACAGCCGCCAGGCAGCTGCCGGCGGTTCCTGAACGACAACCCTTCATCAAGCGAGGTTGAAAACATGGACAAGAACGCAATGCGCGAAGCCATCGTGGCCGCGAAAGCCGACAAGGGCATGACCTGGCAGGAGCTGGGTCAGGCCGTGGGCATGAGCCCGGTATTCGTCTGTTCCGCCGCCCTGGGCGAGAACAGCATGCTCAAACCCGAAGCCGACAAGCTTTGCGAGGCGCTGGGGCTGCCCTCGGAGGTCTCCGCGGCGCTACAGGACTATCCCATCAAGGGCCAGCGTGCGGCAACCATGATCACGGACCCTCTCGTCTACAGGCTCAACGAGGTGGTCATGGTCTACGGCGAGACACTGAAGGAAGTGGTGCAGGAGAAAATGGGCGACGGCATCGTCAGTGCCATCGATTTCACCATGGACGTGGAAAAAGTGCCCGACCCCAAAGGCGACCGGGTGAAGATCACGTTGAACGGCAAGTTCCTGCCCTACAAGCGCTGGTAGTGGCGCGCCGACGGGGCGGGGGCGG
>JAFIFV010000047.1 GCA_020831845.1 Ectothiorhodospiraceae bacterium
CTGTCGGCCGGAGGGACCCGGCCGACAAGCCCCCAGGGATGGGTTCACGGCGTGTCCGCAGCCAAGTCCCCAATCCCGGCCGGATCGAAGCCACCAACCGGGCACATTGCTGCCTCTAAGCACGCGACGTCTACCGTTCGGCGCAGAAACCCTGGTAGTCCACGTAGCCGGGGAAGGGTTTACCCTCGCCGCAGTAGTCGCAATCGGGGTTGCGGGGCATCTTCAGCTCATTGAAGCGCATGGCCAGGGCATCGAAATACAGCAGCCGCCCCACCAGCGGGTCGCCGATGCCGAGGATCAGCTTGACCGCCTCGATGGACTGCAGTAGTCCGATCACGCCCGGCAACACCCCCAGCACCCCGGCCTCCGCACAGGAAGGCGCCAGCTCCGGCGGTGGCGGCTCGGGAAACAGGCAGCGGTAACAGGGACCGGGAGCGTCTGCACGCCCGGGATAGAAGACGCTGACCTGGCCTTCAAACCGGAACACCGCGCCATGGACGTTGGGTATGCCGTGCTTCACGCAGGCGTCGTTCACCAGATAGCGGGTGGGAAAATTGTCGGCGCCGTCCAGCACGACGTCGTAGCCGTCGAACAAGGCATCCACGTTGTCCGCGTTAAGATAACAATCGTGGGTAATCACGTTTACCGAGGGGTTCAGCGCGTGGATTCCGGCCCGGGCGGATTCCACCTTGGGCTCCCCCACTCTGGCTTCGTTGTGTATCACCTGGCGCTGCAGGTTGCTGCGGTCCACCACATCGTGGTCCACCAGCCCGATGGTGCCGATACCCGCGGCGGCCAGGTACAATGCCGCGGGAGAACCGAGACCTCCGGCTCCGACCAGCAGCACCTTGCTGTCCTGCAACTTCAACTGGCCCTGCTCCCCCACCTCCGGCATCAACAGGTGGCGCGAATAGCGCTCCCGCGCCGCTGCATCCAGCATGCGCGGCACCTCGAACGGCAGGCCCTGATCCTTCCAGCGGTTGAAGCCGCCAGCCACCGAGCTGACATTGCTGTAGCCAAGCCGGCGCAGATCTTCCGCAGCGAACAGGGAGCGCGCGCCGCCGCCGCACAGCGTCATCACCGGCCGGTCCAGTTCCGGCACGGCGTCCTCGATACGCAGTTCCAGAAAACCGCGCCCCAGATGCAGCGCCCCCGCGGGGCTGCCCGCAGCAATTTCATCCTGCTCCCGCACATCCACCAGCACAGCGCCCCGCTGCATGCGATCCCAGGCAGCCTGCGGTTCCAGCTCGACGATGTCCCGCCGCAGCGCGGCCAGCCTGTCGTCTCTGGCGCTGCCGCCCGCAACCGCCGGGATAATGGCAATGACGTCGCCATCCGCCACCGGTGTCGCGAGGCCCTCGAGCACCGAGACATGATGCTCGCCGACAAACACATTGACGAAGCGGCGCAGCTCGCCATCCGCCGTGAAGATGCGCGGCCCGACCCCCTCGTGCCTCGCACACAGATCGGCAAGCGCCTGGCCCACGGTGGAGCCGTGGACCGCTACCTCTGCCTGCTGGTTGGTAAAGGGCCGCAGGGGCGTGGGGATACGTACGGTCACCTCGGTCACGAACGGATGGTCTCCTCTTCAAACTGCCTGTCACGAAGTCGCCAGGCCCGCAGTTCGCCATCGGCACCGATAATCACATAGCTCCAGCCCGGCCAGGCCAGTTCCCGGTCGGTCTCGGACGGCGTGGGCTTGCCATCGGGATGACTATGATACACCCCGACCACCGCCAGGCCCTCCGCAGCCGCCTCCCGGTCCGTCCGCAGATAGTCCTCGGGATCGATCAGGTAACCGGTGCGGGGGTCATCGGCAATATTATTCATCGGCACCAGGCGAGTCACCTGGGTATGCCCCTCCGGCATTTCCTCACCCAGCAGCAGACCGCAGGCCTCGCGGGGTTGGGCCGCATCCGCCTGCCGTCGCAGCCCGGCCTGGACCCGACGCGGTAGCATGACGATTCGCATGCCGCCAGTGTAACCCAAGCGGCGTCGATGAAGGTTTCCCGTTTTCGCCGTTTCTGTTGGAATACCTGCGTGATTCCAATACAAGCGACTCCGGTGCCTTCCGAATGACAGATGCGCAGATATCGTCACGAGCAACCCCATCCCGAAATCGCACTATTGTTCTGGTTGGCACGCAAAAGGGACTGTTCCGCCTGGAAAGCGACAGGAACCGCCGGCAATGGACGCTGGAAGGCCCGCACCTGGCTGGCTACGAGGTGCTGCACGCGTGGCTGCACCCTCACCTGGCCGGTGTCGGTTATGCCGCCATTCGCCACGAGATCTGGGGTGCGCACCTCTACCGGACCCGGGACGGCGGTCGCAACTGGGAACCGCTTCACGCCATACCGGAATACCCTCCGGAGCGACATCAAGGCAATCTGAAGGCGATCTGGCATCTTGCTCCCGGGCTGCCCGGGGAGCCTGAAACACTGTATGCAGGCATCGACCCCGCCGGGTTGTTCCTGAGCCGGGACAGCGGCACATCATGGCAAGGTGTGGACAGCCTGAACTTCCATCCCACACGGACCACCTGGGAGCCGGCGAAGGGCGGGTTTTCCTTGCATTCCATCCACCACTGTCCGACCGCTCCGGAGCGACTCTATGCAGCGGTGTCAGCGGGGGGCGTCTACCGCAGTGACAATGCCGGAGGCGACTGGTACCCGATCAACAAGGGGGTTCGTGCCGAGAATCTTCCCACCGGTTACGCCGAGTCGGGACACAACATCCATCGCCTGGTGGTCCACCCGGTGAACCCGGATCGCCTCTACCGGCAGTGCTACAACGGCGTTTACCGCAGTGATGACGGCGGCCTGGCCTGGACCGAGATCACCGAAGGCCTGCCCAGCGATTTCGGCTACGCGCTGGCAACCGAAGACGGCAACCCTGACGCCGTCTGGGTCATCCCTATCGACAGCAATCACCTTCGCACGGCGCCGGGTGGGCGGTTGCGCGTGTTCCGCTCCGCCGACGGCGGCAGGAGCTGGATCCCCCTGACCGAGGGGCTACCGCAGCAACATGCCTACGTAACCGTGTTGCGCGAGGCGCTTTGCCTGGACCGGCAATCGCCTGTGGGCGCCTATTTCGGCACGTCCAGCGGCCATGTGTTCGCCTCTTCCAATCATGGCGAGAGCTGGCAGTGCATCGCCGAGTTCCTGCCCCGAGTCCTCAGCGTGACAGTAAGCACGGAGCATACGGCATGAGTCATGGCAGCCTTTTTCAGGCGCTGGAGGCGGAATCAGGCCTCATCTGCGCCATCGGCGCCGGCGGCAAGAAGAGCACGCTATACACCCTGCTGGAAAACCACCCCGGCAGGGCGGCAATGACAGCCACGGTATTTACCTACGAACCGCCGCGCAGCCTGCAGGCCGCGGTGGTGGTGGACGAAGCCGACCGCCTGCTGGGCCGCATTCGTGATCTGGAAGCGGCCCACGTGCTTTACGCCTGCCCGGCCGAAAAGGCAGGCCGGCTCGCCGGTCCGGACGCGGAAACGGTCCGCACCATACACCGTGAGGCCGGGTTCGCGCTCACGCTGATCAAGGCAGACGGCGCCCGCATGCGCAAGCTCAAGGCACCCGCCGGACATGAACCCAGCATCCCTGATTATGCGAACCGCGTACTGGTGCTGAGCTCCCTGTTGGCCGTGGGGCAGCCGCTATCGGATCGCATCGCGCACCGCCTTGAGCAGGTGCTGGAGTGCACTGGCCAGGCCGTGGGTTCGACGATCACGGCCGACACCATTGCCGCCCTGTACACACACCCCCTCGGGCTTCAGCGCAACACCGGAGACCATCGCCTGATCCCGGTGCTGAACATGGCGGACGGCCCGGAGCAGCAGCAAGCTGGCAAGGAGGCCGCAGCGCGGATACTCGGGGAGAGCGACCGCTACGATCGCGTGGTCCTGCTGAGCAACCGGCGGCCGGGACTGCTTGTGGACGTGATGACGCGCAGTTAAGGAAGCGCTGGAATATTCACGTTGTCGCGCTCGAGACCGGTTTTCGTTCGTGGCCAGAAGCAAGACGCCGCAGGTAGTGGTTTTGCCTGTGGCCGCTTGCCACACCGTCGCAGGCGAAAACCGTTGGATCTCCAAGGGGTTACGGCCAGATTTTTCGCGCTGCGTCGTTGCGGCGCTTCCTTAATGCAGTCGGCCCGGTTCGACGTCCAGGGCATCCAGGTGCCGGCGCAACTTCTGCACACCTGGCGCCAGCAGTCCCAGCGTTCCCTCCGCCTTCTTCAGCGCCTGCCGCAGCAATTGCCTGGCCTCCTCCTGTCGGCCGCCATCCCGTAACAGAGCCGCGTACTTCGTCACGCATCCGATGTACTGCGGATGCCCCGCCCCCATGACCGACTCGGTTTCCTGGAGGGCGCGTTGAAGCATCGGTTCCGCCGTGCCGTGGTCTCCCTTGTCCACATAGAGCCCCGCCAGTTCCGCCAGCGTCATTACCGTATGCGGATGACGTTCGCCCAGCAGGCGCCCCCAGGTATCCAGATTGCGCCGATAGAGAGACTCGGCTTCGTCGAATTCCTTCTTCTCACGCAGCAGGTCGGCCAGGTTGTTGGCGCTGGTAGCAGTGGCCGGGTGTTCCAGGCCAACCACCTTCTCCCAGATCTCCAGAGCCCGACGGTACAGCGGTTCCGCCTCGTCGTAACGGCCCATGGCGTCGAGCACCCCGGCAAGATTATGCAGGCTGGATGCGGTGTCCATGTGATCTTCGCCCAGCACCTGCTCACGGATAGCCAATGCCTGGCGGAACAGTTGCTCCGCAGCCTGGAACTGTTCACGCGCGTCCATCACCGTTCCGAGATTGTGAGCGCTGGCGGCGGTTGCCGGGTGCGAGGGACCAAAAGCCGTTTCCGCGATCCCCAACGCACGCTGGTACAGATCCTCGGCTGCCGCAAGATCGTCACCCGCGTAGAGCAGCCCTGCAAGGTTATCCAGGCACGCCGCCGTGGTGGGATGCTTCTGGCCGTACTGGCGCTCGGTGATCGTCAACGCGCGCTGGTACAACTGCCGGGCCGCATCGTAATCCTGTAGCGCCTTGCACACCGCGGCCAGATTGTTCAGGTGGGGCAGCAGCTCCACGTGGCGATCGCCCAACGTCGCTTCCCGCTGTCTCAACGCCTCCCGGTACAGGGTGCGCGCCTCCTCCAGCCTGTTCTGCTGCTCCAGCAGCATGGCCAGACGATGCCTAGCAGCACGGGTGTCGACGGCATCCGCTGCCTGTTGCTGCAACTCCTGTAGCGCCTCGACCAGCACCGGCTCGGCCTCGGCCTGGCGCTGCTGCTCCAACAGCCATCCTCCGTAGGCGGACCGACCGGCGGCGGTGGATTGATGCGCGAGCGCCTGCTGGTAGAACGGTTCCAGCCCCTGCTCCAGCCCGAGATCCCTGAACGCCGCCGCAAGTTGCAACAACAAACCTGCCGATACGGCCGGGTCCTGGAGCGCCCAGTTGGAAACGGCGCTCGCGTAGTAATCCACCAGTGCTTGTTCCGCACCCCACGCCTGCCACGCGGAAAACAGGTCTGCCCGGAACTCCGGCCGCAGCAGAATCTGCAGCACCTCCGGACGCGTCAGCGTCCGCGCCAGTTCCTCCCAGTGGGCTGCCTCTACCAGATGCCAGACTACAAGCACGGCGGCATCGGATGTTTCCCCGGCATGCAGCCGAGCCAGCCTGTCGTGCCACGCCTGGCGATCCGCGCCATCGGGGAGCAGGCGGCGAGCGACGGCGTCCTGAACCGCTCCGCCCGCCAGCAGGCGCGCACTCCCTACGCGATAGAACAAGGACTCGGGAAGTTCCGCTCCGCACTCCAGCACTGCGAGTTGGGAGTCGGCAAGGCCGTCGCGGGACGCCCAGAGGGCGCGTGCAGCCTGCTGCTGTTGCTGCGACAGCGCGGCGACGACCTCGTCCATCCGGCCGGCCTGCTTATCCACGGGGTGCACATGCCAGCCGCGCTGCATCAGTGCCTCCGCCACCGGCCCGGGCGCAAGACTCACCACCAGCCGGACGCCCTCGGGCATAAAGGCGGGCAACCAATCCAGCGAGGAGGCGTCCGCCATGCCCTCGAGCAGGTCGATGCCGTCCAGCACCAGCACCAGCCGCCCTCGGGCGACCGTGCGTGCCAGCCAGTTGGGAAGCACTTCGCTGGCCGCATCGGCCATGGCCGGAGCCGGATCGCGCAAGCCCGCCGTCTCCCGCAGCCAGTTCAGCAGACGATGGACCAGCTTTTCCCGCCTGCGCGACTCCCGGCTGGCCCCCAGGTGGTGCACGAACACCGGCACCTCCTGATGTGAGGCGGCATAGTTCCGTGCCCAGTTTGCAAGCTGCGCCGACAGCGGGCCGTCCACGGCGCCGGTGAGTACCAGCGGCGGCTCCCGCCGGGCTGCGAACCGGTTCAGAGCTCGCTGCAGATCCTTGTCCACAGGGTGGCGCTCAGCCAGCCACTGACCATAGGCAGCCTGGCTGTTGCCGGCCACCGTGCTTGATTGCTGTTGTTCTCTCATCGGGATGCGGTTTCTTCCATCAGCCGTGCCTCCAGACTGGCACGTTCTTCCGGTGTGTTGACGTTGAGAAAGGTATCGGGCGCGTCGGAGAAATCAACGCTGACCAGGCCGTGTCTGTCATACCAGCGGTCGATCTTGCGCTCCCCGGCTTCCAGGGATTGTTGAAGGTCGGTGAGCAGCGCCCTGGGAATCAACGCAAACACCGGCTGCAGACGACCCAGACCACTGGCCACCGCAATGGCCGCGCCCGCCTCCGCCCGCGCTTCCAGCAAACGGGAGACAAGGTCCGGGGGAATCAGCGGCGAGTCACACGGTACGCAACAGACAAGCTCGGTGTCCGCTGCCGCAAGTCCGGCGGCCATCCCGGCCAGCGGCCCGGCATAGTCACCAAAAGCATCGGCCACCACGGGAAAACCGAGCCGCTCATAGTCGGCGCGATTGCGGTTGGCGTTGATGAGCAGGGACTGTACCTGCGGACGCAGCCGCGAAACGATGTGCTCGACCATGGCCGTACCGTTCAACGGCACCAGGCCCTTGTCCATACCCCCCATGCGCGTGGCCCGCCCGCCCGCCAGCACCAGTCCGGTTACTGCTGTCATCGCTTTCCTCCAACCCCGTGCAGGAAGACTCCCGTATTACGGGACACCAGACCTTTCCCCTGGCCTCGCACGCATTGTCTGCGCTGACCGTGGAAAAGGATCCTTTACTCCCTCGTATCCTCGCATGGAAAGCACCGAAATGGGGCGCAGCATTGAACCCCCTCCGCCAGACTGGGTCAGAACTATCCAAACTGCACCGCAAAGTGGTACAAAAAGGGGCAGCATTTTGGCACGCGTTCACGTTATGCTAACAAGTTCACTCGTAATTAGTCTGTATCTAGACTTTCACTGACGAGGACTATTTCCCAGGCCATGGCATCTTCAGCCAATGACCCCCTGAACACGCTCACACCGTCGGACTCCGTCTCCGGGTCCCGGTCGGCGACCTGCGCGCTCGTTGTGGACGACGAGCCCAGCATTCGCGAATTCCTGCGATTCGCGCTGACCCGCCAGTGCGGCTTCGTGGAAGTGGCGGACTCCACGACCGAGGCGCGCCAATTGATGCATCACCACCAGTTCGACGTGATGGTGGTGGATATAGGCCTGCCCGACCGATCCGGCCTGGACTGGGTTCACGATCTGCGTGCTCAGGGTATCGATACGCCCGTCGTGTTCATCACCGGACTGAGCGAAACCGAAGGCTGCCGAAGAACCGGCGATGTCGCCAGAGCGCAATGTATCAACAAGCCTTTCGCACTGGAGGAGATGATGACGGCGGTCCAGCGCGCGCTGGAACTGAACGAGGACGGAAAACAGGACTCCCGTAACGGTCGAACAGACGACAGCGCGCTGCTACAGGGCATCGTCGGCCACAGCGAGGCCATGAAGAGTCTGATGACGCTGATCCGGCGCGTGGCAGGCCGCAACAGCACGGTCTTGCTGGAAGGCGAATCCGGCACCGGCAAGGAGGTGGCGGCCCGCTGCCTGCACCACTACAGCGGGCGCCGCGGCCCGTTCGTACCGGTCAACTGCGGATCCATCTCCCCGGAGCTGCTGGAAAGCGAGTTGTTCGGCCACACCAAGGGGGCGTTTACCGGCGCAACGCAGTCCCGTGAAGGCCTGTTCAGCTATGCGGACGGCGGGACCCTGTTCCTGGACGAGATCTGTGAGATGCCGCTGCACCTGCAGGCGAAACTGCTGCGCGTGCTGGAAGAACGCTCCATTCGGCCAGTGGGGACGGAGCGCCAGCAGACCGTGGATGTGCGCATCCTTGCCGCCACCAACAAGCATATGGCCGACGAGGTGACGCGCGGCACATTCCGCGAGGATCTCTATTTCAGGCTGAACGTGCTGGCCCTGCGGCTGCCCCCCCTCCGCGAACGTCCGGCAGACATCCCCCACCTGGTGAAACTGTTTTCCAGCATGCTTTCATCGGAGCTGGGGCTTGAGCCCGTGCGACCAACCGAAGAGGAACTGCACGCACTGCAGCGTCATGCCTGGCCAGGCAACGTGCGCGAGCTGAAAAACCTGATCGAGCGCGCCATGCTGCTGGGCAAGTCACCGGTGGAATGCCTCGACCTGAAGCAGGTGGATGCTCCGATCACCCTGGGCAATGCCCGCAGCGAAAGCGGCTACCCGCTTGATCTGCCGCTGGCGGAAGTGGAGAAGCGGCATATCCTGCGCGTGCTGGCCGCTTCCGACGGCAACAAATCGGAAGCCGCCAGACGGCTTGGCGTCTCGCGCAAGACACTGGAACGGAAGGTGAAACTCTGGAACGGCAGTTGAGGGCGGGCTGACCGCCTCGGGATGCGCCGGCGTGGACGGTATCCCCACCGGCACACCCGCTCCCGGCAGGGCTCAGGTGTTCTCCACCACGATTTTCGGGAATCGGCTGCTGTAATCCTTCGACTGCAAGGACAGCTTCGCCGCCACCCGGCGGGCGATCGCCTTGTAGGACATGGCCACCTTCCCTTCCGGGTCCGCTATCACCGTGGGTTTGCCGCCATCGGCCTGTTCGCGGATACGGATATCCAGCGGCATGGAGCCCAGCACTTCCACACCGTACTGCTCGGCCATGCGCTGACCGCCGCCTTCGCCGAAAATATGCTCCTCGTGGCCGCACTGGCTGCAGATATGCGTGCTCATGTTCTCCACGATCCCAAGCACCGGAACATTCACCTTCTCGAACATCTTCAGCCCCTTGCGCGCATCCAGCAGGGCGATGTCCTGCGGCGTGGTTACAATCACCGCGCCCGACACCGGCACCTTCTGGGACAGCGTGAGCTGGATGTCGCCGGTTCCCGGGGGCATGTCCACAACCAGATAATCCACATCCTGCCAATTGGTGTCGCGGAGCAATTGCTCCAGCGCCTGCGTCACCATCGGTCCGCGCCAGATCATCGGCGTTTCCTCGTCGATGAGGAAACCGGCGGACATCGCCTGCAGGCCGTAATTCACCATCGGCTCCAGCTTCTTCCCGTCCCGGGAGTCCGGTTTACCGGAGATGCCCAGCATGCGCGGCTGGCTGGGGCCGTAGATATCGGCGTCGAGCATGCCGACCCGGGCTCCATCACCGGAAAGAGCGAGCGCCAGATTGACAGCGGTGGTGGACTTCCCCACCCCACCCTTGCCGGAAGCGACGGCAATGATATTCTTCACGCCGGATACGCTGCTGGTCCCCCGCTGGCCCAGGTGCGAATGAATCTCGCTGCTGATGTTCACATCCACCTGGTCGATGCCGGGAACCGACTGCAAGGCCGCCCGCACATCGCCCCGTAACCCATCCATGATGCCCTTGACCGGAAAACCCATCTTCAGGTCTATGGTGACGCGCCCGCCATCGATACGGACGTCATCCACGCAGCGGGCCGATATCAGGTCCTTGCCCAGATTCGGTTCGACATATGCGCTTAACGCCTCTTCCACGACAGCACGGGAGAGTTCGCTCATTGTTACCTCCTGCGACCCGGCCATGCCGACGGCCGGGAAATGGCTTGACGGTTGCGTGGCCGGAATGGATCTGTTATCACCAAAGCTGTCCACGACCGCATCGGATGACACCATGATACCGCATCCCCTACGCCCGTTGGTGTTCCTGTTTTTCCTTTTCTGGATTCCTGTCGTCGCCATAGCGGCCTCGTCCCAAGCCTTGCTTAATGCCATTTCAGACGGCCAGGCGGCGCGCGTGTCCATCCTGCTGGATCAGGGCGTTTCGCCGGAAGCGTCCAGCGCCAATGGCGAGTACGAGGGCAAGACCGCCCTCATGTGGGCTGCGGAGGCCGGTCGTACCGACATGGTGGAACTGCTGCTGCAATACGGGGCCGAGGTGGACCGGACCAACCCGAAGGGCGGCACCGCACTGATGTACGCTTCGGTGAACGGGGAAACCGACGTGATCCGGCAGTTGGTCAACGCCGGCGCCGACCCCAACCATCGCGTGCGCCACGGCTGGACGCCGCTGATGCTTGCCACATCCAAGGGGCATACCGGCAGCGTCCGTGCGCTGGTGGGTCTGGGGGCGGATATCAACACGCGGGACGTGTACGGCTGGACGCTGCTGATGCGGGCCACCGATCTCAACGATGTGGAAATGGTGAAGACGCTACTCGACCTGGGCCTGGACCCGGAAACACCCGACGACAATGGCACAAACGCCCTGGTCATCGCGGAACGCAGGAACAACAGCGAAATAGTCGAAGTGCTGCGCCGCGCCGCACGGGGCTGACCCGCCCCGTCCGCAGGCGGGGCGGCATACGCCAGTGCTCAACAGCGCATGATGTTGGCGCTGAACTCCTCCAGCCGCACCACGTTCACCTCGCCCTCCAGCGGGTCGCGGGCGTCGCCGTTGGGGTATTCCAGTTGCAGCCGGGCCTCGAACTCCGAGAAGAAGCGCTGGAACATCACTCCCCCCAGGGTTCCATAGGCGAACAGCTCATCCTCTCCGGCATCGTATTCCAGCAGTATTGCAGCCAATGGCTGCCGCGCGGGACCAGAGAGAACCGCACCGCCCCGATACGGATCGTAGCGGCTGTTTTCGGCGCAACAGGTGATCATGCCGGTTTCCGGATCATCGCCATTGCGGGGTTCGCGAAAGCCAATGTAGCTCACTGCCCGCGTCGGATGGGCCATCTTGTGGGCGCAAATGGCCGAATACGCCACCAGCGAGCGACCGGGTCCGACCCCGCCCTGCCAGCGGTAACTCTCTCCGTTCTCGGTCTCCAGCCCCCTGTCACCTGGCACTTCCTGGCCCAGGTTCAGCAGGAAGCAGGGTGTGGAAGCGTATGGATACGAGAACACGTAGTGCGTGCGCGGCCGGATTTCAGATGCACGCAGCGGTTGCCCCCGGCCATTGAGCAATCGGACGCGGGGATAATGGCGGGGGGACATATCCGAGGTCACAGCCATCTGCGGAGCCATGGCAAGACACCCGGCACTCAAGGCACAGGCCTTTACGAATGATCGTCGATCCATGCAGCACTCCTGGGCAAGCCGGCGGCCACGCCGCCGGCCATCTTGCTTCTGTCAATGACGGGAAATGGTGTCGAGAACCCTGCTACTTCGACTCGATCACGCCGCAGGCGATACGCGCTCCGGCACCGCCGATGGGCTGTGTCATATGGTCGTCGGGGTTCTCATGGATGACCAGCGCCGCGCCATCATCATCCAGTATGCGTGCGCCATAGGCTCCATCAAGACTCGCCCTGGGGTTGAACAGTTCCGCCCAGGCATAACCGTTTTCATGCACGTAGAAGTTGTTCAGATCACCTGCGTCGGGCCCTTCCGGGTTCATCAGACCGTGCTTTTTGCCGTCCGGGTTCAGGTGGCCCGCGGAATCCTGGAAACCGTGATCATGGTCGTCACAGGTGCCCTTGCTGTGGATATGGATGGCTTTGGGTCCGGCAGGCAGCCCTTCAAGCTCCAACGTGATCAGGGTGCCGTTGGGCCCCTGCGTCAGGCGGGCTTCACCGATTTCCTCGCCCTCGGTGTTAAGGAAGGTAGCCACCGCCTCGGGGCCATTGCCTCCGTGGTCGTTGGCCAGCAGGGCGAAAGCGGGCGCCATCAGCAGCGCGAACGGAACGGTCCAGGCGACAAGCGGCTTCATGAAGCGTCTCCCTTTTTTATGTTGATGCGTCAAGGAACACTACACAGCATAGAACATCAACGCCTGCAACACGTTCGGCGGCTATTATCGCTCGCGCAGACGCGGTATGAGAGATACGAAATTGCAAGGCTTGGTGCGCAGGTCCAGCTGCGGCTCGATGACGCCGTCCCAGGCCGTGCGGCAGGCACCGGAGGAGCCTGGCAGTATGAACAGCAAAGTGCCGTTGGCCACCCCGCCCAGGGCCCGGGACTGGACGGTGGAACTGCCAATTTCCTGGTAGGAGAGGTGGCGGAACAGCTCGCCGAAGCCTTCGATTTCCATATCCATCAGGGGCCTGACGGATTCCGGCGTGGTATCACGGCCGGTGATGCCCGTGCCGCCGGTGCTGATGATCACCTTGACCGACTCGTCGGCGATCCAGCGCGACACCACGGCACGCACCTGGTAGACATCATCCGGCACAATGCGCTTGTCTGCCAGCGAGTGCCCCGCCTTTTCCAGCCGGGACACCAGCAGGGCCCCGGATTTGTCGTCCTCTTCCGTGCGCGTATCCGAGACCGTCAGTACAGCGATGGGCAGGGGCAGGAATCCGCTGGCGTCTGGTAGTAATGCGGACATGGGTGGCATCCTCTCAGCGTTCGGAGTCGGGCGTCTGGAGCGGCACCCCGTCCTGGTAGGCACGGGAACCGTCTGTATATTCGTCGTGTTTCCACACTGGCAGCCGGACCTTGAGCGTGTCTATGGCATAGCGTGCGGCATCGAAGGCATCGGCTCGATGATGGGAGCGCACCACCACCAGCACACTGGCTTCCCCGATAGCAAGATCACCGATGCGGTGCATGATGCGACACTGCTCCACCGGGAATCGCTCCAGCGTCTCCTGTTCCAGGTCTTGCAGCACCTTGTCCGCCATCGGCTTGTAGGCCGAATAGCTCATTCCGCTGACGCCGCGCCCCTCGTGGTGATCGCGTACCGTGCCGGCAAATACCACCAGAGCGCCACAGGTGTCGTCGGCGGTCTCCTGCAGCAATTGATCGAGCAGCAGTGGCTCGTCAGTCATCCAGGCCATTTCCCCCCCTCCAGCCGCCGCTCACCGGCGGCAACAGCACCAAGGGCCGGTGCGTATCCACGATCTGGTCACGACGGACCAGGTTTTCGGCCTGGGCACAGGCGACGCGTGGCAAATGCTCGCTCAGCCCCGGCACACGCTCATGCAGCAGTTCCAGTGCCTGGCCCACTGTCAGCTGCTCCGACTGCGGCGTCTCCAGCTCCATGGAACGCGTTCCGGCCACCTGCTGCAGCACTCCGTAAAACTCGACTACCAGCATGCTACCAACCTTCTTTCGTTCACCATCATGATTCAGCGCACCCCAGGACGACGCCGTTCAGCGGGGCCCGTGCAGCCTGTCGGCATCAGCCAAGTATGCCACAAGGCCGCGGCCCGCTTTCGCGGGAAAAACTCCCACCCGACGCTGCGCGGCCATGGGAACACCCCGGTGCTATGTTATTCTGGAAGGTAGATTTCGGTACCGAAGGTAATACGCGATGCGGCTTGACGAGTTGGTGGAAAACTTTGAATTCCTGGACAACTGGGAAGAGCGCTACCGTCTGCTGATCGATCTCGGCCGACAACTGCCGCCGCTGCCGCCGGAAGCCCAGGTGGAGGCGAACCGGGTGGAAGGCTGCACCAGCAACGTCTGGCTGATCCACGACATCAAGCCCGGCAACCCACCGCGCCTGGAGTTCCAGGCGGACAGCGATGCCTTCATCGTCAAGGGCCTCATTGCCATCATCCTGATGGCGTACTCCGGTCGCACGCCGGAGGAGATCCAGGCCACTGATATCGAAAACCTGTTCCACCAGCTCGGCCTCAGCCAGCAACTGACCCCGAACCGTCGCAACGGCTTCTTTGCCATGGTGGAACGCATCCGGGAGATCGCCGCGAAAGAGGCGGCATAAGAGGAAGGACCGGCGCGCAAACCGTCTTCCGGGTTGCGCACCGATTGCAAACTACAAGGCTCCAGGCCAGCTGGCCTGGAGCCCCTGCCCTCAGTCGCGAACTTTCACCACGACCTTGCCAGTGGCCTTCCGGCTCACCAGATGATTCAGCGCCTGCGGAGCCTCTTCCAGGCTGAAAGTGGCCGAAACATGCGGGCGGATCTTGCCGTCCTTGAGGAAACCGAACAACTCCTGGAAGTTGACCATGTTGTCCTTCGGCTGGCGGCGCACAAAGTCGCCCCAGAACACGCCGACGATACTGGAGCCCTTCAGCAGCGCCAGGTTGGCCGGCGCCTGCGGGATGCGTCCGCTGGCGAAGCCCACCACCAGCAGGCGGCCGTTCCAGTTGATGCAGCGCAGGGACTGGTCAAAGGCGTCACCGCCCACGGGGTCATAAATGACGTCGGCCCCCTTGCCGTCGGTCAACTCCTTCACCTTGTCCTTCAGGCTGCCTTCGCTGTAGTTCACCAACTCGTCGGCGCCGTGTTCCTTCGCCAGTTTCAGCTTCTCCTCGCTGCTGGCGGCGGCAATCACGCGCGCCCCCATGGCCTTGCCCAGTTCCACTGCGGCCAGGCCAACGCCACCGGATGCACCCAGCACCAGCAGGTTCTCGCCCGGCTGCAGTTGCGCACGCTGCTTCAAGGCGTGATACGAGGTGCCGTAGACCATGGGGAAACCCGCGGCGACCTCGTAGGCCACCCCCTCCGGCATCGGCATCACCCGCTCGGCGCCGATCACCACCTCCTCCGCGAAACCGCCATGACCGACCATGGCCATGACCCGGTCGCCCGGCTTCAGGTTCTGCACCTTGGAGCCCGTCTCCAGGATCTCTCCAGCCACCTCGGAGCCGGGCGCGAAGGGCATCTCCGGCTTGAACTGGTACTTGCCCTGGATGATCAGCGTGTCCGGGAAGTTGACGCCGCAGGCATGCACGCCAATACGCACATCGTTATCGCCCACCGGCTTGGTTTCCAGGTCCCCCACCACCAGGCTTTCCGGTGGTCCGTACTCTTTGCAGATCACAGCTCGCATGAATCCCGTCCTCCTGCAGACAATTGATTATCGCTTGCTCAAGCGTCGGAGACCTTGAGCACCAGTTTCCCGAAATTCTCGCCCCGGAACAGCATCATCAGATGCTTGTGGAAATCCGGCAGACCTTCGACGATGTGCTCCCTGGCCTGCAGTTTGCCGTCGTTGATCCAGCCGGCCATTTCCCGGGCAGCTTCCGCATAGCGGTCCTTGTAGTCGAACACCACGAAGCCTTCCATGCGCGCCCGGTTCACCAGCAATGACATGTAGTTTGCCGGTCCGGTGGGCCGTTCGGTGATGTTGTACTGGGAAATGGCGCCGCATAGCACCACCCGGGCCCTCAACCGCAGACGCGCCAACGCCGCCTCCAGCGCCTGGCCGCCGACATTGTCGAAGAACACGTCCACGCCGTCCGGACAGGCTTCCTTGGTGCGCCGGAACAGGTTCTCCGACTTGTAGTCGATAACGTCGTCGAAACCCAGCTGCCGGGCATAGTCGCATTTCTCGGCGCCACCGGCGATGCCCACCGCACGGCAGCCCTTCAGCTTGGCGATCTGGCCAACCGTGGAGCCGACGGCGCCGGCGGCGCCGGAGACCAGTACAGTGTCGCCGGCTTTCGGCTGGCCCACGTCCAGCAGTCCGAAGTATGCTGTCATGCCCGGCATGCCCAATGCTCCCAGATAACGGGGCAAGGGAGCCACGGATTCGTCCACCTTGATCAGCTCGTCACCTTTGAGCACGGCATACTGCTGGGCGCCCGTCTGGCCGCTGACGGTATCTCCCTCCTTGAAATCCGGGTGGTTCGAACGCTCCACACGCCCCACGCCGCCGGCCCGCATCACTTCCCCCAACCCCACGGGCTGGATGTAGGAACGTCCCTCGTTCATCCAACCCCGCATGGCCGGATCCAGCGAGATGTACTCCACCCGGACCAGCACCTCGCCGTCCCCAGGCTGCGGGACCGGCGCCCTGTCCACCTCGAAATCGCTGCTCTTGGGCTCGCCAACCGGACGGTTGGCGAGCTTGACCTGCACATTCTCCTGGCTCATCGGAACGTCTCCTCATGTGTATATGTGTGATTCGTCGGATGCCGTCTGCCTGGGCAACCGCACCGGGGAAGCGCGGGTTCAGAACCAGGCGTCCCGCATCTCCAACGTGGTGTCATCCAGCGATTTCAAAAGCTCGGCCTGCTGATGCACGGCCGGGAGTTCCCATCGCAGGTAATAGCGGGCAGCCTGCCGCTTGCCCTGGTAGAACGCCTGCGCCTGCGCGTCGGGCGAGCTGCTCAGAGCGTTCTCGGCCAGCACGGCCTGCCGCAGCCACAGCCAGCTGACGGTGAAGCGTCCCATCATGTCGAGAAAGACGGAGGCATTGGCAAGGGAGCGCGCCGGGCCCTGGGCCCTGCCGGCTTCCGCCAGCGCGGCGGCGGTGCTGACCACCGCGTCCCTGGCAGCTCCGAGCCGTTCACGGAGATCGGCCAGCGGACGGTGGGAGGATGCTTCGGCCAGTGTCCGCCCGACGTCCTCAAGCAACGCCTTGAAACCGGCGCCGCCGGCCTGGCCCATCTTGCGCCCCAGCAAGTCCAGGGCCTGGATGCCGTTGGTGCCCTCGTGAATAGGGTTCAGGCGGTTATCCCTGTAGAACTGTTCCACCGGGTAATCGCGGGTATACCCGCTGCCACCCAGCACCTGGATCGCGAGGTCGTTGGCCTTGACGCCGTATTCCGCTGTCCAGGACTTGACGACAGGAGTCATCAGATCGAGCAGTTGCTGCGCCCGCTCCCGTTCGGCCGGCTCAGCCGCCGAGGTGGTGTCGTCGAACAGCCGCGAGGCATACAGACAGAGCGCCAGGCCTCCCTCGGCGTAGGCTTTCTGCGCCAGCAGCATGCGACGCACATCCGCATGCTGGATGATCGGTATCTGTCCGCCCTCGCCCTTGCGGTCCACCGGTCGGCCCTGCGGCCGGTTGCGGGCGAAATCCAGGCTGTGCAGGTAGCCGGTGTAGGCAAGCATGGTCGCACCGACGCCGACGCCGATGCGGGCCTCGTTCATCATGTGGAACATGTAGGCGAGCCCCTTGTGCGGCTCACCCACCAGATACCCATGGCAGTCGCCGTGATCCCCGAAGTTCAGCACGGTGGACGTTGTGCCGCGGTAGCCCATCTTGTGCAGCAACCCGGCCAGCGTCACATCGTTGCGCTCGGCCGGGTTGCCGTCGGCGTCCAGTCGGAACTTGGGCACGATGAACAGCGATATGCCCTTGACCCCGTCCGGTGCGCCCTCGATCCGGGCCAGCGTCATGTGCACGATGTTGTCGGTGATGTCCTGATCGCCACCGGAAATGTAGATCTTGTTGCCGACGATCCTGTAGCTCCCGTCCGGCTGCGGAATGGCGCGGGTGCGCAGATCCCCCAGCGACGAACCGGCGTGCGGTTCCGTCAATGCCATGGTGCCTGCGAACCGACCTTCCAGCATCGGCGGCAGCCAGACGGCCTGCTGTTCCGGCGAGCCGTGAGCATGCAGCAGGTTGGATGCGGCGATGGTCAGGAACGGATATGCCGCCGTGGACACATTGGCGGCGAAGAAATGGCTCTGACAGGCCTGCTGCACGATGGTGGGCAACTGCATGCCACCCAGCTCCGCATCGTGGTGCGCGGCGATGAAGCCCGCCTCGGCGAAAGCGCGCCAGGCGGTCTTGGTTTCCGGGATGGTGACGGCCTTGCCGTCGCGGAATTCCGGCTCGTGCTCATCGCCCTTGCGGTTGTGCGGGGCAAACTGCTCCTCGGCGATCTGCCGCGCGGTCTCCAATGCAGCGTTGAAGGTGTCGCGGCTGTGCTCCGCATAGCGCTCGCGCTTCGTCAGGCCTTCCGCATCCAGCAGTTCGTAGAGCAGGAACTGCAGATCTCGGTCATTGATCAGCATGTCGGCACGCCTCGGTCAGGCCAGCATTCCACCATCGACAATCACGCAGGAGCCGTTGGTGTAGCTGGACGCATCGGATACCAGGTAAAGAATAGTGCCCGCCATCTCCTCCGGTTCGGCATGACGCCGCAACGGAATCTGCTGGATGGCACGCTTGTAGATTTCCTCGTTCTCCACCAGGGCGGAGGCGAACTTGGTGCGGGTCAGGCCCGGCAGCAGCGCGTTGCAGCGGATGCCCAACGGCCCGCATTCGCGGGCGAAGGCCTTGGTCATGTTGATCACGGCGGCCTTGGTGATGGAGTAGATGCCCTGCATATCGCCCGGACGGATGCCGTTCACGGAAGCCGTGTTGAGGATGACGCCACTGCCCTGATCGCGCATCATCTTGCCGGCCTCGGTGGACATGAAGAAATAGCCACGTACATTGACGTCCACGGTCTTGCTGAAGGCGCCCAGGTCGGTGTCCAGGATATGGCCGAAATACGGGTTCGCAGCAGCATTGTTAACCAGGATGTCGAGCCGGCCGTGCTTGTCGCGCACGTGCTGGAAGATAGCCGCGATCTGGTCCATGTCGCCAACGTGGCAGGCGTGCGCTTCGGCGCTGCCGCCGTCCTCGCGAATGCTTGCCGCCACCGCCTCGCAGGGCTCCTGCTTCCGGCTGGAGACGATCACATGTGCCCCATGGGCCGCCAGCAGCCGCGCGCTGGCCTCGCCGATACCACGGCTGGCGCCGGTAACCAGGGCAATCTTTCCACTGAGATCAAACAGATCCTTTTTCATGGCTTCTCCTTCGGATGTTGTTGCGATGCATCGGATACCGCCCCGCGAACCACGTAGGCCTCCACGAAGTCCAGAACGGTGCTGGTGTAACGTTCCACATCAATGTCGCGCTGGCGGTATTTCCAGCGCTTCAGATACCAATCCTGCAGCAGCGGCTTGATCAGTGCGGCGGTCAGCTCCGGGTCTTCCACGTTGAATTCGCCGCGTTCGTTCCCGTCCCGCAGACAGTCCGCCACCAGGTGTTCTGTCCACAGTTCGCTGCCAATGGCCTGTCGGCGGAACTGACGGCTGAAATGCCGCGTTTCCATGTAGGAAAAGAAGAACCAGGGCAGCATCACTTCGGACAGATAAAGGTGTGCCCGCAGTATCCAGCGCAAACGTTCGCGGGCGGAACCGACGGAATCCGGCACGCGCATGGCCCAACCCGCAGCGCAGGCACCGTAGGACAGGATCATGTCGAGCAGGCTTTCCTTGCTGTCGATATAGGAATACAGCGCGCCCATGCTGATGCCGGTGGCCTCGCTCAGGTCCCGCACGCTCATGGCTCGGAAGCCCTGCCTGTTGCTGATGTCCAGTGCGGTTCGGAAGATCAGCTCCAGCCGCTCCACCGCCACCGCCTCCTTCTTCACGCGAATCTGATGCTGGTGCTGCTGGAAGACTTCCCGCAGCAACGAGGGTTGCCAGGCATTGACCTCTTCGCTGAACTGTCGAAACCCGGCTGCCGACATGCGGAAACCTCTCCTCCTAACGGTCTTGTCATAAAACCGAGCGAGCGCTCGCTCCCGGAGCGTAGCCTATTTCCCCCACTGTTGCGAGCAGAGTCGTTCCTTTACAGGATCGCGAACTGCCCGGCGATTCCGTAAACTGGAGGCCCTCCAACGGGCACACGAACGCACAAGGAACCCGCTTGCATCACATCAGGGATTTCTGGCACACGCTGCTGCACGCCTTCCGGAACCTGCTGCCCATCGTGATCGTGGTGGCATTCTTCCAGGCCGTGGTCCTGCAGCAGGCCCCGGAAGGCCTCTGGTCCATTGCCATGGGGCTCGGCATCGTCGTACTCGGGGTGGCGTTGTTCCTCCAGGGCCTGGACATGGGCATATTCCCGATCGGGAAGAACCTCTCCAACGCCTTTGCGCGCAAGGGCTCCCTGCCCCTGATGCTGATCTTCGGTTTCTGCATGGGCTTCTCCACGGTCATCGCCGAGCCCGCGCTGATCGCCGTCGCCGAGCAGGCGGAGGCCATCAGCGAGGGCCGTGTCAGCGCGCTGACACTGCGTATCATCGTGGCCATGTCGGTGGGCGCGGTTGTTGCCCTCGGAATCATGCGAACGGTGCTTGGCCATCCGCTGCACTGGTACATGATCTGCGGCTACATCACCGTGGTCGGGGTGACCTTCTTCGCGCCGGAGGAAATCGTCGGACTCGCTTACGACTCGGGCGGCGTGACGACCAACATCGTCACCGTCCCCCTGATCGCAGCACTGGGCATCGGCCTCGCCTCCTCCATCCGCGGCCGCAATGCCCTCACCGATGGCTTCGGCCTGGTTGCGCTGGCGGTGATGGTGCCGATGATCACGGTGCAGTTGTACGGCATCCTGGTCTACAACTTCGCCGAAGCCGACGCATCGGCGGTCGCCAACGGCGCGGCCATGGCCGAGGAATTCGGCGCGGAGGACGCCATCGCGACCGGTTCTGGCTGGCTGATGGTCCTGGTCCGTGACCTGCTCCTCATGGTCCGGGATGTGGTCCCGATCATTCTGGTGATCCTGGTTTTCCAGTACCTGGTGCTGCGGAAGGCGATAGCCCATCTCCCCCGCGTCGTGGCTGGCTTCGCCATGGTCGTGATCGGTTTGTACGCCTTCGTGGTGGGCCTGAAGCTCGGCCTGTTCCCGATTGGCAGCAGCATGGCGGAACAGCTCATCGGGCTGGACGGCTACCTCTTCCTCTATCTGTTCGCCTTCGCCATCGGTTTCGCCACCACAATGGCCGAGCCGGCACTGATCGCGGTGGGCAAGCAGGCCGAGGAGGCTGCCAGAGGGAAGCTCAACGGCTCGGTCATCCGCATCCTGGTAGCCCTGGGCGTGGGTATCGGCATTACCCTGGGTGTCCACCGCATCATCACCGGCGACTCGATCCACCTGTACATCATGGCCGGCTACGTCCTGGTAATCCTCCTCACCGCCCTGGCGCCGCGTTATATCGTGGCGCTGGCATTCGACCTGGGCGGGGTCACCACATCCGAGGTGACGGTGCCGCTGGTCACCGCGCTGGGAATCGGGCTGGCAACGCATATTGAAGGGCGGGACGTGCTGATCGACGGCTTCGGCCTGATCGCCTTCGCGTCCATTTTCCCCATCGTGACAGTCATGCTCTACGCTATTGCGATAGAGTTCCATGCTAGGTTCAGAGGACAGGTGCCATGAAGTTTTCCGCGCTGGTAGCCATTCTGGCGGAGGATCTCGAGGAACAGGCGATCGACGTGGCCAAGCGCGAGGGCGCGGGTGGCGTGACCATACTCAACGCCCGCGGTATCGGCGCCAAGGAGAAGAAGACCTTCTTCGGGCTGACTTACGAAGGCAGCCAGTCGGTGCTGATCTTCGTGCTGGAGAAGAAGCTGTCGCTAAGCGTCATGAAGGCGATTTCCCGCGAACTGGAACTGGTCGATCACACCCGAGGGGTGGTCTTCTCTCTACCACTGGAGCACATCGTCGGCATCGACACAGGCCAGATTTCACAATTCGAGGAACGGCTACGCGATGACATCTGAATCTTCCACATCACGGCAGGACACCCACATGCTGGTCAAGGACATCATGGTGCGCAACGTGGTCACGGTTTCACCGCTGGCCACTATCCGCGAGGCAATGGCGGTGATGCGCGACAAGGGCGTGAAATCGCTGGTGACGGACAGGCAGAACGAACACGATGCCTATGGGCTGGTGACCTATACCACCATCCTCAAGACAATCGTGGCCGAGGAAGGCGACATCGATCTACTGAACGTCTACGACGTCTGCAGCAAGCCGGTGATCACCGTCCCGGGAGAGATGGAGGCCAGGCATGTGGCCAGGATGATGGTGACGCATGACATTCGCCGCGTCATCGTCACCAGCGACAATCGCCTTGAGGGCATCATCTCGATGAGCGATATCGTGGGGGCGATTCTTGAGATGGTGAAGTAGAACCATGCGCACCAGGACATGGTACGCATGGTACATCAGACAGAGGCCGGCTCGACCACCACAGGGATCTTGCCGATTTTCTCGCGCCAGACCCTGGGCCCGGTTTCGTGGACCGATTCCCCGCTGGAGTCCACCGCCACGGTCACCGGCATATCCTCCACCTCGAACTCGTGGATGGCCTCCATGCCCAGATCCTCGAACGCCACCACACGGGATTTGCGAATGGCCTTGGACACCAGGTAGGCCGCACCACCGACCGCCATCAGGTAAACAGCCTTGTGCTGGCGAATGGCATCCACCGCTACGGGACCACGCTCGGCCTTGCCGATCATGCCCAGCAGCCCGGTCTTCTCCAGCATCATCCCGGTGAACTTGTCCATGCGGGTGGCCGTGGTGGGACCGGCCGGACCAACCACTTCGTCGCGCACCGGATCCACCGGGCCGACGTAATAGATGAACTTGTTGCGGAAATCGACACCCTCCGGCAACGGCTCGCCCTTGGCGAACATGTCCGCAATCCGCTTGTGAGCGGCATCCCGGCCGGTCAGCATCCTTCCCGAAATCAGCAGGGTTTCACCGGGCTTCCAACCGGCCACTTCTTCCGGCGTCACCGTATCCAGGTTCACGCGCCGCGCGTTGTCGGCGCCAGCCCAGGCGATCTCCGGCCAATCGTCCAGCGACGGTGGAGCCAGTTCTGCCGCACCGGACCCGTCCAGCACGAAATGGGCATGTCGGGTGGCGGCACAATTGGGGATCATTGCAACGGGCAGGTTCGCCGCATGCGTGGGGTAGTCATTGATCTTGACGTCCAGCACCGTGGTCAGGCCGCCAAGACCCTGGGCGCCGATACCCAACTGGTTGACCTTCTCGAAGATCTCCAGCCGCAGCTCCTCGACCCGGTTACGCGGCCCGCGCGCCTTCAGCTCGTGGATGTCGATGGACTCCATGCAGGCCTCCTTGGCCAGCACCATGGCTTTCTCAGCGGTACCGCCGATGCCGATACCGAGTATCCCCGGGGGACACCAGCCGGCGCCCATGGTGGGCACCGTTTTCAGCACCCAGTCCACGATGCTGTCCGACGGATTGAGCATGGCAAACTTGGACTTGGCTTCGGACCCGCCGCCCTTGGCAGCAACCTCCACTTCCACCGTGCTGCCCGGCACTACCTGCATGTGCACCACGGCGGGCGTGTTGTCGCCGGAATTGCTGCGGCTGCCGGCAGGGTCCAGTAGCACGGAGGCACGCAGCACGTTGTCCGGATGCTGGTAGGCCCGGCGCACGCCCTCATTCACCATGTCTTCCACGCCCATGTCGGCGTCCCAGCGCACGTCCATGCCAATCTTCAGAAAGACCGTGACAATGCCGGTGTCCTGGCAGATCGGGCGCCGCCCCTCCGCGCACATGCGCGAATTGATCAGGATCTGCGCCATGGCATCCTTTGCCGCCTGGGACTCCTCGCGCTCGTACGCCTCTGTGACGGCGCGAACGAAATCGGTGGGATGATAGTAGGAAATGTACTGCAGCGCGTCTGCAACGCTCTGGATGAAATCGTCCTGCCGGATGGTGGTCATTGGCACACCTCGCTTGTCGCGGTAAGGGCTGCCCTGGCATGCGGACGAAGAGCAGCCGCCGGAACCGAAATCAGCGCGAGGTTATACCACAGAACCCCATCCCGATGCCCGCCTTTCAGCAGGCTGCGGCGCAGCTCACCGGCTTGCTGGGCTGGCTGATCTTGACGCCCTCCCCCAGGCCGGAAGACAGGCACACCAGCAGCTCGAAGCGGATGTCCAGCGCGGTCGCCAAACGGAAGAGTATCTCCAGCGACGGGTTGGCGTGTCCCAGTTCCAGCGAGGCCAGATACCGTTCCGACACACGGGAACGCTCCGCCAATTCCTTGCGTGTCAGCCCCGTCTGAGCACGCAGTGTGCGCACGCGCTGACCGAGACGACGGCTGTATTCCATGGCTTGACGTTGTACGACTGATAAACGATCCATCTCTCCGATACCTCTTGAAGCAAACCCCACGGGTACTGCTGAAAAATGCTTGCGGGAAAACCGCTTGGCCCTGAAGGCAGCGCACGGCCTCTCAGGTTCGAAGCATGGAGCAACCGGCACGCAGGCACCTTGATGCAGATCAACTGAACCGACGTGCATGCCAGAGCAGCGGGGAAAGGCGGGCCCACACGACAACGGGTGGGTGGACTAAGGGGCGGGAGTGATCGTAAAGCCTTGTTCAGACAATATTTCGCTGGCTTCCGGTCCTTGCAGAAACTCGAACAACGCCGGCGCATCCGGCCCGTGCTCGCTCAACAGGACCAGATGGTAACGGACCGACGCGCCAGCCCCCACCGGTTCCCAGCGGCCGCGCCGGATCATCGCTTCAGTACGGGCAAGGTGCGCGGGGATGAGACCAGCCTGGGCACTGCCACCGGCTGCGAAACGTGCCGCCTGAGCAGCATCGTCCGCCAGGCTGAGATGCGGCTGCAGCAACCCCCAGAGCCCTGCCTCCTGCAGCACCGCCCTCGCGGCCACACCGTGCTCGGACCGCTGGGGGTCGGGAATGACGAAGCGCCCGAAACGCTTTCCGCGCACTGCCGCAGCGATCCCCGGGAGCCCCTGGGAGGCGCGCGTGGGCGCCCCATAGGGCACGTAGAGCGCCAGCCGGGTCTCGGCCAGCACGGTTTCCCGCTGCAGCAGATTCTCGACCCTCAAACGATCCACCTGCGTGTCCCCTGCCAGCAGCAGCAGATCCACGGGCTGCCCGTCTACCGCCGCGTCGGTCAGGCGGGCGGCCGTGTCGTAGTAGGCGACGACCTCCGCCGGTCCCTGGCGGCGATACGCTGCCAGCAGTTCAATCAGCACCGGCTCCAGGCTGTGCGAGGCCGCCATACGGACACCGCCCTGCTGAGCCAGCGCAGCTGGGCAAGCCGAAGCAAGGATCAGCAGGAGGGTAGCTGCAAGCAGGCTCGTGGGCCGACAAGCGGAAACCCGTCGGGTCTCAGTCGGCCAGGTCCTCGTCGTCATCCAGTTCGTCGTCGTCTTCTTCCAGGATGTCGTCCACCCAAGTCAACCCCGCAACCGCTTTGGGGAAGCCCAGGGAAGGCACACACAGCATAGCGACCTGGCGCAGCTCCTCGGGCAATATGCCCTCGTCCAGGCCCCGCCGGGCATGGGAGTGCGTGGCGCCCTCGCTGCCGGCGGCGATGGCCAGTGCCAGCTTCACCAGGCGCCGCTCCCGCTCATCGAGCGGCCCGGCCTCGGCACAGGCCTGCCCGAGGCTGCCATACGCCTCCCAGATCTCCGGATAGTCCTCTGCAATAATCGCCGCGCCCGACGGAAGTTCGTTATCCATGTATCCCCCTGGATCTATGTGGTCCTGCCATCAGCCGGCCGCTCCGACCTCCCGGAAAGCATTGATCAGGTAGCTGGCGCCTGCTCCTCATGGCGGTGTTCGCGCTGGCTCCAGGGACCTGGTCATCGATTCCCTTGCCGGAAGATAGCAGATCGGAGGGGAATGCGGCACGTTTGCACGCGCCTCATCCGAGCCCGGGAGGAAGGGGCCGCCGGTGCCCCCCGTCCTTGCGGTGCCTGACGACTGACCCAGGGCCACGGTCGGGCTGCGCTGACGCGGGGACTCTCCTGGAAGAACCACGGCAAAAGGGGTGTCACGTCGTAGTCCGGTGTAAATCGTGTACACTTAGGCTACGTAATGAAGGCAACCAAGCTGGTGCAGACCAGTCTGCGACGCAAAAGGCTAAAAGTATCCGCTATGGCACAAGCGTACGGGCAAGGACCTCGCCTTCAGGACATTCGGAAAGCCTGCAATACCTGCAGTCTCGCCGACCTGTGTCTTCCAGTGGCACTCAACCCCACCGACGTGGAGGCGCTGGACCACATCGTGGAGCGCCGCCGCCCTCTGAACAAGGGCACCACGCTATACCAGGCCGGCAGACCATTCGGGGCCATCTTCGCGGTTCGCACCGGCTCGCTGAAATCCACCACGCTGTCCGAGGACGGCGAAGAGCAGATCACCGCATTTCACTTGCCCGGCGAATTGCTCGGCCTGGACGCGATCAGCTTCGGCAAGCACCCCTCCACATCAGTGGCGCTGGAAACCACCTCGGTGTGCGAAATCCCGTTCGACCAGCTTGAAATCCTATCGGAGAAAATCCCCGGCCTGCAGCGTCAACTGCTGCGCATCATGAGCAAGGAAATCTTCAACGAGCATGAAATGCTGCAGGCGCTGGCCCGGCGCACGGCCGAGCAGCGGCTTGCCATCATGCTGCTGAGCCTGTCCGACCGCTTCGGTCGGCGCGGCTTGTCCAGCAAGCGTTTCCGTCTGCCCATGTCACGCCACGACCTCAGCAACTACCTGGGACTGGCACCGGAAACCACCAGCCGCCTGTTCAAGCGCTACGTGGAACAGCAATGGATCGAGGCCAACGGCCGGGAGATAGAAATCCTGGACATGGCGACGCTGCGGCAGATGAGCGGTAACAGTGTCGACTCCGCAAGCCAGAATGCGGCAAACCAGCCCCGCTAGGCGGCACCGAGACATCCATGCAACCGCGCCCCTACCTGATCGCGGAATCTCAGATGGTTCGCGAGTACCGCACCGGTGCCGTCTGTTCCCGCAGATAACGATCAAACACCATCGCGATATTGCGCAGTAGCAGCCGGCCTGGTGGCAATATGGTCAGGGCAGCCCCATCACAACGGACCAGACCGTCCTCCGCCAACCCTTCGAGCGCTACCAGCTCCGCCGCGAAATACGTGGGGATATCGACATCGAACGTCCGTTCGATGGCGTGGAAATCCACCCGCTGCCGACACATGATCTGCTGAATCAGCACCCGCCGCAGGCGGTCGTCGAAACTCAGCTGGTAACCGCGGGCGACCGGAAGCCGCCCCTGATCCATCACGGCGTAGTAGTCAGCCAGTACCGGAGCGTTCTGGCTGTAACTGTGGCCGATCTGGCCGATCGCACTAACGCCAACGCCCACAAGATCACATTCCGCGTGGGTGGAGTAACCCTGGAAGTTCCGATGCAGGGTATCGTTATCCAGTGCCTGCGACAGCTCACTGCCGGGCAAGGCAAAATGGTCCATGCCGATGTACCGATACCCGGCATCGGAGAGGCGTTCGATGGCAAGCTGCAGTATGCCCAGCTTTTCCTCCGGAGACGGCAGATCCTGCTCGCGGATCAGACGCTGCGCCTTGACCCGCTCGGGCAGGTGGGCGTAGCTGTAGAGACTCAGGCGATCCGGGCGCATCCCCAGCACACTGTCCAGGGTTGTATCGAACCCCCGCATGGTCTGCTTCGGCAAGCCATAGATCAGATCCAGGCTGATGGAGCCGAAATCGTGTTGTCGTGCATCCTGGATCACGTCCCAGGTCTGCTCCAGGCTTTGCAGGCGGTTCACGGCCTGCTGGACAATCGGATCGAAGTCCTGCACCCCGATGCTCATCCTGTTGAAGCCGAGCTCGGCGAGCAGCCCCACCGTATTCTCACCCAGCGACCGAGGGTCGATCTCGATGGAGTACTCCCGCTCGTCCGGATCAGGCACGGAAAAAAGCTTGCCTACCGCCTGCATCAGTCGCCAGAGCTGACGGTCGTCAAAATAGGTGGGCGTACCTCCGCCAAGATGCAGTTGCCGCAACGGCCGGTCGCTGTCGAACAGCCCCGCCTGCAGGGCGAGTTCACGCTCCAGGTAATGCAGATAGACCTCCGCCTTCCCGGTGTGACGGGTAATGACCTTGTTGCAGGCGCAGTAGTAGCAGAGGCTGTGGCAGAACGGGATATGCACGTAGAGCGAGAGCGGCCGGGGAATCGGATCCTCGTTGCTTGCCGCCGCTAGCCGACGATAGGCCGCCTCGCCGAAACCGGCATGAAAATGCGGCGCCGTAGGGTAGGACGTGTAGCGCGGGCCAGCCACGTCATACTTCTCATACAGACGGCGATCAAACGATGTTGGCGACATGGGCGAGGCCCCTCCTGCAAAGCCAGCCGCAGGCCCAACCACAGGCACTGCAGGCAAGCTAGATAGTAGGAGGGGGGCGGGAATCGGGCCTTGATGCAGGTCAACGGGACCGTGATCAGCCTTCGGGGGGAAACGGCCTGGCACCCTCCCGTTCGCTGATGGCCCGTTCCGCCTCCGGATTGAGCACGGTAATGCTGATCCGACGGTTGATCGGGTTGTTCGGATTTTCCTTGTCAAACAGAACGGTATCGGCAAGCCCGGTGACCTGGGCGATACGCGAAGCGTCAGTACCGCCTGCCAGCAGCGTGCGGCGGGCCGCATTGGCGCGATCCGCGGAAAGCTCCCAGTTGTCGTAGCGGCGATCGTCGACGAAGCCCACGGCATCGGTGTGGCCGGCGATGCTGATCTTGTTGGGCACATTGTTTATCACCTGGGCCAGCTCGCGCAGTATCGCGTCTGCGTAATCGCGCAGCACCGCGGACCCCAGGTCGAACATGGGCCGATTGCGCCGATCCACCAGTTGGATACGCAGCCCCTCGGGCGTGATATCCAGCAGCAGATGGTCCTTGTATGGCTCCAGCGCCTGGCTCTGCTCTATGGCACGCTCCAGCTCCACCTGCAGCGCCTCCAGACGCTCGCGCTGCATCCGCTCCGCCTCCTCCAGGATGGCGTCCTCGGACAGCGGCTCCTGCGGTGATTCTCCCAGCTCGACGGGGATATCGCTGCCACCTTCCAGGTCGATCAGCGACGGGCGACCATACGTGGCCTCGACGTCGACCACCGCATGAGCGCGGAAATAGTCTGCAATACCCTGCCGCTGCTTCTCATCCATGGCAGTGACCAGCCAAAGCACCAGGAACATGGCAAACATCGCGGTCATGAAATCGGCCAGCGCCACCTTCCAGGAGCCCCCGTGGTGGCCCCCGGCAACCTTCTTGATCCGTTTGACGATAATCGGTCGGTTCTTGTCTTCCACGAACGCGGCCCCTGGCTGGCGTTACTTGCGCTGCTTCACGTGCTCTTCCAGCTCCTGGAAGCTGGGGCGCTCATGCTCGTACATGACCTTGCGGCCGAACTCCACCGCCAGCACCGGCTTGTAGCCGTTGAGTATGGCCATGATCGTGACCTTGATGATCTCCAGAAATTTGCTCTTCTCCCGCGCCTGATGCTCCAGCGCCGCGGACATCGGGGCGACGAAGGAGTAACCGGCGAGAATCCCGAGGAAGGTACCGATCAGCGCCACGGCCACCAGTTCGCCTATCTGCTCCACCGGCCCATCAATCGCCCCCATGGCAATGATGATGCCCAGCACCGCGGCGATAATCCCGAAGCCCGGCAGCGCGTCTGCCACCCTGTTCACCGCGTGTGCCGGCTGCTCCGCTTCCTGATGATGGGTTTCCAACTCGATGTCCATCAGGTTTTCCAGCTCATGGGGATTCATGCTGCCACCCACCATCAGGCGCAGGTAATCCACCAGAAAGTCCATCGCTTCGTGCTGCGCCATGATCTTCGGGTAGCGCCTGAACAGCTCGCTGTTCTGGGGGTCGTCGATATCCGCCTCGATGGCCAGCAGGCCCTCGCGCTGGGCCTTGTAGAAAACCTCGTAGAGCATGGCCAGCAGATCCATGTACATGTCCTTCGAGTACGGGGATCCCTTCAGCAACGTGGGAAGTGCCTTGAGCGTCTGCTTGATGATCTTGGAAGGATTGGCAATGAGGAACGCGCCGCCGGCGGCGCCGAAGATGATCAGCATCTCCAGCGGCTGCCACAGCATCCCGATGTTTCCGCCATGCAGGCCATAGCCGGTCAGCACGGCAACCACCACGATGACAAAACCCATTATTACGAGCATGCGTTACTCCACGCTACGCGAGACACCCGGAAGGCGTTGACGCGCCAATTCGAAAGAACTTCCTCTCACCCAGCGGCAGCGAACAGGCTGGTCGGCACTCCCTTGTCATCGGCCGGGAGCAGGATTTCTGCAGCCCCCGAGGCCGAAAACGTGCCGGCCCCATCCCTTCAAGCCCGTTCGTTCCACCGGTTTGTCATGTTACACAGCGGTTCGGAGGCAGAGAGCGAACAGATTCGCAATCGAGGGGATTGGGACCCGCGCTGAAGAACGGCGGCGTTCTGCCGATACTCTGCTATTGAAGACACCCGGTTCATGCGGAGGCGGCGTCCCGGACTCGTCTGCGGCCCCGGGACGCGCTAGCATGCGATGGAGAGCGGACCAGACAAATGCGGAACAGGATGCCCTTGAAACCACAAACTGGCGGGCAACGGATCGAGGACTGGCTTCAACGGCTGGGTGACGCGCACTTGCCGGTGCTGTCCCGGACGCTTGCCGCGGTGGAGGCCCTGCGCGACAAGCAGGACCTGCAGATGCGCGACCTTTGGACGCCGCTCTACGCGGACCCGGCTCTGTGCATCAACCTGATTCGCGTCGCCAATCAGCACCGCCATCGGCACCTGGATACTCGCATCACCACGGCAGACCAGGCGCTGATGATGCTGGGGCTGGACCTCTCCGTGAGCACAGTCCTCGGCTTCAGCGACGTGGAGTCACGGCTCAGCGGCAAGGTACTGCAAGGGTATATGCACGCCTGCAGCTCGGCCTATCACCAGTCGGTGCACGCCCACCGCTGGGCCGCGATCCGGCAGGATGTCCTGCCGGCGGAAATCCGAACGGCGACCCTGCTACGCCCTCTGGCCGAGCTCGCGTTGTGGGAGCATGATCCGGAATCGATGCTGCGCGTACGCGATCTGCGGGGCAGCGACGGGCGCCTGCAAACGGATGCGGAGTACGTGGAAATGGGGTTCACCTCGTCGGAGCTGGGCGCTGCACTTGTCCTGCAATGGCGGCTGCCGCACCTGGTGCTGGAGCACCTGCTTCCCGACAAGGTGGTCGGAGGGCGCACCCTCGGCATGATACTCGCGTCCAGGCTGGACGCGGTCGCCGGGCTAGGATGGAAACATCCTGAAACCGAACGCGTCATCGCCGAGATCGCCGCCTACCTCGGGCTGGAAGCGGAAGAAACGGCGTTGCTCATCCACGACACCGCGACCCAGGCTCTGGAGCACAGTCCGGTCCGGCTGGCGCCGGAATGGGCAACGCTGACCGACGCCCCCGATGAAACGGGAACCCACTTGCCGCAGTACACCCAACCCGCTCAGTTCTGCCTGCTGCCTCAGCGCCAGTCCCTGGTGCGATTGCTGGCCCAGTGCAGAACCGGGGAAGACGAGCGTACGCGGAAGGACCTGGAACTGAAGCACACCCGGGTCGATGCCATCGACGTCCCCATCTCGCTGGCCCTGCGTGCCCTGCACCACGGTGCCGGCCTTCAGCGAACCGTCTTTCTGCTTGCCGACGTGCACGGTGAACGCCTGCAGCCCTACATGAGTATCGGCGGTGACAGCGATCCATCGCTGATCCGGCTCTCGGTACCGATTTTCCCGGGCTCGCCCCTGTCCGCCCTGCTAGCGGACGGCAAGGCCCACTGGCTGCGCCCGGCGCAGATCAAGGCCCTCAAGGACGGCCCGTACGGCAAAGCCTACCGCCTGATGGACAACGCCGGTGCTTTCGTGGCCCCGGTTCGCCAGGGTGCCAGGTTGCTGGGGCTGCTGTTCGCCGACAGAAGAACCAGGGAATGCGCGCTGGATGAGCACGGATTCAGTGATTTTTGCCAGACAGCTGCCGCATTGACGGATGGCCTCGACGCCGCCGCTCGCCTCCAGGCAGACAGGACCAGTCGCTGACCCTGCCTAACCGGTCACGCGATCCCGCAGATAAACCGGCGCAGCCTCCGATGCGGGAAGCACGTCACCAGCCTGCAGCGCCCGCCGCCCGAATGCCAGGGCATCCACAGCCTCCGGCAGCGCCGCCACTTCAAGCCGTGCCGGCACGCCAGCGGCGGCCTGAAGCGCCTCGCCATGCACCTCCCAGCCAGTCCCCGCGCCTGCCCAGTCGGCCCAGCTGACGGGAGGCCGCACCTGCTCCGGCTGATCGACCCGCTCCTGACCCTGCAGGCTCATCAGGGCACTGACCGGGTCCAGGGAATAGCAGGCCCAGTACACCTCGCCCATGCGCGCATCCATGGCCACAAGCACCCTCTGCGCACCCGTACGGCGGTGGCAACCCTGCGCTACCAGGGCCAGCGTGGAAACCCCGTGCACCGGCGCACCGCTACCAAACGCCAGCCCCTGGGCCACGCCCACACCAATGCGCACGCCGGTGAACGCTCCCGGGCCGCGGCCATACACCACAAGGCGGAGATCGTCCGGACCCAGCCCCGCCTCCACCAACAGGCTATCCAGCATTTCGATCAGGTTCTGAGCGTGGCCGCGCGGCATGACGGCAAAGCGCTCGGACGTTCCAGCCTGATGCAGCAGAGCCGCGCTGCAGGCTTCGGTGCTGGCGTCCAGCGCCAGAATCGGGCGATGTGCAGTCACCTCTCCAGGTCCTCGTCCTCTGCTTCGTCATCGAAGGTGAAATCGAATTCCAGTTGCTGCTCGTCCGCCAGCGGATCCAGTTGCATGGACATGGGCGTGGACACCAGTGTCTGCGGCGCTGACTGGTACAACTCCTGTTGCTCGACCGCGATGGTGTCACCAACCCTGTCGCGATACCAGCCGTACAGGGCGATACACGAGGCGATGACAGCGAAACCCATGAACAGCGCCTGCGCGCCGAGCTGTCCCATGACCTGTGACAGCACAATGGGTCCGGTGATCATGCCGGCACCATGCAACAGCAGCAGCGTGGCACTGGCCGGTACCCGCTCGTCCGCATCCATGAAATCATGGGCAAGCGCGAGCCCCAGCGCATAGACGGTGAAATTGAAACCGCCCCAGAACACGGCCATACCGACAACCGCGTACAGCGGCGCGTCTTCACTCAGCGCGATCCCCAGGCTGATCGCGGCAACCACCGCCGTCACCACCATGATGACCCGACGCCTGTCGAACCGGTCCGACATACGGCCAATCAGGTACTGCAGGAACAGCCCACCGAGGATGGCGGACCCCATGAACGTGGCCACGGCATTGGTCGAGAAGCCGATCGCGACAGCAAACACGGGCCCAAGCGCGAAGAACCCGCCATTGATAATGCCAGAGGAGAAGGCGGTGAAAGTCGCCAGCGGCGATATGTGATAGAGCTGACGCAGCCCCACCCTGGGCGTTGGTTTGATCTCCGGGGACGAGACCTGGGCCAGCGATACCGGAACCAGCGCCGCCGCAAGCAGGATGGCGGCCAGGCTGAACAACTGGTATCCGGAGACGTCCCACAGCCCGAGAAGAAACTGGCCGGAGCCCAACGCCAGAGAGGTGGTAATCACGTAGAAACTGAGTACGCGGCCGCGGAATTCCCGCGGAGTCTGATCGTTGAGCCAGCTTTCCGTCACCATATACAGACCTGCCACGGAAAAGCCGAACAGGATGCGCATGGCGGCCCAGACATAGGGATCGAAGAACAGTCCGTGGATCAGGGCCGAGCAGGCAGCCATGGCGGCAAACGCCGCGAAACAGCGAATATGCCCCACCTTCTGGATGACCCGTGCGCATACCAGCGTGGCAAGGACAAAACCCACCGAGTAACAGGCCATGACCAGGCCGATGACCTCCGAAGGTACGCCCTCCACCCCCATGCGCACCGCCAGCAGCGTGCCCAGCAAGCCGCCGCCAAGCAGCAGAATGCCCATGGATGAGAACAGTGCGCCCAGCGAAGCCAGCGTCTTCAGCATGATAGGGAAATCCCGTTGGAACCCTCCGGAGCAAGCGCCTGCCGGCACAGGGAAACCGCGTCATGATCCTCCCGGGAAAGACCGCGGTACGCGCTGGAGCACAGCGTTGCAGACACCTCGGGTTCCCCAGGGGGTAGCGTCGCAATCTTGGTTGCCAGCCAGGTTATCGTCAATGCTGGCGCATTCCGAGCGCGCATGGAAGATTAATGATATCTATCGTCAACCAGCAATCACCTTGACCTGAGCAATGGAAAATGCTGTAATACCGCGCTAATCAAAACCCGCGAGGGAGCGGCTTGATTCGCCAGACATGCAATTCCCGCCAGACCCGGACACCGCCAACAGGATCGGTGGTCGACAAATCGGGTCGCCGGCCGTCGCCGGCTCTTCTATCATTTTTCATAGGTCATCCCCGCGAGGTCGAAACAGTTCGCTGGCCGGGCTGGAATGGTCTTGCAACTGGCGTCATACCGCCCTTCAGATCACGGTAATCAGGATGTGAACACGTGACAGGCAGTGTCAAAAAACTGGATATTTCCTTTCGTAACACACGGCTGGAGGATGGCGCCGCCATCTGGCGGGTGGTCAGGGACTCCGGTGTTCTGGATCTGAACTCCGCCTACATGTATCTGCTCCTGGCCAAGGATTTCGGCAGCACTTGCGTGGTGGCTGAACATGAGGGCCGGGTTACCGGTTTCGTGACAGGCTACAGACCACCGGGTCGACCGGATTCGGTGTTTCTCTGGCAGGTGGGCGTGGATGCTTCCATGCGCGGCCAGGGCCTGGGCAAACGGCTGGTATCGGCTTTTCTGCAAAGCCCCGGCGCCAAAGGGGCCACCATGCTGGAAACCACCATTTCCCCATCCAACGAAGCATCTCGTGCGCTGTTCGCCGCCATCGCCCGCGAACTCGGCACCGAAACGCGCGTGACCGAGGGCTTCAAGGAATCGCATTTTCCCGAAGGCGGGCACGAGGCCGAGGAGCTTTACCTGATCGGCCCCTACACGCCCGCCAGTGCCAATCAACTGAAAGTCTGAGAGGTATCGAGCCATGACCATGGACCCGATGAGCACGATCGAAAAACATGAAAGCCAGGTTCGCAGCTATGTGCGCAGCTTTCCGACGGTTTTCGAGAAAGCCCGCGGCAGCTGGATGTATGACGTGGATGGCAACGCCTACCTGGACTTCTTCGCCGGCGCCAGCGTGATCAACTACGGGCACAATCACCCGGAACTGAAAAAGGTGCTCCTGGAGTACCTACAGGGTGACAACATCACCCACAGCCTGGACATGGCCAGCGTGGCGCGAGCCCAATTCCTGGACACCTTCCATCGCGTGATCCTGGAACCCCGCGGAATGGACTACAAGGTGCAGTTTCCCGGGCCCACCGGGACCAACGCGGTGGAGAGCGCGCTGAAGATTGCACGCAAGGTGACCGGCCGCGAAAAAATCATGTCGTTCACCAGCGCGTTCCACGGCATGACGCTGGGTTCGCTCTCCGTTACCGGCAACGCCTTCAAGCGCCAGGGCGCCGGCCTGCCGCTAACGCACAGCGACTCCATGCCTTACTGCAACTACTTCGGCCCGGAGCATGACACCATCGAGTACATCGAGCGCATGCTTGAGGACTCCGGGTCGGGCATGGACCTTCCGGCCGCCGCCATCGTGGAGACGGTGCAGGCCGAAGGCGGCGTGAACGTCGCCGAATGGGACTGGCTGCAAGGCCTGGAGCGGCTCTGCCGCAAGTACGACATGCTGCTGATCGTCGACGACATCCAGACCGGCAACGGCCGTTGCGGCAAGTTCTTCAGCTTCGAGGAAGCCGGCATCAAGCCCGATATCATCACCGTGTCGAAATCGCTCAGCGGCTATGGTCTGCCATTGTCCCTGTCACTGGTGAAACCCGAATACGACATCTGGGAACCGGGTGAACACAACGGCACCTTCCGCGGCTTCAACCCCGCCATGGTCACCGCGGGCAAGGCCATGGAGTTGTTCTGGTCCGACGACCGGCTGGAAAACGACATCGCCCGCCGCACCAGAATGATGGAGAACTTCCTGAAAGGCCTGGCCGCAAAGTATCCCGAAGCCCAGGGCTCGCAGCGCGGCCGCGGCATGATGCAGGCCATCGAGTTCGAGAACGAGGAACTCGCGGGCAAGATCTCCCAGGTGGCCTTCCGTCACAAGCTGATTATCGAGACGGCGGGTCCCAGCGACCAGGTGCTGAAACTGCTGCCGCCGCTGACCACTGACGATGCCGATCTGCAGAAGGGCCTGGACATCATCGAGAAGAGCCTGGTTATCGCGATGCAGGAGCTTGGTATCAGCAAGCAGGCCGCCAGCGAATAACCCTGTCGAGGCACCTCCGCAACAAACCCCGGCACTACGCAGCCGGGGTTTGTTGCGAGCGTGCCCGTCACACTCAGGAGGAAGAACAACATGAAGATCGTCAACGTGAAGGACATCATCGGCACCGAGCAGGAAGTGGAAGGCCCCGGGTGGACCAGCCGTCGGCTGCTTCTGAAGAAGGACGGCATGGGCTTCTCCTTTCACGAGACCATCATTCCCGCCGGCGCCGAACTCCGCCTGTGGTACAAGTACCATCTCGAAGCTGTCTACTGCGTCGCTGGCAACGGCACCATCGAGGATCTGGCCACCGGCGAAGTGCACCAGATCAGTGACGGCGTCCTGTATGCACTGGACAAGCACGACCGCCATGTTCTGCGAGGAGGTACCGAGGACATGCGTCTGATCTGTGCCTTCAACCCGCCGGTCACCGGCCGAGAGGTGCACGACGAGGACGGCGCCTATACGCTGGTCGAAGACTGATCCCGCTCCCCCAGGCGCGGAGCGGGCCCGCTCCGCGCCCTGCCCCTTGAAAACCTTCGGCATCATCCGCATCGTACACAGCGGATGATGGGCGGTATCCTCTCGGGTTCCGCATTCCGCGCAGACGGTTCCCCGTCATCCATTCGCTATTGAACATGTTCCTTGATGAACGGCTGATGACGTGACGCGGAGACGCGCCCCTAGGTTCGGCCTTGCCGGTGTTTGCTGGCAGGCCACTCATCAACTATTTCCTCGGTGCGGCTCCGGTCAGCGATGACAACGAGGAGTAATGCACGATGGTGGATACGTTAAAGGACCTCTACCCTTCCCGGACAATCAAGCCCACAGCCATGCTGGAACGCCTGGACCCCGTGGTCTACGGCGGGGAGTATGGCCCCTTGTCCCGAATCCAGTTGGACAGCTACAGGGACAACGGCTTCCTGTTCTTTCCGTCATTCTTCAGCGCCGACGAGGTGGCGCCGCTGGTCAGCGAGTTGCAGCGGCTTTGCCGGCAGCCCGGCATCGCCCGGCAGGAGGGCGTGATCACGGAACCTGCCAGCGAGGAGATTCGCTCCATCTTCGAGGTTCACAAGCGCTCGGCGGTGTTCCATGACCTCTGCAGACACCCGCGCATCCTGCCGATGGCCGAACAACTGCTGGGTAGCGACGTTTATATTCACCAGTCCCGCATCAACTACAAACCGGGTTTCGAAGGCAAGGGATTCGACTGGCACTCCGACTTCGAAACCTGGCACACCGAGGACGGCATGCCCTACATGCGGGCTGTGAGCTGCTCGATCATTCTGACGGACAATACCGAATTCAACGGCCCGCTGATGCTGATCCCGGGGTCGCACAAGTACTTCGTCCCCTGCGTCGGGGAAACCCCGGAAGACAACTTCCGCAGCTCACTGAAACAACAGAGGCTCGGCGTTCCGGACAAGCACAGCCTGCGCCGCCTGATCCGTCAGGGGGGTGGGATCCAGGCACCGAAGGGGGCGGCGGGGTCGTTGCTGCTGTTCGAATGCAACACGCTGCACGGCTCCAATGCCAACATGTCTCCGGACCCCCGCAGCAACGTGTTCTTCGTCTACAACAGCGTCAGGAACGCGCCGCGCAGGCCGTATGCCGCCTCTAAACCGCGCCCCGGCTTCCTTGCCGAGCGTGAGGATTTCACTCCGTTAACATCGCGGTGAACGCCATACTCCGGCGGCGAACTGCTCGCCGCCGGGGTCCGCATCCTGCGGTCTGGGCATTTTTGTTCCATGCCCGGACAACCGCTGATCCCCCCACCTCTCCAACTGCTGGAGACTATGCCATTCAGCGTCTACCAGCGAAAACCCGGCGTGCTGCGACTGTTCATGGTCGCAGCGCTGGAAAACCTGGGCTACCGTCAGTTCAATACGCTGTGGCGCTGCCGTGGGCTAGGGCAATGGCTCAGCCGCAGAAAGCATCAATTGCGGGTGATGCGACGCAGCGGCCAGTGGGGACAATAGGGCAGGCAGCCTTCTACGCTGCCGCCGACTCGAAGAACGCCTTGACCACGCTAAGGCTGCGGGTGCGCGCCATGGGCGGCAGGCTGTTGAGGAACTGCTTTCCATAGGAGCGGTTCACCAGGCGCGGATCGCCGATCATCAGCACGCCGGTATCCTGCGCATCCCGAATCAGCCGACCAACTCCCTGGCGCAGACTGATCACCGCATGGGGCAGCTGGAAATCCCGGAACGGATTGCCTTCGTGCCTGCGCAGGAACTCGATGCGCGCCTCGGTCACCGGGTCGGCCGGAGACGCGAACGGCAAGCGGTCGATCAATACGGCGGACAAGGCGGAACCCTTGACGTCCACGCCTTCCCAGAAACTCGCCGTGCCCAGCAACACGGCATTGCCCTGATCGCGGAAACGCTCCAGCAGCGCGTGCTGGGCGGCCTCGCCCTGTACCAGCAACTGGAAGTCGCAGCGGTCACGCAGCCAGTCAGCCGCCTGGCGCAGTGCGCGGTGGCTGGTGAACAACAGGAACGCACGACCCTGGCTTGCCCGCAGCACATCCAGCGCCACCTCCAGGTAAGCCTCGTCATACTGCCGGGCGTTGGGCTCCGGCAAGCCCTGCGGTACGTAAAGCAGCGCATTGTTGGCGTAATCGAACGGGCTTTCCAGCCGCAGTTCCTCGGCCTCGTCTATGCCCATGCGACGGCGGAAGTGGTCGAACTGCCGGTTCACCGACAAGGTGGCAGAGGTGAAAATCCAGGCCCCGGGGTGCTTGTGCATCTGGCCATGGAACTGGCGCCCCACATCCAGCGGTGTCAGCCGCAGCAGAAACGCCTGGCTGTGCGTCTCGAACCACTTGACGTAGGTGTCGTCCTCGCCGGCCTGGAAACGCTCCAGCAGTTCCAGCATCTCGGCCACGCGGCGGTGCCCGGCCTCCATGCCCTTGCCCCTGGGAACCAGGGCTTCCAGTTCCTGACGCAAACCGTTCAGGCACTGCTGCAGCGTATCCAGCGCATCGTTTACGGTGGCATCCTCCGCCACCTCGGCCCATGCGGCGCGGCGCCTGGTCTGGCCGAGACTCAGACGCACGTCCAGCGCGGCCGTGCGTAGCCGGTCCAAGCCCTCCTGCACGGCGGGCACATCGCCCGCCTCACGCAGATAGTCCAGTTGCACGTCACGTACAAGGTCGAGCAACTGACGGCTGGACAAGCTCAGACCGAAGAACTGAGCGGCCACATCCGGCAATTGGTGCGCCTCATCCAGCACGTAGGCCTCGGCCGCAGGCAGCACCTCGCCGAAGCCGGTTTCCTTCAACGCCATGTCCGCCATCAGCAAATGGTGATTGACCACCACCAGATCGGCTTCCTGCGCACGGCGGCGAGCCTCCATCAAATGGCACTCGCCGAACACCGGACACTCCTGCCCCAGGCAGTTGTCCACCGTGGACGTAGCCCGGGACCAGACCTGGCGGTCGGCGGGCACCTCCGAAAGCTCGGCAATATCGCCGGTACGCGTCATGGAAGCCCATTGGCGAATGGCCTGCAGCTCCCTGGCCACGGCCGGGGTGTCGCTGCCACCGTCGACCTGGGCACGATCCAGGCGGTACAGGCACAGGTAATTGGAGCGACCTTTCAGCAGCGCGGTCCGCACCGGCAGATCCAGCGCCTGCCGAACCAGCGGCAGATCCTTGTGATAGAGCTGGTCCTGCAAGGTGCGCGTACCGGTGGAGATGATGACCCGGCGCCCGGACATGAGTGCCGGCAGCAGATAGGCAAAGGTCTTGCCCACGCCGGTACCCGCCTCGGCGATCAGCGTGCCACCCTGCTCCAGCGTCTGCGCCACCGCCTCGGCCAGCGCCTGCTGTTCGGAACGCGGCTGAAAGCCCGGGATGCGGCCGGACAACGGGCCGTCGACGCCGAGCCAGTGGTTGACATCCATCATTGACCGGAAGCTGCCCCGAAGGTGGACAGCCGCTCCCTGGCCTGGGCCGCGCCCGCAGTGTCCCCGGCCAGTTCCCGGGAGACGGCGATCAACTGCCAGTTCCGTTTCTGCAGATCAGAGCGCCCTGAAAGATGCTGCAGCGAGCGTTGGGCCATGCTGTCAGCCTGGGCGTATTCGCCCTGCCGGTAGCGGACCACCGCCAGGTTGTGCCAGAGCACGGCATTGCGCGGGTCGATCCGCAAAGCACGTTCCAGCAGGGCGGCGGCACGGTCGTGCTCACCTGCGGCGGAAGCCTCTTCGGCCTGCTCAAGCAACGCCACCACGGCAGGAGGCGCTGACAATTCGGGTTCCGCTGCCTTGTCGGGCTGCTGCGTGGCCGGGACGTCCCTGCCGCGCTCCGTCGGGTCGCCGTAGGTACCTGGCGCCGCGCAACCGGCAACCAGCAGCACTGCCAACGCAAGCGACAGCGCGCCCCTGATCCATTCATTCCTTCTCGCACTCATCGCCACAAGCCTCTGATCCAGCCTCCCAGTCCACCGCCTTCTTCGCGCTGCGCCACTCGCTGGCCACATGCGGTCCATTCCTCCGGCGCGGCATCCACCCGGTACGCCAGCCTTCTCGCCCCTTCACATCCTTCGGCGGAACGCGCCCCGGATTCGCCGTCGATCCATACCCACTCCAGTTCGGGCGCTAGGACATCAGCATAGGGTGCCGGCTCAATCGCGGCCATGGCGACACCCCAGATCGGCAACGCTCCGCTGGATCCGGTAAAGCCGGTGGGCGCATTATCGTCGCGCCCCAGCCAGACCACGCCCAGCCTATCCGCTCCGAAGCCGGCAAACCAGCTATCGCGGGTTTCATCCGTGGTGCCCGTCTTGCCTGCCATGGTCAACCCTGACGGCAGGTAACGATAGATGTCGCGCCCGGTCCCGCGGCGCGTGGCCTCCACCAGCGCCAGGTTCACCAGCTGCACACTGGCCGGGTCGAATACCCGGTCCACTGCCAACGAATATCTGGACAGCGGCGTGCCATCCTGGCCGGTGACCTCCCGCACCGCGCGCAACGGAGAGCGGTAACCTCCGGAAGCCAGTGTCTGGTAGACCTGTGCCACCTGCAACGGCGTCAGCTCACCTGTGCCGATCAGATACGATGGGTACAGCGTCCGCGGCGTCGGTGCGCCCAATCGCTCCACCGTCCGGCCTACCGTGCTCAATCCGATTTCCTGTCCGAGGCGGATCGTCGGAATGTTGTAGGAATAGGCCAGCGCGTCAACCAACGACACCTGGCCGCGGAACGTCCGGTCGAAGTTGCGAGGCTCCCAGGGGCGGCCGCGTTCGTCGGTAACCGTGAGTGGCACATCCTCCAGCAGACTGCCCAGGCCGTAGCGGGCCGGTTGGTCCAGCGCCGCCAGATAGACAGCCGGCTTGATCAGGGACCCCACCGGGCGCCGGGCATCCAGGGCACGATTGAACCCCGCGTATCGGGGGTTGCGCCCGCCCACCAGCGCCATCACCTCGCCGGAATCCACATCCACGATCACGGCGGCGGCCTCGACGTCGACCGGCTGATCCCGCAGACGCTCCTGGATGGCCGCTTCAGTGGCGTGCTGGACGGAGGGTGCGAACGTGGTGAAGATGCGCAGCCCTTCGGTCTGAAGATCCTCACGCTGGTAGTCGCGCAGCAGGTGGCGCTGGACCAGGTCCATGAACGCCGGGTAGCTGGCCCTGGGGCCGGTGCGCGCAGGCCGAAGGCCGAGCGGCCGGCTGCTGGCCACGCGCGCCGCATCACGGCTGATCACGCCCTGCTCGGACATGAGATCCAGTACCAGGTTGCGGCGCGCCAGCGCCCGCTGTTCATGCCGCCTGGGATGGTAGAAGGACGGACCGCGAACCAGCGCAATCAACAGCGCCTGCTGTTCCAGCGACAGACGCGCCAGTTCGGTACCGAAAAAATGCTGACTGGCCAGACCGAAGCCATGGATGGCGCGATCCCCGTCCTGCGCCAGGTAGACCTCGTTCAGGTAGGTTTCCAGAATGTCTTCCTTGTCGTACCTGGCCTCCAGCAGCAACGCCATGATGGCTTCGTTACCCTTGCGCCAGAACGTCCGGTCACTGGAGAGATAGAAGTTCTTGACCAACTGCTGGGTGATCGTGCTGCCGCCCTGGACCACGCGGCCGGCACGGAGATTCGCTGCAGCGGCCCGCGCGATGGCGCTGGGCGAGATGCCGGCATGCTGGAAAAAGGCGCGGTCCTCCACCACCACCAGACCCGCGATCAGGGTAGGGGGGACATCTTCCAGTCTCACCAGCAGCCGGTCCTCGCGGTGGCCAGGGTAGATGTGACCGATCACCGCCGGATCGAGCCTGGCCAGGGAAACCGCGCTGCCGTCCAGGCGCCGAAGCATATTGATCCGACCATCGGCAAACGTCAGATGCAGGCGCTGGGAGGGTTCGTGACCATCCCAGTGGGTAAAGGGGCGACTGGAAAGCTCGATGCCGCTGCCGCTGGCCCTCCAGGTGCCCGGTTGACGGGTGTCGGCGCCTTGGCTGTAGCCCAGCGCCTCCAGCTCGAGTTCCAGTTGGCGGCGTGTCAGGCGCTGGCCCTGGTGGAGTTCCAGCGCCCGTGCATAGACGGTGGCAGGCACCGACCAGCGCTTTCCTTCAAATTGGGATCGAACGGTGTGATCCAGCCAGGCTGCATAAGCGCCCATCACGGCAAGCAACAGCAGTCCAAGCAACAGCATCCAGCGCCACCAGCCCCGCCGGGGGGCGGAGACGGTTCGGCTTTTACCGCTTCTGCGGCGGGAACGCGACTTGGTCATGACTGCTCGGATGCTGGTGGAAGACCTGGGGGCGGCGAGACCTTAAGGAAACGCTGATTGATTCTCGCGTTCGCGTTACAGCCAGATCGCCCGCTCTCTGGGGCGCATGTTGTACCATACCCCGTACACACCCACCACGATGAAGGCGGCCAGCGTCCAGCCCGGTAGCGTCACTCCCAGCACACGTTCCACTTCCGCGCACTCGCCGGAGCCCTGGAGCACCATGCGCATGGCTTCCATCAGGGGGAAAACGTCCAGCATGTATTCCAGCCCGGGACCACAGGCCGGGACCTGATCGGCCGGCAGACTTTGCAGCCAGAGGTGGCGACCGGCGATTGCACCACCGCTGCCGGCAGCCAGCAGAATCAGAAATCCGTAGACAAAGCGTCCGGCGCCCCGAGGTCCGTGCAGCGCCGCCAACAGGAACACGATGCCCATAGCCACCACCGCCAGACGCTGCAGTATGCACAGCGGGCAGGGCTCCAGCCCCATGGCCAGCTCCATGTAGTAGGCGGCGCCAATCATTCCGGCACAGAACAGGAATCCCAGCGCATTCGCGGCGCGCAAACTGCGTCGATCAATCCAACTGAGGCTCATAGAATCAACTGGCTCACATTACGTCCTGGTTTGCGTATTGCCGATACGCCGCGGAGCAGCGGAGAATCGGCTCGATTCACTTGCCGGGCTGCGCTATTCGGGCCAGGAACCGCATCGCGCCGGATTGTAACAGATTGTTTCTGAAGAGAACGGTTTCCGTCGCCAAACGGCGACTGCGTATCAGTTCCTCTCATCCATCGGATCGGCCCTGTCTGCCGATGCGCACGCGGTTACGACCCTCGGACTTGGCCCCGAACAGCGCCATGTCGGCCTCCATGGTGAGCTGCGTGGCGTCCGCACAGGCTGGATAACTCGCCACCCCGGCACTGAAGGTGCAGTTGAACGAGCCTGCCTGACCTGTCTGCCGCACATCGGCAAACCGCTGCCGGATGTCGTTGAGTACAGCCGCCGCCTGCGCCGTGCTTGCGTCCGGCATGACCACTGCGAACTCCTCGCCACCGTAACGGCCGATGGAGTCTGTGCGCCGCAAGCGCTGCTGGAGCATCCGGGCCAGGGTTTTGATCACGCGGTCCCCGGCAGGATGGCCGAAGGTATCGTTCACGCCCTTGAAGTGATCAATGTCCAGCATGGCAAAGCAAACTGAACCGCCGCGTCGTTCCGCACGCGAAATCTCGGCTTCCAGCTCCTCCTTGATGCGCGTGTGGTTGAGCAGGCCGGTGAGGCTGTCGGTCACCATCAGGCTGCGCAGCATCCTGGCCCGTTCCGCCCGAATAGAGACCGAGCGGATCAAGTGCGCCGGCTCGATCGGTTTGGTCAGGAAATCGTCGCCGCCCTTGCTCATGGCACGCAATTGCCGCTCCACCTTGGTTTCCGCGGACAGGAACACGATGGGGATGCTGGCGTATCGTGGAACCTGCCTGACCACCTGCGCCAGCTCATGGCCGTTGCAATGCGGCATATACATGTCCATCAGGATGAGGTCTGTCGGACTGTCATCCAGCACGCCCAGCACATCCAGGGGGTTGCGCACCACCGTGACATCCATGCCGGCCTTCTCCAGCACGATGGAGAAATAGCGCGCCTGGGTGGGACTGTCCTCCACCAGGACGATATTGAAGGGGGCAGGCTCCTGATCCGACTGGATGGCGTCCAGTTGGTCCACCAGCTCATGAAAATCCACCGGCTTCACCATGAACGCTGTCACGCCTGCCCGCGCCGCGGCCAGACGTGTCTCCATGCTGGCAGTGGCACTGATCATGAACACGGGGATATCCGTCTCTGGAAGCTCCCGGGTCTGCTGGGCCAGCACCATGACCTCGTTGACATCGGCAACGGCAGCTGTATCCAGAATCATCGCCTGCGGCGGCCGCTTCCGGGCAGCTGCCAGCAGGGCCGAGGTGCTGGGGAACAGCTGGAGTTCGTAACCGAAATGGGCCAGTTGCCAGCTCGCATCCAGGTCGCCATGACGGGCAAGCATCAGCACCGACGCCGGCGCAGCGTCGTCTATTGACGCGGTAGCCGGGGAACTGCGCGCCGCCTCGTGACAGGCCGACTCCAGCGTACTGACGTAGTGATCGACGATGTCATGGAATTCCGGGCTCAGCGCGTCCTCGCCGTGCAGTACCGGCCCGCACATCACCTCCAGCATCAGCGCCAGTTCGGCCACGCGCTCGAGCGACTCGGCATGGGCGTGACGGGAGAACTCGGCTGCCCGGTCACGGAACACCGCCAGCGAATTCAACTGGCCATCCACGGCATGAGCACGCCAGGCTTCGGCCAATTCACGATACTGTTCACGAATCAGTGGCTCAATCCCGTCCGGCGTACTGTTCTCGGGTTTCCCTGCCCGGCTCATCCCCTGTTCCTCATGTCTTCCGTTCCAAGCAAACGCTGGTACGCGTCCTGTTATCGTTTTTGTGACTGCGCAGGATTATGTGCACAGTTCACGTTCCCAAAATGTGCGGGAGTTAAGGAAATTGAGATTTCGTCCCGGATTCGACAACGCGGACATGTTGTGATGGAGGAATCGCCGGGACTCTCCGGCGCAAGGCGTGAATACGCCATAAACGGTAAAGTTGCGCCGCTCCTGGCCGATGAACCGTACAAGCCAACGTCCACTGCGAGCGAATCATCTTCATGACATCTCTCTGGCCAACTCTCCGACCCAGGAAAAACGCCCCCATGGAGTCCCATGACGTGCAGGAGAGCGGCCCCGCACCCGCCGACCACAACCGGCTAAAAGCTCCGCTGACGGATATCGGTCAGGCACTGCGAGAAGCCGGCAAACGGGTGAAGGAAGAGTCTGCGCACCTGCAGAGCCTGCTTCGCCTGGCGGAAGATATGAAACGGCGGGGAACGCGTGTTGACGACCTCAGCAACGAAGCCGGCCGCGCCGCCGCCAGCGCTTCCGCAGCGGTGGGCGACTGGCGACAGACCGTGCAGGCATCAGTGGACACGGTCTGCGGCCTCACCGATGCGGTGGGCTCCATCGCCGAACAGGTATCCCGGCTGCGACAGGCACTGGACCGCGTGAACAGCGCCGCCGCCACCATCACCCGAATCGCCAAGCAGACGAATCTGCTGGCCCTCAACGCCACCATTGAAGCCACACGAGCTGGCCAGTCCGGGCGCGGCTTTGCCGTCGTGGCCGAGCACGTCAAGGAGCTTGCCCGGCAAACCGCGCAATCCACTGGCGACATCCAGCAACTGCTTGAAGACGTGGCCCGCTGCGGCGAGACGCTGACCGAGCGCGCGTCGGCAGGACAGGAACGCGGCGCCGATGTCCGGGAAAGCGCAGAGGAACTCTCGCGGATGATGGAGGCGGTGGCCGACGCCATGCAGGATGTGGAGCGTGAGTCCGCGCAGATCCGTCAGGCCGTGGGTCGCATTGACGATGGCGCGCAATCCCTGGCCGGTGGCGTTGATCGAATGAGCGCAAACACCGAATCCGTGGAAACCGCCCTGGCCGAAGCGCTGACCGAGTCGCAGCGGTTGCTACGAAGCCTGGAAGGTGGTGTCGCGGGGGAGCTGTCCCCGGGGCAGATCGCGCTCCAAGTGGAGAAGGCGGGCGAAGTCTTGCGAGAGAGCCTGGACCAGCTCCCGGCCATACGCCAGGATGCAGAGTCGCTGCTGGAGGGCAGCCGGCTGGTGGACTCCTCAGCCCGTGGCGCCCAGCACGTGTCGGCCACCGCGGCCAAGGACATGGGAGAATCCCGCCAGCAGATCGACGCCGCACTGCAACGCATTCAGCAACTGACGGTGGACGCCAACGCGGTGCACGAAGAACTGCGCGGGCTGAACGAGGCGCTGCACCGCGTGGGCAAGGCCGCTGCCGGCATCGCCGCCATCTCCAAGCAAACCAATCTGCTGGCGCTGAACGCTGCCATCGAGGCCGCGCGCGCAGGCGACGCCGGCAAGGGCTTCGCAAAGGTGGCGGAGGAAATCAAGGAACTGGCAGAACAGACCGGCCGTGCCACCATGGAGATCGACCAGACGCTGCAGGGCCTGATCGAGGAAGCCAGCGCCATGCTGGATCTCGGCGAGCGCGGCAGCGCACGCGCCCGGCAGGTGGCGGCGCAGACCGAATCGCTGGGTGATGTGAACCAGGCTATCGGCAGCGCCATGGCGAACGTAGACGAACACGCCACGGCGCTGGTGGACGAGGTGCAGGAAATGGAGCGTCTGAACGACGCGGCGAGCGCACCACTGGCACGGCTGACGGAGTCCAGGACCGAGCTGACCACCCTGCTGCGGGAACTGCTCAGCAAGGCGAAAGGCCTGACCAGCTGATCAGCGCGCTTCGGTGGTTACTGCCTGGGCGGCCTCGCCGTCCAGCGCTGCTTGCAGAGTGCGCCCCGGTAACGTGGCGCCCTTGGTTGGCCCGGGGAAAGCCCGCACCTTGGCCAGTACGGCAAGATAACC
>JAFIFV010000062.1 GCA_020831845.1 Ectothiorhodospiraceae bacterium
CCCCCCCCCCCCCCACGACGTAGGAGTCCTTCTCAGCGCCCACCCTTCTGATGGACCTGGTTATGCCTGCCATGCGTTAACTTCCAATCTTGCCGGGCAGGAGCTGGAAAAGGTGTCAATACTTGTAGTGGTGGCAGGAAGGCCTGGTTGACGCCGGCACGCGCGAGGGTAGAAAGGTGGGGCTCCCGCTTTCCCAACTGCAGGGCTACCTCGGTTCCAGCGACTCGCGCCCGCTGGCGCCGCAGAATCTGGCGGTGGCCTGGTTTTCCCTCACCGCGATGCGCCCGGGAGAGCGGCTGGAGAACCAGGATAACCTGGTGCTTGTCGATGCGGTCGGCGATGCATTGTGGCTAGAGAACCAGCTGCCGATGAGGCAGGCGCACACGGGATGGCCGGCGGGGCGTATGCGGCTTGCGGTGCTGGACGGTATGGGCGGGCACGCGGACGGCCGACAGGTTGCCGAAGCCGCGGCACGAAGCATAGCCATGCAGCCCCCCTATGCGTCCCAACAGCAGATGGTCGCGGAGCTGGACGCATTGCACACGCGGTTACAGACGCGTTTCAGCGCTCGCCTTCGTCCGCCCGGCTGCACACTGACGCTGCTGGAGCTGTCGGGGCAAGGCGAAGCCTGGTTGTACCACGTGGGCGACAGTCGTCTGTACGAGTGGAGAAGGCAGGACGCCGTCGCCTGCCTCACGGTGGATCATGTGCCGGCCACGCGTGCAGCGATCGTGGATATTCTGGGCGAGCCGGACTGGCGACAACTGGTGCACGGCCGGTTGGATAGCACCATCAGTCAGGCCTTCGTGCTGGGGAATGCGTTGACCAGTTCAGGTGGCGAGCTCCGTCCGGCGCTGGCTCACCTTGATCGCTCCCTGTTGCCCGCGTTCCTGGAGGGCATGGACGACTGTCGCCCAATCTCGCTACGTCGCGGTTCGAGCTACCTGCTGGCAACGGATGGCCTGTGGCATGTGCCTGCCCCCGCCATTCTGGTGAACGATACATGGCCAAGCGCCCTGGCGGATGCTGACACAGCTGAAGCGGCTCTGGAAGCGTTGCTCATGGCTTTGTGCCAGGCATCCCGGCCCGGATTGTCGGACAACACCACGGCCATGCTGCTGCAGGTCGGATCATGACTGTGTAGTCGTCAGTTGTACGGACGCGGTGGCATAGATGAGCGGCTCGCTTGAGAAGACCTTGCGTATACCAGGCTACCGGTTGGAGCGGGAACTTGGCAGTGGCGCCACGGCTTCCGCCTACCTCGCGATCCAGGAGTCACTTGAACGACGGGTGGCCGTGAAAATCATGGCCGCCTCGCTGGTGGCCGACCGCTCCTTCTGCGCCCGTTTCCTGCGTGAGGGCCGCATCATCGCCCAACTTACCCATCCTCACGTGGTCACCATCTACGATATCGGGGTGCATCGTTCCTGGTACTACATGGCAGAGGAGTATCTGGCCGGTGGCACACTGAGCAATCGCATCCGCAGCGGGCTGTCCGCAGACCAGGCGATGGTGATCCTGTGTGAAATGGCGAGCGCCCTTGGCTATGCCCACGAGCGCGGTTTCGTGCACCGGGACGTCAAGCCCGCCAACATCCTGTTCCGGGACAACGGCGTCAGCGTATTGACCGACTTCGGTATTGCGCGCGGCAATGCCGACAGTACCCGACTGACAATGACCGGCTGGGCGCTCGGAACGCCGGACTACATGAGCCCCGAGCAGACCCAGGGAAAAGCCGCTGACGCTCGCTCGGATCTCTACAGTCTCGGCATCGTGCTCTATGAGATGCTGACTGGTCGCAGGCCCTATCACTCGGAAGACCCGTTCACCACTGCGCTGATGCACCTGAACAAGCCGGTGCCGCAATTGCCGCAGGCGCAAAGCGAATTTCAGCCGCTGTTGAATCGGTTGCTGGCGAAGGACCCGGACGAGCGTTTCGCCAACGCGGATGCGCTGATCGACGCCGTGCAGGCCAGACACGTGGCGCCTGATACCGCGGTGCATCGGAACCGCACCGATGCGGCTGTGCCAGACCGGGCCAGAGGAACGAAGCATGCGCGCCTGCCCCTGCCGACGCGCCGCCAGAGTGTGCTCCTGGGTGGCGGCTTGGTGATACTGCTGGCCACCGGCGTGGGCTACATGCTTTTCCAGCAAGCGCCCGCGCCTTCTGTCCCGATTGACGAGGCGGACGGCCGCATCGCGCATGGCGATCCGGAGCTGTCGCCGGCGGAGGCGCAGCCATCGCCCGAGGTGGTTCAGTTGCTCTCGATCGCCGAGGCGCACAAATCGGTGGAGCGCCTGGTCAGCCCCTCGGGCAGCAATGCGATGGAGGTCTATCGTCGTGTGCTTGATATGGACCCTGACAACAGGTCGGCTACTGCGGGGCTTCAATCAATCGCCAGTACCTACGAGGAGAAAGCCCGGGAGAGCCTGCGCCGGGGTCAGTTGAACACCAGTTTGCAGTATGTGGAAATCGGCCTGGAGGTCGTGCCTGATCATGCCAAGCTGCTGGAGCTGCGTGAGCAGATCGCCCGTCAACCCAAGCCCGAGGACCGCATCCTGGATCTGCTCCGCATCGCCGAGGCACACCTGGATCTGGATCGCTTGATCGAGCCCCCGGGGAGCAATGCCGCAGATGTTTACCGCCATGTGTTGGAGCTGGACCCGTTCAACGTGCCGGCGCTTGCTGGGCTCGAGGCAATCGCCGATCTCTACGCGGAGCGGGCGAGCAGGCAGATGCAGGAGGGGGAGTTGCAGGCCGGTCTGGACTCGGTGCGGGCCGGGCTGGATGTGGCGCCGGATCACGCGGGGCTACGCGAACTTCATCAGGACATCAGGCGACGCATGCCCTGAGACGGGGAGATTCAACATGGCCGAACAAGACCGAGGTACCAGCTTTCTGGATGTGGCCGGCTTACTCAGAAAATCGGGCGAACGGGAGGAGTGCGCGCAGCTCGTGATCGTGCAAGGGACACAGGCTGGCCAGTGTATCGATCTGGGGCGTCCGATTACGCGGATAGGGAGGCGGGACGAGAATCATCTGGTGCTTGATTCGGAGACGGTCAGTCGTACACACGCCTGCGTCGAGCGCGAGGAGAATCAGTACCGTGTCGTGGACCTTGGCGCGCGCAATGGCGTTTATCTGAACGGCCGACGCATTCAGCGTGGACGGCGCTGCCTCCTGGGCCACGGCGATAGCCTCGCGCTCGGCGACGTACTGTTGCTGTTCCGCTACACCGATCAGCGCTACCGCAGCGCCGAGCTGCCGCCTATTGATTTCGACCGTCGACAGGTGGACGCAGAGGCCGCGGAATTGCTCGATCGCTTGCTTCCCTAGTCAGCGCCAAAGGTCAGTGCAATCACGCTATCCTGCAGTTTGTTGCGGAAGTCGCTCATGGCCTGCTGGTAGTGCTCCACCGCACGGCTCAGATCGAAAAGGCTCGGCTCGACTATGTGGGGGTTGAGCAGAACCAGGCTCACCACCTCGCGATAGCGGTGCCGGGCCTCCTTGAGCTGGTAATCCCATAAGACATCTTCCACCGCATAGATGGTCTGGATAAAGCGCTGTACGAATCCGCAGGCGGGCGTACGCCGTTCGTCGCCTCCGAAATGGGTGGCCAGAAGCAGGAGCTTGCGCGCGTCACCGCTGCGCAGGTGCTCGGCGATCGGGGAGATCAGCGGTGTCTTCTCCAGCAGCGCCCCGTCGAGGTAACCGCAGTCCTCCAACTCCAGCCGCGGCCTCGGCATCAGAATGCCGGGCAGGGTCATGCTGGAGAGAATTGCGGGCAGCAGTGGCCCTCGACGGAAGATCTTGCGGCGGTTCAGTCCGTCATCGCTGCAGGCAATACACCGGAATGGCGTCGGGCAATTCTCGAAGTCCTTGATGCGCAATCCCTTGTCCACGGTTTCCGCAAGCCTGCGCCCCCGGATCAGCCCGTCGGGCAGCGGACGGCCGAACGGCCTTAATAGCAGCGCAGTTAGCAGCGCAGCATAGCTGACGTCGATAGCGGCCCTCGGCGATACCTGGGTGATCGTCTCCAGCAAATAGGATGCCGGCGTTCCAGTGGCCCAGCAGCCACCTACGATGGCACCCGCGCTGGTGCCCCAGATCTCGTCCACGGACTCCCGCAACCCCAGTTCCTCGATCAGCGCGGCCAGGGCGATGTTTCCACAAAGGCCTGCAACTGCCCCGCCGCCGAAAGAGACTACAAGCCGGTTTTCTTCGCTATCGACCAGGCGTCGCAGAACCCCGTAATCACCCCGGTCTTGAGGCTCCTCAGTGATCTTGTTCGAGGTCGAGCAGATGGTTTGCGACATCGTTCAGCGCCATGGTCAGGGGGTGTCGAGGGTGAACCCGGGAGAACAGATCCCGGCTTCCCATGATTGCCATGTCCTCATCCAGCGGCAGCACGCCGATGACTGCCTGTCCGTAGGCTGCCTGTACGTGTGCACGCACGTTCTCCGGAGTCATCCCGTTAACCATCTTGTTCACCACCATACGAATGCGGGGAACGCGCAGACGGTTGGCCACTTCCAGCAGCACTGCGGTGCCGTGGTAATCCTGGGTGTCGGGGCGCAGCAGAACCACCAGATCGTCCGAAACCGCGATCGTCAGCAGTGTTTCCCGATTCAGGCCTGGATGCGTGTCCAGGAACAGGAAATCGAGCGCCAGTTCGTCCATCAGTCGGCGAAACTCACGGCCAAGACGGCTGACGTCATAGCCCTCGGCGATCACGCGTGAGATGTCGTCCACCGCCATGCTCGAAGGCAGCAGATACACTTGCCCCTCGCTTGGATCCAGGCCGATCTGTCGGCTGACGTCGTAGACCGTTTCCGCCAGTTCGCATCGGCCGAGCACGAAGTCGGATAGGGTGTGCACGATTCGTTGCGCTTTGAGTCCCAGGATCAGGTGAACGCCGGGCGACTGGATGTCCGTATCGAGCACAGCCACCCGCTGCCCGCGGCTGGCCAGCAGGTAGGCAAGGTTTGCGGTGATGTTGCTCTTGCCGGTGCCCCCACGGTAGGAGTGCACCGAGACCGTTCGCCCCATCCTTGCGCCCTCAGTGATGCCGGTAGACCCGCCGGGGCGGGAGGTACTGATCAGCGCCCGCCTTTCTTATTCTAGTCGGCTGAGTGTCGTGCCTCCCGCATGACCGTCCCGACCATGGAATCCGCCCTGCCGGCCGGGCCGGTATGTCATATCTGCTGTGACAGTTACTTCGTCATCGTTGGGGTGTAGCAGACTTTCTGCCGCATGCCCCGCCGTTCTCAGCTGCGCCGGGAACGCTGATTTCAAGAAAAATCAATCAAATAGGGGCCGGGAGGCGCGGAGAGCAGTATGGCACATGCGTTGCAGCACTTCCTGTGGCAGCGCTGGCCGGGTTCCGGGGCAAGCCGCGATCCGGCCAGCGCTACCGGCAGAGTATCGATGAGCACCAGAGGAGATATGTCATGTCCAAACTGAAAATCGACGAACTGAATGCGAGCCAGGAGCTTGATCGCAAGGCAATGGCCGGCATCCGAGGAGGCCAGGGGGTATCAGTGTTGGGATTGCTCAAGAAAGCCCTCACTCCCCTCGGTGAACGGATAGGCGCCGGCGCAGGCCGGGTGTACTGCAAGGCGAAGGGACCGAATTGTGGTGGTGCCAGCAAGTGACGCAGCGGGCGGTTCCGGCAATGCTCCGGGCGTTGTCCTCGACGGCGAGGTCGTCATGCTTGCCTGCCCGTTCCCTTCTCGTAACGCCGCTCGAGTGAATTGATCGGTGTTTCCTTAAGCGGCGGAGCCGGCAGGCTCCGCCGCGCTTTCCATCCCGCCGACCCTTCGCATATCCCTTTTCGTTACCTGGTTTCTTCTGTCCGGCCTGATGCCGCCCTGTAGACATGGTTGCAACGTCCGCGGCCGACTTTCTCCGGCGTCGTCCTGCGTGCAGGCATGCCGGGTGACTCCGGACTCCCTGTCTTGCCCGCCGCTTCGGGAGAGCCGGTGGCCGCGGGTGTCATGCCGGAAACACCATACCGGCCAGAACTGTTGTCTGCGGGCCAACCCACTTCTCGCCTCGTGCCGCGCGCCATCAAGGGAAGGAGGGGCGGGATTAATTTTAATTTCCTTTAAAAACAATTTGTTGAGAAAAATTTCCCCGGTCATCGCAAAGCTGGCATGCAAGCTGCAATTCCCTGATCGAGAGCGAAACGCTCTTGGCAATGAAACCCGGCATACCGCCGACAACTGAAATGCAAAGAGGAACTCAACCATGTCGACCATCAGCATCCGTGACCTGAGCAGCACCCGTGAACTGGACCGCGAAGCGATGACCACCGTGCGCGGCGGAACGTCCTACCTGTATCCGAAGTTCCCCTCGTACCCGGGGCACGTGAGCTTCCTGGACGCTTCCAAGTGGACCAACCAGACCCAGGTGGCGAACGTGAGCAACACCGCCGTTGGTATCGGTGGGCCCAACGTGATCAACCAGGTTGGCGCCATCAGCCAGAGCCAGGTTGCCTGATAGTCCGAACCAATCATCAGACAGTGAAAGAGGAAATCATCATGTCGACCATCAGCATCCGTGATCTGAGCAGCATCCGTGATCTGAGCAGCACCCGTGAACTGGACCGCAAGGCGATGACAGTCGTGAAGGGTGGAACATCCCTGGTGTCCCGGGGACACGCCTACCCCTTCCATTCCGGCCACGTGAGCATCGTGGACGCCTCCAAGTGGACCAACCAGTTCCAGGCGGCGCAGGTGAACAACACGGCGGTGGGTATTGGCGGCCCCAATGCCATGAACCAGGTCGGGACAATCGTGCAGAGCCAGGTTGCCTGAGCATAGTAGCCGGCGGGCGGCGGAGCCGCCCCCCCGGGGGGGG
>JAFIFV010000074.1 GCA_020831845.1 Ectothiorhodospiraceae bacterium
CGGCTCTGGAGTATCTGACGCCATCGGAGTTTGCCGCGAGGGAGCGGCGGAATCCTTCCGCAGTTATCAGCCCTGCGGAGGTCATCGACTGACGTGACTGAGCTAACTGGAATGCGGCCCTAATCCATGGGGCACATCACAATGTCGCTCCTCAGAGGTTTATTGGAAGCCATGCGTTCCCCAGCTTACTTGCCGGTCTTATCGGAAGCCGGTGTGGCAGGCATTGCCGGATCCGCGGTTGCGGGGGGACTTGCAAGGCGATTAACGAGCGCTTTTCGCTAATAGGCAATGAAGATCGATATACACGACAGCTTGATGGAGGCAGCCCCCACTCTGTATACCGTGGTAGGCGTCTATATCTTGCTGGGTCTTGTCTGGTTATTCATCGGCTGGTTATTACTGCAACGTCTAGGGGAAAGCGTACGTAACAGGAGCGACGCCTACGACGAATTCGTTCGACACTACCTATCGAACCGGGGCATGTTTTTCCGTCTTCAAAGCCGATGGTTGATCGCGATCATCGCCTCCGGGGTGCTTCACCGCAGCTTCTGGGGGCGAGCCTTTCGTAACCTCGAACCGGAAGAAGCAGAGCGAATCGCCACATCTTTTCCTGTCAGCACGTTCGAGAGATGGTTTTCCCGTTTCATGCTCATCCATACGTGGATCGTCTCGATGGGCTTGCTTATCGGCTGTCTGCTGGAAGCAATTTCCTGGATCTTGAACCGAGTTTTCATGATCACGTAAGCCGGCAACACGTAGGTTGGGGCGAGCAAAGCGAACCCCAACATCACCCCCCAGCACCCTACGACACACCCCCGCCCCGCACTGCCTTCCGCTCGTCAAGCGGCTTCATGGATGTCCTCCAGCCCTTTCATTCTGCCGATTCTAATTAACGCCGTCCCATCCAAACGTAAAGGCCGGACATCCCAAGCAAGTAAACTACGAGAACTCCCAGCAAGATCCACAGCAAAGGATTGGTGGGGTCGACGTCGCCCCAAGCCCGCACGAACCCCACAAGCATCAATCCGAACCAGATCACAAGGCTCTGAATGGGAATTCGGGCGGCGCTCCACCGGGACTCGAAGGCGAAATACATATTCACTACGCTGAATACGGCGGCCCACCCTAGCAGCACGCGCGAGGTCAACGGGCTGACTGCCCACGGCCAATGCTCGATCATCGCTTGCGGTGCGATGAAGAACACCAGGATAACGGCGGTAAGAACTAGTCCGATAAAGCCGCTCCCCCAGCGGATGACTGTCGGCACCCTCGCATCACCCGGTGCCGCCTTTCGCGGGTCGGTGCGCCCATTGCTTAGCCAGAGCGCGGGGATCAGTACCGGAGTTACCACGTACAGGAAGACCCACAACCAAGTGGAAAAATGATCGGTATTGAAAGCCGCCCAGTGGAACCAGGTTGCGGCCCCCATCGCCAGCGTGAACACCGCGATTCCCGGGAAGAGCACGTGAACGCGATGCCATTCGGCCACCGTCACGACCCGAACGAAGAAGTATGCCCCCGCGCCGTAACCGGAACCCATCACTAGCACCGTGAGGTCCGGGCTAATCCCCCAGGCAAAGTACAGTTCGGTCTGCCCCGGCAAGGAATAGAGGCTGACGAATGCCAGAAACAAGACCGGCGCGATGACGTACCCACTCCATTTGGTAACCCTAAGTACACGATCATCTGTCGGCTCTTCTTTGGAGTTCGAAGTCATGCCTCCCCCCTTTTGGCAGCGCCATCTCGTATTCAATCGTGTTCTTCGAGTTGGGCGTCTAACGCGTCGCGTTGTTAGATGGATTCCCTCCCATCCCTGCTATCCCCTAGGCGGAGAATTTGATTATTACAATCCATGTAGTGAAACCTGTACCGCTCTTCAATGGCCCTTTTTCGGTCCTCCAGACAGAGTACCCCGGTTAGAGTCATGCACCTAAAGCTTGTTATAGAGGTGCAGCAACCAGAGTGCCTTATCCGCATCTCGTTGGGCAAAGCTGATATGGTGGTTATCGTCGTATGCAACAACCGTAGAAACCGACTCCGCCCCCTGAAGCCTCACCACCATCACCCGCAACTTCGCCGTAGAATATTCAGCCACCACGTCATATTCCCCGGCGTTCCCTTCAATGAGCGATGACACGTTTTCCACCGGACCGTAGGAGATCGTCATGCTCCAGTCACACACGTTCGAGTGCGTGTGGATATCGGCACTCTCCAACTGCTCATGTTCATCGTAAGGAAGCGCCCAACCCGTGAGCCGAATATCTCCGCTGCTCTCGACTCCGGACACAATGAAAAATCGCGGGATGGGAAACGTACCGTCCAAAGCGTTTACGAAATAGAAACCGTGAGGGTCGCCCGCCAGCATATCCCTGCCTGCCTGTTCCATCTCGGAACAGACGGCAACCTGGGGAAGCCCCTCAGATGCAAGCACCACTGGGAAAGGGACAAGAATCGAAGCGAGCCAGGAGCTGACCAGCAATCCTTTCCCTACAGACCTTTCAACACTATTCATTTCAAGCCTCACTGCCGTCCGAACTTCTCTTCCAGCCTTCTGTTCAAGTGGTGCGAGGTGGAGTTGGCTCGCCGGCGAGCAAGAAAATTATCAAGGCATGAAAGGACATGATTCACTTCCCTGTTGCCAATACGCTGCCATACGGGCAGGCCGCAGATATGCGGAGTGAGCATCACGGGGGACTGCTTTTTCGAGTCGGAGAGAGAAAGCACGCTGTCCCTGCGTAGGCTCGGCCGCTATCGAAAGACCTTGCTGTACATCCCGTACAGCTCCTTACCGCTCCTGAGTTGGATCGGCCTCTGTAAATTAACAGACCTACCCGCTGAGACAAGTCACCTCACGACAAGTACCCTTCGCGCTTGCCTGACCGGATCTCCCGTGGTTAGACTTCACGCAATCAAGGATTGATTCAACACGCTTAAGGAGAGAGCGCAATGCCGCATATTGCCACGTTCCCCGGAAAAACCTCTGACACCTGGCTGGATGAGTTCAACGGCCACGCCATCCCCAATGCACGCCGCGATGCCGCCTATGTGAAGGACGATGGCCTCGCCTGCTACCCGTCCCTGGACAACGAATCCGAGCTGTTCATGACCGGACTGCGCCGCGAGGACGTCATCGCCCTGCACGAGGCCAACGTCGATGGCGACGGCAGCACCCTGATGGGCGCGGTCGATGTCCTCGGCGCCGGTTCGGCCGGCGTCTTCACAGGCGCCCACGGCATGGGCTCGCAATACATCCAGCGGGTAGACGGCCTGCAGCGCCTGCTGGACCAGTACCGCGCTGCGGACCGCATCACCCGTCACCGCCTGAAACCACAGATCGAACGCGCCTTCGCCACCATAAGCCACCAGTACGCCCATCAAATTCAGCGCGCCGCCAGCCACCGCTCCCGCCGCCCCTCCAGAAACCCGTACCTGACGCCGCAACGCGCCATGAACATCGCAGCCGACAACCCCAGAGGCATCGACCTGAAGGACAACCGGGACATCCGACGCATGAGCCGATTCTTGCAGAACGCGAGATTCGTCGGAGGGGTTGGAACCGTAGCGGCGGTCGGCATCGTGGGCTACGAGGCGCATCACAACGCCCAGAATGGCGAGCCGTGGGTGGAAGATGCGGTATTTGCGGGAGCACAGATCGCCGGGGCAGCGGGTGGCGGGGCAGTTTTCTTCGCCTTAGCTTCAGGAGGGCCTGTTGGATGGGTTATTCTCGGCGCTGGCGTCGCAGGAATTGTAGGTTCGGCGGCTTTAGGGGGCATTATTCGAAGAGTTCAATCTCGCTACTTCAATTAGCACATGCTCTCAACTCACCTCAAACAGGCGCTCGAGGCTGCGTACACGGCTTATCTTCTATTTGGCGTTTACGTAATTCTGAGCACCATCATATTCCTGATTGGCTGGCTTCCATTGCGAAGGATGGCGCGCCGCCTTCGCAATGAAAGCGCCGGCTATGACGAGTTCGTACGCGAGCACCTACTGTACAAGTCACCCGCAATCGCACTATTCAGTTACCTACTGATTCCGTGCATCGCCGCCGGCGTCATCCATCGCAGCT
>JAFIFV010000075.1 GCA_020831845.1 Ectothiorhodospiraceae bacterium
CCGGGCCCGGGTAGTTGCACCCATCGGCAAACCCCCGCCCCTGCCCCGTGTATGCGGGGTAATCGTCCCGGGTTGCGTGGGCGCTTCCCAAGCCGTTCCTCCTCGGCGCAGTCGCCGGTGAGTGCCAGCTCCGTCAGTTGCTGTACGCGCTCGATCCAGTGAAATGTCAGTTGTTCACGCGCCTTTTCCGGAATGTCGTCCCAGTCCTTCCGGTTTCGTGCCGGCAGCAACACCGTACGTATACCCGCCCTGTGGGCCGCCAGCACCTTTTCCTTGATGCCGCCCACCGGAAGCACCAGCCCGCGCAGGGTGATCTCGCCGGTCATTGCCACATCCTCGCGCACGCAACGCCCGGAAAGGAGCGAAACCAGCGCTGTGAAGATGGCCGTCCCGGCGCTGGGACCGTCCTTCGGGATGGCGCCCGCGGGTACGTGGACATGGATATCGGCCCTGGCCAGGCGGTCCGGGTCGATTCCCAGTTCATCCGCCCTCGCCTTCACCAGGCTCAGCGCAGCCTGGGCGCTTTCCTTCATCACGTCACCCAGTTGTCCGGTGAGGATCAGCTTGCCGGTGCCGGCCGACTGGCTGGCCTCGATGAAAAGAATATCGCCCCCCACCGGCGTCCAGGCCAGCCCGGTGGCCACGCCGGGAACACTGGTACGCATGGCCACTTCATTCTCGAAACGCGGCGCTCCAAGCGGTCCTTCCAGATCCTCCTGGTCCATCCTGGCGGTGTCGATAGTGCCCTCCGCGATGCGGACCGCGGCATTGCGCACCACGCTACCAATCAGTCGATCGAGATTGCGCACACCGGCCTCGCGCGTGTATTCGCTCACGATGCGGTGAAGCGCTGCGTCCGTAATTTCGAACTGCTGCTCGTCGAGTCCCGCGGCCTCGCGCTGGCGCCGAACCAGGTAGCGCCGGGCGATCTGCACCTTTTCGTCCTCGGTGTAACCCGGCAGCTCGATCACCTCCATGCGGTCGCGCAGCGGCCCGGGAATCTGGTCGAGCACGTTCGCGGTACCGATGAACATGACCCGGCTCAGATCGAAAGGAACGCCCAGGTAATTGTCACGGAAGCTATTGTTCTGCTCCGGATCCAGCACCTCCAGCAGAGCCGCGGAAGGATCCCCCTGAATGCCAGCCCCAAGCTTGTCCATTTCATCAAGCATGAAGACGGGGTTTCGCGTTCCCGCCTTGCGCATGCCCTGAATGACGTTGCCAGGCAGAGCGCCGATATAGGTGCGGCGGTGACCACGGATCTCCGCCTCGTCGTGAACGCCACCCATGCTGGCGCGCACGAACTTCCGCCCCATGGCCCGGGCAATGCTCTGACCCAGCGACGTCTTGCCGACGCCGGGCGGCCCGACGAAGCAGAGAATGGGGCTCTTGCCTTCCGGGTTCAGCTTGTGCACCGCCAAGTGTTCAAGTATGCGCTTCTTGACTCGTTCCAGGCCGAAATGGTCGGCGTCGAGAATGTCCCGCGCGCGCGGTATCTCGATATGCTCCTCGCTTAAACGCGACCAGGGCAGCTCAAGCAGCCAGTCCATGTAGGTGCGGCTCATCGCATACTCGCCGGCACCTTCCGGCATGCGCTCCAGCCGCTTGAGTTCCTTCCTGGCGTGCTCTTCCACCTCGTCCGGCATCCCTGCCTCGTTGATCCGCTCCTGCAGTTCGCGAATCTCCTCGCCTTTTTCGTCTCCCTCACCCAGTTCCTGCTGAATGGACCGCAGTTGCTCGCGCAGCAGCGCTTCGCGCTGACGCTCGCTCATGGTTTCCTGCGTTCGCTGGCTGATCTTCTGCGACAACTTCAGCACTTCCACACGGTAATCCAGGAAGCCCTGCACCTTGTCCATGCGCGCCTTGAGATCCACCAGCTCCAGGATCTCCTGTTTCTCGTGGGGCTTGAGGTCCAGGTAACCGGCGATGGTATCCGCCATCAAGGCTGGCTGGTCGATGGCACGGATGGCGCGGGTGAGTTCTTCCGGTGTCTGCGGCAGCAGGCTCAGTGCTTCCAGCGCCCGATCCCGGAGCGTAAGCATGCGGGCCTCGATCTCCTGGTCGCGTTTCTCTCGCTCGTGAATATGCTCCACGCGGGCTAGCAGGAACGGATAGCCGGGCAGGAAATCCAGTACGCGAAAGCGCTCCTGACCGTGGCAGACCAGGTGGTGGTTTCCATCTTCCCCGGACACGTAGCGCAGCACATTGGACATGGTGCCGACACGATGCAGATCATCAGGCTCCGGGTCGTTCTTCTCGGGATCCTTCTGCAGCAGCAGCCCCACCGGGCGGCCATGTTTCACCGCTTCCTGAGCCCCGGCCATCGATTGCGGCCTGCCAACCGTAATGGGCAGGACAAGCTCAGGGAACAGTACGGTGTTTCTCACCGGAATGACGATCAGCACATCATCGGGAAGCTTGTTCACGGGCTCTGGCGATTGCGTGGTGTCGTGTCCGTTTCCGCTCATCGAATCCCTCGCTCAGGCGAACTGCAGCCCCAGGTACAGACAGCCATCCAGCCACTCCCGCTCCTGCAGAGTATAGGTACCGGAGGGCAAGGGTACGCGCCGCTCAAAGCGGCCGTACGGCAGTTCCAGTCGTCGAACGGTGCCGCCGAGCGCTGCGGCGGGAAGACGCCTCTCGGCGCTCACCACGAGTTCGCCGTCTTCCACACTGACCTCGATGCTGTCCCCGCGGGCGCCGGGCATGGCTACCACCAGCCAGAGTCCGTCACTGACCTCGTAGATATCCACCGGGGGTTCCCAGGCCGATGCCTGGGATGGTCGACGGGGGCGGTAGAACTGGCGATGCAGGCGTTCGGCGCGGTCCAGCATTTCGCAGGCCTCGGCCCACATCAGGCGCTCCAGATCACGGGAAGGCATACCACCTCCGGACAACTCGGGATTTAGTGAAGGAGCACTGACCGGTTCACGCGAGCACGAGAATTATTCAGCGTTTCCCCTAGGGAAGCGCTGACGTATTCACGCTGCCGCGTTACGGTCGGATTTCGCCCGTGGCGGGGTTTCAAGCCACCGCAGGTAGAACCACTACCTGCGGCGTCTTGCTCCTGGCCACGAACGAGAACCGGTCTCGAGCGCGACAACGTGAATACGTCAGTGCTTCCCTAACAAGATAGGTGCTCTCGGGGCAGCTTCCAAGGGGGCACGGAACCGCAACCGTGCGCTAAGCTTTACCAGATAGGATATTCGGCATGGGCTTGGGAAACGCCACGTCGGGGCGGCGTTTTGGGTTTTCGTACCTCACACTTCACAGGAGGCAAGACCATGGCCATGGCAATGACACTACGCGAGTATCTGAAAAGTCTGGATGTGGACTACTCGGAAGTCCGTCACCCGCGGGAGGTCACAACCAGCCGTATCGCCCAGCAGGCGCATATTACTGGGGATCAGATGGCAAAAGCCGTGCTGATCAAGTGCGATTCCGGCTACCGCGTGGCAGTGGTCCCGGCCAGTTGCCGGACCGATCTCGGTAAGCTCTCGCACATCCTGCACGAGCGCCTGGGACTGGCCGTGGAGGAGGAAATCGCCGAGAGTTTCAATGACTGCGACGCCGGTGCCCTTCCCCCGCTCGGCCAGGCCTACGGTATACCGGTCTGCGTGGACGACGCACTGCTGAACCAGCCGGACATCTACTTCGAGGCGGGCGATCACGAAACGCTGGTGCATATGCGCGGCAGCGATTTTTCCAGACTGATGGCCAATGCGGAGCACGGCCACTTCAGCCACCACATGTAGGATAGCCTGCGTGCTGCTGCGTCGCTAACGATGCAGCAGCACGGGTTGGGTACTTGCCCGCAACAGTGCCTCGGTGGTGGATCCGAGCAGCCATTCCCTCACCCGACCATCGCCGAAGGCGCCGATGGTCAGCAGGTCGGTCGGCTCCGCCACCTCCAGCAGGACATCCACCGGATCACCCTTGTGCACCTCCAGGGCCACCTCGAACTTGTGCGCCTCGGCATAGTGTTGCACCACTTCCAGGGTCTTGCGTGCCAGCGACTCATCCCGATGCACCGACACGGCAATCATCGGGATATTCAGACGCTGGGACAACTCGGCGGCATAGATCATCGCCTCCCTGGCCGGGCTGGAACCGTCAAACCCCAGCACAACGCGCCTGAACTCCCCGGTTTGCTCGCCTGCGACCAGCACCGGTTGCGTGGCAGTGCGCAACACCCGCTCCACCACCTCGCCCAGGGCTTTCCGGTCATCCGCCGCCGATTGTCCGCGTCGACCGATGACGATGATGTCGCAGTCAGCGGATGCCGCCAGCACCTCCACCGCGGGAATACCCGTACGCAGTTCCACGCGGCATGGCACACCCAATGCCTCCAGTTCCTCTGTTACCGCCTGCAGCACTTGGTTCCCCTGGGTTTCCAGTCGTCGCTGGAGCTCCTCGTTCAACTGAACCCTGCTCTCCACGCTGTGGGGGTTGGCATCATCCAGGTGGTAACCAGCAGCCACCAGACGCGAATCGATCACATGAACGGCATGCACCGCGCCGTCCAGCTTCCTTGCAAGCAGTGCCGCACTGCGCGTGGCGTGCTGACGCTCGGCAGACCCATCGACGGCCAGCAGTATTGATTGAAGCATGGCGCACCCTCCTCGGTGTATGCATCTCACTACTCACCGGGCCCGATCCCCGCGCGCCCGTCCGATAGCAAGTCCAGACGCATGGCGATACGGATCAACTCGGGAAGATTGACGGCCCCGGACTTGGCCAGTACGCGGGAGCGGTAGACCTCCACCGTGCGGGGACTCACGCCCAGGTTGGCGGCGATCTCCACATTGGAGCGGCCGCGGATCATGGGCAGCAACACCTCCCACTCTCTGGGAGTCAGGGTCTCGAGCCGACCCCACAGCTCCCGCTTGGCGCTGCGACTCCGTTCCTGTCGCCAATCCTCCTCCATGGCTTCGTAGACGCTGTCCAGCAACATCTGGCCACTGTAGGGCTTCTCCAGGTAATCGGCACAGCCGCTTTTCATCGCGAAAACCGCACCTGCGACATCACCGGGCAAGGAAAGGACAATAACCGGAAGCCGCACACCCCGGCGTCGCAGTTGCTGCAGTACGCTCACGCCATCCACTTCCGGCGCTGTGGTGTCCACCACCACGCAGCCACGGTGAAACCGGTTGAGGCTACGGACGCCTTCGCTGGCGGATGAAAAATACTCCACCTGCAGATGCACAGAGGAAAACAGGGCATCGTATGCGGGAAGGTTGCTACCCGCGGAATCAATCACATAGACAGTGGAGGTAATGTCTTGCGGTTCCACCATCCCACGCATGCCTCTGCATCTGAACAGGCTATGCGCCGTGGCCGGCGACTCCGCGATGCCCTTGGGCAGAAAATCCACCGTATTGTGCAATGCTCCAGGCATCGCGACAGAGCGGGCGGCAACGACCAATGTCCACACCATTCGGTGTTGCCCTAATCATAGCAGCTGCCGTGTGATGGCTGCGCCAAACGGCGACGTTGCGGAAAACCCCGATGTTCCGGGGTTCTTCCGGATTTACCCATGACCGATCACTGCCTAGATTGAACAGTGCCCGAACACCTCCCAACGAATGTCGGGCGGACAATAATAATTCAGGTATCAGGGATGCACCGGGACCAGGGATGGACTGAGCGAGCAATCCAAGGAGACAGCATGAAGACACCCAACCCATTCGACGCCTGGTTGCGTTTCGCACGCTCGCTGGACTGGTCCGCGGCGCGGAGCAGTGAATCGAGCCTGATCGCATTCCGGGCATTGCAGGGAGCAATGGAGCATAGGACGCCATTCGGCAAACGCTGACGGAACACCGGCCGCGGGCAAGGTCCCGCCTGACCCGCGGCCGGAAGCCGGGGGCGACACGCTACGGCAAGGCTGAGGGCGACATGGTCCAGACAGAAACCGTCTACGTGGTGGAGGACAACGCCGAAGTCAGGGAGTCGATCGCCGCGCTGCTCGCTTCGCGAGGGCTGGCTACACGCTCCTATCCCGATGCATCCAGCTTTCTCGACGATTGCGACCCGCTCGCCGCGGGATGCCTGGTACTTGATATCCGCATGCCCGGCGCCAGCGGACTGGATCTGCAACGTCAGATGAAAACGATGGGTTACAGTATGCCGGTGGTCATGATCACCGGGCACGCCGAGGTCCCGATGGCCGTTCGTGCCCTGAAAGCGGGCGCACTGGACTTCATCGAAAAACCGTTTGAATCGTCACGGCTGCTGGACGCAGTGGAGAGAGGCCTGAGCAAAAGCCGGCATGAAGCGGAGAAGCGCCACCAGCAGGAGCTCCTTCGGGCCAGGCTGGCGACATTGACAGAGCGGGAGAAGCAGGTGCTGCACCATGTTGCCATGGGGCATTACAACAAGGTCATTGCCGACGAGCTGGGAATCGCCATCTCAACCGTCGAGGTTCATCGCCGGCGCATCATCGACAAGTTGCAGGCTGATTCGCTTTACGACCTGGTCCGGATCGCGGACCTCGACTCCCGGTGATCCAGACGAAGCGCTCGAGCCGGCTTTCGTGGCTCTGCAACGGGCTACGGCGCGATGCCTGGCACGTTGACCAGGAAGCAGCGAGAACCGCACTCGAACGCGAACGTCTGATGCGGGCAGCTTACGCCGTCCCCGCCCCCTGTGTCGTTTCGCCAGCCGGGTCGGCAGCCGGTGTGGCATCCTGCTGTCTCACGGCCCCGTTCTTGCGAGGCGTGCTCTCCTCGCTGCCGACCATTTCAATTCCGCGATGCCGCAGCTCATCAGCCAGGGCCAGAAACCGACGGTTGCTGCTTTGCGTCGCGTCCATGACGCATTTCAGCATGTCGGGCTGAACGGATATCAGCGCGCCAGGTTCCCTCGCCTGGCTGAGCAGCTCCGACATACGGGTGAACGTGGAGAACATGTCCTCCATCTGGCCCAGCGAGGTGCGATAAAAGGCATCGTTCAGCTCGTCCGCAACGTGCTGCAACTGCTTCAACCTCTTTTCGGCGTCGTGCATGCCATTGACCCAGCTGTCGGACCAGCTGGCGAAGCCGGCAAAGAATTCCTCGGGAGAACGTCCGCTTTCCTTGGTGATAGTACTCATGGCAGTGTCAAACTCCTGCTTCCGCGTTGGCTCAAGGTTGTCTTCGGCCGCCGCCTCCCCAGGTTATCGCTCCCGTTTCGATGCGGCGACCGAAGCACTACCTTATGCTGGCCGGCGAACGCGCAGTAGTCGGTGCTACCCCAGTACGAACAGGGTTTTCCCTACGTTCCCAGCAGGCGGCCGCCGGCGCTACACTCAGGCTTTACCTGCGGGACCGTTTCATGGATGTCAGTAAAGTCATACCCGGCAACGGGCTCTCCGTGGACGACCTGCTGGAAAACCTTCCGGTGGGTATCTACACCTGTGACACCGAAGGGTTGATCACCTACTTCAACCCGAGGGCCCGGGACCTCTGGGGGCGCGCACCAAAGCTGCGAGATCCTGAAGACCGCTTCTGCGGTTCATTCAAGCTCTATCTGCCGGACGGCAAGGCGATCCTCCACCAGGAATGCTGGATGGCGCTGGCGCTGCGCGACGCGAGCCCCTACCACGGCAGGGAAATCATCATTGAGCGCCCCGATGGCAACCGGGTTACCGCGCTGGCGCATGCCAGCCCTCTACGGAACCACCAGGGGGAAGTGGTAGGCGCCATCAATGCCCTGATGGACATCACGGACCACAAGGTGGCGCAGCAGGCGCAGACCGAAATGCGCGCCACGCTGGCCCATATCGGCCGCCTGAGCCTGGCCGGTGAAATGGCAACCGGGGTTGCGCACGAGTTGAATCAGCCGCTGACCGCCATCATCAACTACAGCGAGGCCTGCATCAATCTGCTGCGCAGCGGCGGTGATACCCGCTACGTCATCGACCTGCTCACGCATATGGTGGACCAGGGTCGCTGGGCCGGCGAGATCATCCAGCGACTCAGGGGCTTTACCCGCAAGGCGCCGGTCCAGCGTCAGCCGGTGGATATCAATGCACTGGTGCGGGATTCGATCGATTTCATCGCCGGGGAAGCCCAGCGCGCGCGGGTAACGCTGCGCGTGGAAACCGCGGATGGTCTGCAAATGCCGGAGGCAGACCCGGTGCAACTGCAACAAGTGCTGCTCAACCTGCTCCGCAACAGCCTGGACGCCATGGGTGAATGTCCATCCGACTCCCACGAACTGCTCGTACAAACGTCCATGGCCGATAACGGCGCGGTGCAGGTGAGCGTTACCGACACCGGCCCCGGCGTCTCGGAACACCTCCGGGACCGCCTGTTCCATCCTTTCATCACAACCAAGCCCCAGGGCATGGGACTGGGACTGTCCATCAGCAAGTCGATTATCAACGCGCAGGGCGGCGAGTTATCCGCGGATACCCAACGCCGGCACGGCGCCAGCTTCCGGTTCGCCCTGCCCTGTCCGTGAAGCGCCCCGGCTCTCTCCGGGGCTGCAAACTCGGAACTCGTACACCGCAGAGAGCCGGAGACTGCGGCCATCCAGGTAGACGCCGTCGGTGGAGCGGCCGGTCTGGGTATAACGGTAGGCCTGGTAGGTTTCCCCCTGCCACTCGTAGCTCCATTCATGGCCGTGGGTCGTGGGAGTGGCGGAACGCAAACTCCCCGAGGCTGGCTACCCGCGTCATGAATGGCGGTTTGCTGGCTGGAAGATCAGGTCCGCCGGGTGCGGAAAGACGGATCCACCCCCGGCATGGCAGGCTATTTTGTCAGTATCAGCTTTCCCTGACGCGTCAGGCGCAGCCGGTACTCGTCCCTGCCGTGCGCGATGATCAGTTCGTTGTCGTTGCCTAGCAGCGACTTGCTGTCGACCCGGCGCCTGTTGGCGGGACCACCTTTGCCGGTGTCCTGCAAGGAATCGCCGGAGGGAGACGAATCCCTCATGATAGCCCCCGAGATAACAAGACATCCCGCGAAGACGTGAACACACCCGATTCCGCGGAGACAGGTCAGTATATTTTGATAAAGACGAATGATAATGATTATTGTTAACAAGTCAAACATGAAGGGGTACTTGACGCCCACCCCCATCTCCTCTTCCATTAGGAGCCCCGACATCGCACAGGGAGCAGCGAATGGACCCGGCCATCAACGTCCAGGGACTGACCAAGCATTTTCGCGAGACCACGGCGCTGGACGATGTGAGTTTCTGGGCAAATCCGGGGACGGTGCTTGGCCTGCTGGGTCCCAACGGCGCCGGCAAGACCACGGCGGTGCGCGTGCTCGCGACGCTTCTCAAAGCCGACGCGGGGCATGCCAGCGTAGGCGGCTATGATGTCCGCACCCAGGCCCACCTGGTTCGGCAGCGCATCGGCCTTACCGGACAATACGCCTCGGTGGACGAAAAGCTGACGGGGCGGGAGAACCTGTTGCTGATTGGCCGCCTGCTCGGCCTGTCCCGACGGGATGCTCGCCGGCGGGCGCAGGAACTGTTATCGGAATTCAGCCTGGAAGAGGCGGCCGGGCGGGCGGCCAAGACCTACTCCGGGGGCATGCGGCGGCGCCTGGATCTCGCCGCCAGCCTGATCGGCAGGCCCAGCATCCTGTTCCTGGATGAACCCACCACCGGTCTCGACCCGAGAGCACGCCTGGATCTCTGGAATCTGATCCGACGCCTGGTTGCAGACGGTACGACCGTCCTGCTGACAACACAGTACCTGGAGGAGGCCGACCAACTCGCCGACGACATTGTGGTTCTCGACCGTGGCCGCATCATCGCCTCGGGCACGCCGGAACAGCTCAAGCAGCATATTGGCGCCAGGACCCTTGCGGTCCAGGCCCGGCAGGAGCAGGACGTCCCGGCCATCGCCGCCATGCTGGCCGACCTCACCGGGGGCCATGCCGAAGTGGCCGGCCTCACCATCAGCGTACCAGCCCCGGACCCCGGGCACCTGCCCGCATTGGTTCGGCGGCTGGATGCCTCCGGGATTTCCGTCAACGAGCTGATGTTGCGCAGTGCCAGCCTGGACGATGTATTCCTGACTCTGACCGGCCGCCATGCCGAGCCGACTGGTGCGCCCACGGAGCAGAGAGAGTCATCGGCATGAAACCGCCCCGGGAGACCACCCATCATCCACGCACCAGCCTGCTGCAGGGTCTGCAGCAGACCATGACCCTGGCCTGGCGAACGCTGCTCCAGATCCGCCACAACCCCTGGGAACTGGGCGACTTCAGCATACAGCCGATTCTGTTCCTGCTGCTGTTCCTGTTCGTGTTCGGGGGCGCGATCGCCGGCTCCACCGCCGATTACCTGCGCTTTGTACTGCCCGGCGTCATCGTGATGAACATGGTGTTCGTCACCGTGTACGTGGGCCACGGGCTGAACACCGATCTGACCAAGGGGATGTTCGACCGGCTTCGCGCCCTGCCCATCGCCCGCTGGTCGCCGCTTGCAGGGCGGATCATCGCCGACCTGGTCAAGCAGGCCGGGTCCATCCTGCTGCTGCTGTCCGTGGGCGCGCTACTGGGCTTCCGGCTGGAGACCTCGATCTCCTCGCTGCTGTTGATGGTCGTGCTGGTACTGACCGTGGCGCTGGCCATTTCCTGGGTCATGGTGCTGGTGGGCGTCCTCGCCCGCGACCCGGAGCATGTGCAGTTGTTCGGGTTCACCGCGCTGTTCCCGATCACCTTCATCAGCAACGTGTTCGTTCCGGTGGAAACCATGCCCGGGTGGGTGCAGGCGCTGGTGAACGTCAACCCGGTCTCGCTGCTCGCCGACGCGGCCCGCGGATTGCTTGTCGGCGGGCCAGTTCTGCAGCCTGCGCTCTGGTCCCTGCTATGGGCTCTCGCCATCATGGCCGTTTTCGCCCCGCTGTCGGTATGGGCCCTGAATCGCCGGCTGTCTGCACAGTAACGTCCAGTCCCCGGAGCGACCTACCGGGACGCCCCACAACAGTGCCAAGGGAGGCACCAGAATTGCTGTCACGGTGCATGCGCCGGACCGTCCCCGCCCAACAACACCGCACCCCACTGTCCCCGCTATTTGGCGACACGTTGCCGATGTGAACCAGTTCGCTAGCATAGACCGGGCTTCGAGAAACCACATTCGCTAACGCGAGGCCGCTGGCTCGGAATATGCACCAGTCAGCGGATCGTCTGCGCTCAAGGAGGGGCTGTCATGAACGGTGGTCCAACAGAACAGCATCGAATCAACACGGGCCCCAGCCGGACCACGGCGATTCGGCCTCACCACTCCAACATCCTGGCATTGTTCAGGGCGTTCGACAGCTTTATGGTGGTTCTCCTGCTCTGGGGCATTCTCGGCCTGCTGCAGACTCCCTGGGACAACACGTATACCTGGCTCAGCGTCCTGGCGATCATTTCATTCAGCTTTCTCGCCGAAATCAACGGCGTCTATGACGTCTGGCGCGGCTACTCCACCCCTGCCCTGGCGTCGCGCCTGCTGATGGCATGGACCGGAACAGCAGTGATTACGGGCACAGCGATCCTGCTGCTTGAGGTGTTTCGCGACTCCAACGCCTTGGCGCTGACGCTGTGGCTGGTCTGCACGCCGCTCATCATCGTCACCTGTCACTGGCTGCGGCGCCTGCTGCTTGCCATCCTCCGCCGACAGCCCGCACAACCCCGCCGCGTTGGCATCGTGGGAGCCACTCCCCTGGGTTACAGACTGTCACGCGCCATCAACGACATGCCCTGGATGGGTTACCGCATCCACGGCTACTATGACGACCGTCTGAACACCAGCGGAAGCGCCCGACGTCTTTCCGGCAAGGAAATCGAGATCCGCGGCAACCTGGAACAGCTCCAGGCGGATGCCCATGACGGCAAGCTGGATATTATCTTCATCACGCTGCCCATGGCCGCGGAACAGCGGATTCGAGGCCTGATGGGCAAGCTTGCGGACAGCACGGTATCGGCCTACCTGATCCCTGACGTGTTCACCTTCGACCTGCTGCATTCGCGCTTGACAGCTATCCAGGGCATTCCCGCGGTCAGCATCTATGATTCTCCGCTGGTGGAACACGGCTGGACCAAGCGCGCCTGCGATCTGGTGCTCAGCCTGGGAATACTGGCGGTACTCGCGCTACCCATGCTTGCCGTGGCCATTGGCGTGAAGCTGAGTTCTCCGGGGCCTGTCCTGTTCAAGCAGACCCGTTACGGTATACACGGCGAGCGGATCAAGGTCTGGAAATTCCGCTCCATGTCCGTCTGCGAGGATGGCGGCACCATCAACCAGGCGTCCCGCAACGATCCACGTGTTACCCGGTTTGGCGCCTTCATCCGCCGCACGTCGCTGGACGAACTGCCGCAACTCTTCAATGTCCTGGGCGGAAGCATGTCCCTGATCGGGCCTCGTCCGCATGCCGTGGCCCACAACGAGTTCTATCGCGAACATATCCAGGGCTACATGCTGCGACACAAGGTGAAACCGGGTATTACCGGCCTCGCCCAGGTGAACGGATTTCGCGGCGAGACGGAAACCATGGACAAGATGGCCGGCCGCATTGCCTACGATCTGGAGTACATCCGCAACTGGTCGCTGTGGCTGGACATCAGAATTCTCTGGTGGACCATCTTCCGGGGCTTCGTAGGCCAACACGCTTACTGAGGCGGAAACCGGATCATGCTGCAGACAACGCACCGTGCGCTTCCCCCCGTGTTCGCCCTGGCCCTGGCGGCCGTTCACGGTACCGCGTTCGCAGACGTCTCCGGGCCGGATCCGCTGGTACTGCACGCCGGTTTGCAACAGATCTGGGACAGCAATTTCGACCGTTCGCAGGATGATGTCTCCGAGCGGCAAACAGTGGGCTCCGCCGGGTTCCGGGTCAACGGCAGTTGGGGCAGACAACGACTGACCGCCCAGGCGAGCGCAGCGCGCTACATGCACGCGAGACGGGACTTCCTGGATGCCACCACCTATGACGGTGGCATTGCCTGGCTCGGGGAAATCGGCTCCAGGTTCGATACCCGGCTGCGCTGGCACCGCCGCGAGCGACCCGCCGACCGTCTGGAGTTTACCGGCAAGGATCTGATCCGGTTGACCGAGCGAGAAGCCACACTGATCTACAACGTGACGCCACGTGTCGGACTGGAGGTCTCGGCGCTGGCCGCCGACCAGCGGCACTCCAACTCCGAACGCCGCCGCATGGAATACAACGACCGCGGCGTCTCTTCCGCCATCAGCTACAGCACCGAGCGGGATACCAGAATAGCGCTGCGCTACACCCAGGGTGACCGCGAGTACCCCAACGTGCCGCCGCCTGAACCCTCCGATGCGCTGGACTACGACTACATGCAGCTGGAACTGGAGGCGGACTGGGCGCTGACATCGAAAGCGATGCTGCTGGGCACCGTGGGCTATTTCAACCGCGACGGTGACGTCAATGAGGGTAGCGGCCTGTTCACCACCTGGGCACTGCACTGGGAAATCACCGACCGGACCCGTCTGGAGAGCGGCGTTTCCTATACCCAGCCCCCGGTGGGAGACACCATCGACAACCCCTCGGAGGATCTCCGCATCTTCACCAGGGCATTCTGGCAATGGACGCCAAAGATTCAGCTCAAGGCGGAAGCGCGCGCCGCCGAACAGTCATTCGATGGTGTCCTTGATGACACCCCCGCCAGAGACGAACGCATCTATTCGGTCACACCGTTCGGTCTTGAATACACCCCCACCGACTATCTGACCCTGGAGCTGGAGGCTACCTGGCACAGCCGGGAATCGGAGCTGGATTTCAGGGACTACTCGGGGGAGACGATCATGGTCGGTGTGCGGGGCCAGTTCTAGCGTTCCGTAACCCCAGGCTGGTTGCCGTTGCGAGCGCGGGAGCGCTTCTACCCAGGGTGGCTTGCCACGCCATCACAGGCGGGAACTGGCGGCTGGTAATCGAACAATGCCACGTCACCCGCGTAGAACTCCGCGACCGCATCCAGCACCTCGGGGCTGCGGTAACTGCTAGCCAGCAGTTCCGCGGAACCGGTGGCGTTGTTGCGCGCAATATTGACGGGCCTTCCCAGACGCTGGGTCAGATCGTTGCCCAGCCGATCGATATCGCCCATGTCGTAGAGAGCATCCACGATCAGATTCCCCGCCCCATCCTGCACGAACAGGTGCTGGGGCATGAACAGCGAATGCAGGCGTTCCGGCTGCTGATGTACCAGCCAGTCCAGCACGAACGGCTCGAACTGTTCCGGAATGCGCCGATGCAGCGCATGGGCGTTGTTCAGCTCCACTTCGTCGGTGCCGCCCTGCCGGACGAAATGGTATGCCGAGACCAGCCGCTCCCACGGGTTTCGCACCACGGCAAAGCGGTACAGGCTTCGGAACAGTGCCGGATTGATATCCCGGGCGGTCACCGCGCGGTAGTGCCCGACGCCCTGCAGCCCGTAAAGCGCGCGCACAATGGCAGTACCGGCTGCCTTGGGCACATGGACGAACAATACGCCGGTATCGGTCACCTCCCGGCGGTAAATGCCGCTGCCGGCGGCATGCAGGACGCGCTGGAACAGGCGTGTCGGCAAGTGATGCTCCAGCACGCCCAGGATCCTGCGTCGGTGCCGTCTCGGCAGACGCCGCCAGACCGTGTTGTTGATGGCATGAAATGGTTTCATGGTCCTTGCTCCGGAAATGCCGCGCCCTGTCCCGGGGCGGCGGGAAGGTTATTTCTCCGCTGTCCCCCCGCTCTCGGGGCCAGTCAACGCCCGCTTGCCACGTCGCAGACTCAAAAGCAGAAACCGCGCCATGTCCAGCGTGTAGCGGCGGAGCAATCTCGTCGGTTCGAGGCTGAGGCGATACAACCATTCCAGCCGCAACCGGCGAATCAGTTCCGGGGCCCGAGGCTTGTCGCCGGCCAGAAAATCCAGCAAGGCGCCGACGCCGACCAGCAGTCTGGCATCCAGCACCCCGCGGTGCTTGAGTATCCATTGCTCCTGCAGCGGGTTCCCCATTGCCACCAGCACGACGTCGGCCCCGGAACGGTTGATGGTGTCAACCACCTGCTCCGTATCGCGAGACTCGCCGTAGCCGTCCAGCGCCCCGACTACCTTGACACCTCTCGACAGCAGTTCCTCACCGGCCCTGCGGGCGATCCCGGGCTTTGCTCCCAGCAGGAACGCCCGCAGCCCTCCGTCCGCTCCGGCATTCGCTCGTTGCAGCAGATAGGGAACGAAATCGGTGCCATTCAGATTGTCCGGGAACGCCTGTCGATGCACCAACCAGCCCGCGACATCCATGCCGACACCGTCGTTGACCAGGAGTACCGAGGGATCCCGCAGTTGCGGCATCAGACATTCGCACTGGATCACAAAATTGGCATTGACGAAGAACAGCAACCGCTGCTCTCCGGCGCGATGCGCATCCAGCAGCAGGTTCACCAGGTCGTCCGCGTGCATCTGCTGCACCGGGAAACCGGCAATCGGCAGTGCCGCGCCCGATCCGTATCCGCTCATAACCGCGTATCCTCGAATTGATCGGGTTGCAGCACCCGATCAGTCACCTCCTGCCAGCTCAGGTGCCGCCGTGATGGCCGGTGCGGGGCTTCCCGTGCCGAGACAATGGCGGACGCGATGGAATCCGGGTCGCCCGGGGTATAGCCGAAACGGGTGGAGTAATCCCCCACCACGGCGTGAGGGCAGACCGCGGGCAGGCCCAGGAAATCGTACTGGATCAGTTTCATGGACGTGTCCGCCAAGTAGGGCGGAACCGCCTCGGACCGGTAGGGTGCCACACCGAAACGGGCATGGCGGATATACCGCACCGTTTCATCGTGGGGCATCTCGCCGTAGACGGTGACGTTGGGCCCATACTCCGAATGCGACGCCTGACCGCAGCCGATGACGTGAAAATGCACATCCGGAAACAGACGGGAGGCATGCACGAAAAAGTCCGGATCGAACAGCATCGAGCCCACCGAAACCGCATGCTCCCCCTCCCCATATGGGGAGGCATCCTCCCGATCGGCGAGCGCATGATTGATGCCATGAGGTATGAAATAGACGTTGCCGCGGCTGGGCACGGAGGGAGCCAGCGCCCGCGACGGGAGACGTATGGCACTCATGGCCGGCGCCACGCGCCGAAAGGTGCGCTTCACGTACTCCGCCACGTTGATCGTATCCAGATCGTCCGAGGCTATGTAAATGGTCCTGGCCGACGGATTGAGCTTGCGCGCCAGGTCGAAGAATACCGGCGCCACACCGCTCTCGAACAGGATGACATCGGCCTCCTCCAGCCACTGGCGCAGCACCGGGCTGGCTGCTCCCACATACCAGCGGAACAGCATGTCCTCCCCCATGCGCAAGGCCGCCCTACGGGTATTGAAAGGGTGCACCGGTGTCTTCCACAGGTAGCAGTCCACTCCCTTATGTCTCTCGACGCGGTTGGCCAGGCTGTCCAGCGACAGCCTGGGGTCCGCGGTGTAGCGTGACAAGCGACTATAGCGTAGCGAGAAAAACCGCACTTGGCCGCGCCCGGCCAACTCCTCGGCGATGAAATGGATATTGGCCTTCCGCGGCGAGCGATAATCATGCGCCGACAGCACCAGAAAACGCGGAGCCCGCTCAGCATCGGGTTCCGGCGCGTGTGCCACCCCTGCTTCCATCGCCTTGTCCACTGTCGTCATGCCGGCCCCCTTATTGTTCCTGGAGCCGCGGATCGCGGGGTGCGCCCGGATCCCTGCCACAGCCCTCGCCCCTCCAGCATGGGGCCAGCAAGGACATCTGCGGAGCATCCCGACCATCTCTCGGCGCCACCGACATGGGGTAATCACCCCACCAACTGCCTGCGGCCCAGTAGGCCCAGCCCCGCCAGATCCCGGCATCCTCCGTCAGCGCCAATATCCGCCCCAGCGCCGCCATGCAGGACCTGCTGGACGGAACGCCGAACTCGCCGAGAAACAGTTGCAGGTCGTTCTCCTGCGCCCACTCGTCGATGGCCGAAAACATGGCGTTGAAATGCTCAGGATCGCGGCAGTTGCCGCCGGTACCGGAGTAGTCCCGATCCGCGTACTGATGCACTTCGATCACGGTGCGCCGCAACGGATCCTCAAGGTCGGCGAAGGTCTCGGCGTTACTGCTGCCGCCAATGGTCCTGTGCCATTCGTGAACGCCACTCCAGCGTCCGCCAGAGACCATGATCAGATGCTCCGCCCCGGCCTCCCGCAGCGCATCGACCGTCTGCTGCGCCACCGCGCCCCAGTCGGCAATGTCCATCCGGAACGGTTCGTTCATCAGCCCCAGTGCCAGGTATTCCGGCTCGTCAAGCGCCGCGGACAACCGTGTCCAGAGATCAAGGAAAGCCTCCGTCGGCACGGCCTCGGAACCGATGATCTCGCCGTGATACATGCCGTAGTTGTGGATATCGAGGATCAGGCACAGACCACGCTCCTTCGCCTGATCCAGCACCGAGGCGATCTGGCCCAGTTCGCCCTCGTGCAGTTCCTGATTCAGCTCGCGCTGGACGCGCTCCCAGCGCACCGGCAAGCGGATGGTGTTCGCTCCGCTGTCGGCAAAGTAATCCAGTTCCTCGGTCCGGGGATAGGTGTAGTCGTGGTGCAACTCGCCGGGCAGACTGTTACTGCTGAATTCAGCTCCCGCGATATTGACTCCACGCAGCGGTTCGTCCCCCAGGCAGACCGCCCCAGCGGCCAGCGGCAGCATGGACAGGAACAGGCTCGAAACAGTGATCAGCGCGCGGCATACAGACATCCGTGACCTCCCAGTCGTTCGTAAACATCCAGATAGCGATCCGCCACGTGGCGCCAGGAGTAGCGATCGGCGAATGCCATGGCACTCTCCCGGCGGCGATGGAAAGCGTCGTCGCCTTCCGCGTGCAAGGTGCAGATCCGGTCCGCCAGCGCGGCTGGCGTCGCGGCGGGCACGGCCAGCCCCATGCCGGAGGTGTCCACCAGGCGACGAAATGGTGGTATATCGCTGAGCACCGGCGTCAATCCCGCGCTCATGGCCTCGATCGCGGCCAATCCGAACCCCTCATGGCGCGACAGACAGAGAAACCAGCTTGCCTGCGCGATCAGTTCCCGCATGGCGTGGTCCGTAGGGCTGGGGTGCAGTTCCACGCTTCCCTCCAGCCCCCGCCGCTGCAATTCGGCCTGCAGATCCGCCGTCGTGTAGTCGTATTCTCGGCCGGCAATGATCAGCCGCCACCCCGGGTGCAGCGCGGTCAACACTTCCATCAGCGCCAACGATTCCACCAGGCCCTTGTTGCCGGACCAGCGGCCGAAGTAGATCAACGTACGGTTCAACGCCCGGGCGCCGGCGCCAGCGTATTTGTCGGTGTCCACACCGTTCTCGATGACCTGCAACCGCCCGGCGGGAACGATGTCGGCGAAGCGCGCACCGTCGTTCTCGCTGGTAGCGACCACGCTCTGGTAGGCCCGCGCCGACGCCTTTGTGATGGTGCCGAACCAGATCTGCTTCAAACGGCTGGCAAATGCGGTATGAAAGAAACCGCCATGGGTGGAAAGCACCAGCGGCCGCCGGTGCAAGCGCCTGGTCAGCGCCAGGAAATCGTAGAAGAAATCGACCCCATGCACATGCACAACATCCGCCTCCCCCAGGTGCCGGAGTACCTGGGGACAGAGCGGGTAACGGCTCGACCCGGTGTAGGCCAGCCTTCGTACCGGGATTCCGTCGATCATGTCCCGTGCCGGCAAGCGGTCGCGGCTGTTCCTGAACAGCCGGTTCAGGGTGACGATCCGGGCTTCCTGCCCGGCCCGGCGCGACTGGTTGGCCGCGATATTCCTTACCACTTCTTCCATCCCGCCTACGGACGGCAGGTATTGCCTCACGACATGGGTCACACGAATGGTCATGCTCCGGCCTCCTCGCCGCCAAGCCCCAGTACCGGCTCGATACGCTCGCGGCGTCCACCTGATGATTGACGTCTGCGCCTGCCACGCGGCGGTCCTTCCGGTGCCGGGTGCACCGGCTGCGGCTCGGCACCGGCAGTCGCCAGGCCCGGCGCCGGATCGCGCTGCATGCATCCGAACAGGAACCAGAGCACGCCGGCGCTCTTCAACGCGAAAAGAGAGGTGCCGCTGATGGCCAGGATCAAGGCGATATACACGGCGACGTAGCAACGAAAGCGGTTGCCACGCTCGTCCGGCATGGGGATCAGCCAAAGCGTCACCCAGAGCGCGATGGCAAGCACCACGCCGAAGGTGTAGAGCACGTAGGCATAACCCTCGTCGGCGTACCAGCCGTCGGTCCCATACCCCAGCAACGTGGGTGCGTCGAAGCCCACCAGCGACCGACCACTGATCACCAGGCGTCCCAGATAGTTGTCGCCGTAGACACCTTGCGTGAACAGCCCCAGGTAGACGAGCAGCGCAATGATGGCGAACGGCATCAGCACGACCATGTAGTTGGCGCGGCCGTGGACGAGAATTCTCAGCGCCACCAGCAGGGCCACTGAGATCAGGGCGAAACGCGAGTCCGCAAGCACGATCAGCACGATTGCGGCGGTGAGATAGAACAGCATCTGACCCAGTTCGTCGCGACCCCGGGCCAATCCCCAGGCGGCCACGACAGTGGCAAAGTTCCCCAGCGAAACCGGCTCCAGATACAGGGAGGAGACGCGGTGCTGGCCAAGCAGCGAAGGCAGCAGGGTCCGCCCGATATCCTCGGGCCGGATCCCGCTCAGCTGCAGGCGACTCTCCCTGACGTAGTCGGTAATGGGCTGCAGATTGCCGATGGCGACGTAGTACGAAAAAATGTCGAAGATGTCGGTGAACCGGTCCACCGCCACCAATTCGAAGACGCCGAAAGCCAGCAGCAGCGCGATCACCGCTTTCAGCATCCAGTCCGCCAGCCTGGGGTCGCCGACATTGCGCCCGAGCCAGTAGAACCAGACTGGGATCAGCAGGTCCCGAAATGCCTTCACGTCCACACTGCCGCGCAGCAGCACCAGCAGGCAGAGCATGGCGCCGGTCAGGGCTGCGAACACCACCACATGGGGCAGCATGCGTCGGAAGATCAGCGGCAGCGAGGCCAGCATGATCATCAGTTCCGCCACCCCCACCAGTGCCCGCGACATCGGCATCACGTGGGTGTGAACCGCGCACAGAACCGCCTGGTAGACCACCGTGGCGACAATCACCAGGACGGCCAGATTACGCAGAGACTGATTGTGCTGTTCGGCATGAACCGACATGGCTTCCTCTGCCTGTGAGTGACGAGACCGAACGCGAACGGGTCACCGACCGCAGCCCCCTAGGGAGCCTCTGATCTATACGCATGGGGCTCCTTAGTGGGACAGGGCAACCCCCATCACCGAGACCCCCACGGACTGCAACCGCAGGCGAGCATGATCGAGTTCCCCGAGAGAGGTCACGTGCTCCCTGGCCACCATGACCGCCGCGCCGGCACGGGCGGCGATCAGTTGGGCGTCCACGTTCTCGCTCATCGACGGCGTATTAACCAGGATCACGTCGAACTTCTCGGCCAGTCGGCTCATCAGCTTGCGGTAGCGATCTCCCGAGAGCAGTTCCTGAGGGTTGGGTGCGCGCGTGCCAGCATTCAGCAGCCACAGTGACTGTAGCGGCGTACACAGGCGCGGCGAGACCGAGGCCCGCCCGGCCAGCACATCGGAGAGCCCCTCCACGTTGTCCTGGCCGAAGAGCGTGTGCAGTTCGGGTTGACGCATATTGGCGTCGATCAGCAGCGTGAGCGCCCCCACCTGAGAAAAGACAACGGCCAGATTGGCCGTCAACTCGCCGGTGGCCTTGCCGCTATCCACCCCGACCAGTGGCAGCACCCGATGGTGCTGGCCATCGAAATAGCGCAACAACAATTCACTGCGCAGACCGCGCAGCGCTTCCACTTCCCGGCTCTCGGGGATGTTGGCGGCCACCAGTGACGGAGCGAGCCGACGATCCGCGACCGGCGCCAACGCATAGGAAAACTGCTGGGCAAGCGCGATCCGGACGTCCTCTTCGGTCAGCAACCCCAGCGCCACCGCGGCTTCACCAAAGCGCAGCCCGGTCTTTTGCTGGTAGTGGGTTATCCGCTCCAGCTCAATCGCATCCAGCTTGCCGCTCTCCACCAGCTGCCGGCCGATGGGACCGGAGCGGGTGAGGACGCGCGCGGTCTCGTCACGCTCCGAGGGCGGAAACAGATCGGTCATGGTCGGTCGACTCCCAGCGTGAGCCGGCGCCGCTTGCCGGGGAGGTGGGCAAGCACCGGCAAGCCAAGGTGTTCCTCGATGTCGGCGCGGCTTCTCACCCTCCGGTTTCTCAGCTCCAGCAGCAGTGACAAGCCGATACCCAGCAACAGGCCGAGCGCCGCAGCCACCACAAGATTCAGTCGGATATCGGGCGCAGAGGGCAGCATGGGCGGCACGGCCGCATTGAGCACGGCGATGTCGGTCTCTCCAAGACGGCTCTCCAGTCGGCTGGTGGAGGCACGCGAGGAGGCGGCGTTATACGCTTCCTGGGCGTTGGAGACTTCCTGCTGCAGCAGTTCCATCTCGTCGCGCCGGGCGTTGAGTTCCAGTACCCGTTCACGTTGCCGTTCCACGGCGGCCTCCAGTTCCTCGACCCGCTGCGCGGAAATGCCTGCAACGGAACGCATGCTGCTGTCCACGGTGGCCTTCTCGTTCTCCAGCCTCCGCGTCAGGGAGTCCACCTCGGCCTCGGCGCGGCGGAACGTGGGGTGGTTGACGCCATAACGGGTGGAAACATCGTCCAGACGGGCCTCGGCCCGCGCAAGTTCGGCGCGCAACTCCTGCACCACCGGGTTATTCAGCACGTCCGCGCTACTCTCGCGCCATTCGGCATCGTTCTCGCGGGACTGCCTGAGGTCGTCCTGCAACCGCTCTCCCTGGGCGGCCACCAGTAGCGAGGAAAGTTCACGCAGTCGCTCGTTCTCGACATCCAGCCGCTCGTCCGCCGCCGCGATGCGATGTTCCTGCTGATAGCTCGACAGGTTCCTGCGCGCTTCGCGCAGATTCTCGCGCAGCACGTCCAGTTCTTCCTCATACCAGTCGGAGAAACGCTGGGCGGGTTCGGTGCGCAGATCCAGGCTGGTGCGGATATAGGCCTCGGCGTGGGCATTGGCCAGCGCGGCGGCCAGGTCCGGGTTCTGACTGTCGACGCTGATGCGCAACACGCTGCTGTTGCGACCAGGGTTCACCCGAAGATTGCGCTCCAGCATTCTCGGAATCCAACGCTCTGCATCCAGTTGCCCATTGGTGGCCGCGGCGGCGCGCTCCTCGGCCAGGGCCCGCTCTTCCGGCGAGAGCAGACCAAAGACTTTCTCGGCCACGTTGCGGCTGCCCGCCACATCCACTTGCGTGGCAATGTAGGCGGAGCGCGTGTTGGCCGGAAGCATCTGCCCGCTGAGCATATCCTGGTCACCATCCAGCACCAGCTCCGTCGTCGCGGTGTAAGTGCTCGGCAGGTAGAGCGTCACCGCCAGCGCGGCCCCGACGCTAAGCACCAGCAACGACGCGGTCAGCAGCCACCGGGCAAGCAGTATGCGAAAGAAACTGGACAGGCTCACTAGAACCAGCGCTCCCTGACAAAGATCACGTCACCGTCCTGTACGCGGTCGTCCAGCCCAACGCTGGCTTCCTCCACGGAACCGTCCGGTTGCTGTCGGTAGACAGTGAGCCCACGTCGGCTGGCATTGGCGCTGAGGCCACCGCCCACGGACAGGGCCTGCCTGACCGTCAGCGGTCGATCCAGCACGTAGTTGCCGGGTTCCTGCACCTCTCCATAGACGTAGAACCGGTCGGCCCTGGGGACATAAATGGTGTCGCCGTTGCGCAGCGGAACCTGCTCGCTGTTGTCGGCCTGCACGTCCAGCAGCTCCCGCAGGTTGTACTCCTGACGAAGCTGGCGACCATCGCGCTCCGTTCGCAGCAGGATCACCCGCTCGCTGCCGTCATTGCTGACGCCGCCTGCCAGTGCCAGCGCCTCGGTCAGCGTCATCGGACCGTCCATCATCAGCCTGCCGGGCTGGTTCACCTGCCCGAGCACGGCCAACGTATTGCTGCGGTACTCGTCCACCAGCACGTTCACGTGGGCGTTCTGGAGGAAGCCTCCCCGCTCCAGCCTGGACTCGATATGCTCTGCCGCCTCCCTGGCCGAGAGATCAAGCACGTGGACGCGCCCGAGCAGCGGAATGGAAATGGTGCCGTTGCCCGCGACCTCGGCCTCGGTGTGCAGATCGTCTTCGCCGTAGACCATGACGCGAACGCGATCACCGACTCCCAGCGTATAGATCTCGTCAGCCAGACTGAGGCCGGGAACGCAGAACGCGGCCAGAAGCGGTATCAGGAAACACCAGCGGATATTCATTGCAGTCCATCCCTTGTCGGAGCCTCAACATTGCTGGGGCGGCAAACAGCAACTGATTCCCGAAAACAGCCATCCGTGGAAACAGAAGTACGCCTACGGAAACGCCGCCTCCCTGAGGATCATTGATTAATCACATGCAAAAGCGAGGCCCATGCCCTTACGCTCCCCCCGCTTCGCCATGGCTTTCGGCCAATGGACCAGACGGGGCACAAACACATCAGGTTCCAACCCTTGAACAGCAGCCGAAAGCGCCAAAACAGTGCACGTCGTGTTCAGCTTGCCCGATTCCGGGGAGCTCCCGAGATAGTCACGCGGCGATGTGAATACCTCGATAGCGCCCTGGTTGCATGGGGGGAATAACGCCTCTCCCATGCATCCGGTTTCAGAGGATACACGCCGCTGCCGCGCCCGACGAACTGTCGCGAAACACTGACACCATGGGCAGTCAAAGGCGGCGGAACGGGTAACACAAGACGCCCACCGAAGCGCCGCCGGCAAAGAATCGACCCGAACTGTTGCAGTGCAGCAGAAATCTACACACAATCCAGTGTAGACGGGAGAAACGTGATGTACAGGCGCGCTTTCCGACACCTGAATACCGGTACTCAGCAGTCCCCGAGGATTGTGAAGGGCCAGAGTGTATCCCGGCCCGGCACGGCTGCCGGTACCGGCGTCTCACTCCAACGACAGTTTTGCTTTCTCCGATTCGGATGGTAAACCATCGTTCTGATTCGCACGCATTGCAGCTTTTCCACGCCGGAACCGGGAAAGTGTGGTCGTCTGCAGGGAGCACCGAATGAAACAATACATCAAGGCACTGCTAGGTCCGAATGGCATCCGGTTCTGCCTGCAAATGGTGGACAAAATCCGCCTGACCTGGTTGAGAGTCGCTTATAAATCCGCATTTCTATCGCGCCTGCATTACCTGTTGATTTCACCCAGTTTCACGCGTGAAGCGCAGGCAGTAATTGCCGGCCATATCCGCTTTGAAGAGAACAGAAAGAACCACGAATCCGTCAACTATTTCCTGCGCCGTTCCATCCATCGGCTGGAAAAGGGGCTGATCATGCGGCCACGGCGCGAGGTGTTCGCGGCGGACTACATCGAGGATGCGGTGGCCAGTTTCATCACCGGCAGGGACAACCTCAATCAGCAGGAAGCGGACTGGGCGAACGACGTCTTCACCGAATATTTCTCCGTCACTGGCCGCAACCCCGCCATCGACAAGGCAAGAGACCACTTCCAGCAGTTCCGGCAGAGCAGCGGCCCGGACGGCGGGTCTCCGGGCATGGGGGGAAATATCCCGTATGTGCGTGCCCTGGGCGAACCCCCGCCAGTGGATCACGACGCCTTCCGGGCATTGTCAGTGCGCCGCCGATCGGTGCGCTGGTTTCAGCAGAAGCCGGTTCCCCGTGAACTGGTGGACCAGGCAATCGAAACCGCGGCACTGGCACCAAGCGCGTGTAACAGGCAGCCGTTCGAGTACCGTCTGTTTGATGACCCGGCGCTGATCGCCCCTCTGCTGGAGCTGCCCATGGGCATCAAGGGCTATGAGGACAACGTCCCGGCCGTGGCGGTGCTGGTGGGCAAGCTCCGCGCCTACCCTCACCCACGCGACAGACACGTGATCTACATCGACGCCAGTCTTTCCGCAATGAGTTTCATGTACGCCCTGGAGACACTGGGGCTGAGTTCCTGCCCGATCAACTGGCCGGACGTCCCGCAGCGGGAACGACGTATGAAGGAGTTGCTGGGGCTGGCACTGGACGAACGCCCGATCATGCTGGTCGCCTACGGCTACCCGGATCCCGACGGGATGGTGCCGAAGTCCACCAAGATTCCGCTGGCGGAAATTCGTTCCTACAACAGAGTGAACTCGGCGTGACCGGAGCGAAGCGCCCGCGATGAGTTCCGTTGCCGGAATCATCATCAAGAACACGAGCTGGATGTTCCTGGGCAAGGTTGGTGTGCTGGTCATCAACTTCCTGGCCATCCTGCTCGTTGCCCGTCACCTGGGGCCGGAATTGTTCGGGCGCCTCAGTTTCGCGATTGCGGGGGTTGCGCTGATTGCGCCGGTGGCGCAACTGGGCCTGCATGCCATTGTGACGCGGGACCTGGTCCGCAGCCCCGGGGACCGGGAACAGATCCTGGGCACCGCGCTATCGCTTCGCCTGATGGGCGGTACGCTGGCGGTGGGACTGGGCCTGCTACTCATCTGGGTGCTGCGGCCCGAGGATCCGGCGCTGCAGCTCTACTTCCTGCTGCTGCTGATCGGCGAAGCGCTGAAGTCCTTCATGGTCTTCATGCACTGGATGGAAAGCGAGGTGAACGGCCGGCTGGTGGCGCTCTGTCAGCTCGCGGTATCGCTGCTGCTGGCCTTTGGCAGAGTCGCCTGCGTGTTCGCCGACGCTCCGCTGCTCGCCTTCGTTATCGTGGAGGCTCTGCAGGGTGCCTTTATCGCCGCGATGTTCGGCGGCGCCTACATGACCAGCGGCAACTCCCTGATCCGGCTTCGCTTCTCAGGTGCCATCGCACGTCGCCTGCTGCGACAGTGCGCCCCACTGATGGCGTCGGGCATTACCGCCGTGATCTACCTGAAAATCGACCAGGTCATGCTCGGCCAGATGATCGGGGAAGCAGAAGTGGGGGTCTACGCCCTCGCCTCGCGCATTTCCGACGTCTGGTATTTCTTCCCCACCATGCTGGTGACATCGGCCTTTCCGTTCCTGCTCAGACATCAGGAGACCAGCAGGGCCGATTACGAGCGCATGCTGCAGAACCTGATGGACGTACTGTTCTGGATCGGCGTCGCAGTGGCACTGTCCGTGTCCCTTACCGCACCGTTCCTGATGCCCCTGCTCTTCGGTGAAGCATACGCCACCACCGGCTACATACTGGCCATTCACATCTGGGCCGGCGTCTTCATTTCCATGCGTGCCCTCGTCAGCAAATGGATTCTCGCCGAGGGGCTGCTGATGTTCTCGCTGATATCCCAGGGTTCGGGCGCCATCGCCAACGTGGCGCTGAATCTCTATCTGATCCCGGCCTGGGGTGGCTATGGCGCCGCCGTGGCCACGCTGATCTCGTTCGCCATCGCAACCTATTTCTCGCTGGTGGTGTTCCGCCGGACGCGCTACATCACCACCACCATGACGCGTTCCGTCGTCGCGCCGGTACGACTGCTGCTGAGGGGATTGCATGTTCATCGAAATTAGAGGTGTCGGATTCATCAACAAAGGCGCTGAACTGATGCTCCATGCAGCGCTGCAGAAAGCCCGTAGCGTCTTCCCCGATGCGCGATACGTCATGGCGCCAGGCACCGATGGCAGTGGCGCTCCCTACCTGCAGCGAGCCCGGCTCGGCCTTTACCAGAAAGCCTGGCAATGGCGCTACGGCGTGCAATGGGGCGACCTGGCGAAAGTCGCCCCGGCCAGGCTGCGGGAGAAATTCGGCGTGGTGCTGGATTCGGAGATCGACCTGGTGCTGGATGCCGCCGGTTTCGCCTACAGCGACCAGTGGGGGGCTCACAACACGCAGGAGCTGGCCCGCGCCAGCCGGCGTTGGAAGCGCCATGGCACGAAAGTGATACTGCTACCCCAGGCCTTCGGACCCTTCGAAACCGAGGCTACCAGGAAAGCCGCCCGCGAATTCGTCGAGCACGCCGACCTGGTCTGTGCGCGTGACCGCATATCGTATGAAAACCTCACTGCGGTGGCCGGGGAGCAGGAGAAGATCCGCATCTATCCGGACTTCACCAATCTGGTGCAAGGGGTGGTACCGACGGGGTTCGACACCCGGAACCAGCGCTTCTGCCTTATTCCCAACCACCGCATGGTGGACAAGACGAACAGCGCCACCGCAACCGCCTACCTGCCCCTGCTGGTCGCAATCGCCTCCCACCTGAAGGCAAGAAACGCCGGACCCTTTCTGCTGGTTCATGGCGACGAGGGAGACCGCCGACTGGCGGAACAGGTCTCGGAGGCGGCGGGCGGCATTCCCATCGTCGAGGAACCCGATCCGCTGGCCATCAAGGGAATCCTCGGCACTTGCCGGGGTTCGGTAAGCAGCCGCTTTCACGGCCTGGTCAGCGCCCTGTCGCAAGGCGTACCGTCACTGGCCACCAGTTGGAGCCACAAGTACGAGATGCTGTTTGCCGACTACGGCATCAGTGAGGGTGTGCTCGAGGTGAACTCCGACCACACGGCGGTGCGTCGGAAACTGGATGCGCTGCTGGACCCGGCCACTGCTGACGGGCTCCGCGGGCAGTTGCTGGAACGTTCAGCCGCAATCAAGCAGGAGGCCGAAAAGATGTGGCAGGCGGTTTTCGCCGTGGCGGGCAGCCCGGCGGCTGGCGAGTCGCCGGGTGCGCACGAGCCTACTGCCAACCGGCCCCCTCCATGACCTCCCGCGCTGTCCGGGTCCGGGCTCCCAGTTCATTATTCGGAACAGCTCCATGTTGTGGCATGCCGCGCATTCCAAATGCAAATCATTATCAATATCTATTCTGTTTTTCTGCAACAGTTTGCAAGGCGCATCACAGAGTTGACATTCGGGGTTTTACCAGCTTGCCGCTAAGTTGATACGGTACGCCAGAGGAAGGTCAGCGCGGTCAAGATTGTGGGGTTCAACGACATCTCTCTCCATTCCAGTCCCCACCGCCGCAAGGCGGTTCAACGGCTGGCAGGCACGCGACCGCGCCCTGCCGTTGTGGCCTTGCTGGCACTTTTCTGTCTGCTGATGGCCCTGGCCTGGCAAAGCGCCCACGCGAACCCCGACCAGGTCAGTCTGCCCCGCTTCCCCTCGATCAGCCCCGACGGCTCGGAAATCATCTTCTCCTGGGCCGGCAACCTTTGGCGCGCCCCCTCAGCCGGTGGCCATGCGCGGCGGCTCACCCGCCATCATCTCGATGATCTGCACTCCAGTTGGAGCCCGGATGGTCAATGGATCGCGTTCACCTCCATGCGCGACGGCTACATGAACCTCTGGCACATCCACCGGGACGGCACACGGCTCAACCAGCTCACCCATAGCGATCGCCACATGCGCAACCCTTCCTATGCGCTGAACGAGGATGGCTTGCCGGTGATTACCTTCTCCGGACTGCTGGAGGCCGACGTCTACCGTGACCAGCGCCCATATGTGGTGTCGCCGGAAGGCGGGGAACATGCGCGCCTGCACGACGCCTTTGGCTCGGAACCGCAGCTCTCGCCGGACGGTCGCCGCCTGGCGTTCACCCGGGGAGGCTACTACCACGGCTGGAATCGCAGGCACTACCGCGGCCCGGACGCAATGAATGTCTGGCTGCAGGATCGCGAGACCGGAGAGTTTGAACAGATCACCACCCGGGACGGGGACGACGGCAGCCCGCAGTGGGTGAACGAACATAGCCTGATCTTCATGTCGGATCGGGACATGGACACCGTGAACCTGTACATGGTGGATCTGACTGCCGAGGAACGGACTTTCCGCCGGCTGACCCACTTCGACCACCACGACGTCCAGCATTTCGACGTTTCCCGGGACGGCAGCACAGCAGTACTGCACGTCTGGGATACCTTGTACACGCTGGACCTCACCACCCCGGATGCAGAACCCCGGCCAGTGACACTACGTGCCGGTGACGACGGCCACGATGACTACGCGCTGCGCCGCGTCGACCGGGAGATCAGCGAGGCGGCGCTGAGCCCGGACGGCAAGGTGATGGCCTACATCGCTTATGGCCGGGTCTATGTAAGGCACATGGACGAGCACAGTCCGACACGGGCGGTCACCCCCGGCACCCACGCGCGCCATGGTGACCTGGCCTGGTCGCCGGACGGCGTCCGGCTCTATTTCACCAATGATTCGGACGGCACATCGTCCATCTACAGCGCCCGCGTGGCCCTGACACGGGAAGAGATCCGGCTGGCCCATGTGCCCGTGGAAAGTACGCCCCCGTCCGAGCAGCCGAACGGCCGGCAGCTGGTTCCCGCACGGCCCAGGGTAGTGGCGGACCGGAACTGGCGCACCGTCGGTTTCCAGACCCCGCCCGAGGAGCCGGCCGACCCGAACCTGCAGGCAGAGAACCCGGAGGACCCGTTTGCCCCGGTGGATCCGGCGGTGCCCGCCGACCCTGCCACGGAACCGGACCCCGCAAACCCTGATCCGCCTGCCGAGCCTACCCAGGAAGTCCCGGAAGCGCCGGAGAGCATTCCCGAAGACGAACTCGAGGCGGAGACTCCCGACGACCCCCCCGGTACGTTGGACCCCGCCCGCTGGCATGACGGGGTGCGCTTCTCCATCCGGCCGGTGGTGCAGACCATCCATAACGACCGCGAGGTGAGCCCCTCGCCCGATGGCAACATGATCGCCTTCCGCAGAGGGCGCGGCGACCTGATGGTGATGAACCTTCGCAACGGCGACACGCGGACGCTGGTGGAGGGCTGGGACAGCTCCATACAGTGGCGCTGGTCACCGGACAGCCGGCACATCGCTTACTCCCAGCACGATCTGAACTTCAGCGCCAATATATTCATCGTGCCGTCGGACGGTTCCCGCTCTCCGGTGAACATAACCCGACACCCCCGCAACGACCGCAACCCGCGCTGGTCGGCGGATGGCAGGAAGCTGACCTTCATCTCCAACCGCTCGGGAAACAGCTATGACCTCTACCGGGTGTACCTGGACCCGGCACTGGAGAACTACACGGCCCGGGAACTGAGCACCTACTACCGCAACGCACGCACCGCCGCCGCCCAACACCGGCCATTGCCGGTACGCCCCGCGGCGGACGGCGAGCAGCAGCTCACGGCCCCCGAGCTGGATCTTGAGGACGCTTGGCGCCGGGTCCGCCGCGTCACCGCCCTGCCCACCCACCAGTCCGCCAACGAGATGACGCCCGCCGGTGATCGCTATGTGTTCAATTCCGCCGGCGAGGGGCTGGTCGCCATGGACTGGGACGGGAGCGGCAGGCAACGACTGGGGCCGGCGGTGGACGTCCAGCATCTGACCATTACCGGCGACCGTGTCGTCTATGTTGCGAACGGCCGCGTGGGGGTGGTCCCGCTGGCTGGCGGCGATCACCGGCACCCGGATATTTCCGACCGCATCCGTATCAATCTCCGGCAGCAATCCGTGCAGAAGTTCCGTGAAGCGGCCAGGATGATCGGCGAGAGCTTCTACCGATCCGACATGAAGGGACTGGATTGGCCAGCCGTGGTCGCGGACTACGAAAGCCTGATCCAGCAGGCACGCACTGCCAGTGAATTCAGCGACATTGCCAACCGCCTGATGGGAGAATTGGCCGCCTCGCACATGGGGGTCACCAACCCCGGCCCGGCCTCCGGGCTGCGGGAGCACTCGGGACGGCTCGGCCTTGGCCACGAAACGGTTATCCGCGGCAACGGCCAGGTCGGTTACCGGGTCACCGAGGTCGTGCCCCGCGGCCCGGCCACCAGAGGTCCGGTCAGACTGGCCGACGGCGATGTGATCACCCAGATCGACATGCAGAACTTCGACGAGCGGGACACGTTGTCCCTGCTCTTGCGCGGCCGTGTGGGCCAGGAAGTCATCGTCACGTTCGAGCGCCGCGGCCCCAATGGCTGGCAGGAACATCGCACGCTGATCACGCCGGTGGATTACGCCGAACTGTCGCGTCTGAAGTATGACGCCTTTCTCGAGCAGAGCCGGGAAAAGGTGCGGGAGTTATCCGGCGGCAGGCTGGGCTATATCCATATCCAGGCCATGAACCAGACGTCACTGGAAGGCTTCCAGGGGGATCTCTATGCTGCGGCGGTGGACAAGGACGGCCTGATCATCGACGTGCGCAACAACGGTGGCGGCCATACCACCGACCGGATACTGACCTCGATCATGGCACCGGAACACGCTTACACGCTCCCTGCCGGGGCCGACTCTGCAAGGACGGGACACTACCCGCAGGACCGCCTGGATGCGCCCCGCTATACGCTCCCCGTGAACATGCTGGCCAACGAGAAAAGCTATTCCAACGCGGAGATTCTTGCGCATTCATTCTCGACGCTGAACCGGGGCACGCTGGTGGGGCAGCAGACCTACGGTGGCGTCATCTCCACCGGCAACTACTCCCTGATCGACGGTGCCACCGTGCGTCGTCCGTTCCGGGGCTGGTACCTGCCTGACGGCACCGACATGGAGCACAACGGCGCCGTCCCCGATCTGAAAGTGGAGCAGTCACCGGAAGACGAGATCAGCGGCAGGGACCGACAACTGGAACAGGCGGTCAAGGATATGCTGGATCGCCTGGGCAACCGTTGACACCGTCAGCGCGCCGACCGCCCCCAAGTGGATCTGGCCCCGGGGAAACGATCAGCGCGCCTGGCTACCGTCAGTTGCCTGCCGCCACCCGGTCCAGCCGGCGCTTGAATTCGGCGTCGTTCTGCGCCAGGTAACCGATGGCTCGATAGGTCTCCACTTTCAGGCCGGAGAACTCGATCGCCGTGGTCATGTCACCCACCGCCCCCTCACGCAGTTCGGCACGCTCGCTTTCAGGAGCCTCGCGGATCATCTCCGCGTAACTGGCACGGATGCTTTGCACCTGGCCCGCCGCAATCAGGAACGCTTCCAGCGTCCGGTCCGAGATGTCCTCGCCGCGCATATCGGTGCTCTCGGCGATCTCGCTCTGGTATATATCCGAAGCATGGGCGCCGGAAATGCCGCCCACCACCAGAGCCGCCAGCAACAGCAGGGCGGAAGTCATGTGTCCGCTTGCTTTCATTATTCTCCTCCTAATGAACCGTGGACCCTGACGATGCCAGTTTTCCTCACATACTGCCAGCCTCCCTCGTGCGCGCACGATCCCACGCTTCCCTCGCAGCCTGATCGTCCAACCACAAGCATGGGGCAATTTTCTGCATCGCGGGTGATGCTGTCCTGACTCGGCCAGTGATCGTCGCACCAGAGGGAAATCGACAACCCCTCCCGCTGACGAACTGGTCGTTTCCCGGTAGGCTGAGAAGCGCTCGAACCATCGCCGGTCAAACACATCGCCGACACCGTGCAGCGAGGACTGCCAACCTATGCAAGCCGCAGGTCTGGAACACACGCAGGAACTGCTCACCGCACGATTGCGCTCTCATCTCCCCGGCGCACAGGTGGAGTTGGCCTCGCTTCCCCGGGTGCCGGAGCTCCGCCTCTTTTTGCTGGCATCGGATTTCTGCAGCGCCACGCTCGGGGCAGAGGAAATCCAGGCGGCCATGGACTACCCGGCCTACTGGGCCTTCTGCTGGGCCAGCGGTCAGGTGCTGGCCCGATACGTGCTGGACCACCCGGAGCTGGTGCGCGGCCGTACCGTGCTGGACTTCGGCTGCGGAAGCGGAGTTGCCGGCATCGCGGCGGCATTGGCCGGCGCGGCGCGGGTGATTGCCTGCGACCTGGATCCGGACGCGTTGGTTGCCGCCCGCGAGAACGCAAGGCTCAATGGGGTGGAGCTGCAGATGGTGTCCGACTTCTGGCAGGGAGGCGCCGAGGCAGAGCTGATTCTGGCCGCAGACATCCTCTATGATCGCGCCAACATGGACTGGCCCTCCCGTTTCCTGCGGCACGCCGAGGCAGCCCTGCTTGCGGATTCACGCATCCGGAACTTCAGGGAGCCTGGTTACCGCAAGGTCGCCAGCAGGCTCGGCTGTACCTGGCCGGACCTGGATGAAATGGACGAATTCCGGAAAGTGAACATTTATCTGGGTTTCACCTGACTACCAACCGGTGCATCCACAGTGCCCATAGGAACCGGCCGCAGCGCCGCTTTCAGGTACAGGGGGTGGGCCGGTTCGCCGGAACGGTTCATCCGCAGGCAGTACATATCGGGAATCATCGCGCGCACCTGGCGCGAACGTCCCAGGTGGGCACCATCGTTGCCCCAGGCGGCCACCACCACGCCGGCGTCCGCGGCCAGTTTTCGCAGCCAGGCGTCATTACGGCGGCCCACCGGATCCTCCGCCGACTTCAGGTCCCTGGGATAGGTGGCCTTGTAGGCAAACAGATTCGCCACGCAAACCCCACCGTAGCCCCAGGAGCGGGCGAAGTTGATACACCGGGTAATTGTCGGATCGTTCACCGTCTCGTCGGCAGTGGACGGATTCAGACCGATGATCATGGCGTACGGCATGGCGGCGTCCCACACGCGCCAGAGAGCGAACCGGTACCGCCTGCAGCGGGAGAAATGCGCCCAGGTATTCATGAGACGCCGGGGGTCACAGTGTACGCGTCAGCCCGCCGTCGACGTCCAGCACGGCGCCCTGGCAGTAGCTGGCGCCCGACGATGCCAGAAAGACCACCACATCCGCTACTTCCCGGGGCTCACCGAAGCGCGACACCCGCATCTGTTCCGCCATCACGCCGGCAGCCTGCTCCTCGGGGATGCCCTGCTCTTCGGCCAGACGCTTGATACGCACCGTCAGACGGTCGGTACGGATGGGCCCCGGGTTGATGGCATTCACACGGACGCCATCGCTGACGCCCCGGTCGGCCATGACCTTGGTGAAATTCAGTACGGCGGCATTCACCGCCCCGCCAATGGCGAACTCGGCGCTGCCGGTCCGCCCCCCGATGCCGACGATGTTCACGATGCTACCGCCGCTTTTCATCAGCGCCGGCCAGGCCGCGCGGGTGCACCGGACTGCGCCGTAGAATTTCAGCGCGAAGCCGTCATGCCAGTCGTCCTCGGTGAGTTCGAAGAAATCGCCGCGTTTGGTGGCGCCGGCGTTGTTGACCAGCAGGTCCACCCGGCCGAAACGCTGGACGGCGAAGTCGATCAGCCGTTGCGGAGCATCCTGCTCACGCAGGTCCACCGGAAAGGTGGCAACCTCCGAGACGCAGGTCCGCGCGACCTGCTCCAGCAGGTCCGACGAACGGGCCGCCAGCACCACACGCATGCCTTGCCCGCTCAACGCCTCGGCAATGGCACGGCCGATACCCCGGCTGGCGCCGGTGATCACGGCAACCTTGCTATCCAGATCCATTCGTTCACTCGCTCCTGGGTCCAGGGAAACATCGGAGTATGCACGCATGCCTGCGCCGTACGCTATCGTCGAGGCGATGCGCTCCCACCCCGCTCCCGGTCCTCGACACCCACCGCCCGCCATGCGGCATCGATCAGTGCCGCTCGATGTGCCGGCGTTGGTGCGGGTACCCGCCCTGCCATCCAGGCCCGGATGTAGAGCTGCGCAGGTCCGTGCAGCAGCGGCAGGTACAGTTCCTCCGGCAGGGCGCGCAACTCGCCACCCTGCACGAAACGCATCAGGTAGCCGCGCAGGATGTCGAGGCGCTCCCGATTGACGGAGGCGAATCGCTCTCCCTCGGGGCCGTGCATCAAGCCGGAACGCATCAGCAAGATGAACCGCGCCCACTCGGGATTCTCCAGGCACCAGTCCATGAAGGTGCCGACGAGAACGGCAACGCTCTCACGTGCGCCGGTCCTGCCGGCCCCCTCCAGCCCGCTCAGCATACGATCGAAATGCTCCTCCAGCCCCTGCTCGTACAACGCGGCGGCAATTCCTTCCTTGTTGCCGAAATGGTGATACACGCTGCCGATACTGGCCCCGGCCCGCTCGCAGATCGCAGCGATGGTGGCATCGGCCACACCACGCTCGGTAAAGATCTCCAATGCGGCCTCGAGAATCCGTCTGCGGCGCACCTGGCCGCGAAATTGACCCGGCATGATGAAAACCCTAATCTAGAATAATATTCTAGTTTTGGAGAGTCCCACGATGAACAGGACATTGCAACTCTACCGGTCACTCGCAGGCCGTCCCGGCGGCAAGTGGCTCTTCGCCCGCGCCGTATGCCTGCGGGCACCCTATTTCGGGAGCATTCGCCCGCGCGTGCTGGCCATGGAGCCCGGGCGCAGCCGTTGGTCCATGCGCAAGCGCCGCGCCGTCCACAACCACATCGGCACCGTTCATGCGCTGGCAATGGGCAACCTCTGCGAACTGGCGGCCGGCACCCTCATGGAATGCACGGTCACGCCCGACCAACGCTGGATCCCCAAGGGCATGGACATCCGGTACCTGAAAAAGGCCGAAACGGACGTCACCGCCGAGGCAACCCTCGCGCCCGAGCTGCATGGCAAAACGGGCGATCTTCCGGTCAATGTCGACGTCACGAATACGGCGGGAGAGATCGTGGCACAGGCCACCATCAGCATGTACGTGTCCGAGAGGAGCGGGAGCCGCGGAACCTGAGAAGCGGGTGCGGAAAGAGCGCTGGCGGATTTTTTCAAGACGTGGGGCGATCCGTGCCCTTAGTGTCCAGGTCACGCTGTCGTGTTGGAATCTGAGGAAGCGCTGAAGTATTCACGCTGCCCTATGGAGCAGGCATGAAATTCGGCTACACCATCCTCCATGTCGAAGATGTCCGCGCCACCATCGCCTTCAATGAATCCACCTTCGGGAGGACGCCCCGGTTCGTCGACGAAGGCGGCGAACTCGACACCGGCGCCCCTCAAGTTCCGGGCGTCCCCCGGGAATCCCCTTCAGGATTCCTCGAACCGCGCCCGCAAACCGGCACCGATCCGTTCGTTCATCATCTCGGTGCTGCCATCGGTGTAGGCAGCAATCTTCGCACAGGCCAGGTGGCGGCCCAGCGGATAGTCCTGACGCAGCCCCGCAGCCCCCATTGCCTGCATACAGGCGGTCACCGCCGGTACGGTGACGCGGCCGGCGAATTTCTTCGCATGCGCGGCGGCCATCACCGCATCCTCACCACGGTCGATCACCGAACCGGCGTGCCAGAACAGGCCGCGCAGGGCTTCCAGATCGTTGGCCACATCGCCCAGTGACCAGTTGAGCCCCTGATGATGAACGATGGGGCGACCGAACGCCTCGCGCCCGGCCCCGTAACGCAAGGCGGTCTCCAGCGAGGAGGCGATCATTCCGGCACACATGGCGGCCACATACGTCCTGGCTTCGTTGACCAGGCTGAGCGCCAGCTTGAAACCCTCACCGGGCGCAGACAGGGCATCCTCCTCCGGCAGGAAGTAGTCCTCAAGCACGAAGCCACCGGTGCCGATGGCGTGACCTCCCAGCAGCGCGTAGGGTTCGGCGCGGCGGAAGCCCGGACGGCGGGCGTCGATCAGAAAGCCGCCGATGCCCCTCCAGCCGGCGCCGGGATCGGTCTGGGCGTAGGTCATGAACAGCGTCGCCTCGGCGGCGTTGGTGATCCAGGCCTTCTCGCCGTTCAACACCCAGCCGCCGTTCACCCGCTCGGCCCGCATCCGGATGGCGGAGAAATCACTGCCGGCATGGGGTTCGGTGAGAGCGGTGGCGCCCAGAATATCGCCCCGGAGCAGCGCGGGCACATGCTCCTCCCGATGCCGGGCACAGACGCCTCCTGCAAGGCGCGAGGTCACGTTCTGGGTGTTCACCAGCGAGAACGCGAATGCCATGTCGCCCCGCGCCAGTTCCTCCGCCATCGCCAGCTTCACCAGGTAGCGGTAGCCCAGCCCGCCCTGGTCGCGCGGCGTCTGTACCGCCAGCAACTGCTGCGCCGCGGCCTCCCGCAACGCCTCGACCGGCATGCTGCGGCCGGCCTCCCAGCGAGCCGCATACGGTTCGACACTGGACTGACGGAAGGCGGCCACCCGTTCCAGGAAGGCCCTTTCCTCCGCGTTGAAGCGGTCTTCGGGATTGATCGTCATACGGCTGAATGCCCCCTGAATGGACCTGTTCAGGGGAAAAGACTACACGAAGTGGGCACTTGGGGGGCGAGGAGGCACCGCACGAATCAGCGTACCGTATCCAGAATGTCCCTTAGATAAGGCTTGTGCCTGTCGATGTCTTCGCGCGAGAGCCCGTTCATTTCATAGGGAAACACCAGCCAGTCCTCGGTTTCGTGCAGACAGAAGTCGGGTTGCAGACCGGTTTGATTGGCGGCGGGCCGCTGATAGAGCGCGGCGATACGGGTGTCGGCCGGCATGTTGCGCTTGAGCTGCTGATTCAGCCTGCGCAGGACCGCGGCCACGCTGTAACCGGTGCGGAACACGTCGTCGACGATCAGCAGGCGGTCATCGTGGTTCAGGTTGTCGAGCAGGTAATGGGTACCGTGCACGCGAATCTTGGATTCCGGCGACGCCACCATAGCGTCGTAGTCGTGCAGGCCGCGATAGGAGGTCCGCAGGGCGATGTGGTCCGTGGCCACGCCCAGGGTCTGGAGGCACTCCTGCACGTAGATGCCCACCGTGCTCCCCCCGCGCCACAGCCCGACGATGAAATTCGGCCGGAAGCCGCTTTCATAGATGCGCACGCCCAGCCGGAAGGCGTCCTCCACCAATTCGCCCTCCTTCAGGAAGCGACGGGGGCGGGCGGCCTCTTCGGGAGTTGCTTCGCGTCTGGTCACAGGATTGCCAGCCTGCCGTAGTTGATGGGACTATGCCCGGAATCAATAACGGTAAAGGCGGCATGGCCGAGAAACAATACATCAGCGCACAAAGCCTGCTGGAGGACGCCTTCCGTCTGGCTGCCCAGGTGTTGAACTCGGGCTTCAGGCCCACCTTCATGATCGCGGTCTGGCGGGGCGGCGCGCCCATCGGCGTTGCGGTACAGGAGTTCCTGGATTATCACGGGGTCCACACCGACCACATCGCAATCCGCACCTCGTCCTACCAGGGTATCGACGAACGCAGCCGGACTGTGCGCGTACACGGACTGAACTACCTGGTGAAACACGTCACCCACGACGACGCGCTGCTGATCGTCGACGACGTGTTCGACACCGGCCGATCGGTGGAGGCCATCATCGAGCAACTGCGGCAACGGGCCCGCCTGAACACGCCGCACGACATACGGGCTGCCGTCCCCTACTACAAGCCGGGGCGCAACGAGGTCGGCTGGCCGCCGGACTACTACCTCCACGAAACCGATGCCTGGCTGAAGTACCCCCACTCGCTGGAAGGCCTCTCGCTAGCGGAAATCCGCGACAACAGGCCGGAGCTTCATGCGATCCTGGCACCGCATCTCAAGTAGCGGCTGTTCGGGTCCGGTTACGGCAGTTCCCAGCCGGCATACAGGATGCCCAGCAGCCGAAAACCGTCGTCGCCCCGCGGCTCGAAAACGGCGACGGCACCTTCTGGAAAGGTGGAACGGGTGATGCCGGTTCCGACCGCGATGGATAACGGAACGATGTGTCCGACCAGCCAGATATTTCCCTGCTCCGGCATTTCAGCAAGGCGCTGGCGAAGATAGAGCGCGTGCGCCTGGTAGGAACCACGGACGTAGTCGTCGGCGGTCAGCATGGGGTCCACTTCGACCCGCTCGGCACCGAAAGCCAGCTCGGCGGTATCCCGCGCGCGTAAAACCGGGCTGGTGGCGATGCGGTTCGCCGGAAGCCCCAACCGCTTCACTGCGCGGCCAATGCGCCGCGCCTGGTCTCGGCCCTGCGGGGAGAGATTGCGCTGGCGCTCCCGATCATCCAGATCCATGGTGGCATCCAGCGGTTCGCCGGAGGTATCGGCGTGGCGGAGATACACCACCAGTCCACCCTCCCGCAGCCGCTCCAGCAACCAGTCCGAGTCCTGATCCGCCGCTGCAGACGGGGAAAGCACGACCACCACCAAGCAGACCAGAAGACTGATGGCGGCAAAGGAAGCGCTGGTCAATTCCAAACAACGGCCAATGATGGTTCTACGCCTCCGGAACCAGCTTGAGCGACTGAAGAATCGCCTGGAATACCGGCAGGTCACGCGACGCATTCGAAGCGAGCATGGAGCCGTCGATCTGCACGGCCTTGCCGCTCGCGATATCCGTGACCATCAGCACCATGACCTGTTCGAGAACCTGCTTCTTCGCGTCCACCAGCCAGCGGAAATGCACCAGCCAGGCCGGCATTCCGGCCTGGGCGAACCGGGTTTCACGCAGGACCTCCGTTCCCGGGTGGCGTTTGCTCAAGGCAGCCGGAACGTCACGAATCACTTCCTCGAATCGGGCCGGCGTCGGCGGATCAAGCAGATCCGAAGCCAGGGACAGGGTCGCCCTGTAGCCCTGTCGAGCAGGCGCCTGAAAGGTGGCGTGCTCCGGTTCCGAGCGTGTCCACGACCAGTCCGCCGGTACGGCGATTTCCAGCCCAAGCGCCGGAACGTGCTGCAGTACGAAATCCACCGCGCGAATCCCTCTCTTCCCGAAAATCCATGATGCCTTCTTGAGGAAGCGCTGACTATTTTCCGCGCTCGGTGGGAAACAGGCGCTTCAGCCGCTCCGTATCCCCGTCAGTCCACCTCTGCGGTTCCAGCAACGCCACCCAGGCATCGATATAATGCTCTGCCGCGTATACATGGCCATAGCCCATGGGTGAGGTTCCCATCACCATCATGTCCGCGGCCAGTTGCAGCATGGTCACAACCGGAAACCACCGCAGGTCCGGTGAGACATCCGGGCCACGTTCACCACTCATCCAGGCGGGTTCGCTGTAGAACGCCTGCGGGTCGAAGAACGTCACCGGATCGCTGGCGTACTGGAGATAGGCAATGCGAAACGGCCCCCAGTCGGTCTCCAGCGTGTTGAGGCCCTGCTCCTGGTTCATGAAACGCACGACGGTACCGTCGCGAAAGCGCGGCAGCCAGGCTGGCGACCCACGCTCGCGGCTGCTGGTGATCTGCCTCCAGGTGTCGCTTCGAAAGGGCGGACCGCTCCAGAGCGCCCCCTGGAACGGGTCGTCGATGATGTCGTAGAGATCGAACGAACGGTCGGAATTCAGCGCCCCCAGGCTCAACCCGTGCAGATAGAGTGCCGGGCGCTCGTCTTCCGGCAGGGTCGTCCAGTGGCCATAGATCTCCTCGAACAGCGCCCTGGCCGTTTCCACGCCGTATTCCCCCTCTGCGATCAGCGCCAGCGGGCTGGGCAGATAGGAGTACTGGGCGGCAACGGTGGCAACGTCGCCGCGCAGGATGTATTCCACCGGGTTCTGGGCTGCGGGGTCCACCCAGCCGCGGCCGGTGGGCGTGGCCAGCAGCAGGACCGAGCGTTCGAAGCCACCCACCCGCTTGAGTTCCTCGAGCGCCAACCGGGCGCGCTCCTGCGGCGTTTCCGCGGCATTCAGTCCCACATAGACACGGATCGGATCCTGCGCCTCTTCGCCATGAAAAGCGCCGATGTCCTCGCCGCTGGGGCCTGAAGTCACGAACCGTCGCCCCCTGCCACCGAGATCCTCCCAGGAGATCAGCGATTCCGCACCGCCCGTGTGGGCAGGATCGTCCGGCGGTTCGACATCGTCCTGCATCAGCACGTCCAGTTGGCGATAGGTGTTGTCCGCCATCCGCAACGTTTGCGTGAAGATCACGCCGTCTATCACCGACCAGAACAGCGCCAACGCAGCGGCAGTGCCGAGCGCGAAGGAGACGCGCCGAGGCACGAAACGCTCCATGCGTCGGGACAGGAAATGGAAGGTGCGACGGAACAGCCAGGCGACCAGCACGAAAAAGGCGAACACCAGCAGGGCGATGAAGGCAACACCAAAGGGCTGCACTCCTCCAGCCTCCTCCATTTCCATCAGCCTGCGAACGGAGTTCTGCCACTCCGATGCACGCCAGAGGAAAACCACGGCAATCACCAGGAAGACAGCGGAAGCTGCCAGTTTCACGAAGCGTTCGGTGCGCGGGCCAGGCAACGGAAACTCCAGATAGGACCAGAGCCAGCGCCCTGCGTAGCCGAGCGCATACCCCGCAGTGAATGACAGCCCCGAGATGATGCCCTGCACGAAAAAGGGCCGTGGCAACAGGCTTGGAGTCAGCGAGAAGGCGAAGAACAGTGTTCCCAGCAACAATCCGGATGCGGAAAACAGCTTTAGCAGACGCATGCGATGGTGGTTCCCGTGGTCGCTTCCCTGACTCTCCAAGTTATCAGGGCCGCTCGGAGCTGCAACCGCGCAGTTCCACCCGTGTCCTTCAACCAGGGGTCAGCCCGCCTTGCGCGCAGCAAAATTCACGCTGCGAATCTCAAGCGACGCCATTTTTTCCGCCACGGAAGTGTGGCGGAAACAATCGAACGTCTCCATTACCCGTCCGCCCTCCAGCCCGGCATCGGCGGCGATTCGGGCCAGTTCTTCCCGCATAAGCGCGCCACCGATGCAGGCGGCCCACAACGCCGGCATTTCACGTGCCGCCACCGCCAGTTCCCTTTCTGCCACAACGTCAGCCAGGTACAACCGCCCACCGGGCTTCAACACCCGCCGGATCTCGCGGAACACCTGCATCTTGTCCGGCGCCAGGTTGACGACCCCATTGGAAATCACCACGTCCACGGTGGCGTCCGCCACCGGCAGTGCTTCCATCTCCCCTGCCACAATCGCGATGCGGTCACTCAGGCCTGCCGCCGCGGCGGTGCTAGTGGCAACTTCCCGCATGGCCGGAGTGAGATCGACGCCGGTTACCCTTCCTTTCGGGCCCACGCGTCGCGCAGCCAGCAATGCATCCATACCAGCGCCGCAGGCGTGATCGAGCACGTGCTCTCCGGCCCATATCGGGCCAATGCGCAGCGGATTGCCGACACCGGCAAACCGCTCCGTGGCCGCCGCCGGGAGTTGTCGGAGCTCGTTGCCATCGTAGCCAAGCATATCCCGCGCATAGGCGGAGCCACGGTGGAAGTGGAATGCGGAATCCGGCTCGTGCGCCACCCGCTCGTACGTTCGGATGATCTCCTCGCGCAGGGCGGCGACGTCAAAACCAATCGGACAGTTTGTAGCCATGATTGGACTACTCCTGAAGTGAACCCCGGCGGATAGCGCCTTTGGCCCATGGGTTGAGTTCGAGCCGGTGAAGCCTCGCGCCCACCGGCCCGGCAGAAGGCGCTATCGCGCCGCCGTCGTGGGGTCCATTACCGTCCGGACCTGCTCGACACGGTTCGCCGGAAACCCGCTGCGTTCGGCGTGCTCGTGAATCAGGCCCTCGTTGTCGGCAAGGTAGACACAGTAGATCTTGTCGCCGGTCACGAACGACTGGACCCACTGTATGCGGGTACCAATGGCGTCAAGTGCATCTTTCGAGCGCTGCGCTCCTGCACAGTATTCCTCCGGCGAGAGTCCGCCGATCCCCGGAATATCGCGTTCAATCACGTATCTCAACATGGCTTCAACTCCTCGGGTTGTGCTGCTCAGCACGCTGTATGGGCTGTTTGCCTTCGTGGCCGCTTTCCGGCGTGGTGCCCACGGCCGGAAACACTGCACGATCGACAGACAGGAGCATGGACGGAGACGGTATACGACGGATGTCAGGCAGGTAACCGAATGTAGCCCGCGTGTTGCAGGCCCCCGGTGCACGAGCATTTTTCCTTTCCCGGACGAGCGGGATGCTCCAACTCTTCCCTAGTGACCAGAACTACGTCATCTTAAGGAAGCGCTGAAGTATTCACGCGCTGGAGTCGTCCTTTGCTGAAGCGGCATGAGGGATATGCATGGGGAAATCATTGCTCGCCAGCGTGCCGCTTGCCCTGTTCGGCATGGCGACACTGGCCGGCACCGTGCACGGACAGGACGCCCGGACGCTGGTGGTCGCCGCCGATATCTGGTGCCCCTATAACTGTGAGCCCCACGACGAGAATCGGGGTTACCTGGTGGATCTGCTGGAGGAGGTATTCACACCGCACGGCTTCGCAATCGAGTACCGGGTCATGCCGTGGGCACGAGCCCTGATCGAGGTTGAACGTGGTCTGATCGACGGGGTACTCGGCGTGGTCAGGGGCAATCAGGGCGGCACACTGATCGGCGACGAACCCGTGGGCCGGGACGAAACCGTACTGGTGGTCCGGCGTGGCGAGGAATTCGAATACTCCCGCCCGGACGACCTGGATGACAAGGCCATTGGCAGGATTGCCGGCTACTCTTATGACGGCCTGGGTCCATTCGATGCCTACCTGGCCGTTCGCAGCTATGATTCCAGGGAGATTTACGTCATCCACCATGACAAACCGCTGGAATCACTGCTCTCCATGCTGCAGGACGGCCGTATCGATGTCTTTCCGGAGAACCGTTACGTGGCGAACCACACTATCTACAGGCTTGGACTCTACGGGGCGGTGTCGATGCTGGAAACCGGTCTGGGCGATGATATTTTTGTCGCATTTGCGCCCAACGAGACGGGAGAAAGGAAGCTGGCCATTCTGGATGAAGGAGTAAGAGCGCTCAAGGACTCCGGACGGTTTGCGGACATTCTCTCCCGTTATGGTATCGACGAATCGAACTAGCGCCGGGAAACAGATCGGGAGGGAGCCCCCGTGGTCCCGGTGAAAAGTATTACCGGGCGCATTGCCGCGATCGCCATCGGGCTGGTGGTTTGCGGTATAGCCTTCGCCATCCTGGGCGCCACGTGGATCCTTTACGACCGCTCGGTGGGCGAGTACCAGGCCCGCCTGGAGCGGCAGCTGAGCAGCCTGTCGGTCGCACTGGTGCAACCGCTGTGGTCCTTCGACAGCCAGAGCATCGAGAGCATCTGCAACGCCTTCGGATCCCACAATGATGTCGCCAGGGTCCGGGTCATCGGCGACAACCCCGCGCAACCGCACTGCGACATAGATGACAACTCCACGCTGAACACCATCTTCGGCACCCGTGACGTGGTCTACCAGGGGCGTCATCTGGGCACGGTGGAAATCGGTATCAGCATGGTTTCTCTTCGGGAAACGCTTGAGAGCCTGATCATTTTCGGACTGGTCAGCGCCCTTCTGGTGTCCTTGCTGGTTGCGGCCGGTATTCAGCGGCTGTTGCACATTTTTCTCAGGACGCCGCTGGACACGCTGTCCAACTGGGCACGGGAGATGTCCCAGGGGCAATACAGTGCGCTGTCCGGCACCATTTCTGAAGTGGAGTTGCGGGAACTCGCCGACCGCTTCCAGGACATGGCGGAAATCATTGCCTCCCGGGAGATGGAGCTGCGAAAGCTTTCCATGGCCACCGAGCAGAGCCCGGCCGCGGTGGTGATCACCGACCCCGATGGCCGTATCGAATACGTCAACCAGGCATTCGAAAGCATTACCGGGTTTTCCGCCGAAGAGGTCAAGGGCAGCACGGCCAGCCCCATGAAGACGGGCGATCTGCCCGATGATGAGCAAGAACGGCTATGGGCCACCATCCGCGCCGGAGAATCCTGGCAGGGCGAATTCGTCAACACCACCAAGGACGGTCGCGTGATCTGGGAGGAAACGCGCATTGCGCCGATCGTCGGCGCGGACGGAACCATCCGCAACTATGTCGCCATCCGCGAGGACGTCACGCTGCAGAAGGAGCAGGAAGAACAGATTCTGCACCAGGCCCATTACGACAGCCTGACCCACCTGCCCAATCGCCTGCTCTGCATCGACCGCCTGGGGCAGTACATCAACGAAGCGCGACGCCGGCGTACGCATCTCGCAGTCATGTTCCTGGACATGGACGATTTCAAGAAAGTGAATGACACCATGGGCCATGAAGTGGGTGACGAACTACTGCGCCAGGTGGCTACGCGCCTGTCCTCGGCGGTGCGGGAGGAAGACACCGTAGGCCGCCTGGGCGGCGATGAATTCATCATCCTGGCGGGGGAACTGGGGGCACCGGAAGATGCCAGCACCCTAGCCGAACACCTCATGGAACAATTCAGGACGCCGTTCGTGCTCCGGGATCGTGAGATTCTGATGACCGCCAGCATCGGCATCGCCTGTTTCCCCCATGACGGCTCGGCCACCGCGGAACTGCTGCGCAATGCCGACACGGCCATGTATTACTCGAAGAAGCAGGGCCGCAATACGTTCCACTATTTCGATGCCTCAATGAACCTGCAGGCCTTCCGCCGGCTGCAACTGGAGGAACGGCTGCAGCGCGCCACCGAGCAACGCAAACTGGAGGTGTACTACCAACCCATCGTGGACGTACGGACTGGCCGCTGGCGCGGAGCGGAGGCGCTGCTACGCTGGAACGACGCTGAACTGGGGGAGATATCACCAACCGAGTTTGTCCCCATTGCCGAGCAGAACAGTCTGATCGTGCCCATCGGCCTGCAGGTTGTGAGACGCGCGGCAATTGCGGCCAGGGAATGGCAAAGCCACTACGGCGAGGGCTTCGCCGTCTCCGTTAATGTGTCGCCCCGGCAGTTCCGGGAGCGGGATCTGGCGGACAGCATTGCGCTGTCCTTGCGCGAGTCAGGGCTGGCTGGTGCCTCCCTGACCATGGAGATCACCGAAGGCGTGGTGATCTCCGGTCATCCGGACACCAATCACACATTGCAGGAACTCTCCCGGATGGGGGTTGGCATTGCCATGGACGATTTCGGCACCGGCTATTCATCGCTGAGTTATCTGCGTAGCTACCCCTTCACCAGCCTGAAGATCGATCGCACCTTCATCAACGACCTCACCGCCAACCCCGCCGGCCGGGAACTGGTCAGCGTCGCCATCCAGATGGGACATGCCCTGGGCATGAAGGTGGTCGCGGAAGGTGTGGAGACGCCGCAACAACTCTCGATACTGTCCGAACTCGGCTGCGATTTCGCGCAGGGCTTTCTGTTCAGCGAGGCCGTGACGCAGCAGGAGCTGAGCGAACTGCTGGTGGCCAACGGCTGAAACAATCGCGCCCCTGCCCTGTCGGACGGGCAACAAGCATTTCTTCAGAGCCGCAAACCCCAGCAACCACGGAGACAATCCCGCGATGGACCATGGCTACAGGGAACTGGTAGAGCAATGCATCCAGCAGCTTGATGGAAACATCGTGCTGGGCCTGCCCCTGGGCCTGGGCAAGCCCAACAGGCTGGTGAATGCGATCTACGAACGTGCCAGGGAGGATCCCGATATCAGGCTGGAGATCGTCACCGCTTTGTCACTCGCGCCGCCGACGCCCGGCAGTGACCTGGAGGCGCGATTCATCACACCGTTCTCCGAGCGGCATTTCGGCACGGACTACCCCCGGCTGCGTTACGCGGACGACCTGGCCAACGGGGAGTTGCCGGGCAACATCACCGTGACCGAGTTCTATCTGCTCTCCGGCAGCCAACTGGGCAACACGCACGCACAGCGGCAGTACATCTCCAGCAACTACACCCACGTGGCCCGAGACCTGGTGGATCGGGGCGTGAACCTGGCCGCGCAGCTTGTCGCCAGCAGGGAGACCCCCGAGGGTCCGCAATACAGCCTGAGCTGCAACCCGGACGTGACACTGGATGTGGCGGCGGAACTGAAGCGGCAGGGAAGCCCCTGCATCATCCTTGGCCAGATCCATCCCGAGCTGCCGTTCATGGAAGGTGACGCCATGGTCGAGGCGGACTTCTTCGACCAGCTGCTCAAGGACGACCCCAGGCAACCCCTGTTCGCCATGCCGCGCGGCCCGGTGTCCAGCCAGGACTATGCCGTGGGCCTGAACGCCAGTGCCCTGATCGCCGATGGCGGCACACTGCAGATCGGTATCGGCTCCCTGAGCGACGCACTGGTCCATGGCCTGGTACTACGCCAGAAGCACAACGAGAGCTACCGGGGGGCGTTCCCGACGAATCTGCCGGGACAGGAGGCCATTGATGCCATCGGTGGCCGGGCAGCCCTGGAACAGGGGCTCTACGGAGCCAGCGAAATGTTCCTGGACGGCTTCATGCACCTGTACAAGGCCGGCGTGCTGAAGCGGGAGGTATTCGAGGACATCGAGCTGCAGAAGCTCGCGAACGAGGGGCGGCTCGCCCCTGACCACGAACGCGCCGGCGCCGGCAGGCTGATGGATGGCGGCTTCTTCCTGGGCTCCACCGACTTCTACGACTGGCTGCGAGGGCTGGATGCGGAGGAACGGCCACGCTTCCGCATGAATTCCGTCGCCCGCATCAATCAGTTGTACGGCGGCAACGAGGAGCTGGAACTGTTGCAACGGCGGAACGCCCGTTTCATCAACAGTTGCATGATGGTGCACCTCACCGGCGCCGTGGTCTCCGACGGCCTGGAAGATCACCAGATCGTGTCCGGCGTCGGTGGCCAGTACAACTTCGTGGCCATGGCGCATGCGATGCGGGACGGACGCTCGGTCATGATGCTGAGGAGTACGCGGGAAAGCGGTGGTCAACGCAAATCCAACATCGTCTGGCAGTACCCGCATACCACCGTCCCCCGCCACCTGCGGGACATCGTCGTCACCGAGTACGGTATCGCCAGCCTGCGCGGCCGCACCGACGAGGAATGCATCCAGGCCCTGATCTGCATCGCGGACAGCCAGTTCCAGGGTGGCCTCCGGCAGCAGGCCATCACCGCGGGGAAACTGCGGGATGACTGGGAAATTCCGGCGCATGCCCGGAACAACACGCCGGGGACCGTGGACCACAGGCTCTCGGTGGCCGGCGGCAGCAGCCTCTTCCCCACCTTCCCTTTCGGCAGCGATTTCACCCCGGTGGAGGAGCGGCTGATGACAGCCCTGCAGCGCATGAAAGCGGTGCAGAAGCAGCCCATGACGCTGGCCAAAGCGGTGCTGGCGGGCGGCCCGGAGGACGAGGAAGCCCTGGAGCGCATGGGGCTCGCCAACCCCGGAAGCGTGAAAGAGAAGCTCTACGCCCGGCTGCTTTGCTGGGGGCTGCATCAAGGGAACGCAGCGCGAGGCTGATTCGGGATACGCGGGCTCAAGCCCGCGATGCGTGCGCGTCCAGTTCCGCGCAGAGCTGCCTGAGCCAGCCGCGTATCCCGACATCGCCGAGGTCAGGTCGTGGCATATAGCAGCAGCCGTAGTCAGACATGACCTTGCGTTCCAGCGCCGCGTCCGAGGGCTGCAGCAGCAGAGCCCTCAGCGAATCGGCGGTCGCGGTGGCACAGGCCTGCCCCGCATCCTCAACGAAGTTCTCGATGACGCCCTGCCAGTCGGATGCTTCCAGCGACCAGTCCTGATGAAAGCAGGCGCCGAAGAGCAGCTCGAGATGTTCGCACTGAGCCATGGAGTACTATCCCCCCTTCCTTGAGGAAGCGCTTACAGCGATGTCGAAATGCAGCACGGATTCTCGGGCTCCAAGCCTGGAATACAAGGCGATGGCCGCTGCATCCTCGATGCCCGTATCGGCCTGCACGAAAATCACGTAGGCACCGCGATCCGCTGCTATGCCTTTCAGACACTCGATGAGCCCGGTAGCAATCCCCTCGCGGCGGTGGCCTTCCGCCACCGCAAGATCATAGAGATAGACCTCGCTGCGTTCCTGCTCGAACTTCCGCAGCACATACGCGGCGATACCGCCCACCACCTCGTCAGCCTTCACCGCTGCCAACGCGATGAACTCCTCGCTGGCCAGCAGCCGTTCCATGTACTCCCTGCCCGGCCGGGCGGCGCAATAGGTCTCTTCTTCATGGAACGCTTTTCCGAACATGGCCAGCAGCCTGTCCATCAGAAGCAGATCAGAGGAGGAAAGCAGGTGAAAACGCACGTTCGTCCCGGCCGCCATGGCACGCCCCCGTATGTATCCCCAGAGACAACAGGACTTCCAGAAAAAGCCCCGGAATTCTCAGGCCGCCGTGCTCCGTGCCGGATTGCCCTGACGGCCGGGAGCAAGACGCCGCAGACCGTCATTCTACCTGCGACGTCTTGCGACAACACCACGGAGATCAGTCTGACACCTGGCATGGAAACCGGGATGGAGGACGCGTGCAGGATACAGTAGCGAGATGGGGCGCGCCGATACCAGGGCGCGCCCCCTGGGCTCAGCGGTGGTAGTCGCCGGCGCGTTCCGGCTGATAGACGATTTCCTCGATCCGAACGCGCAGCGTGCCGCCACCCGGTTTGGGCCATTCGATCTCGTCGCCCTCGGACAGACCGAGCAATGCGCTGCCCACCGGTGCAAGTATTGAAATAGTTTGTCCATCCGCATCCACCTCACGCGGATAGACGAGTGTCAACTGGAAATCCTTGCCCGAGCCGATCTCCCGAAACCGGACCGTGGAATTCATTGTGACCACCGTCGGCGGCATCTCACGCGTCGGAACAACTTCCGCCCGCTCCAGTTCTTCTTCCAGTTCCGCTATCCCGGGCAGGTTTTTCTGGGCAAGCGGTTCCAGCAGCCGCTCCAACCGATCCAGATCCGTGTCCGAAATAATGATGCGCGGTTTTGTGGTCATTTCATCCTCTGTATCAACAAGGGAGCACTGAAGTGTCAGAAAAGCACCGAATACCACAGCGCTTCCCTGGCGCCGAACCGAAATTATCCAAGGCGATATGGTAGCGTAACAGGGAACGCTCTCCCCTGCCCTGCCCGTGGAGGCCCGCAGCCAGATGCCCAGTGATTGCTGGCACCAGATCAACCTGGGCGATGCGCTGACTGCAACGCAGCGACAGTCAGGTATCGAGCGCGACTTTGTGGCCGAATACGAGCGACGCGGCCGCCCAGCAGACATGGCTCTGTTCATTCGCCATGTCTCCGAAGGCAAGCTGCATTGCGATGTCGTCCTTTATTTTCCGCCGCAAGCATCAGCGTCTGCCACAGCAGCGAATGCGGACCGCTGCCCGGCGCCCGATCCCGAGGGGCTTGGCCTCCTGGCCGGTTCGCCTGACGCCTGGACTCGGCTCTTCGACAAACGCTGATCAGTCCCCACGGTCCTGGCGCTTTCCCAGCGCCAGCTCGAGGATCCGCGTTTCCGCGTCCTCTCCGGCGCGCTCTCGCATCCCGAGCTTGGCGGCCAGGCTCCGCATGCCGCGATTATCGGCCAGTACGCTGCCGAAAAGCAGCTGGATACCGCTGGCCCGGCAGTAGCGGATAGCCTTGTCCATCAGCATCCTTCCCATCCCCCGGCCCTTCATGTCCGAGCGGGTGACAACGGCGAACTCGGCCCGTTCGTTGTCCGCGTCCGCAATCACCCGCACCTCACCCAGAATCTCGCCCCCATCCTCCCCTTGCGCCTCGGCGATGAAAGCCATCTCGCGGTCATAGTCGATCTGCGTGAGCCGGGCCAGTTCGGGCCGCTCGATCTTCTCCACCTTTCGGAAAAAGCGAAGGAACAGATCCTCCGATGAGAGCCGGGAAAAAAACAGCGCGTGCAGGGGCTCGTCTTCCGGACGGATCGGACGAAGCAGCACCGTTCTCCCATCACCCAGGGTACCCTGCTCCTCCAACGCGGTCGGATAGGGGCGGAATACCAGTTGCGGACGCTCGCCTTCCGCAGCCAGGCGCATATGGGCCCCGGCAACGGAAATCCCTGACTCGTCCGCGAAAATCGGGTTGATGTCCATTTCCGCGATTTCCGGGAAGTCGACGACGATACGGGAGACCTTCACGATGAGCTGGCAGATCGCGTCGATGTCGGCATCCGGCCGGGCCCTGGAGCCGCACAGCGTTTGCCAGACCCGGGATCGGGAGAGCATGTCCCGGGCCAACGGCAGGTTCAGTGGCGGCAATCCCACCGCGTGCTCGCGGTAGGCCTCAAGGGCACGCCCACCTTCGCCCACAACCAGTACGGGACCGAAGGTGCGGTCGGTGCTTACGCCGACAAAAAGCTGTCGGGCGTTGGGCCTGGGCACCATGTGCCGCAGATTCAGGCCTTCCACCCGCGCTTCGGGCCGTTCCCGGGCGACCCGATCCATCATCTCCTCTGCCGCGGCGCGCACTGCCTGGGCATTGTTCAGATAGAGAGCGATGCCGCCGGCGTCCCGGAGCCTGGGAATATCCGGTGAGTTCAAGGTCAGGGCAATGGGAAAACCCAAGCCGCCGCTGATATCCGCAGCCTCATCAGGATCAGCCGCCGCCCTGATAGGCACTGTGGCAACACCGTATGCTGCGAGCACCTGGATGGCATCCGACTCGGGGAGCGCGCCATCGCCTGCGCGACTGCTGACCAACCGGCGCACGGCCTCCACCTCGGGCCGTTGCTCCACGGGCAGTTGAGGCGGTATCTGCATCAGCAGTTGCTGATTCCGATGGTGGTTGACCAGGTGAGCGAACGCCTTGACGGCGCTGCCCGGTGTCTCATAACTCGCGATGCCCGACTCTGCCAGCAGCCGGCGCGCTTCCGCCGTGGATTGCCCGCCCATCCAGGCCGTCAGCAACTGCCGTCGACCGCTCCGGCTGGTGACGGTCATCAGTGTCCTGGCCACTTCCTCGGCGGTCTCGTGGCTGGAAGGCGCCTGGATCACAAGCGTTGCATCCAGCTCGTCCGCGTCCAGCAGCACCCTGGCGGCAGCGCCGTGCCTTTCCACCGGCCCGCGAATCCCCACATCGACGGGGCAGCCGATGCTTCGCGGTGGCGGAGAGAGGCGCTGCAGTTTTCCGATCGTATCGGGCGCCAGAACGGCGGGCTGCAACCCTGCCGCCATCAGGGCATCCCGCGCCATGGTGCCGGTGCCACCGCCGCTGGTAACCACGCCGAGGCGGTCCCCGCGGATGTGGAGCCCACGGCCCAAGGTCTCCACGGCATCGAACAGCTCCTCCAGTTCGCGGACGGGAAGCACGCCGGTTCGACGTAGCACCGCTTCGAACAGGTCATCCAGCCCGGCGAGCGCACCGGCGTAGCTCGTTTCGTCACCGCGTCTCCGGTCGCCCTGAAGACCCGCCTTGACGGCCACCACCGGCTTGCCACGTGCGGCCGCGCGAGCGGCAGTGACGAACCGGGGACCGTCATCGATCGTTTCGATGTAGAGCAGAATGGCGCTGGTGGCATGATCGGCGGCGAGATAATCCAGGACATCGGCGAAGCCCACATCGCAGGGCTCACCCATGGCGAGAAAATGGGAGAACCCGATGCCTTTCTCCCTGGTCCAGTCGAGCACCGCGCTGCCCAGGGCGCCGGACTGGGTGACAAAGGCGATCCGGCCAGACCGCGCGGGCGCATAGGCCACACTGGCGTTAAGCCTGCTGGCGGGAGAAATCGCCCCGAGGCTGCCTGGCCCCAGCACCCTGAGACCGTGTGGTCGAGCCGCCTCGCGGATCTGCTTCACCAGCGGTTGATCGCCATCATTGCCCGGCTGGTCCGACAGTTCAGTCACCACGACCGCAGCGCGACCGCCCCGCTCGCCAAGCGCCCCGACAATGCCCGGCAGGGTTGATGGTGGGGTGGCGATGACGGCCAGGTCCGGAACAAGCGGAAGACTGGCGACATCGGGATACGCCAGCACCCCGGCCGCGGCCCTTCGCCGCGGGTTCACCGGCATGATCGGACCGTTGAAGCCACCGGCGAGCAGATTGCGCATGATCACGCCGCCGGTCCCTCTGTCGGAGGCACCGATCACTGCGACGCTGCCGGGGTTGAAGAGACAGTCCAGGTTCCTGCTGCGCACCACACCGACCTCCCGCTGCAATCCGGCACGCGCGGTGGGAGACGGACTCGCCCGCTGACGCACCGGACCCCGCCTGGCATCTCACCAGGCCATACAGCAATCCTCCGTCAATGAACGGGAATCGCTTTGACCTGGATCAACAGGCCGACCCAACTCCGGCAAACCAGACCAGGAGGGGCGGTCAGAGCAGAACTTTTTCCACGCCCCTGCCCTTCGCGTGTTCGATGAACGTCTCCTGCCAACCGTCGCCGAGCAGATGCTTGGCCAGCTCGGTGACGATGTAGTCCGCGTCTCAACGCCCCGCCGTGCGAAAGATACGGCCGGCAGCGCGCAGTCGCATCCGGCCGACTTCCTGTCTAGTGTATCGGCACTGGAACACATGCTGTGCCAGGCTAGGCGCAACGCCTGCCGCCACAGCCGTCGCAAAGCTCCTTTCTCTTTTGTTTTTGCTTTGTTTTTCCTTTTTTTATTCTGGCACGTCTTGTGCTTAACACTCTCGGAGAGCCACAAGGAGCGACATGGCGCTCCCGACCACAGAAGAAAAACCAGGAGCCACGGGCGGTCCCCCGAACTGGTCAACGTACGCCAGCGGGTATTCCGACCCCGGTCGTGTTCTGCGGAGGAGGGACCAACGTGAATACTCGGGAGTTGTATCGGCAATTGCTGGCCATTGGCGACCCCTGGCGGGTGCGGCGACTGGAAATCAACGTTCGCGACAAGCGCCTGGATATCTGGGTCGAGCACGTGGCGGGATCCACCGGTGGTTTTCTGAGCAGGGCCCTGGGCAAGAAATCCGCCGGCTTTGACCGGGAACGCGTCTGGCGTCATCTCAATGTCGGTCGTTACCGCGCGTTCGTCCACTCGGAGGCGGCACCTTCCGGGGTCGAGCCGTTTCTGGGCGAGGAAGGAATACCGTTTACCAACGCCATGGCCGCACGGGTTTCCAGCTTGCTGGCCGTGGGCACTTGCTACCGCGCCATCTGCACAGCGATGGACTTGGACTTCGAGGACGTCTGGCAATTGAAGGCCGCACGTTACCGCGGTGCCGATACCAACGATACGGCACCCGACGCAGGGAATGAACTAGTCGCGTGGACGTCTGGCGGCCTGCCCCCTATTCCGGACGTGTCCGATCCTGTCTGGGAGCGGATGCTGGCCGGCGACCACAACTCGCGCATCAAGATCCTAAGCCTGCGCTTGCTGCTATCACAGACGCAGATCCAGCTCCGGAACGTCGACGATCCGTCGCTCCGGCAGCAGAAGATCCACAAGCTGCGACGCTATTTCATCAACAATGCGCGCGCCCTGCGGCCGGAGATGCAACGTATATTCGATGACGTGCGCGTGTAGCACATCGACAGGATAGAGGGTCGGTTATGGAACAAGCACAGCAACGGATGGATGGCCCCCATGGTGGCGCACTTCTGGGCGCGGAGCAGGCGGCTGCCATGATACGCAGCGGCGGGTGGTTCGCCATTGCCGCAGACGAACCCGTGCTACGGCGGTTGCCACAGGGCAACTGGATCGGCGGCACCATACCATACTTCATGGGCGCGAACGGCGGTGAGATCAGCCGCGAAAAGGTGCACGTAACACCGCTGCCGACAAGCGCGCATGGCGGGCCGTGGATTAGGCGATACGATGCGGAACATCTGCACCGCATCTGTGTGGACGCCCCGGAGCATGGCTATACACTGGTGATTTTGCCGGCGATGACCCCGGTCCATCAAACCTATGCGCGTGAAGCCCCCGGCTTCGAGGACATGTTCCTGAAGCCGGTCTTCGGCTGGGTAGCCGGCATCCATCTGGACGATATCAACCGGTGCAGTCCGGCCGCCGTCGATGGTTCCAACAGCGTACTGTGCAGCCAGGAAGCAGTCGCGCTGCACGTTCCGTTGCCGGAAAGCCAGGTTGCCGAAATCGGCATCGTCAACATCTTCGAGCAGGACCACGGAGACGTCATCCGCTTTCCCAGCGCAAGCTTCACGATCACCGGGTGCACGGTCAACGGCCGGCAGGACAATCTTGCCGAGTACCTGCGCCGGCGAAATGCGGACCTGCGCTTACCGCTCGTTGCCGATTACTCCGGAAGCATGATCAATGTCAGCGTGAAGGCGGTGGACGAGGCGCGTGGCGCCGTGGAGCTCTATGCGCCGGTATTTCCCGGCGTGGAGTACCAGCTTGCCCGGCCGGTGGGGGACTATGTGCAGGCCTTCGAGCGCGCGCTGCGCGACGAAGGCGCCGGTACCGCGTGCTCCTTCAATTGCGTCCTGAATTTCCTGTACTCGGATCTCGAGGGGCGGTGCACACCCGGCTTCAACGGCCCGATGACCTTTGGTGAAGTGGCATACCAGTTATTGAATCAGACCATGGTGTACATGGCGGTCCGCCGGCTCCCCACCTAGCGTCCAGCCTGCGGATTGCCTTCCATCTCCGCCTTGGCGGCGAATCGCTTTTACCTGGATCAACCAGCCAACCGGACTATGGAAAACCAGGCCAGGAGGTTCGGTCAGAGCAGGACTTTTTCCACGCCTTTGCCCTTCGCGTGCTCGATGAACGTCTCCTGCCAGCCGTCGCCGAGCAGGTGCTTGGCCAGTTCGATGACGATGTAGTCCGCTTCCACGCCGGTATCGGCTTCGTAGCGGCTCAGGCCCTGCAGGCAGGCCGGGCAGGAGGTGAGCATTTTCACCTTGCCCTTGGCCACCGTCGGTTCACCGGTCAGCGCCGTCACACCCTTGTTGATTTCCTCTTCCTTGCGGAAACGCACCTGGGTGGCAATGTCCGGGCGGCTGACTGCGAAGGTGCCGGCCTCGCCGCAGCAGCGATCGTTCAGCGGCACGTCCTTGCCCATCAACGTGCTGGCCACCTTCATGGAGTTGTGGGTCTTCATCGGCGTGTGACAGGGCTCGTGGTACATGTACTGCACGCCGTCCACGCCATCCAGCTTGTAGCCCTTTTCCATCAGGTACTCGTGGATGTCCAGCAGCCGGCAGCCCGGGAAGATGCGTTCGAATTCGTACTTCAGCAACTGGTCCATGCAGGTGCCGCAGGACACGATCACCGTCTTGATGTCCATGTAGTTCAGCGTGTTGGCCACGCGGTGGAACAGCACGCGGTTCTCGGTGGTGATGGCCTGACCCTTGTCGATATCACCGTTGGAGGTCTGCGGGTAGCCGCAGCAGAGATATCCGGGCGGCAGCACGGTCTGGGCACCGGCGTCGTACAGCATGGCCATGGTAGCCAGACCGATCTGGCTGAACAGCCGCTCCGAGCCGCAGCCGGGGAAGTAGAATACGGCGTCGCTGTTCTCGTTCACCTTCTCCGGGTTTCGGAGGATGGGCACGTGGGTGCGGTCCTCGATGTCCAGCAGCGCACGCGCCGTCTTGCTGGGCAGGTTGCCGGGCATGGGCTTGCGCACGAAATGCACCACCTGCGCCGGAATGGACGAGCGGTCCGTGGTGTTCGCCGGCCGTGCCTTGGGCTTGGCGTCCGGCGCCTTCCTGCTGGGCACGATACCGACCTTGCGGGCCAGGCTGGAGCCGATGCGCTGGGCGCCGTAGCCCCATTCGATCATGCCCTTGCGCATGACCTTGATGGTGCGCGGGTCGGTGGTATTGAGGAACGCCATGGACGCCATCGTGGCGACCTTGGTCTTGCGCTTGCCGTGTTCCTTCAGGATGCCGCGCATCTTCACCGTGACGTCGCCGAAATCGATGTTCACCGGGCACGGGGTCACGCAGCGGTGGCAGATGGTGCAGTGGTCCGCTACGTCGTTCATCTGGTCCCAGTGATCCAGCGAGATGCCACGCCGGGTCTGTTCCTCGTACAGGAAGGCCTCCACCAGCAGGTTGGTGGCCAGGATCTTGTCCCGCGGCGAGTAGCGCAGGTTGGCCCGCGGCACGTGGGTGGTGCAGACGGGCTTGCACTTGCCGCAGCGCAGGCAGTCCTTGATGTCGTTGTTCAGGTCGCCCAGTTCGCTCTGCTCCAGGATCAGCGCTTCCTGCTCCACCAGTCGCAGAGAGGGCGTATAGGCGTTCTGCAGCCCGGAACCGGTGAGCAGCTTGCCGCGGTTGAACCACCCCTGCGGGTCCACCTGTTCCTTGTAGGCCCTGAAGGAGTCGATGGTGGCCTGATCCAGATACTGCATCTTGGTGAGGCCGATGCCATGCTCGCCGGAGATCACGCCGTTCAGCCGCCGTGCCAGGGCCATGACCTGGTCAACGATGCGGTCGGCTTCCTGCATCATCTCGTAATCGTTGGAATTGACCGGAATATTGGTGTGTACGTTGCCGTCGCCGGCGTGCATGTGCAGCGCCACGAACAGACGGCTGGACAGAACGTCCTTGTGAATGGCGTCGATCTTGCGGCACACCGGCTCCAGGTCACGGCCATCGAAGATCTCCTTCAGCGACCGTTCGATCTCCGTCCGGTAGGAAATACGCAGGCTACGGCGCAGCAACAGGTTGATGAGCCGGTCGCCCTCGCGCAGGTCGGCGCGCGCGGTCTCGTCCAGTAGCGCATCGTGTTCTGCAGCCGGGGACTCCAGGTTGTCCAGTACCGCCTGCCAGCGTGCTTCCACCGCCGCCAGGTGCTTCACCGCACGCTTCTGCTTGCGCGAGAGAATGGAGCCGCCCTCTTCCGAGGCATCCAGGTCCTCGCGATCCAGGTAGTCCGGCCGCGCCTGCTTCAGTTCCGGCAGGCTGCCCTGGAAATGCGCTTTCAACTCCTGCGCCATGCGCAGCTTGTTCTTCATGGACTGGACGATGTTGATGCGCTCGATGCCGTCGCTGTATTCCGCCAGCTTGTCCAGCGGGATGACCACGTCCTCGTTGATCTTGAAGGCGTTGGTGTGGGCGGCGATGGCGGCGGTGCGGGAGCGGTCGGCCCAGAAAGTCTTCCGCGCCTCGGCGCTGACGGCAATGTAGCCGTCGCCGTTGCGCTTGCCGGCCAGCCGCACCATGCGTTCGGCGGCATCCTGACAGGCGGCTTCCTCGTCGGCGGCCAGGTCGGCGATCAACACCATCTTGGGTCGTTCGCCGCGCTCGCCCTTGGGGGAGTAGCCCACGGCGCGCACGTAGCGTTCGTCCAGATGCTCCAGACCGGAGAGTTTTACGTTGGGATCGGCCTGCAGGTCGTCGACAATCTCGACGATGGCGGGCACGGCTTCCTGCAGATCCAGCCCGTAGAACTCCAGGCAGACGGTGCGCATGTGCTTCGGCATCACGTGCAGGATGAACGTGGCCGACGTGATCAGCCCGTCGCAACCTTCCTTCTGCACGCCGGGCACGCCGCCCAGGAACTTGTCGGTGACATCCTTGCCCAGGCCCACCTTGCGGAAGCTGGCACCGGGGAAAGTGAGCACCTCCGGTTCGCCCTTGCGGGTCTTGCCGTCGGCCTGGTAACGGGTCACGCGGAACTGCACCGTTTCCTGGTCATGGATCTTGCCCAGGTTATGGTTCAGGCGCTCCACATCCAGCCATTCGGCGTCCGGCGTTACCATGCGCCAGGAGGCCAGGTTGTCCAGTGCCGTACCCCAGAGCACTGCCTTCTTGCCACCGGCATTCATGGCCACATTGCCGCCGATGGTGCAGGCGTCCTGGCTGGTGGGGTCCACTGCGAACACGTAACCGTGCATATTGGCCAGATCGGATACCCGCCGCGTCACCACACCGGCCTCGGCACGCACCGTAGGCACCTTGCTTTCCACGCCGGGGAGTTCCTTCAACTCCACACGCCCCAGCCCTTCCAGCTTTTCCATGTTGATGACGGCGCAGTGCTCGTGCATGGGCACGGCACCGCCGGTATAGCCAGTGCCGCCGCCGCGCGGGATCACGGTCAGGCCCATTTCGATAGCGGTTTTCACCACCCCGGCCATCTCTTCCTCGGTGTCCGGGGTCAACACCACGAACGGCACCTCGATGCGCCAGTCGGTGGCGTCGGTCTGGTGGGAGACGCGGGAAATGCCATCGAAACGGATGTTGTCCTTGCGGGTGTGCTTCTGGAAGGCCTTGCGCGCCTCGTCCCGGCGAGCGATGGTGGCCGGGAACCAGGCTTCGAACTCTTCCACCGCCTTGCGCGCCAGTTCCGCCAGCCGATGCGCCTGCTCATTGTTGTCGGCCCGCTGCACGATCTGGTCCAGCCGATGGTGCATGGCCTTGACCAGGGCATCCAGCCGCTTCGCGTTATCCAGCAGATCGTCCTGGATATAAGGGTTCCGGCGGACTACCCAGAGATCGCCCAGCACCTCGAACAACATGCGTGCCGAAATGCCCGTACGGCGCTCCTCGCGCAGGGTGTTCAGCGTCTCCCATGCCTCTTCGCCGAGATAACGAAGAACGATCTCCCGGTCGGAAAAAGACGTGTAGTTGTAGGGAATTTCTCGGATACGCGCAGTGCTGGTCATGATACGGCGGCAACTCGGCGTTGGCTGTCGAAAAGAAAGAGCGCAGATGATACCAGCGCGACCGGAGGTTCTGTAGGTGTCAGGCGACGGATTTCCGCAATTTACCGCATATGGCGACGCAACGAACGGGCAGGCGCCTGCTCAGCGGCGGGTATGGGTATAGCCCGTGAGGAAGTCCAGAAAGGCGATAACCTGTTCGAAACGGGCGCGGGCCGCCCAGACGATCATGGCCAGTCCCAGGACCGCCAGGATGGGCACACCGAAGAAAGACACCATGACCGTGTTCATGCTGGCAAGCAGGTGGCCGTGGTGATCCAGCATGCCCCCCACCAGCGCCCACGCCATGGTCAGCACGAGCACACCGGCAACCCCCAGCACACCGCGTGCCTGACGCTGACTGGGCTCGACCAGCAGGCGCAGACGATTACGGCGGTAGTACACGCCGAGACCGATCAATGTGACGACAATCAGGGTTTGGGTGAACAGCATCAGCCGCTCCTGCACCTGGGCAGGGGTAGCATACTACGCCGAAGTGATTTACTGCATCTACCGTCGTGATAGATGTGGCCTGGCATGCCGGACGCCCTGCGAAGCGCCCGCAGACGGCAGCAGCAGTAGGCATCGCTTCGCGATGGGCACCCTACGTCAGCACCAGCCGCAGCTGCAGGGTATGCATGCGACGCACCTGCACCCCGAACCGTATCGGGAAAAAGGTGCGCACCACAAAGTGGTGCACACCCTACGCCAGGATCGCCTCCTGCCGGAGCGTTGTCTTCGCTACGACCCAATCACCCTGAGGTGACGCCAGCCGCAGGCAGCGGCTCACTGGTTGATTTCGTTCCACTGGAACCGGGTGATCCGATTGCTGATCAGCGAGTAGACGAACACCGCCCCCCCACCCGATTCCACGTGCTCGGCGGCGAACAGTCCACCAGGGCGGGTGCCGAGATCCGGATCCAGCCAATGGCCGAGGTACGCAGGACTGATCGTGCCATCACCCGCCACCGGCGCGCCATCCGGGTTCGACCAGGCACGCGCCACCATGCTGAAACTGTCGCCCACGATCAGTGCATCCTGGGCCGCATCGTAGGCCAGCCCCACCGGCAGGAAGAACTGCTCCGGATCGAGTCCGTCGGGGTGATCGTAGGTGCCGCCGCCCTGCCCCACCTGCCCCAGCAGCGCGCCGTTGGAAGGATTCAGCGCCTGCACGCGCTGGTTACGGCGGTCGACCACGTAAACGCGGTCATCCAGCGCCAACACATCGTGGATCTGATCAAAGGTACCGGCCGCACCCTGGTCGAAAAACGCCGTGCCCAGGCTCCAGTCGGGGCCCAGGTCATCCCCTTTCGCGGCATCCGGTCCGCCGCTGTACCAGGCGCCCGTCAGCGTGCCGCTGCTGGCGTTGTAGTTGAAACGCCAGGCGTAGCCGCCAAAGCTTGTCAGATACACCTGATGCTGTCGGCTGCTCTCACTGCGCACCGATACCGCCACGGGAAAGTTGCCATTCGTGAATGCAATGCGCGGAACCGCCAGACCGCCGGTGCGGTAGGTGAGATTGAAAATGTGCCGCAAGTTACCGTTGGCCGAATAGACGCGCAGGCTGCTGTCGCCGGTGTAGGGCCAGGGTAGCGTGGCATCGGCCGCCACCAGCACCGCCACGCTCTCGCCGAAGCCGCCGTCGGTGAAGGCGTTGATACCCATGACGCCGTAACTGATGTTGGTACCCGGGAATCGCCCCAGGTAATTGCCTTCGTGGTCGTACATGTTGATACGCGTATTCGGCGTATCGCTGACCAGCAGCCGGTTGGTGTTCTCGAAATAGGCCATGCCGGAAACAGCGTGGAGCTGCCCCTGCAGCGTGCGCGGATATCCCCAGAATTCGTGATTGCTCTGGCCTCCCACACCGGCGGAGACGGAACAGCGCAGCAGCGTCTGGCCGCTGGAGGAACTCCAGCACTTCTTGATGCGGTGGTTGCCGGTGTCGCTGACCAGGTGAACGCGGGCGTTGGTGTAGTGGATTCCCCAGGCCCAGATGTTTTCCCGATAGATGCTGCCATCCGCCCGGACCAGCGGGACCACGTCGTTGGGGAGTTGGAACGCGGCATCCTCGGTACCAGCTGTAGCGGGCGTGCGCATTTCGATCTGATGGATCCCAAGGCGGCCATACACCCAGGCGGCCTGGGCATCGGTGCTGCCGCTGCTGCGATACCTGATCGCGTGCGGATCACCACTCCCGGCAATGTTCGGCAGCTTGATGATACGGCCGTTGTAGGTGTCTGCAATGTACAGATTACCCGCCGCATCAGTGCGCAAACCACGCGGCCGTTTCAGATGGTCTGCGCTACCGCCGGCATCGCGGAACCGGCCTATCATGTCCAGCAGACTCAATTGGCCGGTGCCGTTATCCACCGCGTAGATCTTTACCCGGTTGCTGCCGTTGTCAGCCACGTAGACGTAGGTCTGTTCGGTCTGGGCATCACGGTAATAGGTCAGGCCCTGGGGGATGCGGAAACCGTCCCGCTTGTCGGGGTCCGAGGCATAGTCCTCGTAGTGCGTGGAGTTGCTGCCGTAGTTCTTGTCCACACCCCGGATGACAGGTCCCGCCGGTACGTGGCTTCCGCCCTGCTGCCAGCCCAGCGTCTGCACCAGCGTGGCCTGGTAGGCCAGATCCGGGTCGATCTGGAAAGCCTTGACCCTGTGATTGAACTCGTCCGACACGTAAATGAAGCCCTGCGGCGTGATCACCATGTTCCTGGGCAACTTCAGCTCGTCCCCGCCCCCGGTGCCCTTGGTACCGATCGAGGTCACGTACTCGAAGGCGTTCGGATCACCGGAAACCGTACGGTAGAAGTGGATCTGGTGCAGACCGACGTCGTTCACGTACAAGCCCGCCAGGCGATTGTCATCGGCCTCGCTCTCGGACAGGAAGGCAATGCCCAGTGGCGCACGTATCTCCGGCACGCCGGCATGAGGGCTGTCCGCGGCCAGGCTCTGGGTTGAATCGTTCAACGTGCCGATCCGCTGGCCGTTCAGGTTCAGCACCTGGATTTCGTGGTTGCCCATGTCCGCCACGTAAACCCGCACTGTGGCCGGATTGCTGCCCAGTGTGTCCATGTCATAGGTGACCGTGGTGGGCGTGTTGAACTGGTAACGTTGATGAACCGGTTTCGACGCAAGTTCCGCCGAGCGGTCCTCGTCGGCAAACGTGATGAAGGCTGGCGCCAGTGCGGGAAATCCCGCCAGCAACGCCGAAAACAACACCCCGATTAGCAAACGCCTGATCGCCATGGCGATACCCCTCCTCCGGTTGTTCTTCTGATGAAAGCGAGTCCATTAAGGGGGCGCTGAAGTATTCACGCTGCCCTAAAATGAGATATGACTCACTATTCATTAATTAGGCGGCAAAATGCCGCATGTCAAATCGGGGCAATGCAAGAAAGGTGGGGCGTACCCTTGGGCCTGGCCGAAACAAGGCCAGTGGCGCGCATTCCGGCGCTCTGGCACCGCTACGAGCGGGGGGGTCAGCGCAGGCCGAGCACGTCTTCCATGTCGTAGAGACCCTTGGGCTGGCCGGTGATCCAGGCGGCGCTGCGGGCGGCACCCTTGGCGAAGGTCATGCGACTGCTGGCCTTGTGCGTGATCTCCAGCCGTTCGCCGATACCCAGGTACATCACGGTATGGTCGCCCACCACGTCGCCGCCGCGGATGGTCTCGAAACCGATGGTCTTGCTATCGCGTTCCCCGGTACGGCCCTCCCGGCCGAATACGGCGCACTGCTTGAGATCCCGACCCAGCGCTTCCGCCAGCACTTCGCCCATGCGAAGCGCGGTGCCCGATGGGGCATCGATCTTGTGGCGGTGGTGGGCTTCCACCACTTCCACATCGTAGTCGTCACCCAGCACGCGCGCGGCCATGTCGATCAGCTTCAGCGAAAGCGTCACGCCCACGCTGTAATTGGCGGCGAAGACGATACCCACCTTGGCGGCGGCAGCGCTGATCTCGGATTTCTGTTCTTCGGCCAGGCCGGTGGTGCCGATCACCATGGCAACGCCTTTCTCCGCGCAGGCCCGAGCGTTCGCCACGGTGGCTTCCGGGATGGTGAAATCGATCAGCACGTCGATTCCGTCCAGTGCCGATGCGAGATCGTCGGTAATGGTGACGCCCTGCCTGCCCTGCCCCGCCAGTTCGCCGGCATCCACGCCGACGAAATCGGAACCTTCGCGTTCGATGGCGGCACCCAGCGTCAATTCCTGATGCTGGAGCGTGGCCTCCACCAGATAACGACCCATGCGGCCAGCGGCGCCGACGATACCAATGCGGGTGGGCATGATGTTGCGTCCTCTTCTGTGCTTGCTGTTTTGACGGGTGCTACAGCATAACGAAGACTCAATTCCGCTGCACCGAGCGGCGGTGCGCTTCCGCTTGCTGCCGAATCGCATCCAGTGCCTCGGCGGAGAGACGCTCCAGGTTCCGGAGCTGCATGTTCATGCGCGGAACGTGTTGCAGTTGCTCCCGGTTCCGGTCCAGGAAATCCCAGTAGAGCGTGGTGAAGGGGCAAGCGCTGCTACCGGTGCGCTGATCCGGCTTGTAACGACACTGCCCGCAGTAGTTACTCATGCGCTGAACGTATTTTCCGGAGGCGCAATAGGGCTTGCTGGCCATCAGGCCGCCATCGCCGAACTGGGACATGCCGATGGTGTTCGGCGCCTCCACCCACTCCACTGCATCCACGTAGACGGCCAGATACCATTCGTGCACCTGCTTCGGCTCAACGCCGTAGAGCAGCGCGTACAGGCCAATAATCATCAATCGCTGGATATGGTGGGCATACCCCATCCCCAGTGTCTGGCCCAGCGCGTCAGCCAGGCAACGCATCTCCGTCTTGCCGGTCCAGTAGAAACCGGGCAATGATCGGCGGGCATTCAGCGCGTTGTGTGCCAGGTAGTCCGGCATCTCCCGCCAGTACAAACCCCGCACGTATTCCCGCCAGCCCAGGATCTGGCGAACAAAGCCCTCCACCGATGCCAGGGGGGCGACGCCGTCGCGCCAGGCCCGCTCAGCCGCCTCCACCGCGCTGCGCGGATTGAGCAGTTTCAGGTTCAACGCCGCGGACAGGCGTGAGTGATATAACCAGGGCTCGCCAGTCCACAGCGCGTCCTGGTACGGGCCGAAGTTCGCCAGGCGATGGTGGATGAAGTCCTCCAGCGCCTGCTCTGCCTGGTCGGGGGTCACCGGCCAGTCGAACCGCGACAGATCCCCCGGGTGATCGGCAAATTCGCGCTCGACCAGATACAGGACCTCGCGCGTGATCCCGTCCGGCTCGAATCGCACTGGTGCGGGCAGTTCCTGCGGCCCTGCGCTGCCGAAGCTCTGCCTGTTGTCGGCGTCGAAATTCCATCGTCCTCCCGCAGGGCCGTCGCCTTGCATCAGTACGCCATGCCGCCTGCGAAGCTCACGGTAATAGTATTCCAGCCGCAGTTGCTTCCTTCCCTCAGCCCAGTTGGCAAACCCCTGGGGTGTGTCGTAGAAATGGCTGTCCTCCAGTACTCGCAGCGGGACGCGCTGGCCTTCGCAGGCGCTTTTCACACCTTGCTCCACGCGATGGTCGCCGGGCTTCACCATGCACACCTCGTCCACCGACCCGGCCCGCAGTCGCTTGGCCAGTGCGCCTTCCAGGGAATCCTGCTCATGATCGCCCAGCCGCTGGTAATCCACCTGCCATCCGCGCTTATCCAGCATCACGGCATGGTGACGCATGGCGGCCAGGAACAGCGCGATACGTGTCTTGTGAGACCAGACATGCGTGGATTCCTGTCGCACCTCGGCCATCCAGACCTGATCAGTGGTCTTGCTGCCGCAACGAAAGAGCCGCGAATCCGGGTCCAGCTGATCCCCCAGGCAGACCAGCAAACGCCTTACAGATTTCATGCGATTGGCTCCTCCCGTGGACCGTTGCGGCGCGGTTGTGTAAGGTTTTGCGATCCTTCCCGTTCGGGAAAGTTCTGCACTGCGGCGCATTTCAGCCGCCGACGGCAGAGCTGGCCCGGGTAAACCCGGACGTTCGAGGTTGTTGTTCTGAACCATGACAGAGCATTCGCTACGCCATGACCTGCTGTTATCCATGCTGGTCTTTCTGGTTATTGCGCTGCCGGCGGTAATCCTGGCGATGTTCGGGGATGCGGCCGTGACGGAATGGCGTTACGACCGCCTGGCCATTGCGCAGGGAGAATGGTGGCGGGGGATAACCGGCCACTGGGTGCACCTTTCCACGATGCACCTGGGTATGAATCTGGCTGGCCTGGCGGTGCTGGTGCTGCTCACCGGCCACTGGCTGGGCGCCGGGGGCCTGCTGCTGGCCACCGTGCTGGCGGCTGCCGGCATATCCGCCGGGTTCTACGTTCTGGATTCGGATCTGCTCTGGTACGTGGGATTGTCAGGCATCGCCCATGCGGTCTGGTCGGCAGGAGCATTACGAGGTGCGCTGGTGCACCGCTCGGCGTTCGCGTGGATCCTGTTACTGCTACTCGCGGCCAAGACGCTGGCTGAAATCCAGTACGGCACACCACGCGCCGTGGCGGAGCTGATCGAAGGCCCGGTGATCGCCCAGGCCCACTGGTACGGTGCGGCCTTTGGTGTGCTCGCCGCCGTGCTGCTCCCGCGCCCCCCCAGGGCCTTCTAGGGAAGCACTGAGGTATTCACGCGCGCTCCCTGTACTCGAGACTCAGTAAAGCAACTGGAACAGTTTCTGGCGATAGCTACGCGTCAGAGGATGCTCGGGTCCCAGCAGATCGAACATCTCCAGCAGCGCCGTACGGCCCTTGCCGTCCTCCCAGGCCCGGTGGCGACGGACGATTACGAGCAACATCTCCATGGCTTCGGGATAGTCCCCCCGTGCAGCCTGGTACATGGCCACACCGTAGATCGCTGCCGGGTCGTCGCCGCCAGCAGCACGACCGCGTAGTTCCTCTTCAGGGGGGAGTTCCTGCAGGCGCTCCGCAAAGCCGCGCTGGGCATTCATGGCTTTCACGCGGTCGTCGTGGCGAACCGCGTCCGGCAACGCGGCAAGCAGCGCATCCGCATCTTCCAGGGCGCCGGTATTGAATAGCGCCCGCGCCAGGTCGATGACCAGGTCTGTGTCCTCCGGCCGGGCCTGGTAGGCCTGTTTAAGCAGCGGCAGGGCGGCTTCGAAATCGCCCTGCGCCATCAGCTCCCGGGCCTGCTCTTCGGGACTGTCCTCCGGCTTCGGCACGTGCTGTTCAAGCAGCTTGCGGATCTCGCCTTCCGGCAAGGCGCCGGTGAACTGATCCGCCAGTTGGCCGTCCTTGACCAGGATCACCGTGGGCAGGCTGCGGACGCCGATCTGAGCCGCCAGCTGCTGTTCCTGATCGCAGTTCACCTTGGCCAGCAGAAAGCTGCCCCGGTATTCGGTGGCCAGTTTTTCCAGCACCGGCATCAACTGCTTGCAGGGGCCGCACCAATCCGCCCAGAAATCCACCAGCACCGGCTGCTGACGGGAGGCATCGACGACATCCTGTTGAAAGGTTTCAGTGGTGACATGCTTGATATGGGGGCTTTGGCTCATCAGCAATCGACTCCGGCAATTAAACGGAGGGAAGCGCCGAGGCATCCAGGCGGACAACGTGGATACGTCGGCGCTTCCCTTGGGCATTCTACAGGGGTTTGTGACTTCTGAAACGCTGCTCTCGCTGCGCCGAGGCGCGCAGCCAGTCGCCGTCCGCAATAACGGCCGCCTCACGCGCCCGCGCCTGGTAGAGGTATACCCAGGCCCTGCCCCAGGGCGTGGCCAGTACTTCCCGACGGTAGAGCCGGGGAACATCCTCCAGCCTGTCCAGTTCACAAAGCTGCCGGGGCGTGACGCTGTAGACTTCGCCCACGATGGAATCAGCTCCCTGGGACACGACGCCGGGGTAATAACCAAGATTCAGCATGGTGAAGACTGCCTCGGTGCGAAACCGGCCCAGATAGCGGGCAGCAAAAAGCAGATGATGATTGCTGCCGCCCTGCCGCAGCGTCCCGTAGACGAAAACCTGGCTACGCACGATTATTGCTCTGGTCCTCTGGTGGTATTCATGCCCTCGATTATATCGGGAATGCGCTTGGGAGGTTGCGGGCGGCTGAACAGGTAGCCCTGGGCCTCCTCGCAGCCCATCTGATGCAGCACCTCCAGCTCCTGCTCCGATTCCACTCCCTCGGCGATCACGTGTAGCCGTAGAGTGCGTGCCAGCGCAATCGTGGCCCGGACGATGGCAGCGCTGTCGTCATCGGCGGTGATATCGGCAACGAAGGAGCGGTCGATCTTCAAGCGATCGATGGGCAGACGCTTGAGGTAGCTGAGACTGGAGTAACCGGTGCCGAAGTCATCAATGGAGAGCGTGGCGCCCAGCGCCCGTACCCGCGCCAGCGCGTACAGCACATGCTCGGCATGGTCCATGATCAGTGTTTCTGTCAGTTCCAGCTCCAGCAGGTGCGGGGGGAGCGCGGTCTCTTCAAGCACCTGCTGTAGTTCGTCGGCAAAACCTGGCGCCATGAACTGCCGGGCGGAGATATTCACCGCCAGTCGCATGGGAGGCACTCCCGCGTCCAGCCAGGATTTCATCTGCCGGGTAGCGGTTCGCAGGACCCACAGCCCGATTTCTACTATCTGGCCGGTTTCCTCGGCGATGGGAATGAAGCTGGCAGGGCTCACCACGCCCAGTTCAGGATGCTCCCAGCGCAGCAAGGCCTCCACCCCCACCACGCGCCCCTCCGGCACGGCAACCTGCGGCTGATAGACCAGCTTCAGCTCGTCGCGCACCAGCGCCTGGCGCAGGTCGTTGCTCAGCATCAACCGCCGGGCCGCTTTCGCATTCAGGCCAATGGTGAAGAACTCGCAGTTGTTGCGTCCACCCTCCTTCGCCCGATACATGGCAAGGTCGGCGTGCTTCAACAGCTCGACCACGTTCTCGCCGTCCTTGGGATAGAGACTGATACCAATGCTGCAGGTAATGACCATGGAACGCCCGTCCACATCCATGGGCTCAGCGATCGCCGCAACCACGGTATTGGCAATCTGCAGCGCGTCCTCCTCGCGCCTCAGCCCCGGACACAGCATCACGAACTCATCACCCCCATACCGGGCAATGGTATCGGTTTCCCGCAGAGCCCCGCGCAGCCTGTCAGCAACGGTCTGCAGCATGTGGTCCCCGACCAGGTGCCCTTCGCTGTCGTTGAACACCTTGAACTTGTCCAGGTCGATGAACAGAACGGCAAGCATGCCGCGCTGACGGTGGGCCATGGCGATGGCCTGCTCGATCCGGTCCAGCAGCATATCCCGGTTGGGCAGTCTGGTGAGACTGTCATGACCGGCCTGAAAGGCCAGTTCCGCCTGAAAGCGCTTGCGCTCGGAGACATCCGTTTGCACACCCACGAAGTGCGTCACACCGCCTGTTTCATCCCGCACCGGGGACACATGGAGCTCGTTCCAGAACACCGAACCGTCGCGCCGGTAATTGCGGAGCACCGCATGCCCCTCCCGCCGCTGCTCAACGGCTTCGCGGATATCCTGGATGGCGGGCTGGTCCGTTTCCTCGCCCTGAAGGAAGCGACAGTTTCGGCCGAGCACTTCCCGTTTGCTGTAGCCGGTCATGCGCTCAAAGGCGGGATTGACGTAGATGATGGGGTGATCCCTCTGCGCCATGTCGCAGATGACGATGCCATTGCTGCTGCTCTCAATGGCGCGATCCCGCAGCGCCAGCGCCCGCTCCGTCTCGTGGCGCTGGGTCACGTCGCGCAATGAAACCAGCCGTGCGGGCTTTCCTTTCCAGGAAGTATCGGAGGTGCGCACCTCCAGCCATGCGCCGCCCTCTCCATGCCGTCCGGGCAGCTCTATGTCCGTGCTGTCGTCGCCGGCCCCATCCAGTTGCCGCAGAGTTTCCGGAAGGGAACTCGAACCCAGTGCCTCGAAAAATCGCTGGGCAGCAGGATTGGCGAACAGCACCTGCCTGTCCTCCCCCAGCAGCAGCATGGGTTGATCGGCTGTCTCGAGCACCTGCCGGAAACGCGTTTCACTGTCCCGCAAGGCCTCCCGGTCGCGGTGGCGGGCCAGCGCATAGCGGATTGAGCGGCTGAGCAGCGTGCCATCGAGCCCATTCTTCACCAGGAAATCATCGGCACCGGCATCCAGACAGGCCTTGTCCACCTGTTCATCGCCCCGACCCGTGAGTACGATCATGGGGATCCTGCCGCCGCGGGCGACGGCCTCGGAGATCAACTCCAACGCATTGCGACGCCCCAGCATGTAGTCCACCAGGTAGACGTCATGCTCCTGCGCCACCACCTTCGCCAAGGCGCGGTCGTAGTCAGGCTCCCAATCGAGCCGGTACGCCGTCGCACTCTGTTCCTGCAGCAGATCGCGCGTGATGAGGTAGTCATCCTCGTCATCATCCACGAGCAGGATCCGCACCGGCCCAGCCTCCACGTCACCGCACTCCCCGAGGCCGCGCCCCGTCCGGCAGGTCAACGATTTCCAGCCAGTAGTAGCCCAGCCCCTTGATCACTTCCAGCAGGCCCTCGAAACGCACCGGTTTGGTAATGAAGGAATTCACACCCAGCTCGTAGCTACGAACGATATCCTCCTCCGCCTTGGACGTCGTCAACACCACCACCGGAATGGTGCGGAGGTCCGGGTCGGACTTGAGTTCCGCCAGCACCTCCCGTCCGTCCTTTCTCGGCATGTTGAGATCCAGCAGGATCAATCCCGGCCTGGGTGCATCGGCGGGATTTCCGTAGCGCCCGTGCCCGCGCAGATATTCGATCAGTTCCTGCCCGTCCTCGACAAAGCGCAGGTCATTCGCCAGCCGGCTTTCATCAAATGCTTCCTGGGTGAGCAACCGATCATCCGGGTCATCCTCCGCCATCAGAATGGTGACATGCCTTGTTGTTCTGGTCATGAACCCGTCCTCTCGTTATTCCGGTGCCCGGGCATGCTGGGGTTGCCGCAGAGGCAACGCGATGCGGAACACAGAGCCGCCGCCCGCGCCTGATCCCACGGAGATCGTCCCCCCGTGGCGCTCCACGATCCTGCGAACGATGGCCAGCCCCATACCAAGGCCCTCGTACTGCTGTCGGCCGTGCAGGCGACGGAACGGCGCGAAGATGCGGTCACGGTACTTCGGTTCGATACCGATACCGTTGTCGGCCACCACCAGCGTCCGCGCGGCGACCTGCTCGAAGCGTCCGCGCGCGCTCAGCCGGCGGAAGGGCAACGCCTCCTCGCTGCCGATGCGAACCTCCGCTGTCTGCCCGGGGGGTTGGAACTTGATCGCGTTGGCAATGAGGTTCTGCAGCATCTGCCTGAATTGGGCGGGATCCACCTGGGCGAAAAACAACGGTTCAACAGCAATGTGCGCACCCGTGCGGTGGACCAGCTCCTCCAGGTCCTGCAGTACCTCATCCGCCAGAACCCCCAGATCCTCCTGGCGGAACTCCGCACCGTGCGAGGTCACCCGGGAGTAGCTCAGCAAACTGTCCAACAGGCCCTGCATGCGGCTGGTGGCTCCATGCATCCGCTGCAGATAGTCCTGCCCCTGATCGTCCAGCCGCTCCGCATGTCGCTGCATCAGCCGGTCGGAGAACGCCTGGATCTTTCTCAGCGGCTCCTGTAGATCGTGCGAGGCAATGAAGGCAAAGTCCTGCAATTCCCGGTTGCGGGCTTCCAGATGCTCCAGCGTCTGCGTCAGCACGGCCGCGGCGGCCTTGCGTTCGGTGACATCGCGCCCCACGGCGAATACCTGGCCATCGGGACCAAGCGTCGCCCTCCAGTCCAGCCAGATCAATTCTCCATCCACTCGCGGGTGGCGCACTTCGATCTGGACCGCATTGGCTCCGGCATGCAGCTCCCGTATGCGTAACGTCACCTGCTCGCGGTCCTCGGGAACCACGAAGTAGGCACCGATTCTCCCCAGAACTTCCTCGGGCGGATAACCCAGCACCGCCTGAAAGGCGTCGTTCACATGAAGCACAGTCCCGTCCGGAGCGGAAATCAGCATGATCTCGCTGGAAAGCCGGAAAAACCGCTCGCGCTCCTCGAGTTGCCGCAGTGACTCTTTTTCCTTCGTCACATCACGCATGATCAGTACGGTACCTGAGCGGAACGCGACACCGCGCAGCGTCGAGGCCACAACGTGCAATACCAGGGCCTGCCCCTGCTCCCGCATCAGCGTGAGCTCCAGCCCACGATACAGCGCGTCCGCATCCGGCGGCTCCACGTTCAGCGATGGCCAGGGGAGCGTTCCGCGAAGCGCATCGGCGGAACGACCGAGCAGCCGCTCCCCCGCCACGTTGAGCATTTCCACCCGCCCCTCGGTATCAAGCACCATCACGCCTTCGCCCAGGCTCTGGGCTATAGCGGTCATGAAACCGGCCTGCTGCTGCATTCTTTCCTGCGTTGCCCGCAATTGCTGCAGTAAGCGGTGGTTCTGTACGGCCACTGCTGCCATCTGGGCCAGTTGCTGGGCCACTGCCTCGTCATCGGCGGAGAACTCCCCACGATAACGATCGCTGAACTGCAGGACTCCGAGGTTCTCTCCGTTATGCAGCACTAACGGCACCGCCAGCCAGCCCCTCATGGGGGGGTGCAAACCACCCTGGTCCTCGAAGCCCCGCCAGGCCGGGTGCGCCTCAAGCTCCGCCTGCTTCATACGCATGGAACGGTTCTGCTCGATCACCAGACGGTAGATTCCAGCGCCGGCCATGGGACGGTCGTAGCGGCGATAGTCGGCATACTTCTCGGACAACGCCACGCGGGAGGTCGCGTTGCCCCAGTTGCCCTCCGGAAGCACTGTGATGGCAGCCTGGTGCACCCCCACCAAACGCCTGCCTTTTTCCACGACACGCTGAAGGACGTCATCCACACTCGTCAGCGCCCCCAACTCGGTGGACAGCGAGGCCAGACCCCGGAGCTGTTCCGCATAGGCGTGGGCTTTTGCAAGCGCTCTCGCCACTTGCTGTTCACCCTGTTTACGCTGACTGATATCCATGATCAGCAGTAAAACCCCGACTTCCTCCCCCCTGCTTCCGTTCAGCCGGGAACTGGACAGCCAGACACTGCGAGACTCGCCGCCCGCGGCCTTCATCACGGTCTCGACTTCTCGCGCATCCTCGTGCAACAGGTCCTGTAACAGAGATGCGGACTGATCATCGCCGTCGGGAAACAGATTCCGCAAGGGCATCCCCAGCGCTCGTTCCTGCGGCGTGCCGAACAGGCGCTGGGCCCCACGGTTCCAGATGCTGAGGCGGCCCTGCGTATCGACGCCGATCACGGCATCGTGCATCTGGTCGATGATCTGCGCCTGCACACGCATGGCATCCAGAGTCTCCCTGCGCCCGCTCACATCCCTACCGTAGAGGGCCAGTCCGTCTTCGGTGGGAAAGACGCGCAGTTCAAGCCAGGTGGCCAGACGGTCGTCACGCAGTTCCAGTGTTTCCGGCACCCGTCCCGCCAGCACCCGCTCGGCCGCCTTGCGCAGCGCCGGGCTACCGCCGATGCCATCCGTATCCCAGAAGGGTTTTCCCTCGTCATGACCGCCATTCGAGGGAAACAAGCGGTCTCCCTGCTGATTGCGGTAGAGAATCCGGCCTGCCGCATCCAACATCAGAAAGGCATCGCCCAGCCCTTCCAGCGTGTCGGCCAGGCGGTCCACAAGCCGGCGTTGTTCCCGCCCCGCGAGTTCCAGTTCCTGTTCTGCCTGGCGAATCCGCTCCTCGGCCGCGCGGGCCGCACCCGCACTCAGCCTGGAAAGCAGGAGCAGATGGAGCGACGTGGCTACCAGAAGGCCGATCAGCACCCCACCGGCAAGCAACGCCTGCGCACTCTCGCGGTCCGCATTCGACAGGAAAAGCATGAACAGCAGTGTAATCAGTATCAGGGAGGCAAAAGCGGTCGCGGGTATCCACCAGGAGGTGCCGGAGGGGACGCCCTCTTCGCCAGGAGGGCGGGCATGTTCGTAAAACACAAGGCCAAGGAGCAGAAAGAGCGTCAGCGCCGGCACGCTGATGTAGGTTTGCGACAAGGGCGCATTGCCAGACGGCGTTAACGTGACGAGCAGCAGAAGCAGGGCCGGCCAACCCACCAACGGAAGCAGGGCGAGTTGTCGGAGCCGTTCCCTCGGAAACGGCCGCAGCAACATCATCCCGCCTGCCAGCATCATCGGTGAAGCCAGCCAGAACGCAGGCTGAGCAGACCACAGAAACAGGCCGACGGGAAACAGCAGCAGCGCCAGCAGCCCGAAAGGCCGGCCGACAGCCCACGACGCGAGCTGCGCGGAAAGCAGGCCTGCCGCGAGCAACCCCAGTGACAGCGCGACCACGGACAAGCCCCGGTCCCACCAGTCGACCAGCTCCACGCTTCCGGGCAGAAAACCGAGGCCGGTCGCCGGAACGAGCAGCGCATAGGTGAGACAACACAGCGGGATGACGACCGGCAAGGAAGACGGTCGCCGGCTGTTGACGATGAACGGACCCACCCCACCGTTCTGCATCGGTCAACCCGCTTGGCGATGACACGTGATTCACAGTGCCGTGCGGAACGAAGGCGGTCAAGGAAAACCATCCACAAAAAAAGCCCGCTCGATGTCGAGCGGGCTTTCGGTGTAGTGGCGTCCCCTAGGGGATTCGAACCCCTGTCGCCGCCGTGAAAGGGCGGTGTCCTAGGCCTCTAGACGAAGGGGACGCAGACCCTGGCCTAGCCAAGATGTGCGGCATAATACGGAGGCACTTCCCCGCTGTCAAGCGAGCCCGGGCACCAATTCCTGATGCCCGGGCCTGCGTCACATCAACACGCTCGGCAGCCACAACGCGATGGCCGGGAACAGCACGATCAGGAACAGTCCGAACAGCTCTACCAGAGTGTACGGAATGACCGAGCGGTAGATATCCCCCATCGTCACGCTTGGTGGCGCCACACCCTTCAGGTAGAACAGGTTGAAGCCGAACGGCGGCGTCATGTAGCCGATTTCCATCATCACGATGAACAGGATGCCGAACCAGATCGGATCGAACCCCATGGCGGTGACGATGGGCAGGAACACCGGCAACGTGATCAGCATGATGCCCAGCGGATCCAGCACCATGGCCAACAGGAAAATGACCACCATCATGAACAGCAGCGTGCCATAGGGCCCACCCGGGATATAGGACATCAGGTCCGCTATCAGCGCCTGGGCACCCATGGCGTTGTAGGCGGTACTGAACGCATGGGCCGCAAACAGTATCCACATGATCATGCCGGTGAGCTTGAAGGTCCTGACGGAGGATTCCTTCAGCAGACTCCATGAGATCTTGCGGTATACAATGGCGGAGATCAGTGCACCCAGCACACCCATGGCAGCAGCCTCCGTGGGCGTCGTGATCCCGGCGAAGATCGAGCCCAACACCATGACCACGATGACAACCGGCAGAACCACTGCGCGAAGCGCCAACAGCCTCTCTCGCCAGCCTCCCCGTTCCTCCTCCGGCATGGCCGGTGCCAGATGTGGCTGCAGGTAGCAGCGGATACCGATGTACAGGGACACCAGCACCATCAGCATCAACCCCGGGATAATGCCTGCGGCGAACAGTTTGCCGATGGAAACGCCTGTGATCAGGGAGTACAGGATCATGATGATGCTGGGTGGAATCAGAATCCCCCAGCCGCCGCCGGCGTTGATCGCACCCAGCGCCATTTCCTTGTCATAGCCACGCTCCAGCATGTGGGGCAGTGCAATCGTGCCCATGCTGACGACCGCCGCACCGCTGATGCCACACATGGCGCCGAATATGGCGCAGATGACCACGGTGCCGATGGCGAGACCACCGCGCACCCCCGCCCACCAGACGTACATCATGTGGTAAAGGTCTCTCGCGACCCCTGCCCTTTCCAGCAGCATGGCCATGTAGATGAACAGCGGTATCGCCACCAGTGAGAAACTGTTCATGCTGCCCCACATCCGCGAGGCGACCATATAGAAAGCGTGCGGCCCCCAGGTGAAGTAGAGGAAAATCACGGAGATGCCGCCCAGCACGAAAGCCAACGGCAAGCCCAGCAGCAGGAAGAACAGAAGCGAGCCGAAGAACAACAGGGTGAGAATTTCCATGCTCACAGCTGATTCTCCCCCGGTGCGTCGTCGGAATCCTGAGGCAGGACCTGACCGATATTCAGAAGAATGAAAATGTCATTCAGCAATTTCACGATCCCCTGCAGCAAGAGCAGCCCGGCACCCAGCGGAATCATCAACTTCACCGGATACAGCGGCGGGTTCCATGCGGACTGGGAGGTTTCAAGACGCTCCAGTGACTCCCAAGCCAGTTGCGAACCGAACCAGAGCAGCACGCCAAGGAACAGAAAGAACAGAATGGACGTGAAGATATCCACCGCAGCCTTCACGCGAGGCGGGAATCGCATATACAGGATATCGACGCTCACATGCCCGTTGTGGGCCATCAGGTAGCCGCCAGCCAACACGGCATAGGCACCGAAAAGCATCTGTGTCAGCTCGACGGTCCAGACCGTCGGCGAGCGCAGCATGTAGCGGAAGAAGACTTCCAGCAGAAGAAAAACGAACATGAAGAAGACCAGGTACGAAACCCAGCTTCCCAGTCTGTCATTGAGCCAGGTGACCGCTCGCATTACAGCCTGGAGGGCACGCATGAAACCTCCGACCTACCTCAGGGAGAATTGAGACTCGCCGGCCATGCTCGTCCTGGGGACAAAACAGACCGCTCCTTCGTTATATGGGATAGCTGCCCGACGCGAATCCGCGCCGGGCAGCAAGGTCGGCCCTAGTCGAGATAACCCAATTCCGTCAGGAACTTCTCGAGCATGTCCATCGCCTTGGCGGCCTTGTCGCCCTTGGCGCGCTCGTTGTCCCAGACCTTTGCCGCAGCTTCGTTCATTGCCGAGAGAACCTCATCGGGCATCTGCATCAGCTGGACACCTTCTTCGGCCATGGCCTGAGCCAGGGTGATCTCTTCCTTGTACTGGTACTCGATGGTGCGGAGGTAGAACTGCTCGTCCAGAGTCTGGATGAGGATTTCACGCACGTCCTCCGGCAGCTTGTCCATGGCCTCCTGGTTGATGATGAACACGTCGATACCGCCGAGATTCAGAGGCGGGCGAACGTGGTATTTCGCCACTTCATACAGGCTCATGCTCTTGGCACCCTGCACGGCACCCCAGTGCGCGCCATCCACCACGCCGGTGGAGAGTGCCTGGTAGAGCTCCTCACCCGGGATCATCGAAGCCGCGGCACCGGCATCCGTCAGGAAGCGCTGCAGCGTGCCCGAGGAGCGAATGTTCAGGCTCTGGAAGTCACGCAGACTTTCGATGGGCTCCTTCACCACCATCTCGGTGGCGTACACCTTGTCCGTGGAGTAATACAGGCCGTACTGGGCGAAATCCTCCCGCAGCATCTCCTCGAAACCGAGATTTCTCCAGAAATACACCGCTTCCCAGACATCGCGGAACGCGTTCGGCAGACCGAAAGCGATGCCGGCCAGCTCGGAGCGATCCAGCACGTAGGCCGGGGAAATCGTACCCATCTGCACGATGCCACGCCGGGTGGCGTTGAAGATCTCGTTGGTGGGGAACAGCGCCCCGGCCTCGTAGAGATCGAGCTTCAACCGGCCGTCGGTACGTTCGAGCAGCCGGTCCCGGAGGAACTCAAGGCTGTCTGTATAAGAGGTACTGGCGCTGGGCCAGTGAGTCTGCACTCTCCAGGTCGTGGTATCCGCTGAGGAAACAGCGGGGAACATAGCCGCAGCCAACGCCACCGAGGCGACGGCCGCGGAACACTTCTTGAACAGGCCGGTAACTTTACGCATTGCTGATCCTCCAGAGGGGATAATTATATTTTTTTCTTGCTTTCTCGTTATTTACACAAAAATGGCGACGGAGCCCCGAGTAGCTACGGTCCCTGTCGCCTGGTTTGAGACTATGCAGCCCCCAGGCGGGTGTCAAGCGACAATGCTGTATGTCGGAATGGCGTTTCATTTTTTTTGAAACAGCGTTTCACATAGCTGCAGACCGCTTTCCAGTGCGCTTCTGCTATGCTGTGGGCACTTGAAAAACACGGGATGAAGCACCTGCGCAACGCATCCGCAGTGGCATCCCCGTGCCTCCAATCAACGCCACGGGAACTCGGTATGGAACTGGATGAACTGCAACTACGTGAACTGGGCCTGGATCGCCAGCCCTTCGATGAGCACACCAGCCTCCAGGATCCGGATATCGAAGCCCGCGTCGGCACCATTCTTCAATTGCTGCAAACCGGCAACCGGATCGTTCTGGTTACGGGCCCGATCGGTGTCGGAGTCAGCCAACTATTGCAGAACGTCGAGCACAGCGCGGGCGGCGTGCTGCGCTTTCTCAGCCTCGATGGAGAAGACCGGCTGACGCCGGACGACATCGCCCATGCCTGCCTGGAAGCATTCGATCTGCCACCTGCTCCGGTGACCTCCGGGCCGCGCTTGCTGGCGTACATCGCTGACCGCCTGGAAGGGCTGGTGCAGGCCGGCGAACGGCCCACGCTGGTCGTGGACAACGCCCACGATCTCTCGACCGACGCCATGGATGCCCTTCTGGAGCTGCAAGGCATCCGTCCGGAAGGCCAGACACGCTCAGGGCCCTCTCTGCTGCTGGCCGGAGCGCCAGAGCTTGAGAATGCCCTGCAGGAGACCATGCGGGAGAACGACCGCGGCTGGGTATTCCAACTCGAACCCTGGACGGTGGACCAGGTGGCCGCCTATATAGAAACCGGGCTGGAGCGGGCCGGCGACACCGACGGTCGCGTTACGCGACTGCTTGATCCGGAAGAGATCCACGCGCTCTCCGGCGGCTATCCTGCGCAGGTTCGCGCTGCGTGCATCCAGGCCCTGTCAAGCCCCCGCAGCCATCGCGCCACCCGTCCCGCAGGGGGGCTGCTGTCGGCGTTGCCGGCGATCAGGCTACCAGCGTTCGACCTGACAGGAGCACGACTGCCGGCTTCCGTCTTCAATGCCCGTAATGGCTTCGTTGCAGGGGCAGCGGTGGTCGTGCTGCTCCTGCTGGTGGTCCTGCTGCGGCCTTCGGGTGACGATACTTTGCCTGAAGAGGACCTGGTGGTACCGCCGCGACCCACCTCTGTGGAGACCGAGCAGCGTGCGGAGCGTGCTCCTGAGCAGGAGGAGGAAGCAACCACCTCCCTTGACCTGAGTATCGGCCGCGACCTTCAAGCCGGTCCGTCACTGGATGACGACGGCCACATCGCCGAAGCCCCCCCTTCCGAGACCGAACCAGCGACTGCCCCGGAGCCCGAGCTGGCGGAGGACGACGCCCAGGAGGAGCAGCAGTCAACGCTGGAGGAAGAGCCGGAAATCGAGCGGCCACAAGTACGAGCGGAAGAGGACGTGCAGACCGATGAGCCCGCCGCCCCGGATACCGAAGAAGAAACGGCCACCGCCAGCGTGGAGGCCAGCGAGGATGATGCGTGGCTGGAAAGCCGCAGCCCGGAACGCTACACCATTCAACTGGTTGCAGCCCACAACCCGCAGCCGCTTGCGGAGTTCGTATCCAGCCAGGCGAACAGCCTGGAAACAAGGGTGGTCACTACCCGGCGCGACGGGCGTGACTGGTACGTGGTCGTGACTGGCGATTACGCAGGGCGTGACCAGGCCAGGGAGGCGCTGGAAGGATTACCATCGGAGCTGCGCCAGCAGGGAGCCTGGGTGCGCACCTTCGATTCCCTGCTGCAGGCCAGGCAATAAGCCCTGGCCCTGCAATCCCTGGGCAGCACTGCCGGGCCTGACCCGCCTCAGAGGGGGCGCTGCTGGTCCCAGTGAACGTAGTTCCGGCCCTGCTCCTTGGCGCGGTACAACGCCTGATCCACGCGCTGCAACAACCTCGCCGCCTGCTCCCCTGGCCAGGCCTGGGCCACACCCACGCTGACCGTGGTTTCAACCGTGCGCCCGTCGAATTCCAGCCGTATCGCATTCATCCGGCCACGGATACGCTCCGCAGTGCGGCGAGCGCAGTCGATGGGCGTTTTCGGCATCACCAGCATGAACTCGTCCCCGGCGAAGCGGAACACCTGGTCGGTGGCGCGGATCGTGCCGCGAAGCACGCGGGCCGCCTCCTTCAGCAGAGCATCCCCGGCGGCGTGACCCGCCGTATCATTCACGCGCTTGAAATCGTCCAGATCCAGCATCACCACCGACAAGTCACCCCCGTAACGCTGCACCATGCCCAGTTCGCGCTCCAGGTCGTCATCCAGCGCCTTGCGGTTCAGCAGACCGGTGAGATGATCTTCACGAAGACTCCGCATGAGCACGCTGTGCTCATGCGCCGCGCGCAAGGGGTGCAACACCAGGGCGAGCGCCTCTTCCACCAGCGAGATTTCATCCTCGCGAAACCGCCGGCCGCGGCGAAGCTCCACCTCTCCCAGCACCGCGTCAGGGAGCTTGAGCCGGTACTGCAGCCGATGACGGGCCGAGGAGCCTAGGCTGATGCGCAGGTCCAGCGCCGGCTGGTGGTAACAGGCGCCATCGAATGGCACCTCGGAACCGAGCGTCTCCAGGAAGCGACGCACCAACACATCCAGATCCAGCTCGCCGGCCACGCTGGACAACAGGCGCCAACTGGCGGTGGGCATGACCCCGCGCTCGGCGGTCAACGGCAGGATACGGGCGGCACTGGTCTGTACTTCACGCCCAGGCAGCGTCAGACGCGTCATCAAGAAACTCCTGTTCACAGGTTCTGACATCGGAAAAGCAAAGTACATGCCATTTATTTAATCTTTTTTATTTCATTATGTTGCAAATCAACATTGATACTTTTTCTGTAGCAACGCATGTCTGACGGAAAACCGACGCCAATAGACTGTCGCCACCAGGCTACGTCGCCTCGTCATCATTGCGCTACTGGACTCGCCCCGGACACTGGCGGTTACACTCAGCAATGCGGAATCAGTGCCGCCCACGCAAATGGAATCGACGCATGTTGGATTTCCCGGGTCAGAGCCCAAGAGGCCTGCTGATCAGCAGCCAGACAACCCAGTCCTCCAGCAACTGGCGGGTGGGACAGGTATTGCAGGCCGTAGTGGACTCCAGCGAGCCGAACGGCGCTGCCCGGCTGATCATCGGCGGGCGGCCGCTGCAAGTGGGCAGTCTGCCCGGCCTCGCTGCCGGCCAGACCCTGCGGCTGCAAGTGGAAGCGCTGCAGCCGGAACCACGGTTACGCATACTCCCCCAGCTTGATCAGACCACACAGCTGCGTCAGGAAGCCTTACGCCAGGTGCTGCCCCGCCAGGCCCCCGTCACCGGCTTGCTCGCCAACCTTTCCATGCTCGACAGAAACACCTCCCTGCTCCAAGCGCTGCCGGAGCCTGTCCAGCGAGCCATCAGTCAAGTGCTGGTCGCACTGCCGACCCACGAGCAGTTGAGTCGGCCGGATGGCCTGCGGCACGCAATGGAATCCGCCGGCACACAATTCGAATCCCGACTCATCGCTGCCATGCAGGGGCTGATTCCATCCGCGTCGGTCAGCGCTGACACCAAGGGGCAACTGGCCAATCTGCTCAACGCAGTGTTCCGCGCCCTGACTGCCCGCCCTCCGGCCAGCCCTTCCTCCGCAACACCGCCTCCGTCCACCGCCAGCCCTCCACCGCCGCCCGCAAGCAGCACATTGCAGCCGGGAAGCACGGTCACGGACATGCTGGCGGAGCTGTTCCGGCAAAGCGATGGCGCGCTGTCACGCATCCAGACCAGCCAATTGCTGGCGCTCGCCAGCGACGGACAACTCCCCTGGTGGTTCGAGCTGCCGGTGCGTCACGGCCAGCAGTCCGACCTGTTGCAATTGGTGGTTGACCGCGATACCGGCGACAGCGATGCACGCGAACGCCACTGGACAGTCCGGCTTTCCTTCCATTTCGAAGGCTGGGGGCCGGTTCATTGCACGGTTGGACTACAGGGCGGCACGGTGAGCACCAGTTGGTGGGCGGAGCAGGCGGATGCGGCCAGCCTGGTGGACCGGCACCTGGGAGAACTGCGCCAGCGACTGGATGAACTCGGTTTCAGTGTGGGTGGCATGCGTTGCGTACACGGTGTCCCCCCGGCACCGCCGACACGTGATCGCGGGGATGGAGGGCTGATTGATGAGCAGGCGTGACGGAAATCCGCCGCCGCCGGGAGTTCCGCTCGCGATCGCGCTTCAGTATGACGGGCTGGGGGCGCCCACCGTGACGGCCAAGGGCATCGGCGAGCTGGCGGAGAGAATCGTGGCGCTGGCGCAAGCTCACGATGTTCCATTGGAGAGCGACAGGACGCTCGCAAGGCTGCTATCCACACTGGAACTGGACGAGGAAATTCCGCCGGAACTCTACCGCGTGGTGGCGGAAGTGATCGCTTTTGCCTATCTGCTCAAGGGCAGACACCCCGGCGGTTCCGGAGGCGGCAAGAGAACGCCGGATCAGTCCTGACTGTTCTGCCGGTGCAGCAGGATCACCAGATCCGCCTCCACCAGGCTCAGCCCGCAGGTTTGCATGATGTCATCGCGGCTGACTCCGCGCTGAGCCATGCGGATGGCCTGCTCGAACATCTCGCCGCTGCTTTCCCTGGATGCGATGCCGGTCAACCGCTCCTTCAGCCGGCGAAGCTCCTGCTCCAGGCGAACCACCTGCTCGCCCTGGCTGACGGCACCGGCTGACAGGCCCTTGACGGTCTCGCTGTGGCGGCGCTGCAAATGCTCCAGCGCTTCCAGCCGCCGGAACACCTCACGGCGGTTGTGGTCGGCCCGGTACAGCGCGACCAGCGCGGCAACAATGGCGAAAACGGCGATCAGTACCGTCATGGAAGGTCAGCCCCTGTCGAAGGCGATGCAAGGTGGGAGCGGGTCACCGCCCCCAGCTTACATGGAGGCGACTTCCTGCCATTCTTCTTTCGTCAGCAGCTTATTCACCTCGACCAGGATCAGCAACTCGTCACCACGGCTGACGACGCCGTAAATGTAGCGGGACGACTCTTCGTTGCCAACATTGGGGGCGGTATCGATTTCCTCGGGGTTGACGTTGATGACCTCGGCGACGCTGTCCACCAGTATGCCGGCCACCTGCTGCGCGGTCTCGATGACCACGATACGGCTGGCGCTGTCGGTTTCCCGGGATTCCAGCCCGAAGCGCATGCGCGTATCGATCACCGTCACCACGTTGCCCCGCAGATTGATGATGCCCAGCACGTACGGCGGCGCCCCCGGTACCGGAGCGATCTCGGTCATCGGCAGCACTTCCTGCACGCGCATGACATCGATGCCATAGGTTTCATCGGCCAGCGAGAACGTCACCCACTGGCTGACTTCCGCCCCACCCTTGCTTTCCTTCTCTGCCATGAACTGGCCCTCTTGAACTTGATATGTTGCCCTTGGGCAAGCGCTGAAGTATTCACGCTTCCCCAGTGGTTATCGGCCAGCAAAGTCCGACATTGAGCGCCGGTGCTCCAGCATGGCGGCGAACGCGTCGGTATCCACCAGCGCACAAAGGTGGCCGATGACGGTGCCCGCGAGCCAGGGACGCCGGGTCCGCCCGGAACGCCATTTCACTTCTTCCGGCGAGAGCTTCACCACATCGCCAATACTGTGACAGGCCAGCCCCCAGGTGCCGTCGCCGACAATCAGGATCTGACCCGGTTCCGCCGAGGCCTCGGGCGTGTCCCGCTTCTCGGGCGGCAGCACCATGGTGGCGGTATCGATCACCCGCACGTTGCGATCGCGATAACGCATCAGGCCGAGAAACCATTCCGGTCGGTTCGGGGTGGGGGTCACGTCCACCTCGCCCCAGGGAACCACGCTTTGCAGTTCGGTCAGCGGAACCGCCAGGCGCAGCGCGCCCACCTGGAAGAAAAGGGCCTGGAACAACTCCTGCGCCCAGGCGGGCACGGCCTCTTCCGGCTGCTGTCCGGCGGAGAGCGGAGCCCCCGCCCCCACTTCCGGCATGGACTGCTCGGCCGTCTCCACCGCCGGTTCCGGCTGCGGCTCCTGTATCTCCGGCTGCCGCACGGGCAAGCGCGCGACGGTCCCCGTGCGCGGTGGTTCGGCGGGCGCCGGGGCAACGGCTTCTTCCACCTCCTCCGGCTGTTCCGGAATGTCCTGCAGCAGCGCATCCAGGTATTCCCAGACCGCGTCGCGGGAATCCACCAACTGGGGCTGTTGCTCGCGATACGCCCTAATCATGGCCAACCGCCTGAGGCATGCCCGCCTCGTTTTCCTGCAAATCGTTCAGCAACCGGCGATACGCCTGACTGCCCCTGGACCAGGGGTGCAGCACGGTCAGGGGCACGCCCTGCCGGCTGGCTTCGCGAAACTGCGTATCCACCGGGATGGCGCCACCCCACATGTTATCCGGGTAACGTTCTCGCAACTCCCGCAGCGTATCCACCGATGCGCGGGTGCGGCGGTCGAACAATGTGGGCACAATCCTGTAGGGCAGCGGGCGGGAACGGGAGCGCTGGATCATTTCCAGGGTATGCACCATGCGCTCCAGCCCCTTCAATGCGAGGAACTCGGTCTGAACCGGCACCAGCAGTTCATTGCAGGCTGCGAGCGCGTTCACCATCAGCACACCCAGCATGGGCGGGCAATCGATGCACACCACGTCGTAGCGATCCGCCAACAACTTCAGGGCTTTCTGCAGCACCAGCCCCTTGCCATGCCGCGCCCCGAGCTGCCGGTCCAGGGTAGCCAGGGCGGTGCAGGCAGGAATGAGCCGGATGCCCTCGATGCTGGTTTCGAACGGCATCTGCGGCATCACGCTGGAGTCGAAATTATCCTGGAACAGGTCATACACGCTCGGCTGGATTTCTTCCGGATCGAAGCCGAAATAGGCGGTCATGGATCCGTGCGGATCGAGGTCCACCAACAGCACCCGCTGACCCTGGTTGGCCAGCAGGCCGGCAATGCTGACGGCAGTCGTGGTCTTGCCTACCCCGCCCTTCTGATTGGATATTGCCCAGACTTTCATGCTGTCCCCTCCCGCCTCAGCGCACCTGCGCCAGCGCATCCGCCAGATCGTCCAGCGGCAGGATGCGGTCGGTCAGACCCGCCTTGGCCACCGCACCCGGCATGCCGTAGATCACCGAGGTCGCCGCGTCCTGGGCCCAGAGCCGTGAACCACCCTGCTTCAGTCGTTTGGCGCCTTCGCAGCCATCTGCTCCCATGCCGGTGAGCACAATGCCCAGCACCCGCCCCGGCGCGGCTTCGGCCGCCGAGGCAAATGCCACGTCCACGCTGGGCTTGTAAAACTGGGTCGCATTGGGCTCAAGCAGCCGCACGCTGAGCCCACCCCGCCGGATAATGCCCAGATGTTGCCCTCCCGGCGCCAGCAGGGCGACTCCGCGACGCAACTGATCACCTTCCACCGCCTCGCGGACTTCAATTGCGCACAAGTCGTTCACACGCTGAGCGAAAGCCTTGGTGAAATTTGCCGGCATATGCTGCACCAGCACAATGGGCAACGGAAAATTCGCCGGAAGCTTGGTGAGTACCCGTTGCAGCGCAACTGGCCCACCGGTGGATGCACCGATGACCACCACGTCCAGCTCAGCCGCGCGCAGCGCCCGGGCCGTCGCGGTTCGATCCGCTGTCGCGGGCCGGGACGCGACCTCCTGGGTAGAGTGCCCGGGAGCCGCGGGCGCGCTGTCGATACGACGCTGCCTGCCCACGGCCTTGACTCGCTGTTGCAACTGCTGCCGGGCCTTGTCGGCATCCACCGAAATGTCGGAAAAGCGTTTGGGGAGAAAATCCACCGCCCCGGCATCCAGGGCGTCCAGCGTGGCCTTTGCGCCCTCGAACGTCAGCGAGGAAAACATCAGCACCGGCGTCGGCCGGCGACGCATGATTTCCCGCACCGCGGAGATGCCGTCGAGCTCCGGCATCTCGATATCCATGGTGACGACGTCCGGTTTCAGGCGCACCACCTGATCCACCGCCTCACGCCCATTGCCGGCTTCTCCGACCACCTCGATGCCGGGGTCGGCGGTCAACATGTCACGAATCCGGCGACGGAAGAAGCCGGAGTCGTCAACGACCAGTACGCGGACTTTCTGCAAGACGCCCTCCCAGCGCTACATCGTGCTGCCGTAGGACTTCACCAGGCTGGGAATGTCGATGATCAGCGCAATGCGACCATCACCAGTGATGGTCGATCCGGCCAAGCCGGGCAGGCCCTGCAACATCGCGCCCAATGGCTTGATCACCACCTCTTCCAGCCCCAGCACCTCGTCCACCACTAAGCCGATGGGCTGGTTGCCCAGCACCACGGTGACCACCTGTTGCTCCGCCGGCGTGGCACCGCTGGCGGCGCCTTCACTCAACGTGCCCTTGATGCGCTGGATCCAGCGATCGAGGAAAAACAGAGGCATGGCTTTCTTGCGGACCATCACCACCCGCCGGCCATCCACGACCTTGGTGTGCTCCATGTCCAACTCGAAGATCTCGCTGACCACGGACATGGGCACGGCGAACTTGCGGCCGTCCAGCGTGACCATCAGGGTCGGCAGGATGGCCAGCGTCAACGGCACCTTGATGCGCAGCGTGGTACCCACCCCCATCGTGGAATCGATGTCGATGGTGCCGTTGAGCTGGGAGATGCGGGTTTTCACCACGTCCATGCCCACACCACGGCCGGACACATCGGAAATCTGGTCCTTGGTGGAGAAGCCGGGCTGGAAGATCAGGTTGAAGCAATCCTTATCGTCCAGCCGCGCCGCCGATTCGGCATCCATGATGCCCTTCTCGATCACCTTGCGGCGAAGCATTTCAGGATCCATCCCCTTGCCGTCATCGGCGATGACCAGCAGGATGTGGTCCCCTTCCTGCTCGGCGGACAACATCAACTTGCCCGTGGCCGGCTTGCCGGCAGCGCGGCGTTCCTCCGGTGTTTCCACACCGTGGTCGCAGGAGTTGCGGACCAGGTGGATCAGCGGATCGGCCAGGGCCTCTACCAGGTTCTTGTCCAGGTCGGTGTCCTCGCCACGCAGTTCCAGTTCGATGTCCTTGCCCAGGCTGCGGGCCAGGTCGCGCACCAGGCGCGGGAAGCGGCCGAACACCTTGCGGATGGGCTGCATGCGCGTCTGCATGACCGCAGCCTGCAGATCCGAGGTCACCAGTTCCAGGTCGCCGACTGCGACGCCCATTCGCTCGTCGTCCAGTTGGGCGCGCAGAGTGCTGAGACGGTTGCGCACCAGAACCAGTTCCCCGACCAGGTTCATGATGTCATCCAGCTTTGCAGTATCCACGCGAACCGAGGTTTCCCCCTTCGGCGACGCCTTGTCGGCCTCCGGCTCGGCGTTCGCCGATCCCGCGGCAGCAGTCGGCTTGGCGGCGGGCGCGGACGGCGCCGGCTTCTCACCCCTGGGAGCTGCCGCCGGTTTGCTGTCGGCGGCGGGTTTCCTGGTGGCAGGACCCTTGCCCTCGCCATGCAATTGGTCCAGCAACTGGTCGAACTCGTCCTCGGAAATCAGATCGTCGTCGGCCTGAGAGGACGACGGCGGACTGGCTTGCTTGTCGGCAAGCGGCTTGTCCGGCTTGCCGGAATGCTGGCCCTTGCCGTGGAGCTGATCGAGCAGCGATTCGAACTCGTCCTCGGTGATCTCGTCGCCGTCGCTCTGCTCTCCGTCACCCACAGTATTCGCGCTTGCGGCGGAGGCTTTCTTCCCATCGGCTGTCTCGTCCAGGGCGTCAAGCAGTTGCTCGAATTCGTCGTCGGTGATCTCATCACCGTTCGCTTGCGCCGCCTCGGCTGCCGCCGGTGCCTCTCCCTGCACCTGCCCGGACTCGATCAACTGCTCCAGCGCGGCCAGCAGGTCCGGCGGCGCCTCGGGAGGCTCCCTGCCCGCCTCCAGGCTGTCAAACTGATCATTGACCACATCCAGTGCCCTCAGCACATGGTCCATCAGCTCCGGGGTTACCGTGCGTTCCCCGTTGCGGAGCAGATTGAAGAGGTCTTCGGTGCGATGGCAGACGCTCACCAGCGCATCCAGAGAGAGGAAGCCGGCGCCGCCCTTGATGGTGTGGAAACCACGGAATACCGCGTTCAGCAGGTCCCGGTCATCCCCGCGCTGCTCCAGCTCAACGAGCTGGCCGCCCAGGGCCTCCAGTATTTCGCGCGACTCCACCAGGAAGTCCTGAACGATATCGTCTTCGGTATCGATACCCATGCCACACCCTGTTTTACGCTGTCCGCCGATGGATGACCCGATCGCCAAACGGTTTGTCTAGAAGCCCAGGCTGGACAGCAGGTCGTCCACTTCATCCTGGCCCTTGACGGCGCTCTCGGACTCGTTGCCCGGTACCTGCGGCCCTTCCAGCTCGCTGGGCGCCGACTTTTTCTTTTTGGCCGGTTTGGCCGTATCCGGTTTATCGGCAGCTATCGCGGTTTCATCACCCCTTTGCGCGGCGGAGAGGGAAATCAGCGAAACAAGTCCCGATTCCACCTCCTGCACCAGGTTGATGACCCGACGGATGATCTGGCCGGTAAGATCCTGGTAGTCCTGTGCCATCAACGCGTCGGTCAGGTGGGACTGCACGGCGCCGCTTTCGCTCTGCACACTGCCCAGGAAAGCCTCCAGATCCTTGCTCAGATCACGGAATTCGGCCGCGGACAGCTTGCGGGCTCGAAACTGCTGCCAGCGGTCCAGCAGCGCCTGGCCGCGGGTGGAAATGCCGTCCACCACCGGCAGACTCTCCTCGATGGCGGTGAGGGTGCGATGCGCGGACTGCTCGGTCATGTTGATGACGTGGGTGAGGCGATCCTGAGCATCGGGAATCTCGCCCGCAAGCTCGTTGAGCCGCGTGTCCACCTTGAACGCCTTCAGTGCCTCGTGGAGCTCGCGGGTCAGCTGCCCCAACTCCTGATAAAGCTGGGTCTCGCGCAACCGCGTGATATGGTCCAGGTGCTCCTGGACGCCATCCGTACTGCCTTGTTCGAGTTTCGCCACCAACTCCCGCGCGGACTCGAGGATGGCTTGCTGCTCAGACTGCTTGCTCATGCCACGGTCCACCTTAGCTGCTGGCTTCGATACGCTCGAAGATCTTCTCGATTTTTTCCTTCAGCGTATTCGCGGTGAACGGCTTGACGATGTAACCGTTGACGCCTGCCTGGGCCGCTTCAATGATCTGTTCCCGCTTGGATTCCGCCGTGACCATCAGCACGGGCAGGCCCTGGAGATCCGGCTCGGCACGCACCGCCTTGAGCAGGTCCAGGCCGGTCATTCCAGGCATATTCCAGTCAGTCACCAGGAAATCGATACCGCCCTTTTTCAGGACCGGCAGCGCGGTATTACCGTCATCCGCTTCAACCGTGTTGTTGAAGCCCAGATCCCTGAGCAGATTCTTGATGATCCGGCGCATCGTGGAGAAATCATCCACGATGAGGATTTTCATGTTCTTGTCCAGACTCACGTTCAATCACCTTTTCCGGTCAACATGGCGAGAGGGCGCACACGGTGTCAGGGCACGAGCATGCCCGGTTAAGCGCCGGTATTCTGCCAAACAGAGCGCAATTTCATGGAGGCAGCGACCACAGCGCGGGAATTGATCAGCGCCTCCCCTGGCGCTACTGCTCTTCTGTCCAATCGGCAAGATAGCCCCGCAACTTGAGCATGATGCGGCCGTGAATCTGGCTGACGCGGGATTCGCTGACGCCGAGCACCGCCCCGATTTCCTTCAGATTCAGTTCCTGCTCGTAGTAAAGGGACATGACGAGTTGCTCCCGCTCCGGCAACAGCCGGATGGCATCAGCCAGGGACTTCCGGAAGGCGTCGTCCTCCAGTTCGGAGATCGGCTCCGGGGACGCACCGGCGGGCTCCCGGGTCTCCCCGGTTTCCGGATCTTCCTCGTCGATGCTGAACATGCGGGAGACGCTGCTGTCCAGCAGAATCTGGTGGTACTCATCCAGCCCTATTCCCAGCGCCTCCACCACCTCGCTGTCACGGGCATCGCGGCCGGTGCGGTGCTCGATCTCGCGGATGACCTCGGCCACCTCCCTGCTCTTGCGATGGACCGAGCGCGGCGTCCAGTCCATCCGGCGGATCTCGTCCAGCATGGCTCCGCGAACACGAATACCCGCATATGTCTGGAAACTGGCACCCTGGGTGGGGTCGAACTGGCGCGCGGCTTCCAGCAGACCGATCATGCCGGCCTGGATCAGATCGTCCAGCAGAACGGTGTCCGGCAAGCGGGCTGACAGATGCAAGGCAATCCGCTTGACCAGCGGTGCGTTGCTCACAACGAGATCGTTCGCGCTCTGGGCTTCGACGGCTTGATAGGCAGCAGCTCTCACTTTCATTCGGTCAACTCCTCATGACCGCTGCTGTAACGCACGAGGCGCTCCAGAAAGAACTCCAGGTGACCCTCGGCTTCCTCGGGCAACGGCAGGCGGTCGACTCGGCGCGCCAGTTCCACGAAGGCCCGTCCGGACGGGCTCCCGGGGTAGGCCGACACCACCGCCTTCTGCCGCTGTACGGCCTTGCGCAGGCTTTCGTCGGCCGGGATGCTGCCAAGGAAATCCATGGTCACGTCCAGGTAACGGCCTGTCACCCGTGCCAGCTTGTCGAACAGCTCCTGGCCCTGGCGGTTGCCGGAAACCATGTTCGCCACCACGTGGGCCCTTCTCAAACCGTAGTCCCTGTTCAGCACCTTTATCAACGCGTAGGCATCTGTGATGGACGAAGGCTCGTCCAACGCCACCACCAGTACTTCCCGGGCGGCACGGGCGAAGCTGATCACGCTGTCCGCGATGCCCGCCGCCGTATCGATAATCAGGTAATCCAGATCATGATTGAGTTCACTGAAACTATTGATAAGCCCTGCGTTCTCCGCAGGACCAAGTTCCGCCATGCGCTTGGTGCCGGAGGAAGCGGGCACGATCAGGATGCCCTCTGGCCCCTCCACCAGCACCTCTTCGAGACTGGCTTCGCCATCAATGACATGTGACAGGTTGTAGCGCGGCGAAATGCCCAGCAGCACGTCGATGTTCGCCAGGCCCAGATCTGCATCCATCAGCATGACCCGCGAGCCGGAGCGAGCCAGCGCCACGGACAGGTTCACCGACACACTGCTCTTGCCGACGCCACCCTTGCCACTGGTTACCGCGATCACCTTCACCGGACGCGGATTCGCCATTCGTCTCAACCCCGCTGCCTGATCCATTCACCACCCCTAAGGCGACGCGATCTGCGCCACCGAATGTTGTTATCGGGTCGTTTTAACCCGTGCCACAGCCGCCGACTACCGATCCGTTCACACTGGGGCCGATGGCATCTGCTGGCCGCCGAACGCCAGCGCCAGTTCATCATCGTCCACCGTCTGCCGGTGATGCTCCACCAGCGCCAGCGCTTCCTGAACCAGCTTATCACTGCGTGCGGGCAGCAGATCCTCAGGCACCCGCTGCCCGGTGCCCAGATAGGCGGCGGGCAGGCGCTGGCGCAACAGCATGGTGAGGACTCCGCCAAGGCTGGTGGCTTCATCGGTCTTCGTGATGACGCATCCCGCCAGCCCCACCCGCTTGAAGGTCTTCGCCGTTTCGTTGAGCGAGGAGAGCTGGGTCGTGGCGGACACCACCAGGTAGCTCCTGATAGCGGCCTTCTGGTGACGCAGGGCGTTGAACTGCTCCGCCAGCCGCACGTCCCGCTGGCTCATGCCCGCGGTATCCAGCAGTACCAGCCGCTTGTCGCGGAGATCCTCCAGCACCTTGCCCAGTTCCGCCGCACTGGCGGCCGTCTGAACCGGCACACCGAGTATCCGACCGAAGTTGCGGAGCTGGTCCTGAGCTCCGATGCGATAGTTGTCGGTGCTCACCAGAGCCACATGCTGCCGTCCGTGCCGCAAGGCGAACCGCGCTGCCAGTTTGGCTACCGTGGTGGTCTTGCCGACCCCGGTGGGTCCAACGACGGCGATGATCCCCCCGCGCTCGACGATGTCGTCGCCCGTCACCGGCAAGTGCCGGGTGACCATTGCCAGGGCCTGGCGAAGCGCGATCTCCGGCCTTACCCCCTCGGTCACGCGGTCCGCAAGCTTCCTGCAGACGTCCGGGCCGAACCCCATTTCCGTAAGCTGCCTCAGCAGCAGCGTGCGTTCGGGATGACGCTGGCCCCGTTGCTGCCAGTCCAGAACGCTAAGTTGATTCTCAAAAAGACTTCGTAGTGTCTTGATTTCACTTCGCATCTCACGAATAGCCGGCTCCTGCGTCCATTCCACATCCGCCAGACTGGAACGCGACTTCGACTTCGACTTCGGCTTCGCCTTTTGCTTGTCCGCTTCGGGCTTCTTCGGCACGGCCTTGGACGCCTTCTCCGGAAACGTGAAGGCGCCAGCGATGGCGCGCTCAAGATCGTCTTCCAGCGCGTCATCCACCGCGACGTCAATCCGTTGACGCTGCGCCGGCGGCTCGCCGCCCGGCTGCTGCGCCTGCTTCAGGGCATCGCCGAAAGAACGCCGCGATTCCGGCGTGGAGGTGAAGTCGGCTCTGCCACGAGGACGGTCGACTGCTTCCCGACGAGCCTGACGCTCGCTGACAAGTGCCGCCTCCACCGCTGCCTGATCGAAGTCGATGGCTGATATGACCTCGACGCCGCCGGTGACCGTCTTGCTGGAGAGTATGACCGCATCCGGCCCGTGCTCGTCCCGAACCCGCTTGATGGCCTGTCGCATGTCCTGCGCGAAGATTCGCTTGATCTTCATGGTGACCTCACCTTCCCGTTATCCGCCCTGCCCGCCGGCCACGTCCTGGCGGCCGATGGAAGCGACGATGCGTACCTGTTTCTCATCCGGCACTTCGTTGTAGGAGAGCACGTGGAGGCTCTGGATACTGTGCCGGGTAAGCCGCGTCAGCCAATGCCGCAGTTGCGGCGCCGTCAGCAGGACGGCCGGCTGGCCCAGGCTTTCCTGGCGCTGCGCGGCGTCGCTGAGCGAGCGTTGCAGGCGGTCCGCCAGACCCGGCTCGAAACCGCCGGCGCCCTCGCCGTTGCCCTGAACTGCATTGAGCAATATCTGTTCCAACTGCGGATCGAGCGTGATCACCGGCAGCTCCTTGCGCATGCCGTTCACGTTCTGCACGATCATCCGCCCAAGCGCCTCGCGCACGGCGATGGTCAGCTGCGCCGGATCCTTGGTGCGATGACCGTGCTCCGCCAGCGTCTCGACGATGCTCCGCATATCGCGAATGGGGACGCGTTCCTCGAGCAAGGTCTGCAGCACCTTCACCACGGCGCTGAGCGGCAGAATGTTCGGAATCAACTCGTCCACCAGCTTGGGCTGTGAACGCGCCAGCATGTCCAGAATCTTCTGCGTTTCCTCGTGGCCCAGCAGCTGATGCGCGCTGGACTGGATGATCTGGCTGAGATGGGTGGCCACCACGGTGCTTGCATCCACCACGGTGTATCCCATGGTCTGGGCCTGGTCGCGCTGGGACTGGTCGATCCATACGGCATCCAGGCCGAAGGCGGGATCCTTGGTGGCGGCACCGGAAATCTGGCCGGAGACGCCACCGGGGTTGATGGCAAGCTCCCTGCTGGGCTGTATCTCGGCCTCCGCCACCGGCACGCCTAGAACACTGATGCGGTAGGCGTTCGGTCCCAGATCCAGGTTGTCGCGGATGTGTACCGACTGCACCAGAAAGCCGAGATCCTGCGAGAGCTTCTTCCGCACCCCCTTGATCCGGGTCAGCAACTGCCCTCCCTGGTTGCGGTCCACCAGCGGAATCAGGCCGTAGCCCACTTCCAGCCCGATGACATCCACCGGCGGCACGTCATCCCAGGACAGATCCCGCTGCTCGGCCACCGGTGCCGCGTCGTCATCACGCTTGTCCTTGCGGTTGCGTGATCGTTGCTCGGCCACCGTCTCCACTTCGGGCTGGACCTGGTTCTTCTTGTGAATTCGCCAGGCCAGCCCGCCGGCCAGCGCGGCCAGGGTCAGGAAAGCCAGGTTAGGCATGCCCGGGATCAGGCCCATGATGCCGATCACGCCGGCGCTGATGGCCAGTGCCTTGGGGTTGCCGAACAGCTGTTGCAGTACTTGTCCGCCCATGTCCTGCGACGAAGACACACGGGTCACCAGAATGCCCGCTCCGGTGGACAGCACCAGCGATGGGATCTGCGCAACCAGGCCGTCGCCGATGGTGAGCAGCGTGTAGGTGCGCACGGCGTCGTTGAATTCCATGCCGTGCTGCAGCAGGCCGATGGCCAGGCCGCCGATGATATTGATGAAAAGAATCAGTATCCCGGCGATGGCATCACCGCGAACGAACTTGCTGGCACCGTCCATGGAGCCATAGAAATCCGCTTCCTGCGCCACTTCCGCCCGGCGCGTACGCGCTTCGTCCTGGTTGATCAGTCCGGAGTTCAGATCGGCGTCGATGGCCATCTGCTTACCGGGCAGTGCGTCCAGGGTGAATCGAGCGCTGACTTCCGAGATGCGGCCGGCGCCCTTGGTGACGACGACGAAGTTGATGATGACCAGAATGCCGAACACCACCAGCCCCACCGCATAGTTTCCGCCGACCACGAATTCACCGAAGGCGCGAATCACGTTGCCTGCGGCATCGGTCCCGGTATGACCTTCCAGCAGCACGACGCGGGTGGATGCAACGTTGAGCCCCAGGCGTAGCAGCGTGGCGACCAGCAGCACGGTGGGGAACACCGCGAACTCCAGCGGCCGCGGCGTGTACACCGCAACCAGCATGATCACCAGTGACAACGCGATGTTGAACGTGAACAGCATGTCCAGCGCCAGCGGCGGCATGGGCAGGATCATCATGGCCAGCAAGGCCATCAGCAGCAGCGGCGTTCCAAGGCCGTTCCTGCTGAGTTCACGTATGTTGTTCATGACGGCACTGGTCATGGACTGTCTGGCTCCTGCTGGCCCCGAAGGGCCTGTTGATCGTCACCGGCACCACCAGCTGGTGTCGGCTTCATGGCGCCGGCGTCAGTTTCCCGGCGCTTCCCCCGGCTGCCATCCGGCCGCCCGGGTGTACTTGATGAACTCTTCCGGCAACTGCGGTTTGGGCCGCTGGGGCCTTTCCCCACCGTGGCGCCGGGCATGGCGCAGCTGGTAGATGTAGGCCAGCACCTGGGCGACCGCGAGGTACAGCCCGGCCGGCACTTCCTGCTCCAGCTCGGTGGTGTAATACAAGGCCCGTGCCAACGGCGGCGCCTCGAAGGTGGGAATACGGTGTTCGCCGGCCAGCTCGCGGATCTTCAGGGCAACCTCCCCGACGCCTTTTGCGATCACCCGCGGCGCGCGCATGGTCTTCTGATCGTATTGCAGCGCGACGGCGAAGTGGGTGGGGTTGGTCACCACGACATCGGCTTTGGGCACGTTCTCCATCATCCGACCCTGGGCAATCTGCTGCTGCAGTTGCCGGATCTTGCTCTTCACCTCCGGCTTGCCTTCGGTCTGCTTGAACTCGTCCTTGACCTCCTGCCGAGTCATTTTCAGTTTCTTGGTGTGGTCCCAGAGCTGGTAGGGAATGTCCACCAGCGCCACCAGGATCATGGCGCAGGACAGCGCGAAGAAGGCCCAGAAGAACATCGTGGCTCCCTGCAGCAACCCCGGCTCCAGCTGCGCCTGCGCCAGTTGCCGGATCTGTCCCTGCATGGCCCACACCAGAAGCGTACCCACGCCGCCGACCACAGTGACCTTGGCGATCGCTTTCGCCAACTCGATAGCAGCCTTGGGCCCGAACATGCGCCCCAGCCCCTTCACCGGATTCAGCTTGGAAAGCTTCGGCTGCAGGGCCTTGCCGCTGAACGTCCAGCCCCCGAGCAGCGCCGGCGTCACCAGCGCCGCCAGCAGCATGAGTGCGGCGAATGGCGCCACGGCGGCCAGGCCCAATGCAACGGCGTGACGGAAATACCGCGCCGGGGCCTCAGGGTCGAAGATGTCGTTGCGGCTGACGGTGAATGCCAGATCGAATACCTGGAAGAGCTGACCCAGCATGTACCCGCCGAACACCAGCAGGCCGCCTGCGCCCAGCACCATGATGGCGGTCGTGTTCAGTTCCTTTGATCGTGGAACCTGGCCTTTGTCCTTCGCGTCCTGGCGTCGTTTGGGCGTAGGTTGTTCTGTTTTTTCCTGCCCGTTCTCGTTCTCTTCAGCCATGTCGGTTTTCCGGCGATCACCCTGTCCGACAGGGGGTAAAGCAGAAACCGTGCCCGCATGGCAGAGCGGGCGGCCCGGGAGGGTCCACGACTACAGGCCCAGCATGCGGCTCAGTGTGTTGAAGGCATCACTCCAGATCGCGGAGAAACGGCGCGGCAAGGAGGGGATGACCAGGATCAGAATCAGCAGAAAGCCCAGGGTCATGGTCACCGGGAAGCCGACCGAAAAGATATTCATCTGCGGGGCGGCACGGGTCATCACGCCCAGGGCGGCGTTCACGATCAGCAGCATCATGATGGCTGGCAGTGCGATCAACACGGCCCCGGCATACATCTGCGACGCCCAGGCCACCAGTCGGACATACTCGCCCTGTGCCAGGCCTTCCGTACCCACCGGCACCGAGACAAAGCTCGCCGCCACGAGCTCGATCAGCATGAGATGGCCACCCATGGCCAGGAACAGCAAGGTGACGACCACGGTGAGGAACTGGGATATCACCGGCGTGGACTGTCCGCTTTGCGGGTCCACCATGGTGGCGAAGCCCAGGCCCATGGTCAGCGCGATACTCTCGCCGGCAATGGCGACGCTCTGGAAGGCCATGCCAACCAGCAGGCCCATGGACAGCCCGATCAGCACCTGCTGCACCATGATCAGCAGCCCGTCGAATGACAGCGGCTCAACGGCCGGCGCGCTGCCGGCTGCGGGCATCACCGCCACGGTCAGCGCCACCGCCAGCAGCAGGCGGATGCGTACCGGGATCTGCGAATTGCCGAAGATCGGCGCCGTGAACATCATGGCGCCCATGCGGGCGAACGGCCACATGAAGCTGCCTATCCAGGCCATGATTTCGGCGGTGGTGATGACCATGAACGGAAGCGTCAGCTCACCCAGCCGGGCACATTCAGGAACATCGAACGGGTGAAGTCCACCAGTGTCGCCAGCATCCAGGGCGACAGCAGGAACAGGATCAGCACCAGCACACCCAGCTTGGGCACGAAACTCATCGTCTGCTCGTTGATCTGCGTAGCCGCCTGGAACATGCCCACCAACACGCCTACGATCAGCGCGCTCAACAGGATGGGGCTGGCAAGCAACACGGCCACATACAGGGCCTCGCGGCCGATTTGCACGGCGAAATCCGGACTCATGCGCGTTTCCTCGGGGTCATGTCAGAAAGCTGGCGGCTAGCGTGCCCATGATCAGCGACCAGCCGTCCACCAGCACGAACAGCATGATCTTGAAGGGCAGCGAGATGATCATCGGCGAGAGCATCAGCATACCCATTGACATCAGGGTGCTGGAGACCACCAGGTCGATGATCAGGAACGGCAGGAACAGGATGAAACCGATCTGGAACGCGGTCTTCAGCTCGCTGGTCATGAAGGCCGGCACCAGTACCGAGAACGGCACCTCTTCAATGGTGGCCACCGGGCCGTTGCCTGAGATCCGCATGAACATGGCCAGGTCCTCTTCCCGGGTCTGGCTGGACATGAAATCCCGGAACGGTCCGATGGCCGCCTGCAGGGCATCGTCCGCCGCCAGCTCCTCCGCCATGTAGGGCTGCACCGCATCGTCGTAGACCTGTTCGAACACCGGCCACATCACGAACAGCGTCAGAAAGAAGGCCAGCCCCAGCAGAATCTGGTTGGAGGGCGTCTGCGACGTGCCGATGGCATTTCGGAGGATCCCCAGCACGACGATGATCCGGGTGAAGGCCGTCATCATCAGCAACGCCGCCGGCAGCAGCGTCAGGATGGTCATCAGGAACAGCACCTGCAGGCTGATGCTGTATGAGGTGCCCTCGTCCGTGTCCTGGACGGTTATCGCCTCCAGACCACCGACCTGGGCGGACAGCAGCGACGGCAGTAACAGCAGCGCCGGCAGCAACAGGCCGGGCCACGCCTTGCGGTAGAAACAGGAGAAACTTGCTGACATTGCTTGGCGACCGTCCTCGATAAACATGCGTCGGGAGGACGGTCGGAGAAGGGGGGGTCAGGCGTCCGGCTTGCCTTGCTGACGCTGCATCAGCTCACGCAGCCGATTCTGGAAACCGCTCTGCTGACCCGCCCCTGGCACTCCGACACCGGGTCGGTTCCCGGCGTCCTCCAGTGGTTTATCGAGCACATGCAAAGTCTGTACCCGCCCGGGCGCGACGCCCAATAATAGTTGTTGCTGACCCACCTGCAGCAATACGACCCGCTCCTTGGTTCCAACTGAAACGCCGCCCAGCACACGGAGCTGGGACGTGCCAGGCTGGGAGAAACCCTGCAAGCGCTTGATCAGCCAGCCCAGGGCGACGATCACCGCCAGCACCACGGCCAGCCCGATGGTCACACGCAGCAGCGCAGTGGTATCCACGCCCGGGCGCGTCGTTTCCTCGGCCAACAGTGGCGCCGCCGCCAGAAAATTGGCGGCCAATGCCAGCAGGAGGACGGAGAGGCGTCGACTTACTGACCTTGCAACTGATGGAGCCATACCCCAGCGTCGTTGCGCGCCTTGGTGGAGAGCCGCACGACGACGCCCTGCGGCTGGCTCTACCGGTTGGAAGGTCAGGAACGTCATTTCAGTTTCTTGACGCGTTCGGACGGGCTGATCACGTCGGTGAGGCGTATGCCGAAACGTTCGTTGACCACGACCACTTCGCCATGGGCGATCAGTGTTCCATTGACCAGCACGTCCAGCGGTTCGCCCGCCAGCCGGTCCAGTTCCACCACCGACCCCTGGTTGAGCTGTAGCAGGTTGCGGATGCTCATGCGGGTGCGACCGATCTCCATGGCCAGCGTGACCGGAATATCCAGGATCACGTCCAGGTTCACGTTCTCGTCGCCGTCGGCGGCGCTCTCGTCGGTGAGCCCCTCGAGCCCCGCCCGGCGTACGCCGCCTTCCTCCTTGGTGGCCGGTGCCGGCTCAGGGGCATCGGCCTGCTCCTGCTCCGCCAGCGCCGCCTCCCAATCGTCGGCCGCCTGCTGTTCTTCGGGGGACTTGTTCTCGTCACTCATGATTTCTTGCTCCTCGGAACCAGCGGCGAATCATGCTCCACCCGCACCTGTTCCAGTACCTTGATGGCGGCATGCCCCTCGGACTCGCCATAGCGCCCACGCAGTATGGGCACATCCTCGGCCTTGACCGTCACCATCTCGGGAATCTCGCAGGGAATGACGTCCCCCGGCTTGAGCCGGCGCAGATCCCGCAGACTGATCGTGACCTCGGTAAGAATACTGCTCAACTCCACCTCGGCGCCCTTCATTTCCTCGCGCAGGGAACGCGTCCAGCGCTCGTCCACCTCGTTGCGGTCGCTCTGCACCCCGGCGTTGAGCTGTTCGCGGATTGGCTCGATATTGGTGTACGGAATGGTGACATGGAATTCGCCGCCACCACCATCCAGCTCCACATTGAAGCGACAGACCACCACCACTTCGGAGGGGCTGACGATGTTGGCGAACTGCGGGTTCACCTCGGAGCTGGAGTACTCGAACTCCACAGGCAGCACCGGAGCCCAGGCTTCCTGCAGGTCGGCAAAAGCCTGATCCAGCACCATGCGTACCACCCGTAGTTCGGTGCTGGTGAATTCCCGCCCCTCGATCTTGGTGTAATAGCGTCCATCACCGCCGAAGAAGTTGTCCACCAGCACGAAGACCAGCTTGGGGTCGACGATGCACAGCGAATTCCCCCGCAGCGGGTGGATTCGCACGATGTTCAGGCTGGTGGGCACGAACAGCGTGTGCACGTATTCGCCGAACTTGATCATGTCCACGCCCACCACCGAGACTTCCGGCGTACGGCGCAGCATGTTGAACAGCCCGATGCGGAACAGACGCGCGAAGCGCTCGTTGATCATTTCCAGCGTGGGCATGCGCCCACGGACGATACGCTCCTGGCTCTGGAAGTCGAAGGCACGCGCCTGGCCGGGATTGACCGGCTCGTCGTCGGCGATATCCCCGTCGTCGATGCCGTGCAGCAGGGCATCGATTTCGTCCTGGGAGAGTATGTCCTGGTTCGCCATTGCTACTGCATCACGAAGCTGGTGAAAAACACGCCCTCGACCTCGCCGGGAACGCGTTGTCGCATCAGAATGTCGTTGATCTCGCTCTTCGTCTCCTCGCGCAGCGCTTCCTTGCCCTCGCGCGTGAGCAGCGCATCGTAATCCTGACTACTGTAGAGCAGGATGAGGCTGTTACGCACCATGGGCATGTGTTCGGCCAGGCCGTCGAGCGTGGACTGCTGTCGCGCCATGACCTGAACGGTGGTCTGCAGCACCCGCGCTCGGGCGCCCTGGCCCGCACCGAGATTCACGGTGAGACGTTCCAGCTCCTTGTAGATCGGCGGGCCGCCGGGAGGTGGGGCGGCGACTTCCGGCGAGCGTTCCTCCGCACTGCCGGCGACCGCCATCGGCGCGTCGTCGTCGCCGCCAAACACGCCGGCGAGATACAGCGCCGCCCCCGTTCCCGTCAGCATCAGCACGAAAACAAGAAGTATCAGTATGATGATGAGCTTGCTAGCGCCCTTCTGCCTGTTCCCCGACATGGGTGTCCTCTACCACTTCATACAGAAACGCCCCCGGGGGAAGCGCCGTCAAGAGGTGGCCATTCTACGCACATGCAGGCCACCGGTTACAGACAGGGTATCGGCCTGCGCGCGGTTTTCCTGAGGCCGGCGCCACCGCGCCAGCCGACTCAGGCGTAGTGATCCACCAGCCCGCGAGGCTCCAGCGGCTGAGACTGGGCTTGCTCCTCGTCCTGCTCGGCGCTCTGCTGCCCCCAGTTGTCGCGCTCGCGGTCATCGTCCCTGGCCTGCTGCTGCTGATCACGTGCGACATCGACATCCACTTCGCCGTGGCCGTTCTCCTGCATCATCAGGCGCAGGCGCGGAATCTCCGATTCCAGCGCCTCCCGCGTCACCGCGTGCTGCGCGGTGAACACGACCGAGGTCTTGTCATCCTTCATCGAGATATTCACTTCCAGCGGCCCCAGTTCACGGGGGTTCAACTGGATACGTGCCTGCTGGACACCCTGGTTGGCCATCACCATCAGCCGCTCACCCACCGCCTGCCCCCAGCCCGGGCGGTCCATGCCGGTGTGGACGGTGTAGGACGGAACACCAGCGCGCTGCGTACCGTCGAGCATCTGCGCGGTCTGAGCATAGCTCTGCAACACGGCAACGCTCTCGGAGCGCACCGGCAACGGCATATCGTCCACGTCCACGGATTCGGGCGAGGCTGCCTGCGCCTGCAACTGCTGGCGTAGCTGGACCTGCTCCAGCAGCGCCAGGCGGGCGGCGAGCTGCTGCCCGGGCTCCTTGCCCTTTGTCTGAAGCTCGGTGCCGACCGCATCCTGCAGCAGCGCCAGCACCGCCTCGTGGGCATGGCCTTCATCATCGGCTTCCGACAGCACGACCGGCATGTCCATCGCGAAATGCGGCAAGTCTTCCGTCTCCAGCGGCAAGTATTTGCCGCCCTCCCCGGCCAGCCACGCTTCCAGGTCCTCCAGCGAAAAATCCATGTCCCGGAAGGCATCGGAGTCCAGCAGCGCCTCCAGGAACGCCCGGTTTTCGGGGTCTTTCAGCGTTCTGACATCAAGGCTGTCGCCGCCCAGACCTCCCAGGAACGACTGCAGCATATTCAGGCCTTGCATGGGTTATCCCCCATCTGAAGTCATCTTGTACGGGTATAAAGCAAACGGCGGGCCAACTGCCTCTTCCGTGACGGCTATTTGCGGAAGAACCGCTGCATGGCAAGCTCATCGCTACGCCGCTGCTCGGCCTGGTCGTCCTTGCGACGCTCCTCGGTGCGATAGCCATCCACCACCTTGCCCACGGCATCGGCGCGGCGCTGTTCCTCCTGCCACTGTTCACGGCAAGCCGTCAGCTGCTGCTCCAGTTCCCGCAAGTGTTTGCGCTGCTGGCCGATCGCGGTATCCAGCTTGGCAATGAAGGCATTGAAATCGCGAAGCCGGAATGCATCCATGGCCACGCCTTCCTGATTCACGGCCCCGTTCAGGTAATCGTTGCGGAAATCCTCCAGTTGCTGGAGGCGTTCGCGCTCATGCTGCACCTGCTCCCCAACGCGCGCCATCTCGCGGGCGGCCCGGTCCGCCTTGTTGCCCAGCACACCCTGGACGGTTTCCATCCGCTTGATGCGGGTCACGTTGTCGTCAACCTTGTTGTCATGGGAGTCGGCCCGGCCACAGTCATCAATCCTCGAACAGCGCCTGCAGTTCGCCCAGGCTGGCATCCAGCGTCTCGGCTTCCCGCAGATCCTGCCGCAGGAAGGCGTTGAGCCTGTCACGGTATTCCATCGCCTCGTCCACCCTCGGGTCGCTGCCTCGCTGGTAGGCGCCGACGCTGATCAGGTCGCGATGCTGCTCGTAGGTACCGTACAACTGCTTGAAGCGTTGGGCCAGCGCCCGGTGTCGGTCCTCGGTGATGTTCATCATCGCACGGCTCACTGACTGCTCGATATCGATAGCCGGATAGTGCCCGGCATCCGCCAGTTGGCGGGTCAGCACCACATGGCCGTCCAGTATTGCCCGGGCAGCATCGGCGATGGGTTCGTTCTGGTCGTCACCCTCCACCAGGACGGTGTAGAAGGCGGTGATCGAACCCGCGCCCTCGGCGCCATTGCCAGCGCGCTCCACCAGCCGCGGCAACTTGGCGAAAACGGACGGCGGATACCCTTTGGTTGTGGGAGGTTCCCCGATGGACAGACCGATTTCCCGCTGCGCCTGGGCGAATCGGGTCAGGGAATCCATCAGCAGCAGCACCTGCTTGCCCTGGTCACGGAAGTACTCGGCAATGGCGGTGGCCTGCATGGCGCCGTGCAGGCGCATCAGCGGCGAGGCATCCGCCGGCGCGGCAACCACCACCGAACGCTTCAGTCCCTCCGGCCCGAGGATGTCATCGATGAATTCCTTCACTTCGCGGCCACGTTCACCGATCAGACCGACCACCACCACGTCGGCATCGGTATAGCGGGTCATCATGCCCAGCAGGACACTCTTGCCGACACCACTGCCAGCGAACAAACCCATACGCTGTCCGCGGCCGACGGTCAGCAGCGCGTTAATGGCACGCACACCCACGTCCAGTGGCTTGCGGATCGGCGCACGGGACAGCGGATTCACCGCGCGGCCGAGCAAGGGCATGCGCTGATTTGCACGCAGCGGCCCGCGACCGTCCAGCGGCTGGCCGGAACCGTCGATGATGCGGCCCAGCAGATGATCCCCCACCGGCGCTTCGTAGATGCCCTCGTGGGGCGTTACCACGGCATCGGGCGTCAGACCCTGGATATCGCCGGTGGGCATCAGGTAGAGGCTTTCACCGGCGAAACCCACCACTTCCGCCTCGATGCTGGTGCCACCGGGGGTGCTGACCGTGCAGCGCGCGCCGACCGGTGCCTGGCAACCTTCCGCTTCCAGTGTCAGCCCCACCATGCGACGCAGGCGCCCGGTCACCACCAGCCGAGGCGGCTCCAGCTCCTGCCGGCGCCGTTGCAAGCCCGACATCAGGCGGTGACTGCGCTGTGTGTCGGCGGTCATTCCACAGGCTCTCCGGGGTTCTGGTCGTCGTTGTCCCGCGTGCCGCCCAGCACCTGACTGGCCAGCTGGTTCAGACGCCGCTCCATTGTCGCATCGATCTGGGAGTTCTCCGCCTTGACCAGACAGCCACCCCGCCCCACCGAGGCATCCTCGACCAGGCGCCAGGCCCCTTCGTCGCTGGAGACTCCTTTTTCGGACAGGAAGCGGTGGTCTTCGGGATTCACGTGAACGCGTATCTCCCTCGCTGCCATCGGCAGTATCGCGATTGCCTGTCGAATCACCGCCATCACCTCACCGGGCTGGGTTTGCAGTTCACGGTGCACCACCTGTCTGGCCACCGCGAGGCTCAGTTCGGCGAGCTGTTGCTCGACGTCCTCATCCAGGTGCCGCAGCGGTTCGGCAAGCGTCGCCATCTGCGAACGGAGGCTGTCCAGCTGTTGTTCGAGTTCCTGCAGGCGGGCATCGTATTCCTCCCGCCCGGCCTTCCTGCCTTCCTCCAGTCCGGCTTCGTATCCGGCAGACCGGCCTTCGGCGTGACCTTCGTCATGCGCGGCCTGGCGGATCTGTTCCAGTTCCTCGGCGGTCGGCAAGCGGGGAGCGTGCTCCTCCTCGGCCTCTGCTTCACCGGCTCCGCCGTGGTCGTCGAAGTCCGGCTCATGGTCGGCATCGGCCATGACAGGCAGCTTCCAGCGGCTGACCGTTCCACGCCGCACTTCCTCGTCACGAATGATCTGGGTGATCGCCATCAGACGTATTCATCCCCGCCGCCGCCGAGAGAGATCGTGCCTTCGTCGGACATGCGCTTGGCCACCGACAGGATTTCCTTCTGCGCCTGTTCCACTTCGCTGACGCGGACCGGGCCGCGCGCTTCCAGGTCGTCCTGCAGCATTTCGGCTGCCCGGCGCGACAGATTCTTGAGGAACTTGTCCTTGAGCGAATCGTCCGCACCCTTCAGCGCCAGCACCAGCAGTTCGGAGCTGATCTCGCGAAGCAGCGCCTGGATGCTGCGGTCGTCGACATCGTTGAGGTCGGCGAAGGTGAACATCAGATCCTGGATCTTCTCGCTCAACTCCTGGTCTGTTTCCGCCACGTGTTCCATCAACGGGCTTTCCACGCTGCTGTCCAGGTAGTTGAGAATGTTCGCCGCCGCCTGCAGCCCACCGATGGACGAGGACTTGATACGCTGCTTGCCGGAGAACTGGCGTTCCATGATTTCGTCCAGCTCCTGCAATGCTGCAGGCTGAATACCCCCCAGCGTCGCTACGCGCATGAGGATGTCGTGCCGGGTGCGCTCGGGCAGCTCGGCCAGCACCTCCGCCGCATGATCGGAATCCAGGTAGGCCAGCACGATGGCGATGATCTGGGGATGCTCCAGCCGCAGCATTTCAGCCACCGTCTTGCCGTCCAGCCACTTCAGCTGTTCCAGCCCGCGGGTGTTGCCACCCATCAGGATGCGGTCGATGATGCCGCCAGCCTTGTCCTCGCCCAGCGCCTTTACCAGCACCGAGCGGATGTATTCGGTATTGCCGATCCCCAGGGAGGTCTGCTGCGTGACCGTGGTGACGAAATCGTCCATCACGCTGTTGACCTTGTCCTTGGTGACATTCTGTACCGAGGCCATGGCCTGGCCCAGCACCTGTACCTCCTTGGGTCCCAGATGCTTCATCACCGAGGCCGCGGAATCCTCGCCCAGGCTCATCAGGAACACGGCGGCGCGCTCGGCACCACTGAGTTTGGCTTCGTTATCGTTCATCTTCGCTCAACCAGTTCTTGATGACATTGGCGGCCAGCGCCGGCTCCTGTTCCACGAGCTCCTTCGCCGCCTCCAGCCGCTCCTTGTGCGCCGAGGGGACGTTCGCCTGCTCCATGTACTGCTCGATGCTGCCGCTGGCGACATCCGGTCCGGTCAGGCGCCTGGACTCTTCCGCGGTGGTATCGTCAGCGCCCAGTCGATCCGGTTGGGTGTCGTCCTGGCGCACGGGTCCCTTGCCCACGAGTGCGTTCACCAGCGGCCGGATGACCATGAAGATCAGCGCCAGACCCAGCAGCGCGGAAACCACCCAGCGCCCCAGGTCCCTGGTCCACGGCTGCTCCCAGAACGGGACTGCCGGCATATCATCCGCCACAGCGACGTCCTGGAATGCGGCGCTGATCACATTGACGTTGTCGCCCCGGTTGGCGTCGAAGCCAACGGCGTCCTGGACCAGCGCGGTGAGTCGGTCCAGCTCTGCCTGGTCCATCGGCTGGCGTACCATCTCGCCACCTTCACCCTCCACCAGCGGCTGGTCCACCAGCACGGCGACCGTCAAACGCTGTATGCCGCCCTGCGCCTGCCGGCTATGGCGTATGGTCTTGCCCACCTCGTAGTTGCGGGTGGCGGAGTTGGTCAGGTTGAACGGCATGGCCGCCGCATTGAATACATCCTCGTCCTCGCCGCCGATCACACCCTGGCCTGGCGGCTGGTTGGTCAGCGCGCCGGGGATGCCCATCGCCATATCGCTGCGGTCGCGCCGCTCTTCCAGCACCTGCTCGCTGCGGATCACGGTGGAATCCGGGTCGAACAGTTCTTCCGTGCTCTCGCGGTGGGAGAAATCGATGACGGTATTGACCTGGGCCTTGACGCGCCCCGCGCCGACGATGGGTGTCAGCAAGTCCTCGACGCGGCGGACGTAGGTGGACTCCACCCGCTGCTGGTAGTCGAATTGTCGACCGGAGAGACCCAGCGAGTCGGAATCCGGGTCACGGGTGAGCAGGTTGCCCCGCTGGTCCACCACCGACACACGCTCCTCGGTCAGGTTCGGCACGCTGCTGGAAACCAGGTGGACAATGGCCTGCACCTGCTGCTGATTCAACGAGCGGTTGCCCTGGAGCGCCAGCACCACGGACGCGCTGGGCTGGCTGGTTTCCCGGATGAACACGGTTTCCCTGGGAACCGCCAGGTGCACGCGCGCATTCTCCACCGCCCCCAGGCTCATGATGGACCGGGCAAGCTCGGTTTCCAGCGCGCGCTGGAAGCGGGCGTTTTCCATGAACTGACTGGTACCGAAGCCCTGGTCTTCCTGCAGCAACTCGTAGCCGATGCCCTGCCCGCGGGGCAGCCCCTGCCCGGCCAGGAACAGGCGGGTTTCGTGGATCTGGCTTGAGGGCACGCGGATGGCCCCGGTATCCCGGTCGATGCGGAAATCCATGTCCGCCGTGCGCAGCGCCTCCACGACGCGGGCACGTTCTTCCTCCGGGAGGCTGGAGTAGACCGTACGGTAACTCGGCTGCTGGGCCCAGAAGAACAGGCCCAGCGCCATGGCCACGGCCAGGGCCAGACCGACGATCAGCCCCACCTGGCGGAGGTTGCCGTTGCTGAAGTACTCGTCGAAGAACCGCTGGCGCGGGGAAACGGTTTCCTCGCTGCCGGCGGTTAGGCCGCTGCCCTGGGTCGGGGTCAATGCCTGGGATTCAGCCATGATGCGTCCTCGTCACCAACCGTCAGACCGGCATGTTGAAAATATCGCGGTAGGCCTCAACCAACTGGTTGCGGACCTGCTTGGTGGCCTCGAACGCCACCCGGGATTGCTGCATCGACACCATGACTTCAGTCAACGGAATGTCCTCGCCACGGGCGAAGGCGTCGGCCTGGGCTCCGGCAGTCTGCTGCATATCGTTCACCTGATGGATGGCCGACTTCAGCGCCCCGGCAAAGCCACTCTGCCCTGTCGCCGTCACGGCGTCATCGGACTCGTTTCGCGCCTGTCCTGCCATGGCCTGCATTTCCTGCAGCATACGGATAGCGGCGTTGACGTTGTTCACCCCGTTCATATCAGACCTCTTTCATCCTTGCCGTGACGGCGGTCCCGTCTCAGGCGTATTCCGCGTTGTGGCCGTTGGGGACACTGAACCCCTGTTCACGCATCCGCTGCAGCTTGTAGCGCAGCGTGCGCACGCTGATACCCAGTTGCTCGGCCGTGGCCTTGCGGCTGCCTTGCTGCTGTTCCAGCGTGTCGAGAATGAGTCGGTGCTCCCGTTCCTTGAGCTTGTCGTCCAGCGATTCAGGTTCGGCCATGGCCACGTCGACACGCGGCGGATCGAAGCGCAGATCCTCCGGCCCGATACGGTCCTCTGGGCACAAGACAAGTGCCCGCTGGATGACGTTTTCCAGTTCACGCACATTGCCCGGCCAGGCATAGGAGCGCAGCCGACGGGAGGCCACCGGATCCAGCGCCGGCGGGGCGATCGGATCGGGGCAGTGACGCACGATGAAGGCTTCCGCCAGCGGCACGATGTCATCCTGGCGCTGCCGCAGGGGGGGAAGCTGCAAGGGAAACACCTGCAGACGGTAATAGAGATCTTCGCGGAAACGACCGCCAGCCACCTCCTCCCGCAGGTCACGGTTGGTGGTGGCGATCACACGCACATCGGTGGGAATCGGCGCATGACCGCAGAGGCGTTCCACTTCCCGCTCCTGCAGTACGCGCAACAGCTTGGCCTGCAGGTTGAGATCGATTTCGGACACCTCGTCCAGCAGCAGCGTGCCACCCGCCGCCTGTTCGAACTTGCCCGTATGCGTGCGATGCGCGCCGGTGAAGGCACCCTTTTCGTAGCCGAACAGCACGGCCTCAAGCATCTGCTCCGGAATCGCCGCGCAATTGACGGCGACGAACGGCCCCTTGGAACGCGGGGAATGTTCATGGATGTACCGGGCGAAAACTTCCTTGCCGGTCCCGCTTTCACCGGTCAGCATCACCGTGACCGGACGTTCCGCCACGCGTACGGCCAGATCCATCAGTTCCCTGGTGGTTGCGTCGCAGGCCACCAGGCCGGACGGTTGGGCCTGACCGATCTGCCGTTCTACGGCAAGCAGCAGCGACTGATCCTCGTCGCGGTCCGTCAGAAAATCGACGGCCCCATCCCGGATGGCCTGCACCGCGTCACGGCCCGAACCTCCCGCCACGGTCAGCACCACGCGCGGCGCCCCGGGCCTTTGTGCAAGCAGGCGCCAGTCCCCGCTATCCATCGGCTCCACGACGGCCACCGCGAAACGCTGCTCCTGTGCCACGCGCAGCCCCTGCTCCAGACTGGCGACGGAAACAACATCGAAGCCGCCTTGCCGCAACAGCCGGAGTCGGCGCTCACGCGCCGGCTCATCCGGGGCAATCAGCAGTAGCTTGGACTGGGACACAATTGCTTCCTCCAGGGCCTGACTGACGGAATTCGGTCAGCCTGTGGTTGTCTGGAGACGGTTATGCAGGGGACGTGCCAGGAAGGGGAAAACGTGCCTGGGGAACACTGATTCCGAATCAGTGTTCCCCGTGAGCCGACGGCTCAAGCACGCTGGATGTCGTACTTGCGAAGCTTCTCCACCAGGGTGGTGCGCCGAAGCGACAGCAGCTTGGCGGCCTGGGCCACGACACCATCGGCGGCGTCCAGCGCCTGGCGAATCAGCCCTTCCTCCAGATCCGAGAGATACTGCTTGAGATCAATGCCGCCCTGCTCCCAGTCGACCTCTTCACTCGCCGACGCCACCACACGATCATCCACCGGCACCACTTCAAAGTGATCGGTGGCGCGCGATTCTCGGTCAAGCTCGGAGAGCACCTGCTCCATGGATGCGTCCTGGAACTGCTCTGGCAGATCGTCCAGTTCCACCCGTCCATAGGGGTGGAGGATGGCCAGCCGCTCGATCACGTTGGCCAGTTCCCGCACATTGCCGGGCCAGTCGTGGCGGCTAAGGGCGGAAAGCGCCGCGGGCGTGAGCTTCACGGACGCGCGACCTTCCGACTCGATGCGGCGCAACAGTTCTTCCACCAGCACCGGGATATCGCCGGGACGGTCGCGCAGCGACGGCATCTGGATGGGGAAGACGTTCAGACGATAGAACAGGTCCTCGCGGAACTGGCCGTCCTTGATCTGTGCCTCGAGATCCCGGTGGGTGGCTGCGAGCACGCGCACATCGGCCTTGATGGGCTTGTTGCTGCCCACGCGCTCGAACGTGCGCTCCTGCAGCACGCGCAGCAGCTTGACCTGCATGTGCAGGCTCATGTCGCCGATCTCATCCAGGAAGATGGTGCCGCCCTGGGCCATTTCGAAACGGCCCTGGCGGGCACTGAACGCACCGGTGAACGCACCCTTCTCGTGGCCGAACAGTTCGCTTTCCAGCAGATCCGGGGGGATGGCACCGCAGTTGATCGGCACGAACGGTTTGTCTCGCCGGCGGGACTGGGCATGGATGGCGCGCGCCACCACTTCCTTGCCCGTGCCGGATTCACCCAGGATCAAGACGTTGGCGTCGGCCGGAGCCACCTGGTCGATCATGCGACGGATGCGCTGCATGGGGACGCTCTGCCCCACCATGCGCTGACGACCGTTCCGGGCCCGGCTGCCTTTGTCGCGGCGCTGGGCGTTGTAGGCCATGGCCTGCTTCAAAGCGATCTCGAACTGCCCGTGTTTCAGCGGCAGTCCGAGGCTGCCCAGGCAATTCGCCGAGCGGTCGGTGGCACGCAATTGGGCCTGACCCTGCTCCGCGAGAAAGAACACCGGCAGATCCGGACTGTGCTCGGACAGCGCTTCCAGCATGGTATCCCAGCCGCCGTCGGCCTGATTGGCGGCAACCAGTGCCAGGGCTGGCTCGGAGGCGCGGGAAAGAGCGGATTCGAGAGCGGAACCACCATCGATACGGACCGCATCATGCTCCATGAAGCCAAGCACGGCTTCAACGGCCAGAGCCCGGTCGCGGTTGCTGTCGCAGACGAGTACTTGTACCACTGCCCACCCCTTGTTGTTGTTCGCGAGACTGTCGCTTTTCGATTGATTGTCGTTTGTTGAGATGACGTTAAGTTGCGACGGTTCTGCGGTCAACGCGGGGACGTCGGATTTTTGACGGCTATCACAGTTTGCGTTCATGGCGCCGGTGTTTTGGCGTCTGAGCCCGGAACAGGGTGTCCGGAAATTGACAGCCCCGCACGAGGGCGGGGCAATGGGCCGGGGGATGGGAAGGAGGCGTTACCGGGAGTAGCGGTGGTACTCGTCCATGGCCTGACGTCCGGTGCGGACATGCTGGGCGGCCTGGGCGGAGGAGCTCTTGCCTGCCTCGGCGAGCGAAAGCAGCTCGGGATCCAGTTCCAGCACCTTGGAAACACAGTACTCCACGGTCACCACTGCGTCCGCGGGTATCGGCGTTGCGAACAACTGTTGGGCGAGCTGCTGGCGTTCCGTCTCCAACTGTGCCATTGCCGCCCAGTCGGCCTTGCGGGCAGCACGCAGCATATCCTCGGTAATGCCCAGCAGGCGCCGGGCAACCTGTTTGCGCTCGTCCGCGTTGCCTGGATCTGTCTGCATGCGGGTGTTCCTCGCGAAAGTCGTCAACCGGTGATCTGCAGGCCCGGGGCGCTGCCGGAACGGGCGTGACCGCCGGTGGCCTGTTCACGGATTCCGTCCCAGCCCGCCTTGATCTCGCGCATCAGCCCGGCGACTTCCTCCAGGCGGGATATGTCATTGTGCAGATTCGCCTCCAACAGGCGACGCTGCATGTATTCGTAGAGTGAAGCAAGGCTTTCCGACAGTTCCCCGCCCCGCTCCATGTCCAGGCTCACCCGCAAACCTTCCACGATGGAGATCGCCTTGCCGATCTCGACACCCTTGTCAGCCGTCTGTCCGCGCTCCATGGCACCCCTGGCCTGGGCCACGCGGGTGAGGAAACCTTCCATCAGCATCTGGATCAGGCGGTGCGGATCCGCGTAGTGCGCATCCTGCTTGCTGGTCTGCTGATAGGCGCTCAGGCCGCTTTTCGCGTACATCGTTCTGTCCTCAACGGTTGTCCATCCACTACTCTGGTTATCGGCTACTTCCGCTGGGGCTGAAGCGCCGCCAACTGCTGAGTGAGGAACTGGCTGGTTTCATTCATCTGGGCAATCATGCGGTCCATGGCAGTGAACTGCGCCACGTAGCGCGCCTCCACCTGGCCCATGCGGCGCTCCAGGCGCTCCTGATCCCCTTTCAGCAGATCCAGACGACCATTCAGGGCATCGGTCTGGTTGCGAATGGTGCCGCTGGAACTGATATAGCTGTCCAGCAGCTTGTCCAGTTCACCCATCATGCCGCGGGAGAACGTGATTTCGCCCAGGCTGCCGGTCTGCGTCCCGTCCACCTTGAGCTTCAGGCCCTCCGCGGGCCCGGTAAGACCGGTCAGGTACTGTCCGAAGCCTTCCGCTTCGCGGCCGCCGATGGTGCCCTGTACATCCGTGCCGGTCACCGATTCCCCGCCCGAGATGCCCAATGCGGTCTGCAGCGGCCCCGCCACGTTGGAGAACGATACCGTGGATTCGCTGCCATAACGCCCGGACATGAAGGAGAAGCGGTTGTTGTCTTCGTCGAAAGTCACGGAGATCTGTCGGCCCGCGTCCCGCAGGTTGTTGGACCCGTTGATCAGGGCCTGGAGCTCGCGTGCCACCGCGTCCATGGAGTCGTAGGTACCGGAACGCAGTGTCAGCACTTCCGAGCGCGTGCCGTCCACGCTGATGCGGAAGGTGTTCGAGCCCTCCTCGATGGTGATCGGACCACCACCGATGGAGGCGCCATTGAAGCGGCCACGGGTGGCCAACGCGCTCACTTCTACCGCGTAGCGTCCGCTTTCGGTTGCGGAGCGGTTGCTGTCGTAGCTGAAGCCCTGACCGTCAACGATACCGGTGGGGCTGAAAAGCGCCGCCACGGCCTCCGGATCTCGCTCCAACGCCTCGGTGAGCTTGTCGGCATTGAGGTCCAGCCCGCCGCTGCGGTTGGTCAGAATGCCGACATCAGCCATGGAACGAACACTGCGCCCCTCAAGCTCGGCGAGTGGATTGCTGATGGTGTTGCGCAACTGCGACAGGATATTGCGGGCTGCGGCGTTGCCATTCAGCGGGCCCGCTGTTTCCGTTTCCGGATCGTAGCGGGTCAGCCTGTCCATTTCCTTCTGCAGCGCGTTGAAGGCCTCGACGAACCCTTCAATGGCCGCCTGCGCGCCGCTGTTGTCGCGGGTCACGCCCACACGGATCGGCGCCTCGGAGACGGCCTTCAGGTCCAGGGTGACGTTATCGATGAGATCGTCGATGGTGTTCGTGGAACGGGTAACGGTCAGGCCGTCGATAGTCAGTTCGGCGTTCGAGGCCCGCCGCGTCACCGTGGTATCCGTGCTGGATTCGTTGAACGCCAACCGCTCCAGCGGGGAGCCGGCCTGGTCCGCATCCACATCGATGAAAAAGGCGTTGTCCTCGCCGGTCTCCGTGGACGTGAAGACCAGCCGCTCGCCACTGCCGTCGTTGACGATATTGGCGCGCACGCCCATGTCCGCCTCGTTCACCGCATCGCGGACGCCCTGCAGACTGTTGTTGGACGGATCGATCTGGATGGTGCGGGTTGCCTTGTCACCGTTCTGCTGCATACCGGTGACATTGCCTTCCTCGTCGTATTCCACGGTGCCGAAGCGGAACGTGAGCGAGCCCGTACCCACTGCCGCATCCCGGCTGGAGAACGCGCCGGAGGCAAGCCCCTGCGCCTGCGCCAGGCGGTTGACCTGGATGTCGTAGTTGCCGGTGGTGGCGCCGTCCTGAGCAGTGATGCCCAGCACCTTGCTGTCTGACGTGGTGGCATTGGTGACAATGAAGCTGTTCTTCTTGCCCAGATCCTGCACGGTACCCTGGAACGTGGACAGTGCACTGCGAAGCTGGCCCAGCGCGGAGAGCTGGGTCTCGATGCGCTGCTGCTGGCGGTCGATCCGGTTCTGCTGGGGCGCACGCTCGGCCGCCATCAACTGATCCACCAGGCCGCGAACGTCGATCCCGGACCCGATTCCCATCGAACTGATACCAGCCATGTCCTTGACTCCTAAACTGCAGGTTCTTGCCGGCCCGCCGGCAATCCGTTTCCGCACACAAGGCGGGTGAAGGCCTGTTCAACTGCGTGGCACGCTTTCCAACCAATCCTGAGCAAGATTGTTGCCAACCTGTGCCCGGCTCGAGGATAGCGCCTTACGCCTTTGCCTCGAACAGCAGACCACGCAGGTGCTCGATATTCTCGGCCGCTGCCACCAGCTTCTCCGGCGGGATCTGGCGAACCACTTCCTCGGTCTGGGAGTCCAGCACGGTGATGATCGTCCGGCCGGAGTTCTCGTCCACCGAGAAGCGTAGATCACGCTGGACACTCTGTACGAATTCGTTGATGTCCCGCACGGCGGAGTCCACATCTTCCGCCCGGATGGGCTCGATACGCTCCGCGCCCTCGGGCCTGGACTCCCTGTCCGCCCGCATCTGCCTGGATTCTTCCCGAACCACTGAAACGGTACCTGTGGCTGCGGGTGACAGCAGGGTCAGGGCTACCTTTTCCATGTTCGAATCCTCACGTGCATAACCACGAAAGGGCGACACTGCATTCAGTGCCGCCCCGGGTTGCTACCGTTCCGCCCTTTAGCCCAGCAGTGCCAGCACATTCTGCGGCACGGCGTTGGCCTGGGAGAGCACCGAGGTACCGGCCTGCTGCAGAATCTGCGCGCGGGTCAGCGCGGCCGTCTCGGCAGCGAAGTCCGCATCCAGGATCCGCGAGCGCGAGGCACTCAGGTTCTCGGCACTGATCCCCAGGTTGGAGACCGTGGACTCGAAGCGGTTCTGCACCGCACCGAAGTCGGCACGCAGGCCGTTCACCTGGTCCAGCGCGCCATCGATGATACCGATGGTCAGCGTGGCACTCTGACGGGTCAGCACATTGACGTCGTCAGCCAGGTTGCGGGCGGTGGCCTCACCGTTGCCGATGTCGCCCGGATCGCCGGCAGCGCTGAACAGCGTCACTTCGTCCGGGTCCCCAGCGTCGTCCACCACACCATCCGTCTCACCACCAGCGACGGTGAACTCGGAGCCGGAGGCACCACGAATGGTCAAGCCGCGGCCGCCTTCGTTATCCACGGACACCGCGGCGGACAGGCCCAGAGCGGCGATGTCGGCACCGGAGAGGTCGTCAGCGTCGATTGCATCGCCGGCTCCATCGAAGGCATTGCCGGATTCCGCGAGGCGGATCGCCTGGTTGATGGCACGGGCCAGGTCATCGAAGTTGTCGATTTCGTCCAACTGAGCCGCAGCGTCACCAAGGTTGCCGTCCAGTGTTTCCTGGATGCTGATGGTCTGGCCATCGATTTCGATGGTGATGTCCGCAAAGCCTTCGATGTTGCCCAGTTGGTCCGGGGAAACGAAGGCGGACTCGGCAATCTGCGCACCCAGCTGGCTGGCCCGGGCGTCGACACCGTCAACACCGATGACCTGGCCCTGGTTGGCACCCACCTGGAACAGCAGGTTGGACAGCGAACCGTCCAGCACACTCTGGTTGTTGAACTGGGTGGCGTTGGCGATACGGGCCACTTCGGAAATGGCCTGCTGCACTTCCTCATTCAGCGCTGCGCGGTCCGACGCCGAGTTGGAGTCGTTGGCCGCCTGCACGGCCAGCTCGCGGGCACGCTGCATCAGGTTGCCGATTTCGGTCAGCGCGCCTTCGGCGGTCTGCGCCAGCGAGATGCCGTCATTGGCGTTGCGCTGGGCCTGCTGCTGGCCACGGATCTGGGCGCTGAAGCGCTCGGAGATGGCCAGACCGGCAGCATCGTCCTTGGCGGAGTTGATGCGCAGGCCGGAGGACAGGCGCTGCAGCGAAGTCTGGAGATCGCCCTGCGACCGGGTAAGGTTGCGCTGGGCATTCAGCGAAGCAATATTGGTGTTAATAACCTGAGACATCTTGATCCCACTCCTGCGTTAACACGGTGCCTGGCACCGTCACCTTCCAGCTACGCTGGATTCTTTGTTCAAGAGGGTTAACGGCAGTTGCAAGGGGGGCTTTAGCGGTTTCAGGCTATTTTTTGTGATGCAGTTGGCAATTTTAACCGGGAAACAAAGGCGGCGCCCGGAAGAGCGCCGCCTTTCTGATTACAGCGGCAAGGCCTAGCCCAGCAGCGCCAGCACGTTCTGCGGCACGGCGTTGGCCTGGGAGAGCACCGAGGTACCGGCCTGCTGCAGGATCTGCGCGCGGGTCAGCGCGGCCGTCTCGGCAGCGAAGTCCGCATCCAGGATCCGCGAGCGCGAGGCACTCAGGTTCTCGGCACTGATGCCCAGGTTTGAGACGGTGGATTCGAAGCGGTTCTGCACCGCACCGAAGTCCGCACGCAGACCGTTCACCTGGTCCAGCGCGCCATCGATGATACCGATGGTCAGCGTGGCACTCTGACGGGTCAGCACATTGACGTCATCAGCCAGGTTGCGGGCGGTGGCTTCACCGCTCCCGATGTCGCCCGGATCACCGGCCTCGTCGAACAGCATCACTTCGTCCGCGAGGCCATCGTCGTCCACCACACCGGTGGTCTCACCACCATCGACGGTGAACTCGGAGCCGAAGGCGCCACGAATGGTCAGGCCGCGACCGCCTTCGTTATCCACGGACACCGCGGCGGACAGGCCCAGAGCGGCGATGTCGGCACCGGAGAGGTCGTCAGCGTCGATTGCAGCGCCGGCTTCATCGAAGGCATTGCCGGATTCCGCGAGGCGGATGGCCTGGTTGATGGCACGGGACAAGTCATCGAAGTTGTCGATTTCGTCCAGCTGAGCCGCAGCGTCACCAAGGTTGCCATCCAGTGTTTCCTGGATGCTGATGGTTGAATCGCCAACTTCGATGGTGATATCAGCAAAGCCTTCGATGTTGCCCAGTTGGTCCGGGGAAACGAAGGCGGACTCGGCAACCTGCGCACCCAACTGGCTGGCACGGGCGTCGACACCGTCAACACCGATGACCTGGCCCTGGTTGGCACCCACCTGGAACAGCAGGTTGGACAGCGAACCGTCCAGCACGCTCTGGTTGTTGAACTGGGTGGCGTTGGCGATACGGGCCACTTCGGAAATGGCCTGCTGCACTTCCTCGTTCAGCGCTGCGCGGTCCGACGCCGAGTTGGAGTCGTTGGCGGCCTGCACGGCCAGCTCACGTGCACGCTGCATGAGGTTGCCGATTTCGGTCAACGCACCTTCGGCGGTCTGCGCCAGCGAGATGCCGTCATTGGCGTTGCGCTGGGCCTGCTCCTGGCCGCGGATCTGTGCACTGAAGCGCTCGGAGATGGCCAGACCGGCAGCATCGTCCTTGGCGGAGTTGATGCGCAGGCCCGAGGACAGGCGCTGCAGCGAAGTCTGCAGGTCGCCCTGCGAACTGGTGAGATTCCGCTGCGCGTTCAGCGAAGCGATATTGGTATTGATAACTTGAGACATGTTTCCACTCCTGGCTTACCGGTGCCCCGCACCGTTCCCATCTACCCGATTAAGGTTCCGTCGTTCATACCGGTTAACGACTGAGAGCAAGGCAGCTTTAGGCGAGGGTGAACTATTTTTGTGAAGTGGTTGGCAAATTTTCCAGGGGGCCAGCGTGGGTGGGGAGTTCGGTAGGCATCGCCTCTGGCGCCGGGTGAGACCTCCGCAGCGAGAGCATTCCGGCCTGACGGCCGGATCGGTGGCAATCGCCTTGCGGCGATTACCCCCCTACCCGATGCCGCCCGCCCCCAACACACCGTAGGGGAGTAACCGCGCAGCGGTTGCTACCGTCGGGCGCAGGCCCGAAGGACGTTACAGGAAGTTGAACAGGCTGAGGCCCTGGATCTGGACGTAGCTCTGCTGCGCGGCCTGCAGCCCGACCTGGCGGAGAGTGAACTCGGAGATGGCCTCGGCGTAATCCAGATCCTCGATGCCGGACTTCGCGGTCTCCAGGTCCAGCAGATAGGACTCGTTGGCGTCGAGTTCGTTATCAATGGTGTTCAGGCGCGCCCCAACTTCCGCCCGCGTATCCAACAGGTGATCCAGGGCCCGATCCAGATCCGTCAGAGCAACGCCACCGACGTTCTGGAAATTGATGCGGTCGGCGGAAGTCTCCCCAGCGCCGCCGCGTCCCATCGCGTCCATCAGGTTGGAAAGCGTGCTGAACAGGCTGTTGAAGCCGGCCTCCTCCACCTGGAAAGTATCGCCGTCGTTCGGGCTGCCCGAAATGGCAACCTGGCGGCCGTTGAAGCTGATGGATTCGCCGGAGACGAACGGCTCTGGGCCGGTGACCACGCCGCCCGGGTTGCTGACAGTGTATTCCAGGTCACCGCCAGCATTCTCGCTGAACTCGATGGTATAGGGACCGTCGAACGGCGTGCTGCCATCCCGGGTGCGACCGGCATCGATGACGCCCGAACCGGTATTGCCGGCGGTGGCTGACACCGTGAATTCCCCATTCCCCACCGGCACCTTCATGAAGACCTCGTAACCGGTATGGTGGGTGGGGAGCTGACGCGTGGCGCCGGCCTGGATGGTGCGCTGGACCTGGTTGCCCGCATAGCTCACCCCACCGCCCTCGGTGGCGAACGGCGCTGTCCGCGAACTGGTGCCGGCGAACAGGTATTCCCCGGTGCCGTCCTTCGTATTTGCCAGTTGCACCAGTTCGTCTCTCAACTGCTCGATCTCCCCGGCGATGATCCTGCGATTGGCGCCGTCCTGGGAGTCATTCAGCGCCTGCACGGTGAGTTCGCGAACCCGTTGAAGCAGATTGCCGGCCTGCTCCAGTGCCGATTCCTCGGTGCGCAGCGCCAGCTCGGCCTGGTTCAGGTTGCGGTTGTACTGCTCCACGTTCTTGATGGATTTCTGCAGTTCCAGAATCCGTGTCGCCCCGGCGGGGTCATCCGCCGGGGTGAGGATGCGCTTGCCCGAGGCCAACTGCTGCTGGTTCCTCAGCAGCTTCGACTGCTGGTCCAGGATGCTGTTGGTGCTCATCTGCGAGAACTGGGCGGTGGAGATGCGCATGGCTTACCTCTGCACGGCGGACAGAATGGAGTCGAACAGGGAATTCGCGACAGTGATCACCTGGGCATTGGCCTGGAACATCTGCTGGAACTTGAGCAGGTTGGCGGCCTCTTCCTCCAGGTTGACGCCGGAAACCGATTCCCGCGCCTGTTCCGCCTGGCGCAGCAGCGTCTGCTGGGCATCGCGGTTGGTGTTGGCGCGCAGGGTTTCCGTACCCACCTTGCCCACCAGCCCCCCGTACAATTCCTGGTAGGTGGCCTTGCCCTCATTGGCGATGGGCTGGTTGGCCAGGTCTCCCAGCTTCAAGGCATTGCCATTATCGCCAACGGCATTGGTGTTGAGGCTGATGCTGAACTGGTCGCCGTCGCCGGGCACGCCGGAAAGGCGGAACGACAGGTCACCGAAGTCCTCAAAACCGGCATCCACCGTCAGCCCGTTGCTACTGGTGGACGGGTCGTACGGGACCGTGGCGGTGAACCCGCCGGGGCCGGTGACCTGGAAAGCCTGAGCGCCTGCATCAAAGGTGAACTCCAGGTCGCCACCGGCCAGGTTCATCACCGAATCGGTATTGGCCGAGACGCGGTCCAGCTTGCCCGACCCCGTGTTTATCGCGCTGCCGTCAGCGCCGGTGACCTCACCGGCAACCACCGGGCTGGCTAGCGCAATCTGGTCCGGCCTGCTCAGGTTCACGTCCATGTTGCCGGCCGCCTGCTTGGTCGGCCGAATCATGAAGGCGTCACCGGACTCGGCACCGGCAATGCCGCTGACGTCGATCTCCATGCCATCGATGGTCTGCGGCTCATCCGGGTCCAGCGTGAATTGCTGGCCATCGGACATCCGCCGCAGTATCCAGTCCGTACCGTTATAGGCAAGGCTGTAGTCCGAACCGGTCAGGCCGCCTATCTCGGCGGTGCTGAATCCCACGGTCGGGCTACCGCTAAGATCACCGCCATTGAACTGGCTGGGCAGCACCTGCGGCGGAGCGACATTGAAGAAATCCAGTCCCAGTCCGGGCGGATCCGAATCGAACTGCATGCCAAGACTGTGCTGTTCGTTGAACGTGACGGCCAGCGTGGCGGCGACGCGGCCGAGGTCGTTCCGGGCAGGCTCCAGCACGTTGCCGCGGAACTCCAGCAGGCCACCAATCTCGCCGCCGGAGAGGCTCCGCGTTATGTTCACCGGCGTGGAGCCGGGACGCTGGAATGCGACCTCCACCACCGACGGATCGTATTCGTTCCGCGTGGTGGTGAGCTGGTTGGACTGGTTTCCGGACACCAGCGCCTGGCCGTTGCCCACGAAAACATTGATGGAACCGTTGGATTCCGGGACCGTGCTGACCCCGACCTTCTCGGACAGATCCTTCAGCAACTGGTCTCGCTTGTCCAGCAAGTCGTTGGGCGGCTGGCCGGTGGCTCCCTGGGCCTGGACGATATCCTGGTTCAGCCTGGCGATGGCTTCCGTCAGCTGGTTGATCTCGTTGACGTTGTTCTCGATATTGCGGTTGGTTTCCTGTTCCAGCTCGGAGAGCCGGTTGTCGATCAACTCGAAGCGCGCCACCAGGCTCTCCGCCTCCGACAGCAGAACCTGCCGGGCCGAGGTGGCGGTGGGGTCGTTGGCTGCATCCTGCACCGCATTGAAGAAGGCCTGCATGGCGGGCGACAACCCCGCATCCTGGTCGGCCAGCAGGTTGTCCACCCGGCCAGCATAGGAGGCCAGTTTGTCCAGGCGCGAGAACTCGGAGATGTTCTTCCGCAGCGAGATTTCCAGGTTCTCGTCGAACATCCGCCGCACGGTATCGGTCTGCACACCGGTACCGATGAAGCCATTGCTGCCCGCGGCGGGCGGGCGGGTGCTGGTCAGCGCCTGCTGGCGGCTGTAGCCGGGCGTGTTGGCGTTGGAAATGTTGTGCGACGTGGTCGCCAGCTGGCGCTGCGCGGCCAGCAGGCCGGACACACTGGTGGAGAAGATGTTTGCCATGATCCTTGCACTCCCTGGGATCGCGCGGACTCACCGCCACGCCGACCACGCCACTAGATAGATGTCGACACCGGCGGGCTTTCCTTTAGCTCCGCCAACGTATTCGTGAGGCGCGAGCCCCGCATGATGCTCTGGATTTTTTCCGCATAGCGCGGATCGGTGGCATAACCCGCCCGCTGCAGCTCGTTGGTGTAGGCTTCCGGGTTGTGGCTGACCTTGAGCGCCCCCGCATAACGGGGGTTCTGGTTCAGGAAACGCAGATAATCCTCGAAGCTCTGCTCCAGGGAATCGTAGGCCCGGAATACGGCCATTTCCCGCTGGGGCACCCCGCCCCTGTATTCCAGCGTCTGCACATTGACACGGTCGCCGTCCCAGGCCGGCGTGGCCTTGATACCGAACAGGTTATGACTGCTGCTGCCATCGGCCCGGCGGATGACATGCTGGCCCCAGCCCGTCTCCAGTGCCGCCTGCGCCACGAGGGCTCGCGGGTCCGCACCGAGCCTCTCCGCGGTACGCTTGGCAGCGGGCCAGACGTCACGAATGAAATCTTCCGGCGTTTCCCATCCGGAGCCTTTACCCCCGGGGGGCTGCACGGATACGGCACGCGGCTCCCCGGCCGGGGCATCCTCGGCGATGCCGGAGGCATCTGCCGGCTGCATCTGGTGAATGCGCATGGGGGAGATGCGGCGGTCATAATCGGTAATGGATTTACCACCCTGCACACCACGATTCTCAAGCCCCGCCTGCTCCCGCAACTGTCGCTCCACCATATCGGCGATGCCGAAGCCCTGGCCCTGGCTCAGCGACATGGACAGTTGCTGGTCATACAGATCCCTGTACTGATCGCTCTGGCCGCTCGAGAACAGGCTGTCCCCCGGCGTCGCAGCGCGCATGTTCTTCAGCATCATCTGCACGAACAGCGATTCGAACTGCTTCGCGACCTCACGCAGGCTGTCCTCGCTGGGGTTCTGCAGGTCGCGACGCAGCCGGACCGTATTGCCGGTGTCGAAGATGTTGGGTGAGTGGACGGTGGCCATCGGAATCAGATCACGATCAGTTCGGCGCGCAGCGCGCCTGCCTGCCGCAGCGCTTCCAGAATGGAAACCAGATCCCCCGGCGCCGCGCCGACACGGTTGACGGCATTGACGATTTCCTGCAGCTCCACACCCGGGCCGAACAGGAACATGGGGTTGCGTTCCTCGACCACCTCGATGTCGGTGTCCGGCGTGACCACGGTCTGGCCGGGGGCAAGCGCGCCGGGCTGGGAGACGTCGAAGTCCTCCGAGATGGTCACGGTGAGACTGCCGTGGGTGACGGCTGCCGCGTTCACTCGCACATGGCTGCCGATGACCACGGTGCCCGTGCGGGAATTCACGATGACCCTCGCCGGCGCTTCACCCGGCGTTACCCGGAGATTCTCCAGATAAGAGACGAACCCCACCCGCTGGTCGACATTGGCCGGCGCCCGGACTGCCACGGAGACGGCGTCACGCGCACTGGCGGTGTCCGGCCCCAGGTTGTCATTGATGGCATCGGCCATGCGGCGGGCGGTGGTGAAATCGGGGGTGTGCAGGTTCAGCACGACCGCGTCCCCCATGGCGAACGGGTTTTCCACTTCCCGCTCCACGGTGGCGCCGTTGGGAATGCGCCCCGTACTGGGCACGTTGACGGAAATCCGGCTGCCGTCCCGGCCCTCCACGCCCAGCCCGCCCACGATCAGGTTGCCCTGGGCGATAGCGTATACCTCACCGTCGGCACCGCGCAGCGGAGTCATCAGCAGGTTGCCGCCACGCAGGCTACGCGCGTTGCCCAGCGAGGACACGGTGATATCGATGGTCTGGCCCGTCTTGGCGAATGCCTGCAGATCGGCGGTCACCATGACCGCGGCAACGTTGTTGGTCTGGAGATTGACGTTGCCGGGAATCTGCACGCCCTGGGCCGCCAGCATGCTGCGAATGCTCTGTACGGTAAACGGCGTCTGGGTGGTCTGGTCTCCGGTCCCGTCCAGCCCCACCACCAGGCCATACCCCACCAACTGGTTGGAACGGACGCCGTCGACAGCGGCCAGATCCTTGATGCGCTCGCCATTGGGCTGGGCAGGCGCCGTGCCGGAAACCAGCAACAGGCCGCAGAACAGGATGGAAACTAGGATGCGTTGCATGGGCTCTACCCTCAGAACGGCCAGACCGGTGAATTGAACAATCGACTCAGCCAACCCATACGGTTGCTGTCCGCAAGCGCGCCGGTGCCGGTGTAGGCGATCTGCGCATTGGCCACCCGCGTGGAGGAGACGGTGTTGTCCGGCAGCACGTCGTCCGGCCGCACCAGGCCTGTGATGGTCAGGTACTCGTCACCCTGGTTGATGGTCAGCTTCTTGCGGCCCTGGATGACCAGGTTGCCGCTGGGATGCACGTCCACGACGATGGCGGTCAGCGTACCGCTCAACTGGTTCGCCTGGTCCATGCCGCCGTTGCCGTCGAAGCCCCGGTCGGCATTCGCCGAGGCGGACAGCGGGTTACCGCCCACCGTGATGTCACGGCCGAACATCTGGGGCGTGCCGATATTGACATCACTGCTCTTGTTGATGCTGGTGCTGGCCTGCTTGCTGGCGCCGGTTTCCTCTTCCAGCACCACGGTCAGAATGTCACCGGGTCGCAGCGCCGTGCGGTTCTCGAACAGGCGGCGATCCCGGCCCGCCTGATAGATCGAGCCATTGACCGGGCGCGGCTCCTCCTTGATCACCGGCATGGGGAACGCATCCGGCTCCTTGTCCGTGCGCGGCGCGCTCGCGCAGCCTGCAAGCAGGGCGGCGATGGCAACGAATCCGACGAGATGTTTCATGAGTCCGCCTCCGGTTCCGACCGATCAGACGTTGTTGGTGATGAACTGCAGCATCTGGTCGGTGCTGGAGATCGCCTTGGTATTGGTCTCGAAGGCGCGCTGGGTCTCGATCATGTTCACCAGTTCCTCGGCGATGTTGACGTTGGAGCTTTCCAGCGCCCCCTGCATGACCTGCCCCAGCCCGTTCAGCCCGGGAACCCCAAGCTGCGGGTCACCGCTGGCAGCGGTTTCGGTAAACAGATTGCCGCCAATGGGCTGCAGGCCGGCGGGGTTGATGAATTCCGCCAGCTGAATGTTGCCCACCTGCACTGGCTGGGCCTGCCCCGGCACCGTGGCGGTGACGGTGCCATCGCGGCCGATGGTGATTTCCCGCGTGTTGGGCGGGATGTTGATGTTCGGCTGCAGCAACTGGCCGCTGGAGGTCACCAGTTCACCGTTGTTGGAAACCGTGAATGAGCCGTCGCGAGTGTAAGCCACCGTGCCGTCCGGCTGCAGAATCTGGAAGAAGCCCTTGCCTTCGATGGCCAGGTCCAAAGCATTGTCCGTCTGCATGACGTTACCCTGGGCATGGCTCTTCTCCGTCGCCACCACGCGCACGCCGGTCCCCAGGTTCAGGCCGGTGGGAAGCTGCGTGTCCTGCGTGTTCTGCCCACCCGCCTGACGGACGGTCTGGTAGATCAGGTCCTCGAACACGGCCCGGTCCTTCTTGAAACCCGTGGTGTTGACGTTGGCCAGGTTGTTGGAAACCACCTGCATGCGCGTCTGCTGCGCGTCCAGGCCCGTTTTCGCCACCCAAAGTGCTGGATTCATCTCAGTGTCCTCTCGATTCCTAACCCTGCATGCGCAGCAGGCGGCTGCTGGCGGCGTCGTTTTCCTCGGCCTTGCTCAGCATCTTTACGTACGTTTCGAACTGCCGGGACAGGTCGATCATGTTCACCAGCGCGTCCACGGTATTGACGTTGCTGCCTTCCAGGGCGCCGGGAACGATCTGCACCACGGCATCCGCCGGCGCGATCTCGCCGCCGGGCAGCCGGAACAGACCGTCCTGCCCTTTCTCCAATTCCTGCACCGGCGGGTTGACCAGCTTGATGCGGTCCAGCACCACCAGGTTGTCCGCGGGCTGCCCCATGGGCACGATGCTGATCGTGCCGTCCTCGCCGATTTCCAGCTTGTCCGCTGGGGGAATGGCGATCGGACCGGCGTTGCCCATCACCGGCTGACCGGCCCCGTTCTCCAGCACGCCGAGACTGGAGACGCGGAGATCCCCCCGGCGGCTGTAGGCCTCGTTGCCGTCCGGAGCCTGAACCGCGATCCAGCCCTCCCCCTTCACGGCAACGTCCATGTCGTTTCCGGTCCGCATCATGGTGCCGGGATTGAAATCCCAGCCCACCGACGTTTCCGAGGCATAGACCCGGCTGTCATAGCCCGGACCGCTGACAGGCTGGGAAATCAGCTGATCGAGATCGGCCCGGAAGCCCGGTGTGTTGGCATTCGCCAGGTTATGGCTGTTGTGCTGCTGCGCCTGCATGGAGTGCTTGGCGCCGGTCATGGCCAGATAGACGAAACGGTCCATGGCGGTTCTCCGGTGCGGGCGTGGCGGCCAGCCCCCACCCCCGGCTTATTACCTGATGTTGATGATTTCCTGGGTAACCTGATCCTGGGTGGAAATCATCTTTGCGTTGGCCTGGAAGTTCCGTTGGGCGGTGATCATCTTCACCAGCTGCTGGGTGATGTCCACGTTGGACTCCTCCAGCGCGCCGGAACGGACGGTACCCAGGCCGGAGGCACCAGGCGTTCCCACCAGCGCGGCACCGGAGGCAAAGCTTTCCGCCCAGCTGTTCTCGCCGAGCTGGGTGAGGTTTTCCGGGCTGGGGAAGCGCGTCATCGCCACCTGACCGAGCACCTGGCTCTGACCGTTGGTGTAGCGGGCGAAGATCACGCCACTGTCGTCCACATCCAGACTGCTGAACTGACCGGCGGTGAAGCCATCCTGCGGCAGCCCGGAGACGCCGAACGGTGTGCCGAACTGGGTCAGGCGCCCGAAGTCCACGTCAATGGCCAGATCGTCGGCGCCGCCCAGTCCCGGCGTGGTTCCTGCGTTGAACAGGAAGTTCACGTTCGGGTCATTGTCGCCGTCCACGGTGCTCAGCGAGCCATCGCCGTTGAACACCACGTCGGTCGGACCGAGCGTCTCGCCGTTGATGTCGGTGTGGATCTGCCACTCGTTGTCGTTATCGCCGCGCACGAAGTAGAACGTGGCCAACTGTGGTCGGCCCAGCGAATCGAACACCGTGGTGGACGTGGATTCGTTGTAGGTCTCGGGGTTGTCGGGGTCGAAGGCCAGTGTCGGCTGTTCCGCCCGCGCGTCCAGGTTCGCCTGCACGCCCATGCTGCTGGTCGCCCGCGGATCCACGTCACCGGTATCCACCCGAAGCTCACCCAGCGCGCCGGTCAGATTGCCCTCCGGCGTGGCCACGTAGCCGGTCAGCCGCTGACCCTGGGCATTCTCGATCCAGCCGTCGCGACTCAGCTCGAAGGCCCCGGCGCGGGTGTAGCTCAGCGCCCCGCCGTCGCTCATGCGGAAGAAACCGTTGCCGTCCACCGCCAAGTCCAGCGTGTTGCCGGTAAAGTCGAAGTTGCCCTGGGTGAAGATCTGCTTGACGTTGTTCAGCCGCACACCCTGGCCGATGGCGTTGCTGGCCACGCCCAGTTGGGAGGTCGCGAATACATCGGCGAACTCCGCACGCGAGTTCTTGAAACCCACGGTACCGGCGTTGGCAATGTTGTTCCCGGTAACATTGAGATCCGACGACGCCGCGTTCAGACCGGACAAAGCGATATTGAATGACATGGAATTATTCTCCGTTTACTGGATATGCCTGACCGCAGACAATTTCATCTCGCCCAGCCCCTGCAGATTCAGGGTGGGGCTCTCACCGTTCTGGCCCAGGCTGACGCTGGTGACCCGAGCACTGGCGAGAATGTCGAAACCAGTGGTCTTGCCTTCGCTGTAGCCTTCAGCACTGACCTTGTATGTGCCCGCCGGCAGTTGCTGGCCGCTCGCGTTCTTTCCGTCCCAGGAGAACTCCAGCTGTCCGGCGGACTGCTGACCCATGGGAATCTCGCGGACCAGCTCGCCCGAGGAGTTGTGAATCTTGAGCGTCAATTGCTCGACGCTGGACGGAAGCTTGACGGCCCCCTTCAGCGGCTGGTCTTCACCGAGATAGCCATGGCCGCTTTCCACCAGCACGTCACGGCCCACCAGCGGAGCAGCACGCAGCGCCTGGTCGGTCATCATGTGGCCGGCAAACTTGTCGAACGACTTCTGCAGCTCCCCGATGCCGTTGGCAGTGGTGAAGTGCGCCAACTGGCCGAGAAATTCACCGCTTTCCATGGGCTGGAACGGGTCCTGGTTCTGAAACTGGGTAATCATCAGTTTCAGGAACTGATCCTGGCCCAGCTCGCTATTGCCCTGGGCATCCTTCGGCTGCTGCGTGGAGCCGCCAGCGCCGTTGCCACCGCTCAGTGCGCTCAGATCAAACATGTCCGGCTCTCCTGTTTACTGGCCCAGTTGCAGGGTCTGCAGCAGCAGATCCCGGGAAGTGCTCATGACTTCCACATTGTTCTGATAGGAGCGGGAGGCGGAGATCATGTTCACCATCTCCTCCACCGTATTGACGTTCGAGCGATACACATAGCCGTTCTCGTCCGCTTCCGGATGGCTGGGCATGTGCAGCGCCTTGTTCGGGGCCTGGCTCTCCAGTACGTCCTGTACCTGCACGCCGCGCGGCCCTGCCGGCAAGCCGCCACCGGCATCCCGCATCAACGCAGCGAACACGGGCTGCTTTGCGCGATAGGCGCCTTCCGGCGTCCCCGACACGGTTTCCGCATTCGCCAGGTTGCTGGCGGTCATGTTCAGCCGCAGAGACTGGGCGGTCATGGCCGAACCGGCGGTTTCAAAGACCTTGAACAGAGACATCAGTGCTTACTCCCCTCGAATCGCGCCGATCAGTGAGGTAATCCGACCACCCAGAAAATTCAGACTGGCCTGATAGTGCACACTGTTCTCGGCGAACTTCGCCTGCTCCACCTGGCTTTCCACGGTGTTCCCATCCAGGGATGGGTTGAAAGGCACTCGGTAGAGCAGTTCACTGCCCCCACCGCCCGCGCTTCCGGGGCCGATGTGCTGGGCATGGGTGCGTGCCATCGTCAGTTGACCGCCGCTTTGCCCCTGGACCTGCTGCAGGGCGGATTTGAAATCCAGGTCGCGCGCCTTGAAGTTGGGCGTATCGGCGTTGGCCAGGTTCTCCGCCAGCACCTCATGGCGCTGAGCGCGCAGCTTCAGCGCTGCGGCCTGGACACCAAATGCCTTGTCGAAAGAAATGCTCATGACGGACCTCGCAGTTGCTCACTGGCATGAAAGCAACTGCCGTGCCAGGCACAGAAAAGCGCCGCCGTTACTGGCCTCAGACGTTTGGGGATGCGGGCTAAAGTAATCCGGCGCCGCGCCGATAACCGAATGGACGGAACTTTGACGGCGGCAAGCCGGCAAGGGTTTGCCGCCTGAAGCGGCAAGCATTGGCCTGCCTGGTATCCGTGGGAAGAACGCTGCTTGTTACCCGCGCGTCAGGCGGGCTCCCTGGTCAGGCACGGTGCGCGATCAGCCGACGCCACATGTCGCAGGGTGTCTTCAGACTTTCTTCGAGGGGCTACGCAGGCGGTAGATGACGCCCCCGTGGGTGCGGACCATTTCCAGCTCACCCGCATGACGGGCCAGCGACTCGGACGCGCCCACAATCAGATAACCGCCGGGGGCCAGTTGCTGACACATGCGGCGCAGGATGTCCTCCCGCGATTCGGCGGAAAAATAGATAAGTACATTCCTGCAGAAGATGATGTCGAAGCGACCAAGGGCCGAGTAGGTCTCCAGCAGATTGTGCTGCTGGACGCGTACCCGGCTTCGGATTTCCGGCCGCACTTCCCACAGCCCCGGTTCCGCCTCGCGGAAGTAGCGCTGTCGGCGCTCGAGAGTCAGGCCACGATTGATCGCACTGGTTGCATAGCGAGCAAGACGGGTGTGGCTGACCATGGCCGGCGAAATATCGGTACCGAGAATTTCCGCATCCAGCCTTATACCGCGTTGCTGGAATTCCTGCAGCGCCACACTGATGGAGTACGGCTCCTGCCCGGACGAGCAGGCAGCGGACCAGATGCGCAGTTGCTGCTTCTTCTGTTTGACGAACTCCGGGAACAGGACATCCTGCAGGATCTGAAACGGGTAGCCATCCCGAAACCACTGGGTTTCATTGGTGGTCATGGCCTCGATAACGCGTCCGCGCAGACCATTCCAGCTCTGATGCTGAATACGATTCACCAGTTCCCCAAGGTGGGGCACGCCTTCCCGCTGCATCAACTGGCCGAGGCGACTGCTCACCAGGTACTGCTTGTTCTCACCCAGTACGATGCCGCAGGACTGCTCCAGGAACTGACGGAACGCCTTGTAATGTTCCGGCTCAATGCTATTGGTCACGCCTTCCTCGCCTTGGCTTTCTGTTCCCGCAGAGGAGAACGATGAACAGGAGAACACCGGGCGGTTCCCAAACCGTAACCGCTCAGTCCTCTCTGGGGCGAGAGAATGCCGCAATTGCCGCTGGGATACAGCCCCCCGTCCGGAATTTCCCCTTCATCAGGCAGCCGCCGCTGCCTCCAGCCGCGCGATGACCTTGGATCCCAGTTCATCGGCAGCAAACTTGGCGAGAAAATCGTCGGCACCGACACGCGTTACCATCTCCTTGTTGAAGATCCCACTCAGGGAGGTATGCAACAGGACGTGCAGATCCTTGAGCAACGAGTCCTTCCGGATTTCCGTGGTCAGTGTATAGCCGTCCATGCGCGGCATTTCTATATCGGAGATCACCATCAGCAGTTCGTTGAAGGGCGTGCCCTCCGGCTGCTTGGACCACGCCTTCAACAGATCCAGCGCCTCTTCCCCGTTCTTGGCCACCGTGCTCCGGAGACCAAGGCGGTCCAGCGCGCCCGTGACCTGGCGGCGCGCCACCACCGAATCGTCCACCACCAGCACGTGCCGTTGCTCCGCGCCCGCCTGCATGGTCAGCGAGTCGCTGGATACACCGACACCGTCGACGGACTGCAGCTCGGCCATCACCTTTTCGACGTCGATGATCTGCACCATGCGATTGTCGACCCGGGTCACGCCGGTCAGGTACGCCGAACCTGTCGCGCCTGAGGGCGGCGACATGATTTCCTGCCAGTTCAGGTTCACGATGCGGTCCACCGCCCGGACCAGAAAGCCCTGGGTACTGCGGTTGTATTCCGTGACGATCACCGAGGACGTCTGCAGATCCTCCAGCGGGCGGCCGGAAATCGCCAGGCTGAGATCAATGACGCCGATGGTGTTGCCGCGAATATGGGCAACGCCGGTTACCACCGGGTTGGCATGCGGCATGCGGATCAGTCTCGGCGTGCGGATCACTTCGCACACCTTGAAGACGTTGATGCCGAAGATCTGCGCGCCGTTCAGATTGAACAGCAGCAGCTCCAGCCTGTTCTGGCCTGCAAGATTGGTGCGCTGATCGACGCTATCCATAATCCCGGACATGGCTACCTTCCACCCTGGTGTTGACTGTTTCTGTTATCGGCAGACTCTGCCGTGACTTGAACGTGACGCTGGCACACATTCTGCAGAACGAACGCAAGACACGGGGCCCGATGGGCTGGAGACTGCAGACATGGCCAAGCCTAGCGCAATGAAGACGGGGATTAAGCAGACGGGAGTCACAACTCCCGCAGTCGGTTTTTTGACAGTGCCGGCTTTCCGACGCGTGCTGGCGGCCACCTGCCTTTGCCTGCTGCCGGTCACGCTGGCGGCCCAGCAGATCCAGTCCTTGAGCAGCATCCGTGAAACAGCCAGGGTATTCGCGGAGAGCACCATAGCGGCGGGCCATGATCGGGCTGACGTGGAAATCGGCCGGCTGGATCCCAGGTTGCGGTTGCAGAAATGCGAAACCCCATTGGAAGCGTTTCGCTCCCCCGGACAACAGAACGGGGGCAGAACCACCATCGGCGTACGGTGCGCCTCCCCCCGGCCCTGGACGATCTACGTCTCCGCCCGGGTGAACAGCTATGCCCAGGTCTACACCACGGCTCGCAGCCTTGGCCGCGGCGAGCGCATCCGGGAAGGCGATCTGCGCCTGGTGGAAGCCAATGTCGGCAATCTGTCCCAGGGCTACTACACGGAACTGGATCAACTGCTCGGGATGGAGTTGCGTCGGCCCAGCCGGCCGGGAGAAGTCTTGACCCCGTCGATGGTCGCCGCACCGCGATTGGTGACCCGCGGTCAGACGGTCACCGTGCTGGCCGACGCCGGCGCCGCCCGCGTCACCATGCAGGGCACGGCGATGGAGGACGGGGGGCTGGGCGATCGCATCAGAGTCAAGAACCCGCGTTCCGAACGCGTGATCGAAGGGGAAATCACCGGCGAAGGCCGGGTCAGGGTCACGATGTAGGGTCAATGCTGATACACTGGCGACGGCGGAAACCGTATGCCTGACGTTGCAATGCCGACGGCATAAAGTTTACCGCGCAGCAGTCGATAGAGAGATACAAGGACTGTATCCCATCGGACAGCTGCATTGCCTGACAGCCGTCGAAGGGGCTAAGGAGCGAACGATGACGAATCCGATAGATGGCGGAAGCAGAACCACCACGCAGCTGGCCACCGATGCCCTGCGCAACAAGCAACCCGACGCCGCAGCGCGGGGCCAGCGTGGCGCGCAGACAGGCGAGCAGCCTTCGGCCGCCGACCAGGCCTCTCTGTCCGAGCGGCTGCAGGCGGTGCGCGAGCGCATCGACAATGCGCCCGATGTGGACATGGACAAGGTGGCCGCCATCCGCCAGAGCATTGCGGAAGGCAACTACCCGCTGGATGCCGACCGCATCGCCAGCAAGTTTGCGGATCTGGAAGGCCTGCTGAGGTAGATCCGCCCATGTCTGCCCCATTATCCGCCCAGGAACTGATTCAGGCGCTCACCGCAAAAGTGGGCGCTCTGAAGCAGTTGTTGCTGGATGAGCAGAAAACGGTCGCCCAGCGGACTGACAGCAACCTGCAACCGCTGCTCGCCACGAAGGCGAATCTGCTTCAGGACATTGAAACGCTGGAACACCAGCGCCGGCAGGCACTGGCCGATGCGGGGCTGGAAGACGGCAAGGCTGGCATGCAGGCTTGGCTGGAGATGCAGACAGACGCCGAGCAGCTGGCCGTCGACTGGGCGGCGCTGCTTGGCCAATTGCGTGAATGCCAGATGATCAACGAAGCCAACGGCAACGTGATCCGCCAAAGCCTGGAACACAATGAGCAGTTGCTGCACATCCTCCGCGGCACCAACGCGGATGACGACCCCGCCTACGGCCCCCAGGGTCAGCGCCCCCCCGGCGCAACCGGCCGGGATCTGGGCAAGGCCTGACCTCCCACTCGCTGCGAGCATTCTCCCGCACGGCATGCCTTGCAGGAGCGTTGATCCCTGCCTATGTTCCAGAAATGTGGACAAAAAAAACCCGGCCGCTTGGGGAGGGGGCCGGGGGGCGCTCACTAGGGGACAGGGTGCGCCAACGCGAGAAGACCTTCAGCTATTGAACAGCACTCACATCAGTCAGTGACACATATCGTTAAGATGTGTACAAGGTTAGTACAGTCGGCTGACCGTTGCAAGCTTTTGTATAAGAATTTGTACAACTATTCCCTGAAGCGCCTCATCGCGCGCCATGACGCCATCAGCAGAAGCAAGACCGCCACCCAGACGCCGGCCGAGATGACCCCCGACCAGAACACGTAGGACTCCACGCTGAACCCGAAACCGTAACGGATGACGATCAGAGGATAGTTTCTGGCCAGCCAGTCCATGAACGTCATGCCAGGCCAGAGAAATACGGCTTGCCACCATGTCAGGGGAAGGTTCACACCAGTACTCCGGGTATCAGCGAAGCACAGAGGGGTTCACATGACTGTCGATCCCCCGGTGTCTCCTTGGATGTTCGCGACACTACAGCGGGATAAATCGGGTGTCCATCGTGCATCGGAAGATCACCGGGTATGCTTGGGCCTGATGACGGGAAATCGAACAGGCACATGATAACGAATCCTGATATCCGACCGAATATTGTCCTGACATTGCTCTGCGCCCTCCTCACCTCTCTGGTCGTGATCGTATTCGCGCGGCTGGCTTTCGGGGTGCTGCTGCCGCCCATGCGGGCCGAGCTGGGCCTCAGCTACCAGCAGGCAGGGACGCTCGGTACCGCAACGGCGCTTGGTTATCTGCTGTTCGTACTTGCGGGCGGGGCCGCTGCCGTCCGCTGGGGCGCTCGGCGAACCGTCGTTTTCGGGCTGTTGACAGTGACAATCGGCTTTGCCGGCCTTAGCGTCGCCTCCGCCTACCCCCTTCTGCTGGTCCTGAAAGCCCTGCTCGGTTTCGGCACCGCCTTCAGCTTCGCGCCCATGGTTTCATTGCTGGCAGCGTGGTTCCCGGAAAGGCGTGGGTTCGTCATCGGTTGCATGACGGCGGGTGTCGGGGTTGGAACGCTGATCATCGGCTTCCTGGTCCCGTGGTTGCATACGCAATTCGGTGAAACCGGATGGAGAATCAGCTGGGCCTTTTTCGCCGCTGTTGCCATCGCTGTCACGCTGCTGATTGTCACCGTGCTCCGGGACCCACCGAACACCCGTACCGCTCCGAACCAGCGGCCGCCCTCGGCGGACAAGTGGCAGATCTACCGGCATCCCCGTGTGCTCATCGTTGCCACCGCCTACGGTCTGATCGGGCTCACCTATATCGTGCAGGTGGTGTTCATGGTGAGCTTCATGGTGGAGTCCGGGCATTCCGAACGCACCGCCGGCCAACTGCTGGCCATGATGGGCCTGCTTTCGGTGGCGTCAGGGCCCGCCTGGGGGGTCCTGTCCGACAGCTGGGGACGAGCCAACGCACTGGCCACAGCCATGGTGCTGGTCACCGCAGCGATGGCACTGCCTCTGCTGGGACAAACGCTGCTCTTTTTCTTCCTGCACTTCCTCATCATGGGCTGTGCGCTGAACGGTACGTTCGCCCTGGCCCAAGCCATCAGCACCGACCAGGTGGCGCCCCGGTACATCCCGATCGCCTTCAGCTTTGCCACCGTGTTCTTCGCCGCAGGCCAGTTCGTGGGCCCGGCCATTGCCGGCTGGTTGATCGAGACCACGGGAGATTTCCGACCGGCCTTCCTGTTCACCACCGTCGGTCTGGCAGTCGGAACCTTCATCTGCTTCCGGGTTCGCCGCTTCCCCCGAGAGTGGGCCGTTGGGGAACCAATACCGGAGGAAGTCGAAGCGGGCACCAAGCATGAGACAAGCGCCTGAGAAGGGCCGGCAGGATCTAGCGGTTGGGCAAGAAGATGTCATCCGGGTCGAACTCGCGCTTCACCCGCGCCGGCTGGGTCCGTGGTGACGTTTCCGGCCTGCGATCACCCGGTCTGCACCATGGCCCTCGTCAACGAGCTGGACGCACTCGCGCAGGAATCCGGGGCGATCATCCCCCATGCCACAGGGTTGATCGGGTCTTGTTATGGCCGGCCACGAAAAAGGGGTTAGAGAATATTCTCTAACCCCTTGATCTGTTTGGTGGAGCCAGGCGGGATCGAACCGCCGACCTCCTGCATGCCATGCAGGCGCTCTCCCAGCTGAGCTATGGCCCCGAAATCGAGAGGCGTATGTTAGTCATGCCCCCCTACCCTGTCAACTACTCCTGCGGGTGGCTTTGAATCCAGTCAATGGCATGGCCTATGCGCGCCAGGGTTTCGTCTTTCCCAAGCAGCGTCAGGGTCTGATCAATGGACGGGGAAACCGGCACACCGGCCAGCGCCACCCTCAAGGGCTGGGCCACCTTGCCCAGTTTCAGCGCCAGATCCTCGGCCACCTGGTGCACCACCTGGTGCAGAGGCTCCGGCGCCCATTCCGCTTGCTGCTCCAGCCCGCGGGCAAGCGCTTCCAGCACGGGCACCGCTTCCGGCTTGAAGTTCTTCCTGGCCGCCTTTTCGTCGTAACCCTCGGGTCGGTGATAGAACATGACGCTGGCATCGGCCATTTCCACCAGAGTCTTGGCCCGGTCCCGCTGCACCACTACCAGGTCTTCCAGGCTGGGGCCGGAAGCGGCCGGGTCGATACCCCGCTGCCCCATATGCCAGCTCAGATGACGGGCCACATGCGCCGCCGGCAGGGTTTTCAGGTAGTGCTGGTTCAGCCAGTCCAGCTTGGAGACGTTCAGCGCCGATGCCTTGGCGTTGAGATTGCCAATATCGAACAGCTGGACCATCTCATCCAGCGCGAAGATCTCCTGATCGCCATGGGACCACCCCAGCCGCACCAGATAATTCAGCACTGCCTCGGGCAGGTAGCCCTGGTCCCGGTAGCTCATGACACCAACGGCGCCATGCCGCTTGGACAAACGCTTCCCGTCCTCGCCCAGGATCATGGGCACATGGGCGTAGACCGGCGGCGTGGCGCCCAAGGCCTGCAGGATGTTCACCTGACGGGGCGTATTGTTCAGATGGTCATCGCCCCGGATGACGTGGGTGATTCCCATGTCCATGTCATCCACGACCACGGTGAGGTTATACGTGGGAGTGCCATCAGTGCGGGCAATGATCAGATCATCCAACTGGCCATTGCTGAAGGTCACACGCCCATGAACCCTGTCGTCCACCACGACCTGGCCTGCCCGCGGGTTGCGGAAGCGGATCACGTACGGCGCATCGGCTGACGGCGGTGCGTCAAGATCCCGGCAATGGCCGTCGTACTTCGGCGTTTCCTTTCTGGCCAGCTGGTCTTCCCGCAGCTTGTCCAGGCGTTCGCGGGAGCAGTAGCACTTATACGCTTTGCCCTCCTCCAGCAACCGCGCAATCACCTCCTTGTACCGATCAAAGCGCCTGGTCTGGTAGAAAGGCCCCTCGTCGTAGTCCAGCCCGAGCCAGGTCATGCCCTCCAGAATCGCGTTCACCGACTCCACTGAAGAGCGTTCCAGGTCCGTATCCTCGATGCGCAGCACGAAACTTCCGCCGTGCTTGCGGGCATAAAGCCAGGAAAACAGTGCCGTGCGAGCGCCGCCGATGTGCAGGTAACCGGTGGGACTGGGAGCGAAACGGGTCTTCAGGGTCATGGACTGTGTATTTCCTTCATGAAGGCGTTATTCAGCGAGCGCGCTAGTTTAGCAGAGCGCGCCAGAGGCGGAAAAACCATCCGTTGACAGCCGGAAGCGGCCTTCATACAATCCTGCCCTCGATGGACGCGTAGCTCAGCGGGAGAGCACTGCCTTCACACGGCAGGGGTCGCTGGTTCAATCCCAGCCGCGTCCACCAAGAATATCAAGGGCTTGCAGCGGCGCTGCAGGCCCTTTTTCTTTGCTGGGACAGTTTTGGGACAGTTGGCCTTTTCTTGAGGCATCCCTTGCGACCCCGCGCCGTTGAAGGCTTACGCCATGTTGACCAGTTGGAAGATATCGCCCGGCATGCTCTCGAAGGCGAAGTCCTCGTTGACGGTACCGACCCGGATTCCTTCCGGCTGCAGCACCACGTCGTAGTCGAACTGGTCCGGTATGGCGCAGCCGGCCGTTCACCCAGTCCCGATGCAGGTAGGCGCCGCGGCGCCCACGGCGAGTAGGGTAACCGTCTGCTAGCATTTGCAGCACGTCGTCGAAGGCGGCCCGGTCAAGGTCGCGATGTAGTATGTAAAGTGACTCCGGCGTGGTCACCACGATATGCGGCGTCCGTATGCGGCGGCCGTTTACGCATCCGCTCCAGGCCACCAGCCGGGGTGTCCCCGGTACGAACCCAGGCGCGTATATCCGGTTCTGCAAGGCCCGCGCCGCCAACTGCTCGACGATGCCGGCCAGCGGCACCTGCAGGTTGCGCTGGATGTCGTTGGTCAGGGCGCGCAGGGACGAGACGTACAGCACCGCGGTTTCGTCGGGAAGGTCGTGTTCCAGCCCCCGGTGAACCAGCGCGTCAATGGCCGCCAGGAAGGTGGCCAGCGTCTTGCCGGAGCCGGTGGGCGCGGCAATCAGCTCGTGGTCGCCCTCGCCGATCACCGGCCAGGTGCGCGCCTGGACCTCGGTCGGTACGGCGAGACCGTTCTGAAACCAGGCATGAACGGCAGGATGGAACGTGCTGAGCGGCGTGAATCACGTACTACCGGTTGTCCTCAACCTGCTGCCATACCTGAATGGCGGCGGCCAGGTCTTCCAGCGAGGCGCCGACCGATTTGAACACGGTAATACGCGCATCATTCTGACGTCCGGCATGTTCGCTACGGGCAAGTTCCGCCAGGTCGGCGAGGATACCCTCACGGCTGAAGGCTCCGGTCTCCATTGCCTGCAGCAGATCCCCGGCTTCGCCCATGGCACCGGCGTAAGTATCAACGAAGACATCCGCCCGCCTCAGACACTCGTCGTCGCTTTCCCGCATGTCCGGGCGGAATGCGCCGACCAGGTCCAGATGCGTTCCCGGTGACAGCCATTCACCGCGAATAATGGGCTGCTTCGACAGCGTTGCACAGCTGATCACATCGGCGGCACTTGCCGCGGCCGGGAGCTGCGCGTCTCCCACGGCGCTGCAGTCGAAACCCTGATCCCGGTACCGTTCTGCCAGCGCCTTGGCCTTGTCCAACTGCCGGCCCCAGACCCGAACCCGGCGAATGGGCCGTACGGTGGCGTGCGCCTCGAGCAGCATCGGCGCGAGCCTGCCGGTACCAACCAGCAGCAGCGAGGCGGCGTCCTCCCGCGCCAGGAACCGCGCGGCCAGGCCGGAAGCGGCAGCAGTACGACGCCGGGTCAGCTCGCTGCCGTCAATGCAGGCCAGCGGCTGTCCGTGCCTGCCTTCCGACAGCAGATAGAGACCAGAGATGGCCGGTAGCCCCGCGGCGGCGTTCTGCGGAAACACGTTGACGATCTTGACCCCGATGTAGCCGGCATGCTCCCAGGCGGGCATCAGCAACAGGGTGGCTTCACCATCCGCCCGCTGCACGGTGTGGTGGTGCCTGGGCGGCGATACACAGCCTTCCCGGAAGGTGTTGCCGATGCGGTCGATCAGCGGCTGCCACGCCAGCAGCCGGGCAACCTGTTCGGCGCTGATGACACGCATGTTCAGGACTCCGGCAGGGCAGCGACCACCATGATTTCCACGCGCAAGTCGGAACGGGCCAGCCGCGCCTCCACGCAGGCCCGGGCTGGCGTATGACCAGACGCCACCCAGGCATCCCAGACCCGGTTCATTTCCTTGAATCCGCCCATGTCGGATAACCAGATGGTGGCCGATAGCAAACGGGAACGATCCGTTCCCGCCTCCTCCAGCAGGGCATCAATGCGCTCCAGGATCTGCCGCGTCTGGCCCGCTGTGTCCGCCGACGCGTCTTCGGCCACCTGGCCGGCCAGATACACGGTGCCATTGTGGATCACGGCCTGGCTCATCCGTGGCCCCGGGGCAATGGTTCTGATCGCCATGGCTGACTCCTCGCTTATACGTTACTGACAAAAGCCATCCAGGAACCGCACCAGGTTGCTGCCCAGCGAGGCGGTGGGATAACCACCTTCCTGGATGAGTACTGTAGGCAGCTGCAGTCGCCGCAACCGGGCACCGATGGACGTGAAATCGTCACTCTCCAGAGCGAGTCCGGCGAGCGGGTCATCCTTGTGGGCGTCAAGACCCAGGGGAATAACCAGCGCATCGGGACGAAACGCCTGCAGGGACTCGATCAGCATGTCCAGTGCCTCGAGGAAAACGCCGCCGCCGCTGCCCAGGGGCAACGGGATATTGAGATTGCAGCCTGCGCCGTCGCCGGTTCCGGTTTCCTCGGCACTGCCCCAGAAGAACGGGTAGAACTGGTCGGTATCGGCATGCACGGAGCCCGTCCAGACATCGCCGCGGGCATAGAAGATGTCCTGGGTGCCGTTGCCGTGATGCAGATCCACGTCGGCGATGGCCACGCGCGGGTAATGCGTGCGCAACTCGGCGGCTGCGACGGCGGTGTTGTTGATGAAGCAGAAGCCGCCGGCACGTTCCGGCCCGGCGTGGTGCCCGGGTGGCCGGCACAGGGCGTAGGCACTGCCCGCCCCCGCGATCACGTGGCGGGCCGCCGCCACCGCGCTGCAGGCGCTGGCGTGAATGCCCGCCCAGCTGTCCGCCGCGATGGGGCAGGCCATGTCGTGCAGGTGCCACCCCGCCTGCCCCACCGGGTGGGAGGGGTAATGATGGCCGCCGCCCACCGGATGCACGTTCGGAATCACGATATCCGTGGCGCCGGGCAGTGCCTGCCAGCGTTCATGGATGCTTTGCAGGAACCTGATATAGCGCTGGCTGTGCACCCGCAGCAGGGGTTCCAGCCCGGCGTTCGGGACCGCCTGATCCACCGGGTAGCCGGCATCGCCCAGTGCCTCCAGCAGCATGGAGGCGCGCACCGGCCCTTCCGGGCTCGCCGTGCGTTCGCCGCGCAGCAGAAAGCTCTGCGGGGCATGGAGGGTCTGATCCGGATGATAGAAAAGTTTCATGCCGCCCTCCCGGCTACGTGCGACCAGCGGTTTCCAGCACCGCATCGAAAAGCACGGCACAGCCCCGTTCGGCGTCGCCGGGCTCGATGTTCTCCGCCTCGTTGTGGCTGATGCCGTCCTCGCAGGGCACGAAAACCATGGCCGAAGGACAGACCCGAGCCACGTAGACCGTGTCGTGCCCTGCGCCGGAAACGATGTCCCGGTGGCTGTAGCCGAGCCGGCCGGCGGCGGATCGCACGCGGTCCACCAAGGTGCTGTCGAACGGCCGGGCGGGGGAATGCCAGAAATCGTGAATGCTGATCCCCAGTCTGGCCGTCTCGGCGATGTCGGTGGCTTCCCGGTGAAAACGCTGGTGGAACTCCTGAAGACGCTCCTCGTCAGGGTGGCGCAGATCCACGGTGAGAAAAACGCGGCCGGGAATCACGTTCCGGGAGTGTGGATGTACGTCCAGTATGCCTACCGTGCCGCAGGCGTTCTCCCCACCCTCCACGCCGATCCGGTTCACGAGTTCCACGATGCGGGCGGCTCCCAGCAGCGCATCACGTCTCAGCCGCATGGGGGTCGGCCCGGCGTGGGCTTCCTGCCCGGTAAGGGTAACCTCGTACCAGCGCTGGGCCTGCGCTCCGGTGACGACCCCTATCTGGCAGTTTTCATCCTCCAGCACCGGCCCCTGCTCGATATGCAGTTCGAAGCAGGCGGCGAACGGCGCTTGCCGGTAATCCGCGGGGACGTAACCGTCCCAACCCAGCCTCGCCAGCTCGTCGCCAAGGCGGGCACCATCCTGTCCTTGCTTGTCGAGGATTTCCTGTACGGTGAACACCCCGGCCCACACGCCAGACCCCATCATCGGCGGGGAGAAACGGGCGCCCTCCTCGTTCATCCACACCACCACCTCCAGCGGGTGGCGGGTTCGGATGCCGTGATCGTTCAGCGAGCGCAGCACCTCAAGTCCCGCCAGCACCCCCAGCACGCCATCGAAACGTCCACCCGTGGGCTGGGTGTCCAGATGGCTGCCCATGACCACCGGCGGCAGTTCAGGCTCTGCGCCCTCGCGGCGTGCATGGAGATTGCCGATGGCATCCGTCGTCAGCGTGCAGCCCGCTTCTCGGGCCCAATCCATGAACAGCTCACGGCCGGCGCGGTCGGCATCCGTCAGCGCAAGCCGACAACTGCCGCCGTGTTCTCCCGGGCCCACGGCGGCCATGTCCATCAGGCTCCGCCAGAGCCGCTCCGCGTTAATGGGACATGCGATGTTCATTGCGACAACTCCCTGGGACGGCGCGCCCGGTCGGCGCGCAAATGACGTAGATCCTTGGGAATCTCCCAGCCCTGTCCGGGAATCGCATCCAGCAACGTCCGGGTGTACTCGTGCTGTGGTCTGGAGAATACGTCACGACAGCTGCCCAGTTCCACGATGCGTCCAGTCTGCATCACGGCGATGGTGTCGCAGACCTGGGCCGCCACCCGCAGATCATGGGTGATGAAGAGCATGGAGAGCCCCAACTGGTGGCGAATATCGTCCAGCAGATCCAGCACCTGGGTCTGCACCGACACATCCAGCGCTGACACCGGTTCGTCCGCGATCAGCAGCTTCGGGTCCAGGGCCAGGGCCCGGGCAATGGAGATTCGCTGGCGCTGGCCGCCGGAGAATTCATGGGGAAAGCGACGGGCGGCGGACGGGTCCAGCCCCACCAGTTCCAGCAGTTCCTCGGCCCGTGCATGAGCCTGTTTGCGCGGAGTGCCGAAGGCGATCGGCCCCTGGGAGATAATGTCCGCCACCCGGTAGCGTGGATTCAGGGACGCGTAGGGGTCCTGGAAGATCATCTGCACGTCCTTGCGGAAGGGGCGGAAGCGCTTGCGGCTGAGGCCGACCAGATCCGTGCCCTGGAAAACGATACGTCCACCATCCGCCTTGTGCAGCCCGACGATGCAGCGTCCCAGCGTGGACTTGCCCGAGCCGCTCTCCCCTACCACCCCCACGGTTTCCCCCGGATGAATGCTCAGCGAGACATTGTCGGCGGCGACCAGCTCGCGTCCGCGGCGCAGAAACCCGCTGCCCACCCGGAACACTTTGCGTACGGCTTCGGCTTTCAGTAGTGCCTGGCCCTTCGGCGTAAAATCCTCGCGGTGCTCGATGTAATGCGGTACGGCGGCAATCAGTTCCCGGGTATAGGGGTGCTCAGGCCGGTTCAACACGGTGTCGGCACTGCCGTATTCCACGCACTTCCCGTGCTGCATCACCGCCACCGAGGTGGCGATTTCGGCCACCACCCCGAAATCATGGGTGATGAAGATCACCCCCATGCCGCAAGCAGTCTGAACCTTGCGGATCAGGTCCAGAATCTGTTTCTGGGTGGTGACGTCCAGCGCGGTGGTGGGTTCGTCGGCAATCAGCAGGTCCGGTTCCAGTGCCAGCGCTATGGCGATCATCACGCGTTGGCGCTGGCCGCCGGAGAGCCGGAACGGGTAACTGCGGCGGAGATCACCGGGGTTGGGCAACCCCACGTCCTGCAACAGCTCCAGCACCCGCGCCCGGCGGCCGCGGCTGTCCAGCCTGGAATGCAGCTTGAGCGCCTCCTCGATCTGTTCGCCAACACGCATGAGCGGGTTCAGCGCGGTCATGGGCTCCTGAAAGATCATGCCCATGCCGATGCCACGCACTGCCCGCTGCCGGGCCCTGGACATGGTGAACAGGTTCTCCCCATTGAGCCGGGCCGATCCGCCGGCCACCTTCACATAGGGCTCGGGCAGCAACCCCATGATGGCGTGGGCCACCATGGATTTGCCGGAACCGGATTCGCCGACGATGCACAGAATCTCCTCCCGCGCCACGCTGAACGTGACCTGGTCCACTGCCAGCGGCCGATCACCACCGGGCGGCAGGCTGACGCTCAAATCCCGCAATGCCAGGACCGCCTGTTCCGAGGTGGTCATCGCCCCCTCCCCTTGCGTGCCAGCTTGGGATTGAGGGCGTCGTTCAGCCCCTCGCCCACCAGGTTGATGGCCAGCACCGTGATCAGAATCGCGATGCCCGGGAAGAAGCTCATCCACCAGGCCTGGCGGATGACGGTGCGGGAGGCGCCGATCATGTAGCCCCAGCTCATCATGTTGGGGTCACCCAGGCCGAGAAAGCTGAGCGCGCTTTCCAGCAGGATGGCCGTGGCCACGGTCAGCGAGGCGGCGACGATGATGGGCGAAAGGCTGTTGGGCAGAATCTCCCGGAGAATGATGCGGGTGGTGGACTGCCCTGTTGTCACCGCCGCCAGCACGAATTCCCGTGATCGCAGGCTGAGAAACTCCCCGCGCGCGAGCCGCGCCAGCGGCGGCCAGCTGACGATGGCGATGGCTGCCACCAGACTGCCGATGGATGGCGTGAATATCGCCACCAGCACCACTGCGAGCACGAAGTTGGGGATGGTCTGGAACAGCTCGGTGAAGCGCATGATGGCGTCATCCACCCAGCCTCCGAAATAGCCGGCCAACGCCCCCAGCGTCACGCCGATGAACAGCGCCACGGCGCTGGAGGTCAGCCCGATCAGCAGCGAGACCCGTGAGCCGTGGACGATGCCGGCGGCGATGTCACGCCCCAGGGTATCCGAGCCGAGCAGCACATCGTCGGACAGCGGCGGCTGAAATGGCGTGGTGACCATGGACCAGGGGCTGCGCGGATAGATCACGTCGGCGAAGGCAGCCATCAATACCACGGCCAACAACAGCGCCAGGCCGATGACGGCGCCGTAGTTGTTGGCAAAGGCTCTCCAGAAGTCCCGACTCATCTCACTCCACCTCGATGCGCGGGTCGACGATCGTGTACAGCAGGTCGGTGATGATGTTGAACAGCAGCACCAGGATGGAGGTCACCACGAACACACCCAGCAAAACCTGGTAGTCCCGCTGCAGCAGCGCGTTAAAGGCCAGACGGCCGATTCCCGGCCATGCGAACACCGTTTCCACCAGAATGGAGCCGCCGATCAGGTGGCCGGCCTGGAACCCGGCGAAGGTGATCACCGGCAGAATGGCGTTGCGCAGCACGTGGAAGACCATCACCTTGCCTTCCGTAACGCCCTTGGAGCGCGCAGTCTTGACGAAGTCCATGTCGTGGATCTCCAGGATCGACGATCGGGTAAGCCGGGTGTAGACGGCCATGTAGAACAGCCCCAGGGTCAGCACGGGCAGCACCATGTGCGCGGCCACGTCGAGCATCCGGTCAATGCCAGTGAACCCCGCCCCCACCGATTCGAAGCCGAACGACGGCAGCCAGCCGAGTTGGACGCTGAACAGCAATATCAGCATCAACCCCAGCCAGAACAGCGGTGTGGCGTAACTGATCAGTGCCAGCGTGGTGATGGCGGTGTCCGCCCATCGCCCCACCTTCATCGCTGCCAGCGTGCCCAGAAGCACACCCATGGCCAGCGCGAACACGAAGGCGGTCACCGTAAGCAGCAATGTGGCCGGGAGCCGCTCCAGAATCAGGGCGCTGACGTTCCGTCCCTGGCGGTAGGAGTAACCGAGATCACCCTGAAACACCGAGGTGACGTAAATGAACATCTGGGTGTGCAGCGGCTCGTCCAGGCCGAAGCGCTGGCGCAGCAATTCCACGTAGCGTTCGTCAGAGGCTCCCGCCTCACCGGCCATCACCGAGGCGGGGTCCCCCGGCGCCGCCCTGATCAGCGCGAAGTTGATGAGCACGATGAAGAACAGGATGATCGCCGCCTTCACCAGGCGCCTTGCCAGGAACAGCCCGATCTTTGCCATGGTGGGCGCCGACCTCCGTTACCGGATGGAAGCTGCCGACTGCGGGGCTGACAGCACCCCGCTGTCGGCTGCATGGTCCCTATTGCTCGATCCAGGTGTCGGCGAAGGTGTCCGCCACGCCGATGGCCGTTGTGGTGGCATTGCGCACACGGGTATTGACGATGGTGGGGAATTCCATCTCCAGCAACCAGATCACCGGCAGCTCCTCCACCAGAATCTGCTGCACTTTGGCGTAGAGGGCCGCGCGCTCGTCCGGGTCGTTTTCCACCGCGGCCCGGGCGAACAGATCGTCCACCTCCTCGTTGCAGTACCCCATGGTGTTGCTGAACAGCACGCCCTGGCGGATGTTGTCGCAGATGTAGGTGCGGGAGACGCCCAGAGCCGGGTGCCCGTACTGGTAGACGAAGTTGTTCGTCAGCTCGTATTCCCAGTCCGCCACCCGTTGCGCCCAGCCGGCGGAGTCGGTACTGCGCATGCGCACCCGGATGCCGACCTGGCCCAGCGCTTCACGGGTGTACTCGGCCAGGCGGATGAAGGTTTCGCCGTAGGGCAGCGGGAGCAGCTCCACCTCGGCGCGCACGCCGTTGCCGTCGGGCTCGAGTCCCATCTCGTCCATCAGTTCCATGGCCCGATCCGGGTCATGCTCGTAGATGTGCACCTCGTCCGTATACTCGATGGTCACGGTGTTGATCGGGCCGGTGGGTACACGGCCCAGCCCCATGAAGATGTTGTCGCGGATGAACTCCCGGTCCAGCGCGTACATCATGGCCTGGCGGAATCGCGGATCGTCCAGTGGCTCTACGCGGTGATTGATCTCTATCCAGGACAGTGGCGCCGCGATCTCGTAACCTTCCGTTATCACCTCCAGATGCGGCAGCTGTTCCAGCCGTGGCACGTCGAAGGGCTCGATGTTGTTGAAGGAGCTGATGTCCACCTGCTGGGTTTCCAGCGCCAGCGCGCGGGAGGCGGCATCCGGAATCAGCCGGAAGTAGATCTGGTCCAGGTACGGCTTGCCATCCTGCCAGTAATCCTCGTAGGCGGTGAGCTGGACGTAGTCCCCCCTGCTCCAGCGTTCGAACTTGAATGGCCCGGTGCCGATGGGATGGTCATTCATCTCGTTGTCGGTGAAATCCGTGCCCTCGTAGATATGGGCCGGCATGATGGGAAAGCTGGCCACCTCGAACGCGAGAATGAAGGCGGGATACGCCTCGTCGAGCTGGAATACCACCGTATGGTCGTCCGGCGCGGTGACGCTTTCCAGCCGCCGGAAGTTGGAGCTGGCCCGGGGATGCGTCTCCGGCAGAAACTCCGTGGCCGTGAACACCACGTCGTGGGAAGTAAAGGGCTCGCCGTCGTGCCAGGTCACCCCTTCCTGGAGATGGAAGGTGTAGGTGAGCCCGTCATCGGATATCTCCCACTCACTGGCCAGGCTGGGCATGGGTTCCAGCTCGAAATCGTATCGCAGCAGGCTCTCGTACATCTTGCCGGCCACGAGCTGGGTGGGAGCCTGCTGATTGATACCGAGAATCAGCATCGGCGGTTCGGGGTCCAGAATGACATTCAGCGTGCCGCCGTGCTGCGGTTCGTCCGCCACCGCGGAGGTTGAAAACAGCGCGCCACTGCCCAATGCGAGCAGACAAGCCGCCGTTGCGCGTGCCCACCAGTTGCTGCCTTTTAGCTGATAGCTGACTGAATCCACACTAACTGTCTTCATGATTAGCATCCCTCCCGTCCAAGCGCCGCAGGCGATGAAGCCCGGTGCGTCATGGACAGCATGGTTGGCAGGGGCTCTGCCCTGGTGCTTCCCGGCCCTGAACAAGGGGTTACCTATTGAGCCTAGGCAGAGGGCGAGCCGTTCAACTTGACCGAAACTCTGAAGATTTTGACCGAGACTATGGAATGGGCCGCCTCAGGCGCGATGGCGCCACTCCGAGATACCGGCGGCAGGCACGGGAAAAGCTGGACTGGTCGGCGAACCCGATCTGACGGGAGATGACACCCAGCGGCCAGTCGGTATCCCGGATCAGGCGCCGCCCCTGTTCCAGGCGTCGCAACTGAATATAGGCATGCGGCGTGACATCCAGTCTGTCACGGAATATGGCGTGCAGATGGCTGGCACTGATGGCGCAGGCGTCCGCCAGATGGGCGACCGTGAGCGTGCGGTCCATATGGGCGTCGATAAACGCGTTGATCAACCGCAGGTCAATCCGGGGATGCGGCCGTGTCTGTCGTGACGCCTTGTGCTGAACAGGCTTGCTCCCCAGGCTGGTACACAGCGCGCGGACAATGACGGCGCCCACTTCATCCTGCATTGCGGGGTTGCGTTCCAACTGCGTCATGAGCGCGCCAGTCAACTCCCGCAGGGCCGGATCCACCCGAAAAAAGCGTGGCTGATCAAACAGCCGGCAGGCTTCATCCCGGAAGGCGGTGCTCCGTGGTGTCGAAAGCGGCATGTCCAGTACCAGTGTGCGGTTGCGGCCATCGCCCTCGTACTCGTGATGATGCGAACACGGGATAATACAGCCGTACTCCGGCGTAATTTGCTGCTGAGTTCCTTCTATGCTCAGATCGGTCTCGCCAAACGTACAGAGCACCAACTGATGAAAGTCATGCTCATGGGAAACGTGATGACGGGACAACGTGTCGACACGTACCTCGAACAGCGGCATGGTGGTCCACCCTGGTCTGTGACTAACCTTCTCGGCTTTAGGGAGCCTCTGATCTATTCGCATGGGGCTCCCTAGGAAACACTGCTCCGCACGGGCGCGGCTGCTTGACTCGATCAGCGCTTCCTGACTAAAGGTTAGTCAATCTGCGTGATTCTAGGGCGGAGCCGTCTCTATACTCTGCGGAAGAGGTCTGAAGCTGCCGGCGTGATGTGCTTGCCGGTGGCCTCGCACAACCCTCCGAGCGCGTAGCTGTAGGACTGGACGTAGCTGGCCACGATCGGGCTCGGTGGCACCGACTCCCGGTAATCGATCTGGAAACTGGGGTCGCCGGCGAGCGGCGGCATGTTCACCCTCCGGGCAGGTAGCGAACGCAGGAGCCCGGCGGTAGGCCACAACAGTACTCTTCTGCATAGCACACTACCGGGGCCGTGGGCCCGAGCACGGCTGATGTGCCCCATGAAGTGGCCGTATTCGGGTTAGCTCAGGGCCGGCTGAATAGCGGGAAATTGTCCACAAGCGCAGCGGCAGCCGTTACACTGGGACTTTGCCCAGCCGATGATGCCGCCCCATGCCCTTTGCCAAAGCCTTTTTCGATGTCGGCCTGTTCAGCAACCAGGCTGCCGCTCAGCGTCGGTTCTGGAGCGACAGGATCGGCCTGCCCTTTGACCACACCCTCAAACTCGGCGGCGGCGTATTGCAGCACCGGTTCGCTGCCGGTGATGCCGTGCTGAAGCTCAATGATGCGCGTGATCCCCTGCCCACGGCCAAGGGACCCATCGAGGAAATTCTGGCGGTCGACCCTGCCTGTACCCAGCCAGAAACCCTGAGCGATCCGGATGGCAACCGCATCACCCGCGTACCGCACGGCCACGACGGCATTTCGGGGCTGGCGGTGCGCTTGGCGGTCAGCGACCTGGAGCGCAGCGCCGCTTTCTACCAGGAAGCACTTGGCTGCACCCAGGTCAGCTCCGGCCGCTTGCAAGTTGGCAATGCCAGCCTCTTGCTGACCGCAACCGATAGCGCGCCGGATCCGGAGCAGCCACTGGCCGCCATCGGCCTACGCTATATCACCCTGCAGGTATTCGACTGCGACGCGGCCCACCGTGCGGCGCTGAGCGCTGGCGCACGCAACGGCCGCGACCCGGTGACCATGGGCAAGACTGCGCGGATCGCTTTTGTCCGCGATCCGGACGGCACCTGGATAGAACTCTCAGAGCGCGCCTCGGTCACCGGAAAACCGGTCTGAACCGCCGCTTACCGGTGGACGCCGCCTTTCATGACGAGGTGAGGCCAAGCCGTTCCATCGCCATGGCCTGGAGCTTCGGTTTGTCGTATTTGCCGGTCGGCGTGATGGGCCATTCGCCGCCACCCACCGGCACGACGTGTTTGGGAATCTTGAAACCGGCCATCCGGCCCTCACAGAATTCCTTGAGCGCTTGCACCGATAGTGTCTCGCCCGAGACCGTCTGCACCATGGCGGTCACCGCCTCGCCCCAGCGCTCGTCGGGCACGCCCACCACCTGCACGGCACGGATATCCGGATGTCCCTCCAGGAACATCTCGACTTCCCGCTCGGAGACGTTCTCGCCCCCGGTCTTGATCATCTGCTTGTAGCGCCCGCGGTAGTAGACGTAGCCATCCGCATCCATCCAGCCGTAGTCGCCGGAATGGAAGTAGCCGTCATCGTCGAAGCTCTCCGCAGTCTGCTCTGGCATCTTGTAGTAGCCCTGGAAAAGGGTCCAACCCTTGATACAGATCTCGCCCGGCTCGTCCGGGGCGCAGGGCTGCCCGGTTTCCGGGTCGACGATCCTCACGCTCACACCGGGGAAAGGTTGCCCGTTGCTGTTCCGGCGGATGGTCTCATCCGTCTCGTCGCGAGGCATCACGACGGAGGTGCCTTCAGTGAAGCCGTAATGGTGAGAGACAGAGGTGGAACCGAAACCCGTCTCCCGCACTGTGTCGTACCACTCCGGACCGCAGGCCAGCGTCATCTTGTGAACCCCGCTGCAATCCGTCCTCGCAAAATCCGGATGATTGGCGAGGGCACGCAGATGGGTATCGAAGCCGCTCATGCAGGTAACCCCTTCTTCACGGATCACCCGCAGCGCCTCGCCGGGCTCGAAGTGTTCCAGCAGGGCAATACAGGCCCCGGACAACGCCGTGCCCAACGTGACGTAAATACAGCCCCCAACGTGATAGAACGGCGCGTGACCGATGATCACGTCCTCCGGCCTCATCGCAAAGCACTGGGCGTACAGGTGACTGGCGATACCGACACTGCTGCCATGCGCCCGCATGGCCGGCTTCGGGAATGCCGTGCTCCCCGAGGTAAACAGAATGTAGGCGGTGTCGTCCGGCGATACGCGGTCGATCCATGCGTCGACTGCCGAAGATCGGTACCCAGCCCCGGCACGCATCAGGTCATGGAAGGCGAAGGTGCCGGGATAACGCGCGCCCTCGCGGCTGACGGTAATGACAGTGTCCAGGTTCGGGAGCGTCTCGCTCTGCAGAAAGCCGGATGTGGCATCCGCCAGTTCCGGCGCTAGCCCGGAGATGAGTGCGAGTTGGTCCACGCCTCGGAAACGGTCCCGAACGACCAGCGCCCGCGCATCGGAACGCCTCAGGGCCTGGACCAGCTCCTGGCCCCGGAAGGTAACGTTGATGGGCACGATCACCGCCCCGAGCAAGCTGATGGCATAGGAGATGTAGAACCACTCGGGCCCACCGCCCAGCATGGTGGCCACATGATCGCCACGCCGGACGCCCTGTGCCTTGAGCGCATGGGCGAACCGGCAGATACGTTCGTACTGCTGCGCGTACGTTATCGTCTCGCCCTGAAATCGCAGCGCCGGCCGATCGGGCCAAGTGCGAGCCGCTTGACGCGCAACCTGAGGAATGGTCATGCGGGTCGGATCCGGAGTACTACCCATGCCTTGATGCCTCTTTACCGATCCGGTGTGAAGACGTTCAATCCGTCCATGCTCCGCACGCTTCCCGGACGACCGAGCCCTTCCCGGTCCACCAGATCCTGGAGCACGGCGCCATCCGGGGGTGTATTGGCGACGAATCGGCGACCGCTGTCCTGCTCCCGACCAAACACGATGCCCTGCACAGGCGCCTTGCGGTCATACATCACCGTGTAGGTTTCAATGACCGCCCGACCCGTTGGCGTTTCGGTGAAGTCCGCCTTCGGCAACGCGTCCAGTCTCGCCTGCAGCCGGGATGGTTCCTCCCGCGACCAAGGTCCCGTGACAGGCAAGCTGGAGTAGATACCGAATGCATGCTTCGTCAGGTAATACCCATTGGCCGTCACCAGCCCGTACTTGCCCGGTTCACGACGCAGTCGCCGCATCATCTCGGCGATGGAGTGCGTCACGTAGTTGTTACCGGGGCCACCGAAGTACGGCAGGCCTCCAGTCACCGTCAGCCCGCGCGGATCGTCCTCCAATAGACCCAGTTCCTGACACGCGATTTCAACTGCGGATGGGAAGCAGCTGTAGACATCGAGATAGGACAGTTCATCCGTGCCGATGCCGGCCATGTCCAGGGCCAGCGCGGAACCGGCGCGAATGGCAGGGGACGAATACAGGTTCTCACGCTCGGTAACATGCCAGTGATCGTGCCCGTCCGCGCACCCGTGCAGATAGATCCACTTCGATTCCGGGATCCCGCTGGCCCGCGCCTCCCCGACACTGGTGATGATCAGTGCCGACGCCTGATCCACGAACACGTTGGCGTTCATCAACCGGGGATAGGGAAACCCGATCCAGCGATTATCTGCGTCTACGCGAGCCAGCCGTTCAGCGGCCATCGGTTCCCGTCGCGTGGCCAGCGGATTGACGGCAGCCACGCTGGAGAACCCCTCCAGCAGCCTTGCCATGGATTGCAGATGCTGTTCCACCGTATGGCCGCGCCTGCCGCGGATGGCCTGTTCGAACAAGGGGTAGTAGCTGATGGCGGCGTCCAAACCATGCTTTTCCTCATGCGGGCTCCAACCGCTGCGACTCTCCCCCAGAAGCTCGGGCTCACCGCCGGGGTCTTCGGCCCAGGAGACCTCCTGGCCGGCGCGCTGCACCCCAAGCTGAGTACGCAGCGCCTCGCCGCCCACGATCAGGGCCGCACGCATCTCGCCATCTGCAATCGCCTGGGCAAAGGTGTTAACCAGGGATTGCGGCATGTTTCCACCCACGTGGGTGTAGATCTCCCGCCCTGCCTTCAGGCCCAGCCTGCGAGCAATGCTGCGCGGAGGGTTGGCGGAACTGCCAAGGCCCGTCGCCGCAAAGCGCGGCGAGCTGTCGACAAACAGGCGCAGGACAGCAACCGTGTCAATGGCATCAGTAGTGCCCGTGCCTCCGGCGTCTTCCAGCGCCAGCCGCCCGGCGTCCGCCATGAGATCAAATGGTGAGCGCCCCTGCTCCACAGGCGTCCGCATATCAGTGACGTCACCGCACCCGACGAGGATCGGGGTGCGTGGATCGATATTCTCTGCTGCCACTGAAGCCTCCTGTCAGTGTTCGTTAGCCGGTCCCGGACCGGCGTTCGTGCCACGCAATGCCGTTGTCACCATACCCCGCCATGGCCAACTTCCGCCCCTATGCCTTGTTATCCGCCCTTGCCATGCTTCCGCTCCGCCTGCGCCTGGAGGAACTCCCGCATGGCGGAGCGCGGCTCGTCGGTGGTGAACGCGCTGGCAAATGCGCTAATACCGGCGTTGACCGCTGCCCGCAGCGGCAGGTCTTCCCAGTCGCGGATCAGCTTCTTCTGGTTACGGATGGCCAACGGCGGCGATGCCAGCAGGGCACGGAGGTAGTGGTCAACTGTGTCGTCCAGTCGATCCGCGCTGACCACCTTCTCCACAAACCCCCAGGCCGCCGCAGTGTCCGCATTGATATTCTCCGCGAACAGCAGCAGCTCCCGGGTCCGCCCCCAGCCGATCAGCATCGGCAGCAGCGCCGCCTCCACCACTGACGGAATGCCAAGCCGCACCTCGGGCATGCCGAACACACTGTCGTCGGTGGCAATGCGCACGTCACACGCCGCCGCCAGCTCCATCCCGGCTCCGAACGTATAGCCCCGGACACGCGCGATCACAGGCACAGGAACAGACCGTACCGCGTCGCAGCAGGCGTGCACCCGGCTGATGAACTCCTCGGCATCGGATGGATTGTCAATTGTCCCCATCTCGCGAATGTCAGCGCCGCCCACGAACGCCTTTTCACCCGCACCTGTCAGCACCACCGCCCGCAGGGCGGGATGCCGGGCGAGCTGCTGCAACACCGAAACCAGTTCCTCCATCAGCGCGCTGTTCATCACGTTCAGCTTGCGTGGATTGTTGATGGTTACGGTGGCCACAGGCTCGCCAAGCCCGTCGTCCACTGTGGAAAGCACCAACGGTTCTGTTCTGGACATGGACATCGTCCTCCGAAAGGTCGGAAGCCATAAGCTCGTCGCCGTGCGCCACCCCGGCCCCCTGAAAGCAAGTTGAGAGCATACAACTTGCCTGATATCGAAGCCCCCGCGGGGCGACGGCCACCACGTACACTGCCCGGGGATAGATCTTTGTTATGGTGTCCGGGTCTTTCACTTGCACACTAACGGAAAAGGAGGATGACATCATGGGCTTTGCGCTATCGACCATGCGACTCACCAGCCCGGCGTTCCGCAACGGCGGCGCGATTCCGGCGAAGCATACTGGTGAAGGCGAAGACGTCTCACCGGCATTGGCGTGGGACGGCGCACCGGAGGGGACACGTGCATTCGTGGTGGTCTGCCACGACCCCGATGCGCCACTGGTCTCCGGCAGGGGCACTTATGGTTTCGTGCACTGGGTGCTGTACAACATCCCCGGTTCTGTCCAGAACCTGCCGGAAGGCGTCAGCGACTACACCGCCGGCAAGAATGATTTCGGCAAGACCGGTTACGGAGGCCCCATGCCGCCCGAGGGCCATGGCCTGCACCAGTACTACTTCTGGGTACTTGCGCTGGACGATGAGCCGAAGCTGGATGCCGGCCTGAGCATGTGGGAGCTGCTGGAACGCATCGAGCCGCGCATCATCGGCATGAACCGGCTCGTGGGCACCTACGAGCGTCGCTGAAGCCGGAGGCGGCCGCGGCACCCTCGCGGCATCGCGATATCGCGTGGGGATTGGCCTCCCGTCAGCCGCTCGAGAATGAGGCTTCTACTCTCCAGCGGCGATGAGAAAGCGATAATCCAGCCGTAGTTCGTAGCCGCCGCGCAGCACGGAAACGGACAGACCTTGCTCCTGGCCGGCGGCCTTGAGTGCCTCCATCACGGCACTGCCCTGGGCCACGGGGATGGCGTTCACCGCGGTGATCAGATCGCCTTCGGCCAGTTGCAATGCCGCCAGCGGCCCGTCCTCTTCAAACCGCTCGACCCGCCAGCCGGTAAGCACGCCGTCGGCGGACTCGGGCACCAGGGTGAGCGTATTCACCAGCCGCTGGCGGTCGAGAAACAGCGCTTCCAGGACGGGCCAGTCCAGGAACACCTCCTGGGTCCTGGCCCGGCCCTGCGCGCCATCCTCCGGCGCGGCCCGCGAGGCCTCCGCCGACGCTGCCAGTGCCAGCCGCTGCCGGCCTGCCGGACAAAGCAGCCAGACATGGTCTGCAGCCACCATCTCGAGCCGGCAAACGCCCGCCTCATCACCCGGCCGCAGCCAGCTTTCCGTGCCGACCCCGCCCCCGATCAAGGCGCGGGGCTGGGCAGCGTCGTGCAACGTTCCGCTTAATCGCAGTCCGTCGGCGGCGGCCGTACCCACCGCCAGCAGCGCCGCGATCAGAACGGAACCCGGCACGGAAGGCTTCATGAGGGAAAGAAGTCGATGGGATAGGTGATGGTCGTCCTGCCCACGTCCTTGGCGCCGAAATCCAGCTGGCGTACGCGCAGCAGGAGCCTTCTTTCCAGATCGTCATTGTTCAGATCACTGGAGACCACCTCCACAGCGCTCACCTCCCCGGAGGCCTCGATGGTCAACCGCAGAACCACCTTCCCACGCAGGGTGGGGTCGCTGCGAAGCGCGCGGTTGTAGATGGAGAAGATCGCGCTCTTGTTGCGGTCGAAAACAAGCTGAATGTCCTCGTCGGTGCGCACGCCCTGGCGCTGCTGCGCCCGGCGCGTCTGGGCAGCGGCGGTATCCACCCCGCTGCTGACCTGGCTGGTCTCACGGCCGCTGAGCGCCCGACCGCCACCCGCGGTATTCCGGCTGAGTTCGCTGCTGTCCACACCGGCGCTGGCGGACCCTGTCCGCGAGCTGACCACGGAACGCGATTCCCTGGACTCGCTGGTGCCGCCGCTGCTCAGCTCGTCCGCGCGCAGGGAGTCGGTCGTCGGGCGGTTTCGCGCCTGGTCCAGTTCGTCGCTCAATGCCAGCACCCCTGTGCTGCGCGCCCGCTCTCGCGCTTCGGCGCGCGCGTCCGGCGCCGCTTCGGCGGGCACCGGCGGCGGCGGTGCGGGTTCGGCAAGCTGTGGTTCAGGCTCGGGGGCGGGCGGTGGCGGCGGCTCGGCCTCCACTACCGGTTCAGGTTCCGGCTCCGGCGCAGGCGGCGGTTCCGGCTCCGCGACCTCGGGTTGCGGAGCCGCCGGTGCGGGTGGCGGCGGCATTTCCCGTTCCAGCAACAGTTCGGCCACCTGGCGCGGCACATCCACCGGTTCCGGCCTCTCCCGCTCCGGCACCCGGAGAAAGGGGATCAGCAGACTGGGCAGCAGAAACAGAAGGAAGACAATCAGCAACACGCGGCGGAACCGCCGATCCTCTTCCTCCACCGGTGTCCACGGCAGCATCGGGCTCACGTATGTCGTACTCATGGGCCGCCATCCCCCGCCGCCGTCTGCATCACCGCCAGGGAGACCCGGCTGAAGCCGGCCTCGGTGCAGGTGGCCATCACCTTGCGCAGCACAGTGAACGGGATGCGCCGGTCACCCATGATGGTGATCTCGCCCAGGTCTTCGCTGTCGGGCCGTTGCAGCCCGCTACGGGCCGCGTATTGTTCAAGGGCCTCGCGCAACGGCTCGATCACCAGCTCTGTCCCGGCCGCCGTCCCGGTGGACGCCACGACGCGGTCGTTCAGCAGAATATTCTGTTCGGAAACCGTGACCATCACGGTTTCCCGCGGACGGGCATCCACCACCGAGTCGGGCAGTTCCACCATCCGGCTGCTGGCAATTTCCTGTACGTCCGAGGAATTCACCAGCAGGAAGAACACCAGGATGGTGAAAATATCCATCAACGCCACCAGGTTGAAACCGGGGCTGCGCTTGGCCCGCTGGTGATGCTGCTGCATCCGCCGTGCCCGGCGTGACATCTTCATCGACTTCCCCCTTCCTTGGCCGGCGCATCGCCGATGGCGATACGCGGGAACAGCGTCGTCGCACCAGCCTCCCCGTTCGACGCCGGATGGCCTCCCCGCAGCACGTCCATCACCGAGATCAGGCTCTGGTAGCCCACCTGCGGCTCGACCAGCACCGTGGCCCGGTCCACGTCGGGCGCCGCGCGCTTGATACGCTGCAGGGCCTCGGACAGAGCCTCCAGGTCGTAACCTTCGCCGTTGGCAACGATTTCCTGCAGTGTGCTCCGGCCGCGGTCCGCCAGCACCAGTCGATCGGCCCGCATGATCACCTCCAGTTGCAGCGCCGGCGGGTCGTCGCTGGGTGCACTGGCGGCACCAGGGAGACTCAATTCATGGATGGTGATACGCGAGAACACGGCCATGATCAGCAGAAACGGCACCAGCACCACCATCAGGTTCATGAAGGCGGTCACGTTCAGCTCCGCGATCTGCTGCTGACGGCCGGCCCGGCGTACCCGGTATTTCATTGCGCCGCCGCCTGTCGGCTGGCGTTGGCCCGATCACCGATGATGTTCATCACCTTGACCGAAGCCATTTCCAGGCTATCGATCAACTGCGTGCTCTTGCTTTGCAGCACCGCGTGAATCATCAGCAGCGGAATACCCACCATCAGGCCGAAGGCGGTGGTGTTCATGGCCCGGGAGATACTGGCGGAGAGCATTTCCGCCTTGTCCACGGGGTTGGCGGCGGCCACGGCGGTAAAGGCTTCGATCAGGCCGATGATGGTGCCAAGCAATCCCAGCAAGGTGGCAATGTTGGCCAGGGTTGCCAGATAATGCGTGCGCTTCTCCAGCCGCGGGATCACCTCCATCAATCCCTCTTCCATGGCCATTTCCAGGTCACTGCGCTGGCGCGTCATGCCCAGCCGGCTCAGACCATAGTTGAGGATCCGACTGATGGCGGCACTGGATTTCTCGGTGTAATCCCGCGCCTCGCGGAACTTGCCGGCCTGGAGGACGGGCAGGAGCTGGTTCCAGGAATGGCGGTTACGCGCCCTGGAAACGCTGAGGTATACATAGCGCTCGATGGCAATGGCCAGCCCCACTATCAGAACCGCGATGATCGGGTACATGAAGACCCCGCCCTGCTGGAAGAACTGCACGATGGTGCCGTACGTGTTCATGGTGTGATGACTCCTGTTCGATATGTCCTATTGAATCCGGTCACGCTGCTGCCGCAGCGCTTCGTGGTAATGCAATTCGCGGCGGAAGACCTCGCGGTCCAGTGGCGCCAGTCCCTCCCCCAGCAACCCCTGCGCGAATGCCGGCGCCGGGTCGCCGGGCTCGGCCTGCTTCCAGGGCACGATGTAAAGCGCCTTGGGCAGTTCCTGCGCCCCGACCACCGACATCCCGTCCAGTTGCCGCGCCTCCTCCGCTTTCACGGACAGCTGCAGCAGCGCAAGCAGGGCTGCGAGCAGCAGGCGATTCAGGTGACGGTTCATCGGTTCCTCCCCTCTTCCGACATCCGGCGCTCCAGGTCGGCAATCCAGAAGCCGACCTTGCGCAGCATTTCCTCGTCATCCGCGAGCGTCTGGTAGTGCAGGTAGCGGTCGAGCGCGCAACCCAGATCCTGCAGGTAAAGATCACAGAGAATGCCCATGTTCAGATTGCCGACCGGATGGTCCGGATGGGCGTCCAGCAGGCGTCGGTAGAGAATCCGAGCTTCCTCGAACCTGCCCTGGCGGCGGTGATGCACTGCCAGCAGCGCCATGGCATCGGCATGTTCCGGCGCGATAGCCAGAGCGGTTTCCCACGCGCCAGCGGCCTCCTCGGGGCGGTTCAGCTCCGCATGGGCGATGCCGAGGTTCACATGAATGCCTGGCAGACCGGGGTGCGACTCGCCCAGTCTTTCCAGCAAAACCGCGGCGTCCTCATGGCGTTCCTGGCGTATCAGGTCGACGGCATGGGCAAACCGCTGCTCCAGTTCCTGATCCGTGGCCTGGGGATCGCCGGTGGTACCACAGGCCGTCAGGGCCAGCAGCGCCAGGCAGCCCGCAACGACCAGACCCGCACGCCGTATGCCGCGGGCCGCCGGGAGGCATGTCCGGTCAGCGAAGGGCTTCCACAAAACGCGCACTCCTCTCGGTTTTCGCGTAACGCACCGGCATCAGCTCGGCCAGCCGGTCGAAACTCTGCCGGACCCAAGCGTCATACCGCCCCTGGCTTGCCCGGGCGACGTTGAGCTCGAACAGCTCGATGGCCTTCTCCTCGAACGGATAGGCCTGGTCTTCCAACAGCATTTCGTATTCCTCCAGCGCCAGTTCATCGAGCCCGCGGGGCCGCTCGGACTCCAGCAGGGCTTCGGCGAAATCGGCGTAGACCGTGCCCGAGTAATGCGTGGCTGCGGTGGTCACGTCCGCAACGCGATAACCGCCAGCGTGCTCAAGCGCCTCCAGGGCCACATCCATGCGCCGGCGCTTCTCCCGGACACTGCGCTGCAGCGGTTCCACCAGACGTATCTCGCGGTACGCCGCCAACGCCTCCTCGGCCAGTGCCATGCTGGCGGTGGCGGCCAGATAGCGGCTACGATCCGTGCGGGCCGACCCGGCGCGGGCGTCCGCCTGGATCATGGCCTGCCGCCAGTGCCGGAGCCGGCGGCCGTCGCCTCGGACCCGGGCGAGTTCCGCCAGGCGGTGAAGGGCTTCCATGGCCGGATCCAGCGGCGAGGGGAAGGCTTCGACGTAGGTGGTCAGCACGTCTGCCTCGTTGCCGGCCTCGCCAGCCTCGCGGTACAGGTGGGCGGCTTCCAGCATGCTTTCCCGCCGCTCGACCGGATTCTCGCTGGCATCGGCGATGCGCAGGAACTCGGTGGCCGCGCGTGCCGGCTGCGATGAGGAGGCATAGGCCACCGCCAGCGTCCGTGTGGCCTCGGCCTGCAGTGCGTGATCGGGGTAGTCCCGGCGGAAGTCCTCGAGCACGGTTGCCGTTGCCAGCCAGTCTTCCCGAGCCGCCAGCAAGTGGGCGGCGTCGTAAACAGCCACGGCCCGGGCACGGCTTTCCGGCACGCGCAGGAAATGATCAATGGCTGTCGCGGTATCGCCTTCGCTGCGGGCGACTTCACCCTGTCGATAGATGGAGGCGGCCAGGCGTTCGGCGAAATCAGGACGCTGTTCGTCACTCAGCGCCGGCGATGCCAGCGCCTGCCGGTAAGCCGCTTCGGCCTGCGCGAAATCCTCCCGGTCGAACGCGATATGGCCAAGCACCACCCACGCGGTCAGGCGCGCCTGCGGATCTGCCTCGGGATAGCGGTCCAGCAGCCACTGGGCGGCCTCTTCGGCCGCAGCGGTCTCCTCAAGCCGGAACCAGCGGTCGATGGAAAGGCCGAGCACGGAGGCCGCCTCGGGGTGCTCCGGAAATGACCGGGTGAAACGGCGGGCGCTGGCCAGCGACGCCCGCTCCCATTCGGCCATCGCCGCTTCGGCCCCGTCCAGCGTTTCCGCGTGGGCATCGTAGGCCAGCAACGCCGCGTAGCCCGACTCCGCCGCTCGCCGGTTCGGCTCATAGCGGTAGGCCGCTTGCTCATAGGCATGGGCGGCATCGGAGAAGCGGGTGGCCTCGAACAGCAGCTCGGCATAGAGGAAATGCATCTCCTGGCTGCGCGCGGCATCCGGAAAGTTTGCCAGGTAGCGCTGATACCAGTACTCGGCCTGGCCGAGATCCGCCGGCTTGGAATCCTGCTGGAAAGAGGCATGGGCGTGCTGTGCCAGCACCGTGATGTTGTGCTCGAGCGCCTCCACCGTCGCGGGCGAATCACCGGGTTGACGCTGTTGCCAGTATGGTCCTGCCAGGTCGAACAGCTCCGCATAGCGGCGCTTGGCGACCAGCATCTCGCCGGAAAAGCCTCCCTGCCGGAAACTCTCGATGACCTGAAGCTGCAGCCTCGGCGCTTGATCGCCCAGCGGATGGGCGGTGACGAACTCCCCATAGCTTGTGGCGGCATCGGAATAGCGGTCCTGCTCCAGGTAGCGTTCGGCCAGTTCGGCGTAGACCAGATCCTCGTCAGGCCGGTGCCCATGCCGGCGGAAGTAGTCGCTGACGGCAGCGGGCCCACCGAGATGGCTGAATCCGAGGCTGATCGCCCGCAGGCTGTCCTCGATGCGCTCGCGTTCGGCTTCGGCCACGGCCGGGTCGCGGAGCCGCGCCGCGCCACCCTCGTGATCGATCAGTGTCAGGAAAACATCGATACTGTGCTCGAACCGCTCCTGGCGAAACAGCGCCCAACCCCGTTTGTAGAGCGCCTGGGCGTAGAAGCCGCTGTCCTGCCCTTGTGCCAGCACCGCGCCGTAGGCGCCGCCGGCAGCAGCGTAGTCTCTTCCCGCAAACAACGTTTCACCGCGCCGGAACTGGCTCTCGGCATACAGCGCGCTGCCGGGGTAGTCCGCGGCCAGGCGAGTCAGCGCGTCCAGCGCCGCCTCCGCCTGCCGGTCGTGATCGTAAGCGCGGGAAAGCTGGTACAGCACCTGATCGTTGCGCGGGTGATCGGGGTAGGTCTGCAGCCGCGTTTCGTAGAGTGCGATGGTCCGCCCCAGCTCAACCCCGTAATCGCGCTCCGGGTTGTCTGCCAGCGCGGCTTCCAGGCGCTCAAGCCGTAGATCCGCCAGCCGGCGCAGCACTTCGCCGCGCATGTCCTCCGGCAGGTTGTCCCCGTCCAGCAATTCCGTGTAGACACTGATGGCGCGGTCTCGGCTACGGCTCTGGTCCGGCACGTCGACCGGCGTTTCGTCCTTCAACTGGGCGGGCAAGCTGGCCAGCGTTGCCGGCTGCGGACGCTGGGTGCAGCCGCTCGCCATCAACAAGGCCAGCATGATGGCCAGGCACCCGCCGGCGACACCGCGCATCATTGCTGAGACTCCCGCCGCGGCGCCCGACCGGCGGCATCGTGGATACCCGCCAACGCATAACGTGCCCGCAGCAGTTTCTGTTCCAGCGCAGAGTCCTGCTCCCGCAACACATCCAGCGCCTGGCGCTGCAGGGAAGCCTGGTGCTTCTCCAGCGCGATGGCGAGTCTGGGCTGCAGCCGTGCAATGCGGTCACGCTGATGCTCTATCCGTTCCGCGAAACCATCGAAACGACCGTAGGCGTAACGCTCGGCGGCATCCAGGCTGCGCCGGAGGCCCTCCTGGTCGGACAGCGCCTGGTCCAGCGCCCTCAACTGCTGGCGGCTTTCCCACAGTCTTGGCGCGAAATCGGTTTCCACACTCCAGCGCACCAATCCGCTGAGCACGCGATGACGTGTGCGTAATGAATCAAGTTCCGGGTGCTCCGCCGGCAGCCGGGCCAGGCGCTGGTCGACATCCTGCAGACGGTGCCAGCGACGCTTTTCCTCGGAGGTTGCCAGCACCCAGGCGTCACCCAGCTCGGCCTGTCGGAAACGCTCCTTCAGTGCATCACGGCGGACCTGTCCGGTACTGAAATCCAGCCTCTCCAGTTGCTTGCGGGTCTCTGGCAGCCGCTGGGCGTAGATGGCTTCCTGGGCCTCAAGCATGTCATCGAAGCTGCTCACCGCATCGGCCCAGTAATCCAGGTTGTCACGCAATGCGCGAATATCCCGGTAATTCTGGAAAGTCTGGTGGAAGCGATGGCCGGCGAGCAATTCCACCAACGACGCAAGCGGCAGCACGTCATCGCCGTTGTCCGCCTCTCCCTCCAGCACACCGGTAATGTGCAGCTCGCCAAGTTTCATGGCCTGCATTGCGCGTCGCAGATCCCTGCGCTCACGCTCCAGTACGGAAATGGCGTTCTCCAGCCGGGCCGCAGCCCGGGTGGGCTGGCTGAGGCGGTCGTATGCATGGGGGACCGCAAGCAGCGCCTCCTGCACCATGGGATCGGTGTGCGGACGTTCCAGTAACGTGCTCCAGGGCACCAGCGCCCGTTCATGATCGCCCACCGCCTCCCAGGTCATGCCGCTCCACAACAGAGCCTGGTTGGAATACGGGCCGTGCAGGCGCACCCGGTCCAGCCGTTGCCGCGCCTGCTGTGGCCTGTCGGTGCGCAACAGCACCTCTGCCGCGGCAAGGTTGGCCTTGTCCTGCAGCGCCAGGTATTCGTCGCTGCCGGAGGCCCCCCGTCCAAGCTGGTCCAGCAGTCGCAATCCCCCGCCCGTGTCGCCGCTGCGGATCAGCGCCACAGCCAGGTTGTAGTCCGCGTAAGGGCGGGAATCGGCATCGCCTCGCCATGCCCGCAAGGCGGCCACGGCACCTGCGAAATCCGCACGGGCCATACGAATCAGGCCCTGCAGCAATTGCCGCTCGCCCAGATGGTTCCGCCCGGATTCGCCCTCCACCACATGCGCCAGCGTCGCTTCCGCCTCCGCATACTGGCCCTTTCGATACTGGATCCGTGCCAGGTAGAGCCAGGCCCGGTTGCGGATGTCTTCCGGCACGTCCCGTGTCAGCAACCGTCGGAAAACGGCTTCCGCATCGTCGTCCAGCCCGTAACTGAGTTTCAGGCCGCCTAGCACCACTTCGGCCTCGTCGGCGTGGTTCTGCAGCCGGCCGAGGGTGCGCATCGCCTTCAGTCGTGTGATGGCGCCAAAATGATTCTGCTGGTAGTACAGGTACAGCACCGTCCCGTAATGAACATCGTGCGCTCTCGGCGGCGGTGCCTCCCAGACCGAGGTGCCTGAAGCCACCAGAGGCACGGAGAGGCAGAAGCCCAGCATGGTCTGCAGGGCGTGCCGCCGCCAGCGCCTGATTGCCGCCTGCACGAGCATGCCGATCTACTCCCACTCCCGGATCACGAACTCGGGCTGCTGCTTGCGCGTCGAGTCATCGATACGGAGTTCGACGAAGCGGGCCCCCAGCCCCTTGTTGACCGTCAGGTGTGCACCACGCCGGTAGTCGCGACCCGCGGGCCCCTTTCCGGTGAAAACAGCCTCCAGCAGGTGCTCGCCGGTGCGCAGGTTTCCGATGTACAGCCCATGTATGCCACCCCGCCGCAAGGCATCTATCTCCCGTGGGGTATACAGATGGTTGGCCACGACGGTGCCGTTGATCTGCAGGCGAACGGAGTCCAGCGAGAACAGCTCGCCCACATCCGTGGACACGAAGACGGCAATCTGGGTGTTGGCGGGAAAAAGCAGTTCCTCTTCCAGGACGAACAAGTCCCTGTTGAGCTCGATGATCTCCCGCTTCAGTGCCTGGGTTTCCTCATCCAGGCTGCGCAGATCCGACGGCGGCACTTCGGCACCCGCGCCGACCGCCGCCAGCATCAGCACCAGGAACAGAGCCAGGCGGACACCGTTGGCTGCCCCGGAGGTCACTTGAGTTGCGAACTTTGTCAGTACCATAGAGAAACACTCACGCTCATGATGTGTGCGTTGAACGAATACGGGTCGTCCCCGCTTCGGCTCGCATCGCTGTAGTCGTCGTAGTCGAACGCCACGTAGTCGTAGGCGAAGATGGCGCGGCCTGCGTTGAACAGCGCGCCCGGGCGGTCGAACAGACGGTAGCTGACCCTTGCGCCGACGCTGTTGCTGGTAAAGGTGCTGACCTCTTTGTCCCGTGCCATGTACGTGAATTCGCGATCGAAGTCGTCGCTGTAGAAGGAGGCGGCCGATTGCGTGTAATAGCGATAGGTGAGATCCACCAGCCAGCGACGGTCGTAGAAGTAGCGGGAGTACTGCGCTTCCAGGGTGTGCGCGTCGATACTCCATGTGTCCCGGTAATAGCGGTAGGCCAGCTGCGCGGACGCACCCGGCGGGAAGTACTTCACGCCCTGGATACGCACCGCATTCGACGTGCGGGTGCTCGGGTAGATCTCCGGTCCGGCGAAAACACCGAGCATCCGTTTCGAGCGGTACGGATTGCCCAGGAACCCGGATTCGCTGATGCCCTCATAATCCAGGTTCAGCAGGAAGGTCGGAGTCAGCACCTGGGAAAGCCCCAACCTGTAGGTACGCCGATCCAGATCTTCCTCGAAATCGGTATCCCGGTGGCTCACCGTATCCGAGCCGTGGGCGTAACCGAGGCTGACCGTGGTCATGCCGCCGAAAACCTCGTGGGAGATGCCCAGACTTACCGTGTTGCCCTCATAGTCGATCTCCTCGCTGCGCGTCCATTCGAGACTCAATATCGAGTCGCCGTAGAGATAGTCCACTCCCGCCTGGTATTCATCACGCCGTTCGGTATAGGGGCTGGCCGTGGCCATCACGTCGGGCGAGGCCCCGCTGATGGTGTCCTGGTAATAGCCCACGCTGACGGAAACTGTGTCGGCAAAGCCCTTGCGGACCAGGAAGGCCGCCCCTTCGACGTCGACCCCACCGCCGCTGTAGTAGTGGTACATGGCGTCCGCACGATCCTCGGGCAGGACCTGCGCGCCCGCGGCGGGCAGCAGCAGCAGTGCCACCACCAGCACGGCCGGGGCAAGACGTGAGGCACCCCCGAATCGTTCAGTTGCAGCCACAGCCCCCTCCGGAAGTGCCGGCAGCGCCGCTGGCCCCTTCGCGCACGTCGAACACGTGCCGGCGATGCGAACTCACCAGCCGGTCGCGGTCAGGGTCCATGATCGGATCGGCCAGGTAGCCGCGCTCGTAAGGCATGACCCAGGGCTGGATGGAGGAGCAGCCCGCCAGCAGAGCCAGCGAGAGAAGAACAGCGGTACGCAGCATGACGTTCATTGGCCTACTCCTGGAGCAACTGCCGCACCTGTGCTTCGTACTGCTCGATGTAGCTGTCCCGGAAACCGATGTGGACGTGCCGCACCTTGCCGTCGCGACCGATGAGGTAGGTGCTGGGCATGCCAACGACCTCGTACAAGCGGCTGGCCTGTTTGTCGGCATCGAACAGGATCGGGTAGCTGACGCCCAACTGCTCGGCCATGCGCACCGCCACCGACGGATCGTCGTCGATGCTGACACCCAGCACCACGAACCCCAGACGCTGGTAACGCTCGTGCAGCACATTGAGCGGGGGCATCTCCTGGCGGCAGGGGCCGCACCAGGTTGCCCAGAAGTTCAGCAGGACGACCTGACCCCGGTATTCGCTCAGGCGCAGGTTTTCACCGCTCGCACTCCTGAGCACGAAATCCGGCGCCGGTATGCGGTCGGCGGCCGCCGTCAGCGACGGCAGCACCAGCAGCCAGATCAACGCGAGACCCGCCAATATCCTGATTGCCCTGTACATGGATTCCCTCCTTGTCCGTTCCCTCAGAAGAACACGCCAAGTCCGGCGGTCAGCTCCAGGTTGTGCGTGAGCCTGCGCTCACCCAGCAGATCGCTCTCGAAAATGTGGTTGCGAAGGTCCACCCGAAGGCTGAACCAGTCCGTGGGCAGCACGCGCGCGCCCAGGCCCAGCGAGTAAGTGAAGTAGTCTTCATCGGCAATTCGTGTATTGCCGGCACCAATGGCCAGATAGAGCGCACTGGTGAAGGCACGGCTGCGACCAGGAAACACTTCACCGGGCAGCGCGTTGTAGAGCAGCGAGACGTTGTAGTAGGTGACGGTTTCCTTCTCGCTCTCGAACAGCGGGATGCCCAGCCGCCGGTAGCTGCGATCACGGATACTGGATTGCGCGTAGGTCCCTTCCAGGAAAAACGACTCGGTCAGGTGGAAGGCGGCCCGCGCGCCATACACCGGCTCAGTGCCGAAGCTCTGGATACTGAGCACGCCGGCAAACGCGTTGAACTCGAAGTTCTCGGTATCTATACGGGGTATGACGACCTCGGGACGCTCGAGCGGGGGCTCGATCACGGCGCCGTCCCGCTGCCGGGGCTCCGGCACCTGGGCATGCGCAGGCGGCATCCCGGCAGTCAGGAGCACGAGCAGGAGCACACAGACCGGCGCACGCGGCGACAACCGCGAGCGTTTCTCGCTCAAAGCCATTTCATGATGCTCCCTGTCCCCCTAGAAGAAAAAAGCCACGCCGCCCGTCACTTCGCGGAACTCCAGGTTCCGTTCGTCATTCATCAACACCAGGTGTTGTCTCAGATCGGCCCGCAACAGAAAGTGACGGGACAGATATGCACGGAAGCCGAAGCCTGCGTTCGCGCTGGTACCGCTGAAGGTCTCGTCCGCCACCATCGTGGGCCGGGGAACGTTATCGAAGTGCCCGATGCCCACGGTAAAAGTGGGCGCTACCCGCCAGCCCGCAAACGGGCTGGAAACCAGGTTCAGGCTGTAGAGCCTGGAACTGGAAAACGTCCCCGGAACGTGCGTGATCCCCAATTCCGCGCTCAGGTACTCCCCCAGCCGGTACCCCACCCGAAGCCCTACCGCGGAATCCCGTTCCAGTACCCCGGCGACCGCCCCCATCTCGAATCGCCTGGCCAGGTAATCCGCTACCAGCACCTCGCCAAAGCTCATCGGAATGCCCGTTTCGCTCAGGGTTTGCTCCATCTGCCCCCGATCCACCCAACCAATGACTCCGCTCTCACCGCGCACCTTGAACCAATCGGTTCGGCGCTTGAGGATGACCGCCCCGTCGCCGCGCTCGAGCACGTGGTGCACCGGATAGCCGCGCCCTGGCCCGGTATGCAGTTCCAGAAACGGTTCCGTGACCGTCACCCGGGGAGCGTCCGCGGCATGGGCGGCCAGAGGACACAGCATCAAGGCACACAGCCCGGCGACGACCCAGCGAACAAGGCGCGATCGCTCCATCCGTCAATATCCGCAGAGACTGACATCCACCGGGGTGCAGACGCCGCAGCTCTCGCTATTGCTGTCGTCCACCCGGTGGCTGATCCAGTCGCGTATGGCCACGTAGCAGAGATCGTTGCGGTCGGGGAAGATATTTCCCCCGCCATGCGAACCGGTAATGCCGAAACTGCCCTGCAACGGTTCCAGCAACAGCTTGCTCTGGTCGGGGTCGTTGAGGTTGGCGAAGCTTCTCGCAGCGAAGTAGTTCGCCAGCATTTCGGGATCCCCGGCGCTCAGGTTGGGAAAGATCTTGAACCCTCCCCCCGAGCCGGCGCCCTGGTCGTGGCAGCTGCTGGTGGAGCAGCTCACGCCACTGATATGGCCATTGAAGATGGGATCGATACAGGCCTGGTAGTCTGCAAAGCACAGCGCCTGACCAGTCATGTCCTGCTCATCGACGCTGACGTCGCGACAGGCACCCACGCCCAGCATCACCATCGCCAATACGGCTATCGCCACTCCGTTGCGCACGACGACTCCTTTACGGGCAATTGTTGGCCGCCGCCGCCGCGACGATCCAGTCCAGCAGCAGGTGATAAAGATGGTCGTCGGAGCCAAGCAGCGGATCCACCACCGGGTTGCCGTCCTCATCCAGCACCGGTCCCCCGGAACCATCCAGAACCGGAATACCCGGGTGAGGCAGCGGGTCCAGCATGGTGGAGGTGGGGCGCACCAGCAGGTTGCTGAGCTCGGGCTGACAAACGTTGTTGACCATGCCGGCGGTGATATTGAAATCGCCTTCGGCATTTCCGGTAAGCACGAAGCGGTTGGGAGTGAAATCCTGGTTGACGTTGCCGAAGTCCGGCAGGCCGCCCGTGTTGCCGAAAGCCTGGTGACAGGATGCACAATCGGTCAGAAGCTGGGGATGAATACGGCTGACGAAATCGTCCTCGTCCAGGCCGTGGACACGGCCGCGCACGTTTGCCAGCGTGCGGTCGTCACCATCCCAGGGATCGTTGTAGTACTGCGCACCGACATCGATCCACTCGGCCAGCAACCGTAGCTCGGAGGCATTGAGCATGCCGCTGTGATCCACACGTTCAACGCCAAGCTCTGGGTCGAACCCCGGTCCCCGCAAGGTATGCGATGAGCGCATCTGCTGTTCGTACAGCTTTTCGATCAGGTGGCTGGTACGGGAACTGTTATTGGCGCTGCCCACTTCAACCAGCGGCGGCTCGCGCACTACCACGAGCTGGTTCTGCCGTACCTCCAGCCGGGGCAGGCCGGTGGCTTCATCGATGACCGGCTTGCCGATCAGCAGGGCATCGTAGGAATTGAGCCGGCCCAGCCCGCTCAATGTGTTGCCGAGATCCAGGCCGCCCGCGGAGGGCGTATCGGCGTTGTGACAGACGATGCAGGTGTTAGCACCACGGTTTCGCTCCCATATCGGCTGGATATGGTCGGGGTAATTTATGATGCCGGCCTCGGGTGCGTGCTCCGGTTCCAGGCCGGCATAATCAATGACTCGGGTGGCATCGGGAGGCCGGTTCGCCAGGGCTTCGTCGGTCCAGACGTCCTCGTAGAGGATATCAAGCGCCAGCCGCATGGCATCCGGGTCAATGCGCGTACGGGTTTCCGCCATCGATTCGCGTGCATCGGCGATGAAGTGATCCACCGCATTTTCCCAGCGCCCGCCGCCAAGCTTGCCTTCGTTCAGGGGCGCTTCGGCACGCCTCGGGGAATGACAGCCGTTACAGGTGCGGGTTTCCCCCGGGCGAACCTGCAGCCAGTTGGTGTGTGTCTGGAAGGCACGGCCCTCGGCGTCCAGCACGGCCACGCCCAGCGGCATGTCCGCGGGCACTTCGATCCGGAACGAACCGTCCGGTTCCACCTGGGCGTAACCGACGATCTCCTGCATCTCGAAATCGGATTCGCCGATCATCGGCATGGAGATTCCCGGCGGCGTCGGCACCGCGCGGGTCACGCGAATGAACCGCGCCGGGCGTTCCTCCGCGGTGGTCTGGGCCGGGTCGCGCAACCGCGCCAGATCCGGATCGCCGGAGCCCGTTCTGGGGATGTGCTCCCCGTCCACCAGGACGCTGTCGCCCATGATGTCCAGGAAATCGGTGTCGTAGACGCTCTTGACGCTGAGCACGCCCATTCCGGTACCGCCATATCCGTTGGGGGCATTCGCCAGTTCCTGGTTCAGCACCTTGTCGGTAATGATATTGGGCAAGGGGCGCGGAATGACCGCGACAGGATCGGTGAGTATCTTGCCGGAGGGCGGCAGCGCCAGCGGCCGTTGGGTCTTCTTGTTCAGGTTGACCATGTAGATCGCGTAGCGTGGCGGCCCTTCGATCTCCTCCACTTCGCCGGTGAGCGGATTCACCTCGGAATCCGGCTGAAACGGGGTGTAGGCCGCCAGCACGCGGTTCGTTCCATCCCACAACGGGTAGGGCGTGGTAAACCGGCCTTGCCGGGAAATCTCCCGCCCCAGCGGGATCTGATAGAGCGTTGGCTGGTACTGGCCGCTGCCGGAAGGGTCCACGCCGGGAGCCGGATGATTGGCCTCCGAGAAATTCTGTACGTCGATGACCACCAGCGCACCGCCCTGATGCGTTCCCTGCAGTGGCATCAGCGAGGAGATGACGCGACCGTCTTCCATCTCCCGCGGGTGCAGGAAACTGTTGCCGGGACTGAAGGCACCGTAGTGGACGAATACGTTGGTGCCATCCGGGTTGGTAAAGAAGATCGGGAAGTGGTTCCGGTTCGCCACGTGGTCCCAGCGGGAATACATGATCTCACCGCTCATCAACACGGTGGGGTTGCGGTCGTGACTCTGGTTGAACGAGATCTGGCGGATATCGGTGCCGTCATGCCCCATGACGTGGAGCACCACCACCCGCTCGCGCTCATATTCATCCCGAAAGGCATAAGGCTCAATGCCCTCGGCCACCATCAGCGCCCTGGATTTTTCCTGGCGGTTGGAGGAAAACACGATGCGCCCGTCCGGCAGATAGTGCGGGTCGACGTCGTCTCCGGCGTTCGCGACGTCATCATCGACGATAACGCGGCGCAGTTCCCCGTTGTCGAAGAGGTATTCCCAGATATTCCAGGTGGGGTCGTCCGGCCCCCGCATGGAGAACAGCAGGCGGCTGGCGTCGTAGGACACCTCGGGGTCGGAAACGTCTCCCTCGCCGCGCGTATGAGTGCGGGTGAGATTGATCTTTCTGGCACTGGGAGACGCGGTCTCCAGCATGTAGAGATCGCCACCTGGCGCGAACTGGATCGCGTCGGTGGGATTACCGGCGGTCGAAACGTCGCGCTGGGCGAAGACAACGGGAAAGTCGCCCTCCACCACCACGCGCCCGTCCCGACCGTCCCCATAACAGCCGCTGATCAACACCAGCGGCAGCAAGACACACCCCACGAACCGGAGCTTGTTCATCTTCTTATCTCCCTGTGCGCACGACGGTTCCCCCCGGAACCCGTACAACCCTGTGCTTATTTCCCTGGCCGGCCTCAGTCAGCGTCCTTCAACGCTCCGATCAGCTTTGCGCGACAATACAACGCCCACTGATCGATCAATGCTGCTGTTCCAGCCCTGAGGAGAACCTCAGATTCCCATCGCCATCGACAATAACTGCTTCCACGCCGGGCAAACTGTTAACCAGTTCCACCCCGCGCTCGGCGCCGAGCACGAATACCCCGGTGGAAAGTGCGTCGGTCAGCGTGGCATCCGGCCCGATAATGCTGACGCTCCTCACCCCGCTGGCTGATTCTCCCGAGCCGGGATCTATGATGTGGTGATAGCGAACGCCGTCTGCCTCGAAATAGCGCTCGTAGTCCCCGGAGGTGGATATCGCCTCGTCCATCAGCGGCAACTGGGCGACAATCCTGGCCCGGTCGCGCGGATCGCGCACCCCGACCAGCCAGGGACGTCCGCGCCGGTCTCCCACCAGTCGGGTGTCCCCACCGGCACTGATCTGCGCATGTTCGATACCCCGCGACCGCAGAATCTCGGCGCCGCGCTCCACCGCGTAACCCTTGGCAATGCCCCCAAGATCCACCCGCACGCCTTCCTGGCGATAAGCGATCGTCCCCCGCTCCGGATCCAACGCCACATGCCGGTAGTCCACACCCTGCAGCGCATCCTCGAGCGCAGCGTGGTCCGGGCGCACGCCCTCGCGGTAGTCGTACAGGTATCCGACACTGGCGTAGGTAACGTCGAAGGCGCCATCGGTCAGCCGGGAGAATTCCATCGCCCGTGCGATCAGCCCCCCCAGTTCATCGCTGATGGGTATCGGCTGCCGCGCGGCGGCTGCGTTGATCCGGGAAAGTTCGCTATCGTCACGGTAGGTGCTCATGCCGGCGTCGATCCGCCGCATGTCTGCCAGCACCGCCTCGATACCGGCATTGGCCACGGACGGGTCCTCGTGCCACACCTGGAGCTGCACGAGCGTACCCATCACGGTAGCGTCGCGATAATGCCATTCGGCACCGGCCACGGCGCAGAAAAACATCAAGAAGGGAAGCATGCTGCCTGAGAACCAAACCGCCGGCAGCCAGCGCCTGGGAAAGCCGTCCATAGATAACCCGATATTTTTCTAGTTATGTTAGTAAGATACTCAGCGAAGACTACCCCCGGATCAGCGCCTGGGCAAGTGCTTGGTGATCCGGGCCAGATCCAGAGGGGGAGTCATCGGGATCTCGGCGGTCACAACCGCCTCCTCGAATCCAACCACGATTAATCCCATCAAGAACGGAACTACCTCACACTGTGGGCGTACCTGTTTGTGTGAAACTAAAAAATGTGTCGCCTTCTCCAGACCTCAGGCGACTGCGCATCATTGTCCACAGGAGCAAGTCCAGTGCGGTTTGACCGGCGTATCTTGGGTGCAAGTCTCGTTCTGTTCGCAGTTGTTTTTCTGGCCGGCTGTTTCAGTAGCGGCAGTAGCGGCGGGGGGGGCGGAAGCTCCGAACGGTCCGTGACCGAGCTGCGACTGAAACCACAGTTGCAGACGATTCCCATCGGATTCACGCAGCAATTCGAAGTCACCGCTGTGTTTCGCGACGGAACATCGAGGGACGTGACTGACGAGGCCGGCTGGAGCACCTCGGTACCCGAGGTGGCAGCGGTTGAGGACGATACGCCGGGGGCTGTGACCGGCCTTGCGGAAGGGCAGACGGGCGTGATCGCCTCATTCTGGGGGGAGACCGCAACAGCACAAATCGAGGTGGTTGAAGCAACACTGGAAAGCGTCGATATCTCACCGGCCGACCCGCTGACGCTGGCCATCAATGAAACCGCCTTCTTGACCGCAACCGCGGTATACGACAGCGGCCTGAGCCTGGACGTGACCGATAGCGCGATCTGGACATCAGGTAATGACGACCAGGTGAGCGTCGACAATGAGGAATTTCCCGGGCTGGTAACCGGACTGGAGGAGACCGCAGACCCCGTCGAAATCCGAGCGGAATTCCAGGGGATGAACTCCGCAGCGGTCGAGATCTCGGTGACGGGCGTGACGCTTGACTCAATCTCGTTGACCGCCCCTGCATCAGACATCAGGCAAGGGACCATCGTCCAGTTCTCCGCTCAAGCCACGTTCGATGATGAGTCCACCAGCGACGTCACGGACCAGGTCATCTGGAGCGCCGAACCGGCGGAGGTGCTGGAGATCAGGAACACCCCAGGCTTTCAGGGCAAGGCCGCCGCGCAGCAAACCGGCACTGCCAGGGTTACAGCAACCATGGGCGAGCGAACAGACTTCGTGGACGTCACTGTGTTCGCGGATTCGGTGGCACCGCGCAGACTCAATCTCACGGCTTTGCCAAACGTGGTGGTCAACGGCCAGAACACCACGCTGCGGGCCGAAGTCTCCGCCAACGACCCGGATGTTACAGTGGAAGATAGTCTGGTGCGATTCACGCTGATCGGCGGCGACCTCGACCTCGGTTCCAACACTGAAGTGGAGACCATCGACGGTGTCGCCGAGATTGAGGCACAGGCCAATGCCGGCAGTCTGGATGCTCCGACGCTGGCGCTGGTCTTCGCCGAGATTGAGGGAACACTGGCCCAAGGCTTCGCGTGGGTAATGGTGGTACCGGGTCTGGCGGACGCCTTACTCACGACCTATGCCGAGGAAGATGGGAACTACGTCTTCCGGGCCGCCAATCAGTCGAATCGCCCGCTGGAATTAACGGGTGGACAGATAGGGGACGGAGGCACAGTCTCAGGCCCTCAAATAGGAATGGTACTGCAGACGGGGGATCGTCTAGTCATTGCGGTTCCGAAGGAACCCACCGGTGATCAGAATGGATGGGGGATGGATGACCCAGCGAACCGCGTGGTGATATTGAGCTTCCGAGATCAACAGAGCGGGGAGCTATTCGACGTCACCATTACCGCCGACGATTGAGCACTGCTCCGCAGCCAGTCTCGGCGGAACCGGGGCTTACGGTGGTTACTCGCGCCAACCGTACTCTCCAGAATAACAAAGCCCGCGCCCTTATGGGCGCGGGCTTTGTTATTCTGGTTCACTGCGGCTTTGCATAAAGCGGAGGGAATCGTTGCACCAACCGGCCCCACCGGGTCCGGATCAAGCTTCTATAATGGTCGGTGACCGGTTACGGTGGACCATTCAGCGGGTTTTTCGCCGTGGCTTTTTCTTCCATCGGGGACATCAATGAAATTCTTGCCGCTCACCACGGGGATACTGCTCTCCGCCGCTCTAGCCACAGGCTGCGCTCAACGATCCACCGAACCACAAACACCGCCTACTATCATCCACACCCAGGCCGGCGACTTCACGCCCGCAGCACGAGACATCGCCGATCTCCAGCGGGAGGTTGAGGATATCCTCCGCCGTGCGGAGCAAACCCCGAGAGTGACCACGGTGCCGACCGGATTGCCCCCCGGCGCCTCTGCCCGACCGGCTATCGACTCCAGCCCGCCGGAGCTCGCCTCCCACCATCCGACGGTGGACGAACGCGCCATGACGCGGGTTGATACACCGCCCCAACGTACTCGCAGGGACACCGCAAAGATGGCGCCTGGTTCAGGGCGCTCCGCGGCGGAACCACCCCGTTGGCGACGGCTTTCCTACGCGGGCGCGAGCTACGCCCCTGAAGCTGCGCTGGATCCCCGCATGGATCGCTTGAGCGATGCCGCACGCAGTCGCGGCCACACCTATGCCTTCGTGCTGCTCAATGAATACCCCTCGGAAGCGCTGGAGGAGCGGCTGGCGTCCCAGCGCGTGGAGATCATCGGCCCCCACGGCCGGGCACTCAAGGTGCGCGTGCCGACCGAGCGGGATCGACTGCAGGCCATCGCCCAGATGAGCATCGTGGAGTGGGTGGGGTACGGCCCGCCGGCAATCAGGCTTGCTCCTTCCCTGAGGTCAGCCATTCAGCGGCATGCCGAGGAACTCGATGACGAGCTGCCGATCATCGTCAATGCCTTCGACCGCACTGCGCTGGAGGAAATACGCTCAGCGTTGCTCCGCAGCGGCATCCCCGTCGGTCGTGTCGATACCGACCTGCTGGCAATATCCACCGTCGCTTCCCAGGAAACCATCTCGCAGCTCTTGCGGATGGACAGCGTCCTGTACATCGAGCCGAGCGTTCCAGGCGGGGGCGGACACGACGAAAGCATGGCCGTCATGGGCATGGACTATATCCGTACCGGCGGCCCGGGCACCCGCTACACCGGCGCCCCGGTGGTTCTCGGCATACTCGATTCCGGCTTCATGGTGGGCGACGCCGCCGCAACCACGCACAGGGATCTCAACAAGTTCGGCTGCGGCCGAAATTACACCGACGATGCGGCCGGGGTCTGGAACGACGAGCACGGACATGGCACCCACGTGCTGGCCACTGCCGCGGGCACCGGCTCGGCCGATTCCCGCTTCCGGGGTGCCGCCGCAGGGCTTGGAAACACAGCCTCGACGCGGATTCGGGCCGCCAAGATCTGGGACTCCGGCAACCGCGGCACCCTGGCCCAGGAACTTGATGGACACGACTTCATGCGCGATGCGCAGGCCTGCAACAGCCGTCGGCCGCACCTGGTCAACCTGAGCGGCGGCGCCGGCGGGGAGAATCTGGCCGGAACTGATGCGCGCTCCCGCAAACTGGACCAGACCGTCTGGCAGCAACGCCAGACCTGGGTCACCTGTGCCGGGAACGACGGCCCCAACGAGGGCAGCCTCTGGGCACCCGGGGTGGCAAAGAACGCGCTCACCGTGGGTAACGTGATGGACACCGGAGACGCCAACACCGGCGCCATCCGGGAATCCAGCAGCCGAGGCCCGACGGGGGACGGCCGGATGAAGCCGAATGTAGTGGCCACCGGTACCTCCATCCGCTCCGCCGAGGCGGGCACCGCCGATGGCTACCGGGATATGGCCGGCTGCAGCATGGCCACCCCGCATGTCACAGGCATTGCGGCCACGGTGATGGAGCACTATCCGGAGTTCCGCGAGCACCCTCACCTGCTCCGCGCCTTCCTGATGGCCACCGCCCTGCCCCGGAACAATACGGCCACGCCCTCCAACAATACCGGCACGCCCACCAGTGAACGCAGTACCTACGGCCTGGGGCGGGTGTCTCCGTACACTGCCCACTGGGCACATCCCAACCCCGAGGGCTGGACCACGCACTGGGCCTGGCGCACCATCTCCCGGGACAACTGGGGTTACCGGGATATCGAGGTTCCGGAAGACGCCACCCGGCTGGTCGTGGTGATGACCTGGGACGAGCCGGCCGCCAGCGCGGGTTCCGCCTCGGCCGTGGACTACGATCTGGATCTGTGGGTGGACCGCGCGCCGTTCTGCGACCCGGATGCAAGGGGGCAGTGCGGTGAATGGGCGTCCCAGTCCTGGGTCGACAACGTCGAATACGTCGTCATCGAGAACCCGCCCGCGGGCAGGTATCGCCTGAAGATCGCCAACTGGAACGCACCGGCCTCCGGTGTACCGGCCGCATTGGCGGCCACCATCGTGCGGGGCGCGACCGCCCCCGACATGGAAATGGATCTGACGGTATCGCCCGAGCGGCCCACAGTACGCGATCGGGTGTCGATCACCACCACGATCAACAATCCCTCCTGGCTGCTCTCCGGTGTACATCTGGAAACCGTCTCCCTTCCCCGAGGTGTGACGCTGGAGCGTGTCTACACCCGGCGCAAGGACAACGTGCTGGTGGAGTTCGACGACCGTCGCGGCATCAGCCTGGGGACCATTGCCCAGGGAGACAGCCGAGAAGCCACCTGGGAGTTCAGTTTCGACGAACCCGGCGCCAAGGCGTTCCGATTCCGGGCCAGATCGGAAAACGGCGGCGTGATCGAACAGCCGATCGTGGTGAATCCCGCCATGCGGTAGCGGCCCCGGCCCGCTACCGCCCCAGGTAGAGGTCCCTGAGCAGGGTGATGTACTCACCTTCGATGGCGAGGAACCCCACCAGCACCAGCAGGCAGAGTGGCGGTAGCAGTATGGCGTAGACCAGGGACAACCGTTCCCAGAACATGTGCATGAAGAACGTCACGATCAATGCCGCCTTGACGCTCATGAACAGCAGCACCAGCGTCCAGCGCCAAACGCCCTGAAGATCGTTGTAGTCCACCAGGTAGGACAGGAAGCTGAAGACGAACAGCCAGCCCCATACCTGCAGGTAAAGACTGATGGGGTGCTGCTGCCCCTGGGGTGCATGTTCCATGACGCCACCTCACAACAGGTAGAAGAAGGCGAAGATGAATACCCAGACCAGATCCACGAAGTGCCAGTAGAGGCCGGCAATCTCCACCGGCTCGTAGCTGCCCGCCCGGTCGTAGTCCCCCCTCAGCACCTTGCGCGCGACAATCAGCAGATACAGCACGCCGATGGACACATGCAGACCGTGGAAACCTGTGATCATGAAAAAGGCCGAACCGAACTGCGGAGCGCCCATGGGGTTCTCCCAGGGCCTTACGCCCTTCTGGATCAGATCGGTCCACTCGAAGGCCTGTAGCCCGACGAAGCTGGCGCCCAGGATGGCGGTGAACAGCATGAACAGCGCCGCCAGGCGGCGGTTGCGGGCATAACCGAAGTTCACGGCCATGGCCATCGTGCCGCTGCTGGTAATCAGAATGAAGGTCATGATGGCGATCAGCAGCAGCGGGAACTCGTGCCCGAGCACGGTGAGGGCGAACACCTCACTGGTATCCGGCCAGGGCTGCGGCGTGGTCAGGCGCACCGCCATATAACCGATCAGCAACAGGCTGAACACGAAGGTGTCGCTGAGCAGGAAAATCCACATCATGGCCTTGCCCCAGGACACCCTGAATGCCTGGCGATCGGACGACCAGTCATCCACCAGGCTCCGCCAGGCGCCGTTCTGGACCTGCGGTCGATTCGCGGACATCTGATCTGCCATCTGCCTGCCCTCCGTCTGAGGAAGCGCTGGTCAATAACCGCGCTCCCTCAGGCCATCAAAACCAACACCCCGAACAGCGCCAGCCACACCGCCAGCAGGAAGTGCCAGTACCAGGCACAGAGCTGTACCGTGGACTGAATGGCTGCTGGTTCCTGCCGGCCCGCCAGTACGGCGCGGGTGCGCAACCAGGCCATAAGACCGGCCACCAGGTGCAACGCGTGCAACCCCGTCATCAGGAAGAAGAAGCTGTTGGCCGGATTGGTTGCCACGGCCAGGCCCGCCTGCTGCAATTCCCGCCAGGCCCAGAACTGGGAAGCCAGAAACGCCAGCGCCAGCACGCCGGCAACGAGCAGACCGCGGCGCACATCGTCCACCCAACCCACTTGCGCCGCCCGTCGCGCCCACTCGAATCCGGCGCTGCTGAGCACCAGCAACAGCGTGCTCAGCCACACCTGCCAGGGCAGCGGCAATGGCTGCCAGTCACCCATATGACGGCGCATTATGTAGGCGCTGATCAGCAGACCGAACATGGAGGTCAGCGGCACCAGCAGTATCAGCAGTCCGCGCAACGCCAGCTTCGAACGCTCCGCTGGCCCGGGCCAGCGGCCTGCGGTGCGGGAAGGCTCGATCGTGCCGCGCCCGGGATGGCCGCGATCCACCCAGAAGCTCATGTCCGTTCCTCCCCTGCGCTGTGCCCGGACTCCGGCTGCGGCTCGGTTTGCGGAATGAAGTCCTGCTCGACACCGGGCACGTTGTAGTCATACGCCCAGCGGTGCACTTCAGGCAGTTTCTCGCCCCAGTTGCCGTGCTTGGGCGGGGTGTCCGGTGTCTGCCACTCCAGGCTGGTGGCGCGCCAGGGGTTGCCGCCGGACGGACGGCCATGCAACGCGCTCCAGAACAGGTTGAACAGGAACAGCACCTGTGCCGCGCCGACGACCAGGGCGGCGTAGGTAATGAAGGTGTTCAGATCGTGCGCGGACTGGGGGATGAACTCGTAGTCCTCGTAGGCGTAATACCGGCGGGGCATCCCCATGATGCCCAGGTAGTGCATGGGGAAGAAGATGATGTAGGTCCCCAGGAAGGTAATCCAGAAATGCAACTGGCCCAGGGTGTCGTTCATCATCCGGCCGGTGACCTTGGGGAACCAGTGATAGAGGGCGCCGAACACCACCAGGATGGGCGCCACCCCCATCACCATGTGGAAATGGGCGACCACGAAATAGGTATCAGCCAGCGGGATGTCCACTACCACGTTGCCCAGGAACAGCCCTGTCAGTCCGCCCACCACGAAGGTGACGATGAACCCCATGGCGAACAGCATCGGCACGGTCAGATGGATGTCCGCCTGCCACAGGGTCAGTATCCAGTTGTACACCTTGATCGCGGTGGGCACGGCAATCACCAGCGTGGAGATGGCGAAGAAGAAACCGAACGACAGGTTCATGCCGCTGACGTACATGTGGTGGGCCCAGACGAAGAAGCTGAGCACGCCGATGGCCACGATGGCCCAGACCATCATGTGATAGCCGAAAATATTCTTGCGCGCATGGGTACTGATCAGGTCCGACACCAGCCCGAAAGCCGGCAGGGCCACGATATACACCTCCGGGTGACCGAAGAACCAGAACAGGTGCTGGAACAGCAGCGGGCTGCCGCCTTCATGCGGCATTTCCCGACCCATGGCGATGATGGCCGGCATGAAGAAGCTGGTGCCCAGCGTGGCGTCCAGGATCATCATCACGGCGGCCACGAACAGGGCGGGGAAGGCCAGCAGCGCCATGATGGACGCAATGAAAATGCCCCAGACGGTCAACGGCATGCGCATCAGCGTCATGCCGCGCGTGCGGGCCTGGAGCACCGTGGTAACGTAGTTCAGCCCCCCCATGGTGGCGGCCACGATAAAGATGGCCAGGGACACCAGCATGGTCAATATGCCCCAGCCGGCACCCGGCGTGCCGCCGGTAATAGCCTGGGGCGGATACAGGGTCCACCCGGCCCCGGTGGGGCCGCCCGGCACGAAGAAGCTGGCCATCAGCACCAGCACCGACAACAGGTAGAACCAGTAGCTGAGCATGTTCACGTAAGGGAACACCATGTCCCTCGCGCCCACCATCAGCGGTATCAGGTAGTTGCCGAAGCCGCCGAGGAACAGCGCCGTGAGCAGGTAGACCACCATGATCATGCCGTGCAGGGTCATGAACTGGTAGTAGGCGCTGGCGTCCACCAGATCGGTCTCCGGCATGCCCAACTGGATGCGCATCAACCCGGACAGCACCAGCGCCACGATCCCCACGGCGATGGCGGTGAGCGAATACTGGATGGCGATGACCTTGTGGTCCTGGCTCCAGATGTACTTCGTTACGAAGCTCTGGGGTTCGCCGTGCGCATGCGCGTCAGCTGATGGAACGTATGCCATGATGCCTACTCCTCCCCGGCGTCTTCCGACAGGCTGCGGATGTACGCCAACAGGGCGTCCATCTCGTCCTCGTCGAAGCTGTAAGCGGGCATGACCGGCGAGTAGCCGGCGGTCACCTGGGCCCGGGGATCCTCGATGGATCGGCGCAGATAGGATTCGTCCGCGGACACGGTACTGCCATCGGTCAGCGTGACCTCGCTGCCATACAGGTTCAGCCAGGTCGGGCCGACACGCCGGCTGCCGTCTACGCTGTGGCAGGCCATGCAACCTTCACCGTCGGCGAGCCGACGGCCCAGTTCCACCGGGTCGTCGGGCCGCTCGCCGTTGGCGGTAGCGGCCAGAGACCGGCCGAAGGTTTCCTGTTCGCGCAGCCAGGCGTCGAATTCCCGCTGTTCCATCACCTCCACATGACCGCGCATGTTGTAGTGCCCGGTGCCGCAATGCTGCGTACAGAGCACTTCGAAACGTCCAGTCCGGGTGGGCGTGAACCAGAAATGCGTCACCATGCCGGGCACCATGTCCATCTTGGCGCGAAATTGGGGGACGAAGAATCCGTGCAGGACGTCCTTGGAGCGCATCACCATCCGCACGGGCCTGTCCACTGGCAGGCGCAGGTCGCCGCCGTGGATCACCACGTCGTCCAGCGCCGCATCGTCGTCGGGGTCGAGCCCCAGTGGATTGCCGGCACCGATGTGCCGGATATCGGCGTAACCCAGCACCCCGTCGGCGCCGGGATAACGGTAGCTGTAGCGCCATTGTTCACCGAACACCTCGATCTCCATGGCATTGGGAGGTACGCGCGTGAAATCGCTGTAGACCACCAGGCCGGGAGCCAGCAGCGCCACGATGCCCACCGTGGTAGCGCCGATCAGCCACCATTCCAACCTGCGATTATCCGGCTGGAAACGCGCCCGCTGACCTCCCCGGTGGCGATAGCGAATGATCGCCACCGCCATGAACAGGGTGACGGCGACAAACACGACGCCGGTGATCAGGAAGGAGACATGCAGCATGGTGTCCATGGAGCCCCACTGGGACGCCAGTTCGGTGAGCGTCCACGGGTTCAGGAAATGGAACACCAGGGATCCCACGACGATAAGAATCAGTATGACCGCAAGTACCATCCCGCCTACCTCCCCACTCGGCACGACAGACTCAGGGGGAAAGACCGGAAATCCCGGTCGCGCTCCCCGCCCGCACCGCAACCGTTATGGAAACGTCTGCGTGAAGAAACGCTTCATGCGGTGCTGCCAGAACACCACCCAATGCGGTGCTGCCGGGCCGACGCCAGCGGCCTGAAGGCTCGGGTGATTTTTTGTGGCCTGTTTCAGGATCTTCTCTTGCCCGGGCTCCAAGTCCACGAAGAACACGTGCCGCTTGTCCTCCAGCACTTTCTGGAACCGTTCGAAATGCACGTTGGGCGATTCGATCCCGCGCAATCCGCCCTCCCAGGTGAAGAACCCGAGCAGCACGATGGCGAGAAAAACGAAGGGCACCCAGCCGGCGGGGGTATCGGTCCACCCGGCCAGGTAGGCAAGCAACAGGACGAACACGAAAGCGCAGGCGCCGATGATGGCTCCGATCATGGTCGAATGAACGATGTCCCGCTTCATCAGAGCGGTCACCTGATGCAGGTTGTGGTGATTTTCCGCCCCACTGTCATCCAGGGTCAGTACGTGGATCTGCGGGGTTACCACCCCCACCGCTTCCAGTTCCTCCTCCAGCCGTTCCAGGTCATCCAGATCGTCACTAATGAAGAAATAGCGCTTCAATTTCATTACGCTTCCTCCCGACTGCGTTATGGTCCGCGAATCATCAATCCCCCTTAGCCAGCACTGGTCAAAAGCAACACGTAATGATCAACAAGCAGGGCCAGGAACAGCAGGCCCAGATAGATGATGGAGTAGCGGAACGTCCGCATGGGCGCCCCGGACCGGTCCTGCACGATGCGTATCGCCCAGTGGACGAAACGCGCGTTGAGCAGAATGGCGGCCAGCATGTAGAGGATGCCCGCCATGCCGATCAGACCTGGCAGAAGGCTGACAACGGCCAGTCCGACGGTATAGGCCATGACACTCCAGCGGGTATAGCGCACGCCGTGGGTGATGGGCAGCATCGGCACGCTCGCCTTGCGATAGTCATCCAGCCGGCCCAGGGCCAGCGCCCAGAAGTGTGGCGGCGTCCATACGAAGATGATCATCACCAGCAACAACGGCTCCGGGCTGATGCTGCCTGTCATCGCCGTCCAGCCGAACAGCGGCGGCGCGGCACCGAACAGCCCGCCCAGCACGATGTTCTGCGATGTGTGGTGTTTCAGGAAAAGCGTGTACACCAGGCCATACCCCACCCAGGACACCAGGTTCAGCAGGGCCGTCAGCGGATTCACCAGGAAGACCAGCACTGCCATGCCGGCGACGCCAAGCATGGCCGAGAACAGCAATGCCAGTGCAGGCGGAACCCGCCCCTGCGCCACCGGCCGCGCACGCGTACGTGCCATGATGCGGTCCACCTGTACGTCGGCAACATGGTTGACCACCGCGGCAGACCCCGCCACCAGCGCAATGCCGGCCAGGCCCGCGGCTACCAGATCGGCGGGAGGAATACCGGGCATCGCGAGGCACATGCCCACCATGGCTGTGAGCAGCATCAACAGCACCACGCGCGGCTTGCACAGCTGGACGTAATCCCGCCAGGTGGCGACGGTCACAGCCGACTGGAGATAGCTCATGGTCTCCAATCCGGTCCAGGGAAAGCACGATGGTTCTTGGTTCGATAGGTCTTCTCGCGCTTGCCGGCCCCGGACTGCTCTCCTTTTCTTATGACTCCCCTATCATGAGTTGTAGTTCATACGGGCGGGCTGACAATTCAGGCATTAGACTTTTACTGCATAAAGGCGGGACTGGTTATAGCCTCCCGGTACGCCTCGGCCGTCAGCGGGAACGCCAGCCTTGCCAAAGGACAAATCCCGAAACAGACTACTCAAGAAAGCACGGGGCAATTACCACCCATACTTAATAAACTATCGGCAAAATATCGTCTAACATTTTCCCTTCCGCAGCCGGAACCGGAGTTCTATATGCAGAAACACAAGGCTATCGTCTCTTCCGAGCATCTGGTCTCGCGCAAGGCGGCAGAGCTCAGCCAGCTGGAATACGCCTTGATCAACGCCGGGCACGCGTTCGAGCGCTGGATGGTGCATTGCATGTCTGCAGCCGGCATCCCGGACCTCTCGCCGCTGGACGTGCTGGTCCTGCACAACACCAATCACCGCGGTCGCGAAAAGACGCTGGCCGGGCTCTGTCTGGTGCTGAACGTGGACGATACGCATCTGATCAACTACGCCCTGAAGAAGCTGCGGCGGCTGAACCTTGTGGAAGCACGGCGCAGGGGCAAGGAGATGGGCTACTCCACGACGGACGAAGGCAAGGCGGTCTGCCGGCGATATCGGGAAATACGGGAAGCCTGCCTGGTGGATGCCCTCGCCCTGTTCGGTGGCCCTGATCCCGAGGAAATGGCAGCCATGGCTACGCGATTGCGCGCCATGTCAGGGATTTACGACCAGGCAGCGCGCGCTGCCAGCTCGCTCTAGAGATTCAATAGGCGCTTTTCCAGGGACATTCACACCGCCTCAGCGTGAAAACAACTTTGACAAATTATCAACATTATACTAATCAAATGTAATCGGCGTTTTGCCGATCCTAACGAGGAGAGAGAAAAATGAAGCGTCTTGCCACTTGTATCGCGGCCATGCTGCTGGGCCTGGGCGCCACTGCGGCCGGTGCAGATACGCGCTGGGACATGGCCACTCCGTACGGGGAATCCACCTTCCACACACAGAACATCCGGGAGTTCGTCAAGGAGATCAACGAGGCTACGAACGGGGAATTGCGCATCGAGGTCCACAGCGCCGGCTCGCTGGTGAGTCACCCGAACATCAAGCGTGCGGTGCGCAGCCGCCAGATCCAGATGGGCGAGGTCTTCATTTCCATCCTGGGCAATGAAAGCCCCATCTATGCGGTGGACTCGGTTCCGTTCCTGGCTACCAGTTACGAGGAAGCAGCTGAGCTCTGGGAAGCCTCCCGGCCGAAGATCGAGCAGTTGCTTGAACGTGACCGCATCAAGCTGCTGTACGCCGTGGCCTGGCCGGCGCAGGGTTTCTACACCAATCAGGAACTGAACACTGTCGAGGACTTCCGCGGACTGCGCTTCCGCGCCTACAACGCCACCACGTCCCGCATGGCAGAGCTGCTCGGCATGCAGGGCACCCAGGTGGAAGTGCCGGAAATCCCCCAGGCGTTTTCCACCGGCATCATCAATACCATGATCACCTCTCCCACCACGGGCGTGGACTCCACCGCCTGGGACTTCGTGGATTACTTCTACGATGTCCAGGCATGGATTCCGAAGAACATGGTTGTGGTCAACCAGCAAGTCTGGGATCAGTTGGACGAATCCACCCAGGAAATCATCCTGGAAGCCGCGGCAAACGCCGAGGAGCGTGGCTGGCAGATGAGCCGGGAAGAAGCCGATCGCCAGAAAGCCATACTGGACGAGAACGGCCTGCGCGTTATCGAGCCCAGCGAGGAGCTGATGAACGGCTTGCGGGAAATCGGCGAGCAGATGATCCAGGAATGGCTGGAGCAGGCTGGCAGCGACGGCGAAGCCCTGCTCGAAACCTACGGCTATAACTAGAACTCCCGCCCGGGCGGGGGGGGCGCGGGGGGGGGCCAGGCGGGGGGGATGGGG
>JAFIFV010000081.1 GCA_020831845.1 Ectothiorhodospiraceae bacterium
GAAGGCCACGTCCACCGGACCGATGGTAATGAAAAAAGTGGTGAACGCTATGATCGCCAGTTCAAGCATTGTGCTCCATCCAATCGTTTGCCAAGTCATTATGGGCTCGGCCGACACCGACTACATCCGCAGGAACGGCCCCGGCGGGTCGCGGGGCGTTGACTGCCGTCAATGCGCACCGGCCGGACACGTGCCAGACTTTGTCTGTACCTTCGCAGGTTTCAGCCTCCCGCAGACGGAAACTGGGTGAGCGGCGGCGTATCTCAGCCTGCTTCAGTTTCCGGGCATTCAGGCCCGGGGAGGAGACTGCATGGAAGAGCGCAACATCTTCATTGTAGGCATCGACGGCTCCCACCTGGCCCAGCTCCAGACCCTGCCGGATGCGCGCCATTACCGTTTTCATCCCCTGTTCACGCGCGAGGAACTGAAGTCAGCTAACCGGTTTCCCGTCGCACGCCTGCTCCACGAAGGGCGGGAGCAGCTGCGCCGCTTTGGTGACCGCATCGACGCCATCGTCGGTTACTGGGATTTCCCGGTCAGCACCGCTTTGCCGATCCTGCGCCAGCCGTTCCGGCTGCCCGGTCCGACACTGGAAAGCGTGCTGAAATGCGAGCACAAGTACTGGAGCCGCCTGGAGCAGGCCCGTGTCGCTCCGGAGCACGTTCCGCCGTTCTGCGCCGTGGACCCGTTTCACGCAGACCCGCTGTCCGTTATGACCGTGGAATTCCCTTTCTGGATCAAGCCGGTGAAGGCGGTCTTGTCCTGCCTGGGGTTCCGGGTCCGGAACCACATCGAGTTCCAGCACGCGATCGACCAGATCCGTCGCGGCATTCGCCGCTTCGGCGATCCCTTCAACCTGATCCTCGACTTCGCCGATCTGCCCCCGGAGGTGGCAACGGTGGACGGCAACCACTGCATCGCCGAGGGCCTGATCTCCGCCGGCCACCAGTGCACCCTCGAAGGCCATGTCTACCAGGGACGGGTGACGGTCTACGGCGTGGTGGATTCGCTGCGCGAAGGCCCGGCGCAATCCTCATTTTCCCGCTACCAGTATCCATCCAGGCTTCCGTCCCCGGTACAGGCACGGATGAGCGAGATTGCGGACCGCGTGATGCGGCATATCGGCTATGACTGTGCGCCATTCAACATGGAACTGTACTGGGAGGCGGACAGCGACCGCATCTGGCTGCTGGAAATCAACACGCGGATTTCCAAATCCCACGCGCCGCTATTCCGAATGGTGGACGGTTGCTATCACCATCAGGTGATGGTCAACCTGGGACTTGGGCGCGAGCCGGCCATGCCTTCACGCGAGGGACGGTACGCGTGTGCGGCCAAGTTCATGATGCGCCGCTACGAGGATGCCACCGTGCAGCGGGTGCCCACTCCTCAGGAAATACAGACCATCGAGGCCGACATGCCCGGCGTCATCATCGAGCTGGAGGTGGATCAGGACATGCAGCTCTCGAGCCTGCGCAACCAGGACAGCTACACCTACGAAGTGGCGACCGTGTTCATCGGGGCCCGGGACAACGCGGAGCTGGAAGCGAAGTACGAGCGGGTGCTTCGCAGCCTGCCGCTGGAATTCCGTGAGCCGGTGCGGCCGGTGCCTCCCCCCGCCGCGGCCGCCTCACAATGAGCACCCAGACTGTCACCCACTTTCCGCACGTCGTACAGACCGTGGAGCACTGCTGGATCCCGCTTCCCGACGGCACGCGGCTGGCCGCCCGCCTCTGGCTTCCCGAGGACGCGCTGGACGCGCCGGTGCCCGCAATCCTGGAATACATCCCCTACCGGAAGCGCGACGCCAGCCGTCTGCGCGACGACATCATGCATCACTACTTCGCCGGACATGGCTATGCCTGCGTGCGCGTGGATCTCCGCGGTAGCGGCGATTCCGAAGGCGTGCTGGAAGACGAATACCTACAACAGGAACTGGACGACGGTGCCGACGTCATCGACTGGATCAGCCGACAGCCCTGGTGCAGCGGTACAGTGGGGATGACCGGCATCTCCTGGGGCGGGTTCAACGGGCTGCAGATCGCCGCCATGCAGCCGCCGGCCCTGAAGGCCGTGGTCAGCGTCTGTTCCACCGACGACCGCTACGCCGACGACATCCACCACATGGGCGGCTGCCTGCTGGGCGACAATCTCTCCTGGGCCTCCACCATGTTCGCCTACAACGCCTTGCCGCCGGATCCGGAACTGGCGGGGGATGCTTGGCGCGAGCTGTGGTTCCAGCGACTGGAAGGCAGTGGGCTGTGGCTGGACAAGTGGCTGCGTCACCAGCACCGGGATGCGTACTGGAAGCACGGCTCCATCTGCGAGGACTGGTCCGCCGTGCAATGCCCGGTAATGGCTGTCAGCGGCTGGGCAGACGGCTACTCCAACGCGGTGTTCCGGCTACTTGCCAATCTCCAGGTGCCCCGGCTGGGGCTGGTAGGCCCCTGGAGCCACAAGTATCCGCACCAGGGTGTGCCGGGGCCGGCCATCGGCTTCCTGCAGGAATGTCTGCGCTGGTGGGACCATTGGCTGAAAGACCAGGAGACGGGCATCATGGACGAGCCCATGTTGCGGGCCTGGATGCAGGACAGCGTCCCCCCGACCACCTATTACGACCAGCGACCAGGCCGCTGGGTGGGCGAGCCGTCCTGGCCCTCGCCGAATGTACGGCAACAGAGCCTCACACTTGCCTGGCCGGGCACGCTGGCCTCGCCGGCCAGCACGGTTCCCGAGCAGGAGATGACCATCCAGTCGCCATTGAGCGTGGGCCTGTTCGCCGGGAAATGGTGTTCCTATGCCGCAACCCCTGACCTGCCCCACGACCAGCGGGAGGAAGACGGCGGAGCCTTGGTGTTCACCAGCCATCCACTGGAAGCTTCCCTGGAAATCCTGGGCGCCGTAAAAGTGGAACTGGAACTGCAGGCCGACCGCCCGGTGGCCACGGTAGCCGCCAGGCTCTCGGACGTGGCCCCGGATGACAAAGCCACCCGCGTCACCTACGGCCTGCTCAACCTCACCCATCGAGACGGTTCGGAAGCGCCAAAGCCCCTGGAACCGGGGCGGCGCTATCGGGTGAAGATGAAGCTGAACGATGTTGCACAAACCTTTCCCGCCGGACACAGACTTCGGCTGTCGCTATCCACCTCCTACTGGCCTCTGGCCTGGCCACCTCCCGAACCGGTGCGGCTCGCCATCATCACCGGGGCCAGCCATCTGCACCTGCCCGTTCGCCCTCCACGCAACGACGACGATGCGCGCATCGTCTTTGAACGGCCCGAGGGCGGCCCCCTGTCCACCGAAATCCGGCGTCTCACGCCACAACAGCACAACTGGCGCGTGATCCGCGACCTGGCCGAGGACCGGTCCACCCTGGAAGTGGTCAATGAACACGGCACCGTGCTGCTGGCAGCGCTGGATCTCGAAATGCAGCGCACCGCCCTGGAGTGGTACAGCTACCATGGGGATGACTTCAGCTCACCACGCGGCGAAACCTACTCCGAGCGCGGCTTCCGGCGCGGCGACTGGAAAGTGCGGACGGTGACCCGCATCGTCCTCACCTGCAGCCCCACACATTTTTTCATTCACGCCGAGCTGGATGCCTATGAGGGGGAAAAACGCGTGTATTCGCGGAACTGGGATACATCGATACCCCGTGACCTGGTCTGACCCTCCCCCACCACATGGCATCAGCCGCACAGCTACCATGACGATCAGAACCAGGCCACTGTTCGGGAGGTGTAAGTAGTGCAGTGCGGCTTCGGCCACGCCGGTCGGGCGTCATGGCTCGGACCGAGCGCCGTTGCGGCGGCCGAGCCGAACGATACGTGCACATGGAAGCCGGACACGTGGCCCAGAATGTCTGCCTCCAGGGCACCACCCTCGGCGTCGGCACAGTCGTCATCGGCGCATTCTGGGATGCCCAGGTCAGCAAAGTCCTGCGACTGGAAGACGGCGAGCAGCCGCTCTACATTCTGCAGCTGGGCAAAGTGAGATAGTTGGGTCCATGCCGGCAGCCGGGCGAGGCAAGCAGGGCGATTAAGCCACACATCAATCAGGCGCGGCGTGTTACTCATCACCAATCCGCACACCCATGGCAGGCAAGACCCGTCGATGTAATACGATCAGCAGCACGGCCACGGCAAGAGCGCCGAAGAAAACGGCCAGGGTGCCGCCAATATCCTGCATCAGTTCCGGCCTGATCAGCAGAACGGCGGCAAGAGCCAGCATTATCAGCCCGCCCACCAGTTTCAACACACGCCCTTGACGTTCCTCGAAGCGATCAACGCGGAAGGTGAACAGCGCAGCGATAAAGATCACCAGTTCGATCCCCAGGTAGACCAACAAATAGAGCCCCAGCAGCAGGCCAAAGAAGAGCCAGTCAATGTCCTGAGCAGCGACCAAGCCGCTCCAGATAACTGGAAAACCGGCAGTACAAGGAAGCTCGATCAATGCAATGCCTGCTGCCATGACGATCGTGGCCAGCACCAGCGCAGGAATGGAACGTCCTTCACTGATCAGCCCCCGCATCTGCCTGAACATGCCGGGTTTGTGTCGGTCGTCGATGGTGAAGGACAGACCCCGCTTGTACCAGAAGTAGTCCTTAATGTTGACCAGGCCAAACAGCAACGCAAAGCCCGCAACCGCCCAGTTAATCCAGCCAAGGTACATCATGTAACTGAGGATTCCGAACACGCCGCTGATGAATAATCCATAGATTGCTGCAGTCACGGAAAGAAAGGTCACGCCGATGATCAGGACGCGCAGGCGAGAACCGGAATGAATCACCAGGGCCAGGAGTATGGTTAATACCCAGAGCGAACAGGGGTTGAAACCATCGACAAAAGCGATCAGCGCCGTGCTGAACAGCAGGGACTGAACATGAAGGTCGATCGTGCCAAACAGGGGAATATCGATCGTGGATGTGCGTTCGGGCTCACCCTTTGGTGCCAGATCCTGATCCAGGCTGGCCGACTCAGGGCATGAAGCGACGTACAGGCAATGATTGACCCAGGCCGCAATCTGGGTCCGGATTGCCGGACTGTCGCCGACCCACACCCGACCACCAACGAAAATCGTCGGCACGGAGCCCGGTTCAACTCCGTGCGCGGCGGCCATCTGCCGGAACTGCTCGTGATAGCGGTCGGTGCGCAGAACCTCGAAGATCTCGATATGCAGCGGGTCGTTGTCCGCTTCCAGTTGCTGCAGGAAAGGCTTCTGGGCCTCGCAGTGCGGGCAGTCCGCGCTGGCGAAGACGTACATGTTGAGTGTCTGGTCGGCCGACACCGCAAACGCTAGCAACAGACCGGGCAGAAAGAACAGTATTCTCATGCCTGGAATAGAGTGAATCCGGGACCTGGTTCTAACACCTGTTTCCTTACAACGCATGCTTGGTCACCCTGTGTTTGCCAGCCCCTCGCGCTCAAGTTCCCTTATTCGCTCGCGATCACTGCTGATCAGGCTCGCCTGCGCGACGAATACAATCTGGATTCCATGGATGCCCTAGGCCTGCTGGCCGCCGTGCAGGAGCGCGCAGGCGCCAGCATCCCCGAGGCGGATTACGCCCGGATGCACGGCATCACCGAACTGCTGGACTACCTGGAGCCCAGAGCCGCGCGCTGACGGATTCGCAAGCGTCGGCGAGACGGCGCTGCACCAGCCGGACGCGCAGGCTTGTCCTCCAGTGCCGCCTGGTATACCCGCTCGTATGCCGCGGCACTGCTGTCCCAGTCGAAGCGGCAGGTCATCGCGTTGCGCATCAGCAAATGCCATTGGTCCGGTTGGCAGAAGACGCCGATCGCACGATTCACCCCTTCCACCAAGGCCGATGGCGCCGGACCTGCCAGGTGAAACCCGCAGGCCCCGGTTTCATGTGGCGACTCCTGGCTCATATCTATGACAGTATCCGCAAGCCCGCCCACCGGCGTGACCAGCGGAATGGACCCGTAGCGCATGGCGAACATCTGGGCCAGGCCGCAGGGTTCGAAGCGCGAGGGCATCAGTAGCATGTCGGCGCCGGCGTAGATCTGGTGGGCCAGCGCTTCGTCGAACCCCAAGTGCACCGCCAGCTTGCCGGGCCAGCTGCGCGCCGCGCGCACCAGCGCCCTTTCGGTATCGCGATCGCCACTGCCGAGCACCACGAGGCGCAGAGAACGCTCCATGAGCCCGGGCATGACCTCGGCCAGCAGGTCCGCCCCCTTCTGGGCGGTCAGCCGCCCCACCCAGGCCAGCACCGGGGTCTGAGCGTCCGTCACCGCGTCCAGCCCCAGGCCATGCAACAGTCGATCGCGTTCGTCCAGTTTTGCGTCCGGCCGGGAAACATCGAAGTGATTCTCTAGCGCAGGGTCTGTCGCCGGGTTCCAGGCTTCCAGATCGATGCCGTTCAGTATGCCGCTGAGCCTGTCGGTGCGGGCACGGAGCAGCCCGTCCAGGCCGGAGCCGAACGCCGGGGTCTGGATCTCCTCCGCGTAACGCGGGCTCACCGTGGTCAGCCGGTCGGCAAAACGCAGGCCGCCCTTGATGAAGGCGAGATCACCGTAGAACTCCAGCGCATCCGGATGGTTCATGGAACCCGGCAAACCCAGACGAGGCAGTATATTCGTGGGAAAGCGACCGATGTAGCCCAGATTGTGGATGGTGAACACAGAGGCAACCGCGCTTTCCTCCAGGTGCATCCAGACCGGCGCCAGGCCAGTATGCCAGTCGTTGGCGTGCACCACGTCCGGATGCCAGGCCCGAACCAGGCGTCCTGCGGCGATATCTGCCGCAACCCGCCCCAGTCTGCCGAACTGCAACGGGTCGTCGGCCCAGGGAGTTCCGGCGCAGGTCAGGTAGGGCCGCCCGGCCCGACGGAGGAAGCCGGGCGTTTCCAGCAGCAAGACCGGCACAGGAAGCTCGCTCGCGCGGTATTCCAGAATCCGCCCGCCGCCATCCGGCAACAGATCCACCACCCGGGCCTTGCGGGTCATGATGGGATCATAGGCGGGCAACAGTACGCGGGCGTCGTGGCCACGGGCGGCCAGCGCAGCCGGCAGTGCTCCGAGCACATCACCCAGGCCACCCACCTTTACGAGGGGTGCCATCTCGGCGGCCACGAACAGGATCTTCAGCGAGCGCATGTCAGCCCTCCTTCGGTTCCAGGTAGATACAGCCCAGTGGCGGTAGAGTCAGCGCGATGGAGCACGGTCGGCCCATCCAGGGAATGGGCTCCCCGTGCGCCACTCCCTGGTTGCCGACGTTGCTGCCCCCGTAGAGGGCTGCATCCGAATTCAGACATTCCCGGTACCTCCCGACGTGGGGCACGCCGACGCGGTAGCCATGCCGCGGCACCGGGGTGAAATTGCAGACCACGATCATCAGCCGGTCTCCGCTGCGGCGCAGGAAGCTGAGCACGGACTGGTCCGCATCGTGACAGTCGATCCATTCGAACCCGGTCGGCTCGAAATCGTCCCGGTGTAGCGCCCGGCGGTCGCGATAGAGGTGGTTGAGATCTGTGACCAGGCGCCGCACGCCGGCGTGCGCCTCGTCTGCCAGCACGCTTAAGTCCAGCGCGCCTTCGTGAGACCATTCCCGCGGTGCACCGAACTCGTTGACCATGAACAGCAGTTTCTTGCCTGGGTAGGCGTACTGGTAGGCGAACAGCAGGCGCAGGTTGGCGAACTTCTGCCAGCGGTCTCCGGGCATTCGGTCCAGCAGTGAGCCCTTGCCGTGCACCACCTCGTCGTGGGAGAACGCCAGCACGAAGTTATCGGTGTAGGCATAGAGCAGGCCGAAGGTCAGCCGGTCGTGGTGGAAGCGGCGGTGCACCGGGTCATGCCGCATGTACTCCAGTGTGTCGTGCATCCAGCCCATGTTCCATTTCATAGAGAAGCCCAGCCCACCCAGGTGCACCGGGCGGGTCACGGCCGGCCAGGCGGTGGACTCCTCGGCAATGGTCACGGTACCGGGGCTCTCGCGATGGGTGACGCTGTTCATGGCCTGCATGAAGGCGACAGCGTCCAGGTTCTCATTGCCACCATAGGTGTTCGGAATCCACCCCCCTTCGGGCCGCCCATAGTCCAGGTAGAGCATGGCGGCCACCGCGTCGATGCGCAGCCCGTCCAGGTGGAACTCCTCCAGCCAGTAGAGAGCGCTGGAGATCAAGAAACTCCGGACCTCGTTGCGGCCGAAGTTGAACACCAGGGTTCCCCAATCCACCGTCTCGCCCTGGCGCGGGTCCGCGTGTTCGAACAGCGCCGTTCCGTCATACCGGGCCAGGGCATGCGCATCGCGCGGAAAATGGCCGGGCACCCAGTCCAGGATCACGCCCAGTCCGTGCCGATGCAGCGTATCGACGAAATAGCGGAAATCGTCCGGCGTGCCGAAGCGGCTGGTGGGCGCAAAGTATCCCGTGGTCTGGTATCCCCAGGAGCCATCGAACGGGTGCTCTGTTATCGGCATGATCTCCACGTGGGTGAAGCCGGTTTCGGCCAGTTCCTCCACCAGCCGGTCTGCCAGTTCGCAATAGCCGAGAAAGCTTCCGTCCGCGTGTCGGCGCCAGGAACCGACATGCATCTCATAGATGGCCATCGGCGCGCTCTGCCAGTCCGGCCGATGCTGCATCCAGTCGTCATCGTTCCACCCATGCGCCGGAGGGGCATCCACGATACAGGCCGAGCGGGGCCGGACCTCGAAACGCCTGGCGAACGGGTCGATCTTCTGGTTCACCTGTCCGGTATCGCGGTTGCGCAGTTCGAACTTGTACAGCGCCCCCTCCACCACCTCCGGGACAAAGAGCTCCCACACCCCGGAATCCCCGTGAACGGTCATCGGATGGCTGAGACCATTCCAGCCATTGAAATCCCCCACCACGCTGACCCGCTCGGCGTTAGGCGCCCAGACGGCGAAACGCGTGCCCCGCACGCCACCCCGCTCCACCAGGTGGGCTCCCAGCAGTTGCCAGGTGCGAATGTGCTCACCGGAGCAGAATGACCGCAGTTCATCCGGATTGAGATCCGGTGCAAAGGCATACGGCTCGGTACGCTCCAGCGTCCTTCCTGCCCCATCCTCCCAACGCAACCGATAGGCCGTGGGGAGCACTCCTTCCTCACTGCACCATTCGAACACGCCGGCCGGATCGACCTGCCGCATTCTATGCTCCCCCGGCTCTACCCATGCCGCGATGCCCCCGGGCAACCAGGCACGGATACCGCTCCTCTCCGCGTCCTGAAAGGGTCCGAGCAGACTGTGGGGGTCGTGCAGACGCCCCTCGATCAGGCCCCGCAGGGCCGGCGTCTGCCCGCCGGTGAACAGGGATTCGTTTCCCATGACCATGCTGCCTCCGATCCCGGACCGCCGGAAGCGGAGATGATCTCCACCGCCAGCCGATACCTGTCCGCCAGTTCGTTCGAATAATCTCCCGGGTTAACTCCCTTTGCGTTGACTGCGGTCAACGCCCCCAGATCATGAGCAGTGGTCGAATCATCTGAACTCCTGATTCCGCTTGGAGCGGTGGCCGTGCAGCATAAGCAGAAACTGACCAGCGAGCGCTTTGTCAGCCTGATCACCCGGGACACGCTGGCCCTGATCCTGGCCGGCGGTAAAGGCACGCGCCTGGGGGCACTGACCTCGCACCGGGTGAAGCCGGCCGTACCGTTCGGCGGACACTTCCGAATCATCGATTTCGTCGTCTCCAACTGTGTCAACTCCGGCATTCGCCGGATGGGGATCCTCACCCAGTACAAGGCACATTCGCTGATCCAGCACCTCCATCAAGCGTGGTCCTTTCTGCGTCCGGATCTGGGAGAATTCCTGGAACTGCTCCCGGCCCAACAGCGCGCGGGAGAAGATTGGTATGCGGGGACGGCGGACGCGATCTATCAGAACATGGACATCATCCGCCTGCATGATCCGGCCTTCCTGCTCATTCTGGGCGGCGATCACATCTACAAGATGGATTACGGATCGATGCTGGCGGCACACGTCAGTTCCGGTGCCGACGTTACCGTGGGTTGCATGCCGGTCCCTCTGGAAAAGGCATTCGCCTTCGGGATCATGGAGGTGGACAAGGACAACCGCATCAGGCGCTTCATGGAGAAACCCGCGCAGTGCCCGGGCATGCCGGACGACGCCACCCACGCACTGGCTTCGATGGGCATCTACGTGTTCGGCACAGATTTCCTGCTGGAGCGCCTGCCCGCAGATGCGACCGACGCCGAATCCAGCCACGATTTCGGCAAGGACATCATCCCTGCTGCGGTCGACAACGGCAGTGCCGTCCATGCCTTTCCGTTCCGGGACATGGAAACCGGAGGACCTGCGTACTGGCGCGACGTGGGAGACATCGATTCATACTGGGAAGCGAACCTGGAGCTGACCCGCATCGAGCCGGAACTGAACGTCTACGATCGCCGCTGGCCCATTCTCACGCTGCAGCACCAGGCGCCGCCGGCCAAATTCGTTCTCGACCAGGACAACCGCCGGGGCGAAGCCATCAATTCGCTGGTGGCCGGCGGCTGTATCGTGTCGGGGGCACTGATCCGCAACTCGGTCCTGTCATCCGACGTCTCGGTGGGGGAAGGCTCCACCGTGGAGGACTCCGTGGTGCTGACCAATGCGCAGATCGGGCGTGACGTCCACATACGCCGTGCAATCATCGAGACCGGCTGCGTCATTCCCGCCGGTACACGCATTGGCCATGACCGCACCGAGGACTGCAAACGCTTCGAGGTCAGCCCGGGACGCGTGGTGCTGGTCACCCCGGAAATGCTCGGTCAGGAAACCCGTCATGTCCGCTGAGCCGCTGCGCGTCGTACTGTGCTGGCACATGCATCAGCCCGAGTACCGCAGCCCCTTGGAGGGAGAGTTCCTGGCCCCCTGGACCTACCTGCATGCGATCAAGGACTACGCGGACATGGCAGCGCACCTTGAGCAGGCGCCGGAAGGGGTAAAGGCCGTGTTGAACTTCCCCCCGGTACTGCTGGAGCAGCTTGCCGAGTATGCGAAGCGGATCGGAGCACACCTGGGAAACGGCGCGGAGCTTGGCGACAAGCTGTTGTCAGCCCTGGCCAGGCCGCAACTGCCAGACGAGCGTGCACAGCGACATGCACTGCTGGAGCGTTGCCTGCATGCCCAGGAAACGCACATGATCGGCCGGTTCCCGGCCTACGCGCGCCTGGCGGACATGACGCGCCGCGCCCTGGAAACCGACCCCGGGCCGGACTACCTGAGCGACCGGCATCTGGCGGATCTGCTGGTCTGGTATCACCTGGCCTGGATGGGCGAGACCGTCCGCCGCGGCGATCAGCGCATTCGCAAGCTGATCGACAAGGAGTGCGAGTACACGGCGGAGGACCGGAGCGAGCTGGTTTCCGTCATCCGCGACATCATGGCAGGACTGCTGCCTCGCTACGGCGAACTGGCCCGGGCCGGGCGCGCGGAGCTGTCCACCAGCCCCTACACGCACCCCATCCTGCCACTGCTGCTGGACTTCGCCACGGCCCGCGAACCCAGGCCGGACCTGCCGCTGCCGGACGTCTCCGGCTACCCCGGCGGCGAGCAGCGCGCGATGTGGCAACTGGAGCAGGCCAGGGCTTCGTTCGAGGCGCATTTCGGCATTCGGCCAACAGGGTGCTGGCCCTCCGAAGGAGGCGTATCCGCACGCACGCTTGAGCTGATCGGGGAACAGGGCTTCGCCTGGACTGCCAGCGGGCAGGCGGTTCTCGACAACAGTCTGGATAACGGCCAGTTGAACAGCAACACGCTGCACCGCCCCTACCGCAATGGCAACAACGGGCCTCTGTGCTTCTTCCGCGATGATGAACTCTCGGACCTGATCGGCTTCACCTACAAGGACTGGCATGCAGATGACGCAGTCGGGGATTTCATCGCCCGCCTGGAAAACATTGCCGGGGATGGCGATGCGGGACGGGTGGTGGCCGTGATTCTGGACGGCGAGAATCCCTGGGAGCACTACCCGCACAACGGGTATCACTTCGTTCCGGCCCTGTACCAGGCACTGTTTCAGCACGACAGGCTGCGTCTGACCACCTTTGCGGAATGCGCGGAGAACCACGCGCTTCCGGTAGTTTCCCTCCCCGGCATCGTGGCCGGGAGCTGGGTCTACGGAAACCTGGACACCTGGATCGGTGATCCCGACAAGAACCGGGCCTGGGAACTGCTGTGTGAAGCCAAGACGGTATATGACCGGAAGCTGCCGGAGATCCCCGACGTAGCCCAACGGACCGAGCTGGAGCGCCAGTTGGCCGTCTGCGAAGGCTCCGACTGGTTCTGGTGGTTCGGCGACTACAATCCGGCGGATGTGGTCGCGGAATTCGACGCGCTCTACCGTCAGCATCTGAAGGCCCTGTACCGGATGCTGGACGAGCCGGTGCCGGACCATCTGGGCACCGCCATCAGCCGTGGCCACGGGCAGCCCGAACTGGGCGGAACCATGCGGCGAGGACAGGCGTGACCGACGAAGCAGAGTGCTGGCTGCAGGAGCGCCGGGCCGGCGTGCTGCTGCACCCGACATCGCTTCCCGGCCCCGGACCGCAAGGCGATCTGGGCCCCGGCGCCCGACGCTTCGTGGACTACCTGGCGGAAGCCGGCTTTACCGTCTGGCAGATGCTGCCCGTGGGCCCGGTCCATAAGGATCTGTCGCCCTACCGCCCGCGCTCAAGTTTTGCCGGCCATACCGGCCTGCTGAGCGCGGAACTGCTGCAGGATGAGGGTCTGATCGACCAGGACGACTTGGGTGCGGAAGACAACGCCCTGCCTGATCGCCGGGGACTGGTCGCACGGGCATGGACCACGTTCTCCCGGGACGCCGACGCCGCCCGGCGTTCGCACTACGAGCAATTCCTGCAGGCGCAGTCCGCCTGGCTCCCGGATTATGCGCTGTTTCGCACCATCGGCCTGCTGCACGGCGATCGCGCCTGGTACGACTGGCCGAGTGAGCTGCGCACCCGGGCGCCCGAGCAGCTGCAGCACATTCGGCAGCAATCGGCCGCGCGGATCGAGCAGGAGTGCTTCGGCCAGTATCTGTTCTTCCGGCAATGGGAGGCACTCAAGGCCCATGCACATGCTCGGGGTGTGGGCCTGTTCGGCGATCTGCCGATCTACGTGGCGGATGACAGCGCCGATGTGTGGCGCTGGCGCGACTACTTCACCGTGGACGACACCGGGCGGCCACTGGAAGTGGCCGGGGTGCCCCCGGATGCCTTCTCCGCCACCGGCCAGCGCTGGGGCAACCCGCTGTACCGCTGGGACCGCCTGGCTGCCAATGGCCATGACTGGTGGATCGAGCGCTTTCGCGCCCAGTGCGGGCTGTTCGAGCTGTTGCGCATCGACCACTTCCGCGGGTTCGAGTCGTACTGGGCCGTTCCCGGCGAGGCGCGTACCGCCAAACAGGGGGCCTGGAGAGAGGGGCCGGGCCGCGAAATCTTCGACGCCGTGTTCGCTGCCCTGGGCCCGCTGCAACTGGTCGCCGAGGACCTGGGCGACATCACCCCAGCCGTCGACCAACTTCGCCGCACACTCGGTTTTCCCGGGATGCGGGTCCTGCAGTTTGGTTTCGAGGGCGATGCCAGCAACCCCCACCGCCCCTCGAACCACATACCGGAATCTGTCGTGTACACCGGCACCCATGACAATGACACCACCCTGGGCTGGTGGGAATCGCTATCGACAAATCGGCGTCAGGACGTGTCGCACTTCCTGGGCCATTCGGGCGAAGACATGCCTCGGGCCCTGGTACATGTGGCGATGGCATCGGTCGGGCGCCTGGCAGTAGTGCCTATGCAGGATCTGCTCGGCCTGGGATCCGAGGCGCGCATGAATACACCCGGCGACCCGCACGGCAACTGGAGGTGGCGACTCGAACCCCACCCACTGGACGAAGGCCCGGAGCCCTGGATCCGCAGCATGCTCGCCAGCTGCGGCCGCCTGCCGCCGGGTCCTGCCTGATCGGCCTTCAATCTGCTGTCAGCGCCGCGGCATGCCTAACCCGGAGCGCGGCTTGCAGACCAGCGCCACCGGGTGACGGTTGTCGGGGTCCACCAGATCGAAGCGCCACAGCTCGCTCCTCTGGTAGACATCCGGCATACCGGCGTTGCGCAGGACGGCTTCCGAACTGCGGCTGACCGAGAACACGGCGATCGGGGTCCAGGCTTGCCGCAGTTCCCCGATCAGACGCAGCCTTCCCGGGTAGGCGCGAACCTGGTGAGCATCGAGCCAGGCCCGGAAGTAGAGATTCTTGCGATTCCCCCGGCCCGCACACTCTGTCACGTTCCGAGCCATCCTCCATGGCGTCGTATGGCAGGTCGATGCCTCGCGGCGGCGGTCGGCATGAACCAGAGGATGGATGCCTCGCTCGTGATGCCGCTCGGCGCCAGCCCTCAGCCGACAATCCGCTGGGCCAGCCGAACCATTTGCGCGGCATAGCCCCATTCGTTGTCGTACCAGCTCATGACCTTCACCAGATCACCGTCCACCACCTGTGTCAGCGACAGGTCGACGATTGAGGCACGGGGGTCCTGGATGATATCCGAGGACACGATGGCATCGCGGGTCACTCCAAGGATGCCCTGGTAGCGAGCACTGGCCGCCTCCTCCTCGAAGATGCCGTTTATCTCCTCGGCACTGGTGGATCTTTCCGTTAGCAAGGTGATATCCGCCATCGAACCGACCGGCACCGGGGCCCTGACAGCCACCCCGTCGAAGCGCCCCTCGTACTGGGGCAGGGCGCGCGTGGTTGCCTGGGCCGCGCCGGTACTCGTGGGAACGAAATTGATGGCACCTGCCCTCCCCCGACGACGTTTCTTCGCCGGTACGTCTACCAACGGCTGGGACACCGTGTAGGAATGGATGGTCGTCATGATGGCCTTGCGCAGCCCGATCCGACGGCCAACGACTTCGATCACCGGCGCAATGCAGTTGGTGGTGCAGCTTGCGCAGGAGATAATCTGCTCATCGTCCGCCGCCTCGTTGACGCCGTACACTACGAAGGGAACGTCGTTTCCCTTGGCGGGGGCGGAAAGCAGCACCCGTCGCGCACCGGCATCCAGGTGCTTCTGCAGCTCCTCTCTCCGGGTGAACCTCCCCGTACAGTCGAATACCAGTTCCACGTCCAATTCTGCCCATGGCAGACGTGCCGGATCCTCCTGACCGAGAGCCTTGCAGCGAGTCTCCCCGATGACCAGTGTTTCCCCTTCGTGGCCGACATGCTCGTGATAGCGGCCGTAGAATGAATCGTACTGAAGCAGATAGGCAAGATCGTCCGGCGAAGCCACATCATTGACCGCGACGAGTTCGAACCCCGAATGCTCCTGCAGAATCTTCAGCGTGGCGCGCCCAACGCGCCCAAGACCGTTGATCGCTACTCGGACCGACATGTAACCTTCCCTCCTTGTCCGGCACCTTTACTAGCCTTCCTGAGGGTAAAGCCATGCCTTAGTGGCTTGTACCCCGACATTGGCAGCGCAGCCGCCAATGCCCCGAACCCTAACTCACGAGCCGCCCTGCCGGATTGACTGCCGTCAACGAAAACCGGTCTCGGCGCGAATGCGAGAATTTATCAGCATTTCCCGAGGAAAATGCTTCAGAGTTTCCCCTAGAGCCAGGTCATCCGACCCATTTCGAAACGGTGCATCAGTTGGGGGTGAAACGGGTACATGCGAACCCGCATCCGGAACAGGCCGCTGTCCGGCGGAGGAAGATCCAGAACGAAGCGATGGGCGCCTGCCTGTTCCCCCATGCAGGCGAACCCGAACCGATGCAACGAGTCTGTATCGCTGCCGTTTTCCTCAAGCAGACACTCGACCACCACATCCTCCGGCGTGAGGCCGTTCAACAGAACCTCTACGCGCAGGCCGGCCTGGTGTCCGCCCGACACCACCGAGGGTGGCGGCTCACTCCAGCTCAGACTCACCCCGGGCCAGGCTTCGCACACCCGCGACTTCCACTGCGCAAGGTCCGCCGCACCCCTGCCCTCGCTGGCACTGAGCGACCTGCCCTGGCGTGCCGCAGGCACGTACATGCGCTCCACGTAATCCATGACCATGCGCTCGGCGCTGAAACGGGGCAGCACCGTCCTCATTGACCGCTTGCAGCGTGCCACCCAGGCAGGAGGATAACCCCCTGAACCCGTAGCGAAATATTCCGGAATGACCTCGTTCTCCAGCAGATCGAGCAGATCCTGCGCTTCCAGCCGATCGCGTTCCTCCGTCGACAGATCGGCGCTGTGAGGCTCGATGCCCCATCCGTTGCGGCCATCGAATCCCTCCTTCCACCACCCATCGAGCATACTCAGGTTGACCCCGCCGTTGATGGCCGCCTTCTGACCCGAGGTGCCGCTCGCCTCCATGGGATACTCGGGCGTGTTCAGCCAGACATCGACGCCGGTCACCAGCTTGCGGGCCAGCGCGATATCGTGCCCCTCGATCAGGAATACCCGATTGAGAAACGGCTCGCGGGAGGCAAATTCGTGAACCCGACGAATCAGAGCTTGTCCGGGCATGTCCTGAGGATGTGCCTTGCCGGCGAATAGAATGATGACCGGGCGCTCCGGGTCCTGAAGGAGCCGAGCCAGGCGCTCCAGATCCTGGAAGATCAGCAGTGCCCGCTTATAGGTGGCGAACCGCCGGGCGAACCCCAGAATGAGCGGCCGCGTATTCTCCGGCGAGAAGGTTTCCAGCATGGCGTTGATGCGCGCCCGGCTGAAGATGTTCCGCTCATACTGGCCATGCAGGTAGGGAGCAAGGTCATCCAGCATTTCGCTTTTCAGCGATTGCACCAGGCCCCAGAACCGGTGGTTAGGAATTGCTTCGATGGTTTCCCGCCAGAATTCCCCGTCGTTCAGGTGCTGACGCCAGTCGGGACAGCGCCCGTCGAACATGGCGACCCACTCCCGGGCAAGAAAGGTGGGGATGTGCACTCCATTGGAAACGGAACGCAGCGGACTATCCCCAGGTGAAATAGCCGGCCAGACATGGGCCTCCATATCCGCCGCCACATCGCGGTGCACCTCGCTCACTGCGTTGTGCTGGCGTGAGCCCCGCAAGGCGAGCGCCGTCATGTTGAACATGTCCGCCCCCTGGGGCGAAGCGCCCAGCGCCAGCAGATATTCCTCGCTGATATCCATGTCCAGAGCCAGTTGTCCCAGATGGTGTGTGATTAGTGCGCGGGAGAACAGGTCGTGCCCCGCCGGGACTGCAGTGTGTGTGGTAAACACTGTGGCTGCGGCCACCGCTTCCAGCGCTGCATCGAAGGTCATGCCTCCGGCCACCAGTTCGCGGCAGCGCTCCAGGATCAGGAACGCCGGATGCCCTTCGTTGATGTGCCAAACCGTGGGAGCCACCCCTAAGGCGCGCAAGGCACGAACACCGCCGATACCCAGTACGATCTCCTGGGCGATGCGCACCGACCGATCACCGCCGTAGAGCTGGTAGGTGATCGCCCTATCCTCCGGCCGGTTCTCCTGAAGCTCCGTGTCCAGCAGGTACAAAGGCACACGGCCCACGTCCGCCTTCCAGATGCCGGCAGACACCGTGCGATCGGCAAAATCGATGCTGATGCGCATATCCTGACCTTGCGCGTCCTGGACAGGACGGACGGCCAGATCATCGAGATTGGCCGGTCGGTAATGCATCTGCTGCGCGCCGTCGCGATCAATGGTCTGAACGAAGTAACCCTGCCGATACATGAGCCCTACTGCAACGAAGGGCAGATCAAGGTCACTGGCCGCCTTGCAGTGATCGCCGGCAAGGATGCCGAGCCCGCCTGAATAGAGTTGCAGACTTTCGTGCAGTCCGTACTCCATGCAGAAATAGGCAACCAGGTCGCGCCCAGGGTCGAACTCGGGGATCTCGTTTCCGGGGCGATCCGGACCCGGTTCCACGTAGGCATAGAATGCGGCAAGCACGTCCTGGTACTGGAGCATGAACTCGCGGTCCCTCGCGAGTTGGTCCACACGCGACTGCGATACGCGCCGAAGGAACACCTTGGGATTGTGACCGCAGCGTTTCCAGAGCACCGGATCCATTCTGAAGAACAGTCCCCGGACGCGGCGATCCCAGCTGTAGAAGAGATTGTCGGCAAGCCGGCCCAGCTGGGACAGGGCCGCAGGCAACTGAGGACGTACCTCAAGTGTGTATTCATTGGTGGGCATGCATGACCTCCCCCAGCCGGGGCGACACATTAACCAATGCTAGCTTGCTAGCATCGCGGTCGGCGTTGACCGCAGTCAATGCGGGGCATGTCCGAAGGGGGGAGCATCCAGTGAATTCCTGACGCAGGCTTCACCGAAGGGAGATGACCATGGACATCACGCTCAGCGTCCTCAAGGCGGACATCGGCTCCATCGGCGGACACATCAGGCCTTCGGAAGCCCTGGTGGCCCGCGTGCGCGAGGTCATTGCACACCAAGGGGACGGTCTGCTGCTCGACAGCCAGGTCGGCTCCACGGGTGACGACATCGCACTGCTGATGACCCACGTTCACGGCAGTGGTCATCCCGACGTGCACGAACTGGCCTGGAATGCCTTCCAGGCGGGCACCGACACGGCCCGTCGCCAGGGCTTGTACGGGGCCGGACAGGATCTGCTGGTCGATGCCTTCTCCGGGAACGTCCGCGGCATGGGGCCGGGGGTTGCGGAAATGACCATCGCCGAACGTGAGGCGGAACCATTCCTGTTCTTCGCCGCCGACAAGACAGACCCCGGAGCCTTCAACTTCCCCCTTTACGCCGCGTTCGCCGATCCGATGAACACCCCCGGGCTGCTGCTCTCCCCGACCCTCACCGAGGGCTTCACCTTCGTGATCATGGACGTGGCACACACCGCGGGAGACCGCGTTATCGAGCTGAATGCTCCCGAGGATCTGTACCGAATCGCTGCCCTGCTACGGGATCCCGAGCGCTACGTCGTGGAATCCGTGTGGTCACGGAAATCCGGCGAGCAGGCCGTTGCGGCATCCACATCACGGCTTCACAACATCGCCGGCAAATATACGGGCAAGGACGACCCGGTCATGCTTGTTCGCGTGCAGAAGGATTTTCCCGCAACCGGCGAGGTTCTCGCCCCGTTCGCAACCGGACACTATGTAGCGGGCGGCATGCGCGGCTCGCACAACATGCCGCTGATGCCCGTACCACTGGGATCCGGCATCAGCTACTTTGATGGCCCACCCATCATCACCGGTGCCGCCTACTGTGTGCATGAAGGCAAACTGACCGAGCCGGTGGACGTATTCGCGCATCCGTTCTGGGATGGTGTGCGACACCAGGTGGCCAGCAAGGCCATGGCCATGCGCCGCCAGGGTTTCTTCGGCGCGGCCATGTTGCCAATGGATGAATTGGAGTACACGGGCATCACCAGCCTGTTGGATGAGCTCGATCAGCACTTCCAGGTGCGGGAGGATTCGGCGGAGCCGCTGCAAAGAGAAATGACATAAGCTGACGCGCGGCCAGAGATCACCGGCCGCGGGCCCTGCCTGCTCTCCGCTGTTGCCCAGGCACCGGCAAAGGGTGTTTGTATTCCATCCAAGGCCCCGAACTTCAACTAGACTGTCTCTGTAGCCAATCGCCTGCCAGGGGAGCGCTGATTCATTTCTTTCTGCCAGTGGCCGAGGGAAATCACTCAGTGTCGTGTCTCCCGCCAGGCCACCACGATTGGATAGGGTGTTGACCGACATCGAGCGTTTCACCTCCGCAGGGACACCGCCAGACCAGGACGCAGCCCTGCTGCGCTGTCTGCTCGACATGCCCGGTCTGCTAGTCGTTGTGACGGACTCGCATGGGCGTATCGAGCTGTTCAACCGGGAATGCGAGCGACTGACCGGATACGAGGCCCAGCAAGTCATCGGGCGCCCTATGTGGGAAGTGGCTGCCCGACCGGAACACCGGGAGGCACTGCAGAACTTCGTGCAAAACCTGAGCGCCGGAGCCTTCATCGAGGAGCGGACCGGCCTGTGGGTCAATCGGTTCGGTGAACCCAGACAGATTCACTGGCGGTACGGGGCTCTGGCGGACGACCGGGGGCGCGTGCGGCGCATTGTTGCCGCCGGAACCCCCGCTACCGCAGAGCCCCAGTTGTCACACACCGCTGATGGGCAGGACGATGCTCCCCTCCGCCGACTGGTGGACGGGCTGCCGGTACTTGCCGCCGATCTTGACCGGGACTACCGCATCCAGTTCGCCAACCTTGGTTGTAACGACTGGTTCGGACTCGCCCCCAAGGCGCAGGTGGGCAAGCACATCCGTGACGTAATCGGCCGCAAGGCTTTCGCGGTGCTCCGCCCCCAGTTCGACCAGGCCCTTGCGGGTCGGAAAGCCGTCTACCATGGTGAAGTGCCCTATGCCCGTGGAGGTGTCCGCTTCATTCATGGAACCTACGCTCCCCGCCTGGACGATCATGGCGATGTCACGGGCCTTTACATTCTGGCGATGGATCTGTCCCGGCAGCACCAGTTCAGGAAGCGCCTGGCCGCGGAAACGCGACGCGGCCGCACCATCCTCGCGAACGCCATCGACGGTATCATCACCAGCGATGAAGCGGGAACGGTTCTCGATTTCAATCCCGCGGCAGAGAGGCTGTTCGGATACCATCGCTCGGAAGTGGCGGGCCGGAATGTCAGCATGCTCATGCCAGAGCCCTACCAAAGCCGCCATGAAGACTACATTCGCCGCTACCTGGAAACATCCCGGCCGCATGTCATCGGGGTAGGCCGCGAGGTGACAGGCCGGCACAAGGACGGCCGGAACATCGAGCTGCAACTGACCATCGCCGAGTTCTTGGAAGACGGCCAACGGCGCTTCGTGAGCTTCACGCAGGACATCGGGGATCGCAAGCGCGCCGAGCGTGAAGCGCGGGAACTTCTGGCAAGACTGGCGCACTCAACCCGCCTGAGTGCTGTTAGTGAGCTCACCGCCGGGCTGGCCCACGAAGTGTCCCAGCCGCTCACGGCCATCAATGCGGCGGCAGAAGCCGGGCTCAGCCTGGCCGAGGCTTCAGAGCCGTCGCAGGCAACCATCAAGGAAGCGCTAGAGCAGATTCACCGCCAGAGTCAGCGCGCCAACCGGGTCATCAGCCAGTTGCATACTTTCATGCGCAGGGATCACCCGGAAGCGCTGCACCCGGAGAACATCCATGCCGTGATCCAGAACGTGCTGCACCTACTGTGCCACGAACTGGACGAGACCGGCGTCACCGTCCAGCTCGATCTGGAACTTACCGGGTGCCAGTGCAAAGTCAACAAGGTGCAGATCGAGCAAGTCGTCTTCAACCTGATCAGGAACGCCATCGACGCGATGCGAGAGACTGACGGAGAACGGAGGCTGCGCATTACTACGCGGCGCGACCGAGTTGGTAGAGCCTGCACCATCGCGGTGGCGGATACTGGCCCAGGAATCACCGAAGCGGACCGGGACAAGCTGTTCGACCCGTTCTTCACCACCAAGGAACAGGGGCTGGGCCAGGGTCTGTCGATCTGCAGATCCATCGTGGAGGCACATGGCGGCAGGCTGACAGCCGCGAACGCGCCCGAGGAGGGGGCCACTTTCCTGGTCGAACTCCCGTTGCCCGCAGGACAAGGCGATGCACAGTGAGCAGGGTACCGTACTGATTGTCGATGACGACCAGGGCGTCCGCGAGGCATTGAGCCTGCTGCTAGGCAGCGCCGGCTACGCCACCCTGGCATTCGCGTCCGGCCAGGAATTCCTGCAGGCTCAGTTGCCGGAACATCCTTCCTGCATTCTCCTGGACCTGCGAATGCCCCACATGGACGGCCTGGAGATGCAGGAGCGGCTCCGGGAGGCCGGATCGGATATTCCGGTCATCTTTCTGACGGCCAAGGCCAGCGTGCCCGCAGCCGTCAGGGCAATGAAGGATGGCGCAGCGGATTTCATCGAGAAGCCCGGGCTCCAGCGCTCGCGCCTGTTGCCGCTCGTTCAGGAGATGATCCAACGGCACCGTGCCACCATGGAGCGACATGCCAGGGAAGCGGCGCTGAATGCCAGGATCCGTCGGTTGAGCCCGCGGGAGGCGGACGTCGCACGACTTGCGGCAGAGGGGAAACCCAACAAGGTGATCGCCGTCGAGCTGGGTATCAGCGAGCGCACGGTGGAGGTGCATCGGGGGCGGGTAATGAGAAAGCTGGAGCTCGCATCCGCCGCCCAGCTGGCCCGCCTCGCCAGTTGCCTCAGCCACACTCGCGGCCGCAGCACCTGAATCGGCCATACGTGACCACAGTCACGAGTTCCCATCCTCGCCTGTGCTCCAATCTGCGTCTTCAACCGGCACCACGAGCGCCGCCATGTCCGAAACCATATCACAGCAGACGTCTCCCCTCGTCTACATCGTGGATGATGACGAGGCCGTGCGTGCAAGCCTGAAGCTGCTGCTGGAAACCCATGGCGTGGGCGTCCGCACGTTCGCGTCCTGCGCGGACTTCCTTGCTGCAGTCCGTGGGGAAGGCGACAGCCCGCCTGCCAGCTGCCTGCTCATGGACGCCCACATGCCCGGCCTGAACGGCGCCGATCTGCAGGAGCACCTCCGTGCGGCAGGCCGGGATCTTCCCACCATCGTGATGACCGGTCAGCCACATGGCCCATTGGCGGCCCGGGCCCGGGCCGCCGGCGCACGGGAAATCATGGCAAAACCCATCGACGGCCAGAAGCTGTTGGCCAGGATCAATCAACTGCTGTCGTCCCTCGGCTGAGCGCACCATCCACGGATACGGGGATCCCCTCACTGTCGCCCCTCTCCTCCCGGACTATGGTTCAGGGTAGCTGCACGTTTCGGGGCAGCCGGTTCCACCGTCCAAATCGAGGTGCCAAGGATGACTGGCCAAGTACTGCCGTTCGAACAACCGGATCCGTTGGGCCGAGCCCGGCCGCGGCGCGCGCGAGCCCTCGGCAAGGCCCAGGGGATCCTGCAACGCGGTGAGCACCTGTTTCATGCAGGCGAGGACATCGAATTTCCCTACCTGGTCGTTGCCGGCGTGCTCAAGAGTTACGTGAGCGACGAAAACGGCGAGGAATGCGTCATCGGTTTTCACATGCCTGGAGACGTAGTCGGCTTCGAGGCCGTTATCGGCCGCAAGACGTTCTGCGGAGCCATTGCCCTGGATACCACCAAGGTGCTTCCCCTGCGCCACCCGGGCTCCCAGGAGCCGAACACCGCGAACAGCCCCGACCTGATGACCGAAATGTACCGAGAGATCCTCCGCCTGATTCATCTGCTGCAAATGGATCGCGGCAGCACCGAAGGTCGCGTTGCCCGCTTTCTCGGGGATTACAGCGAACTGCAGGCACAGCGTGGTTGCAGTCGCCGCAGCTTAGTTCTGCCGATGGCACGCTACGATCTTGCGCGTTACCTGGGCCTGGCGACGGAAACCGTCTCCCGGGTGCTCAGCCGCTTCCGCGATCGCGGCTGGCTGACAGTGGACAACAACCACATCACCATTCTGGACGCAACCAGCCTTCTACGGACCGCCCGGGGCTCGGCAAACGACTACAGCGCCGAACCGCAGTGAAGATAACCGCAACAGAGCAGAGATACCCCGTTCGCTGACTGCGGTCAATGCCTTCCGGTTTTCCGCCGAGTATCGTCACACCAGCCGCACGTAAGCGGATTTCCCGACGTAGGAGGGCGTCTCATGAAAACACCCGCGAAGCGGTCCGGCCGCTGGCCTTCGATCTTCGAACCGGATTTCGATCGCTTCCTGCAGGAGCGGTTCCGACCGCTGTTCTCCCTGGACGACGAGTCAATGAGCCCGACTGACTGGGCGCCCGATGTCGATGTCCGTGAGGAGGATGATCGTTTTGTGGTTCGCGCGGACCTGCCCGGCGTCGACCCGGAGGATATCGAGGTAACACTGGAGAAGAATGTCCTGACGATCCGGGGCGAGCGCACCGAAGAGAAGAAAGAAGAACGCGAGGGCTACCACCGGACCGAGCGGTTTCAGGGGAAATTCCTCCGGCGTTTCCTCCTCCCTGATACCGGGGATGCGTCCGACGTATCGGCACGATCAGACAAGGGTGTTCTGGAGATCACCATCCCGAAATCAAGAAGACCGCAGCCTACCCGCATTGAAGTGAAGAGTTGAGCCGCCAGCGACCGTTGCCCCTTGTTCTCATCGGAACAAGGGGTCGGCTTGCTGTTTCTTCAGGACAAACGTGACCCGCATATCTACCAGATAACCCACAACCCGGCCGTTCTCCATGGTGACCCTCTGCCCCGAGACCCAGGCCTCCCCCGGACGTTATGCCCTGCTTGATCGCGTCCTGGAAGCTCTGATCCGATACGGCGCTGATCTCGATGACTTATGCGACCAGCTATGGCGCGACCAGCTATGGCGCAACCTCCTCCGTCATAGACGAATTCGGGATGACGGGAGGCAGCGTCCACCCGCCACCACGGCGCTGGCATTCAACCCGGTCAATGGATCCGTGGATCAGCAGATCTTCCGATGACTGACTCCGGTCAATGCACCTCCGACTCTCCCCGACTAGGCTTCATGGGAGCGGCCACCCGGACCAGCAGATGAGGTATCAGCAGGAGGGACTTCGATGCCAACCCTTGACGTCAACCTGGACAATGTCTGCCGGCTGATCCAGCTGGCCGAGGAATTCCATGCGCAAGAGGAAGTGGTCATTGAAGACGAGCCCACCAGCCCGGTGGATGACTGGCCCATGCAGATTCTCGCCAGACATGCGAGCGACTCCACGATGGAGGAGTTCCGCTCCATCATCAACGATCTGGACCGCTGCCAGCAGGAACAGGTTGTGGCTCTGCTGTGGCTAGGCCGTGGCGATTACGAGGTGGACGACTGGCAAGCCCTGCTACGGGACGTCAATGACGCCTGGACGCCGCATACCGCGGATTATCTCATCGCCCATGCGCTGCTCCCGACCTACCTCACCGACGGGCTGGAGCTGCTCGGCTACCGCTGCGGGTGATCGGCATGAGGCGAGAACCGGGACCGCACAACAATGGCCGACCGTCCCGGCATCCCGGAAGACCCATCGGTCGGGAAGGGCATCGCAGGAGCCATGGCTACGTGTGAAGTCTGCGGAAACGATTATGCGAACAGCTTCGTCGTCGTAACGCATGGCGAGGAGCACCCGTTCGATTCCTTCGAATGCGCTATACAGGCGCTGGCGCCGGTTTGCCGAAATTGTCAGTGCCGCGTGATCGGCCACGGAGTAGAGAGCTGTGACGACATCTACTGCTCGGCGCATCGCGCGCGCAAGGCCGGCGTCACGGGGTTGGTGGATCATGGCTAGACGGGATTGGCCCATGGGCTGAAACCGGCGAAGCCACCCTGCCTGTCACTGCCCGTGATGTGATGGCGCAAATTGATGACTGTAGTCAATGCCCTGCACCCGGGGCTGGAGGACGCTGTTGCCTCTATAGCCCAGATTGACGAACCACGGAGCCGTGCACATGGTTTATCTCCATCGCCATCGCCATCGCGAGGCCAGGGAACAGTACCGGGACAGGGGAGGGGCCGCATCCGAGAGTCGCCGGCGCTGGCAGATCCTGCGCATGCAGATTCGTCGTCAGCAGGAGCCCTGCTTCGGCACCGACATTCGTTACCTGTGCGAAGACGTCCGCTGCCCGCTCAGGCGAGAGTGCCTCGCCCTATATGCCCGCTACCTGCTCTGAACCAGGAGAGAGCCAATAATGAAGACCGGGGACGCATGCAGCCATAACGTGGTTTGCATCGAAGGCGCTGCATCGGTGAGCGATGCAGCGGGGCGGATGCGGGAAGCACACGTGGGTGATCTTGTCATCGTCAAACAGGAGAACGGCCATCGCATTCCAACGGCCATCATCACGGATCGAGACCTGGTGCTTGAGGTGTTGGCAACGGATCTGGACGCCGACACGGTCAGCATCGGGGACCTGTTCAGCTCCACCGAGCTGATCACCGCATCGGTGGACGATGAACTCGAATCCACCCTCGACAGCATGTGGCTGCACGGTATCCGCCGCATTCCGGTCGTCGACCGACACGGACATCTTGTCGGTCTGGTGGCGATGGACAACATGCTGCAGATCATTACCGAACAGCTTTCGAATATCGTCAGGCTCATCAAGCGCCAGGCCGAACTCGAAGCGAAGCGGCGTCTGCAATAGCAGGAGCGACGCGTGCACATACTGGTTGCGGACATCGGCGGTACCCAGGCGCGCTTCCGTCTCTTGGAAGGCAGCCACAGAACATGGTGGATACGCCATGAAGCCAGTTGGCCAAGCCACCGTTTCCAGTCGCTGGCCGAGGCCGTCGAATGCTGCCTTGCTCAGCTGTCCCGGGTGGAACGGGCAGACATCGACAGTACGTGGCTCGCCGTCGCCGGGCCGGTGCGCGATGGCGAGGTCAGTTTCACGAACCTGCCGTGGCACACCGACACGGAATCCCTTCGTGCCCGCCTCGGCTTACCCCGCGTGCACTTGGTCAACGACCTGGAGGCGCTGGCCCACGCTGTCCCAGACCTGAAGCCGGAACAACAACTGACTGTACAACGGGGAAGCCCGGGCGGAGGCTGTCAGCTGGTCATTGCATCCGGAACCGGTCTTGGCGTCGCCGGCTGGCACGGTTCGGGGCGCCACACCATCGTGCTCGCATCGGAAGGCGGCCATTGCGATCTCGCCCCGGTAACGGACCGACAGATGGAGCTTCTGCTGCACCTCCGCCAGCACCTCGAACACGTCAGCTACGAGCGGGTACTCTCCGGACCCGGCCTGGCCACCCTTCATGCGTTCGCCGACCGGCTGGCGAAAGGCGGGAAGCCGACAAACCCCGATCCACCCGATATCTCTCCCGCCCATGTGGTGGAACTGGCACAACAGGAGGACCCGGTTGCGCTGACAGCCATCGGGCTGTTCACCGAATTGCTGGGTTCCTTTGCGGGCAATGCCGCCCTGCAGTGGGCCGCCACAGGTGGCGTGTATCTGGCCGGTGGCGTTGCCATCCGCCTCCACCCCCACATCGTCTGCGGATCTTTTGTCACGGCTTTTACTGACAAAGGTCGAATGAGTCCATTGATGCAACGCATTCCGGTGACAATGATCGCCGACCACCAGGCGGGCCTGGAGGGAATCACCCACCTGGCAATTCACCACCCCAACAGACGGACGGGCTGATCTCCCGCAACTGCAAGCAGAGCGGCCCAGCGCCTTGGAAAGCCGCAACGCCATTTCAGGACTGATTCCGCTGCCCCCTGCAACACACGCTACAGCGTGGGAGGCGAAACCCCTATACTCCTCGCCAACTACCGAGCACTCAATCCGAAAAGCTCAGGACAAACCTCCCGAATGAACTCCCCCGGATGGGGCGGATTGTGCATCGCCATCAGTGATAATCCTCATAGTCGGGCACGTACGAATTTCCGTCGCGAAACTCGAACGGCAGCCGCCAGTTTCCTTTGGCCCAGAGGGACCATCGATTCTTGTCGCGTCCCTTCAGTCGATGAAGACGGAAGCCAGGCACATCCACTTCCTCAATTGCCGCAGCGGTATCGAGCGCTGCCAACTGCATCCGTAATCGCTTTGCATGCTGCGGTTGAATCCCTGCCATACCTCCGGATTCGCAGAACCGCTGCAATCCCTTGTGGCGGACACGGCAGAAGAGCAGCCAAGCGGGCCGCCCTCATCCAGCAAGAGACCGGCCGGCCCGTTCAGCTCGAGCTCACGCCGCAGACGCGACAGGTCGTGCAAGCCTCGGTTAGCGAAGCCCGTCCGCAATACGGGGACTATTAAGGATGAAGCCAATGCCGCCGGACGGTGGCGCCCAGAAAACGCTGGATCTGCATGGCTAGCAGCAGACAAACGAGGGCAAGCAACAGCACGAGCAGCATGGCACCCAACACCACGGCCTGGGCCACCCAGTCCTGCCCGGCACGACTCATCATCAGGATAGCCG
>JAFIFV010000082.1 GCA_020831845.1 Ectothiorhodospiraceae bacterium
GGGCCCAGGCTACCTGGGCCCGGCCGTCGCAAGGCGAGTCATTCAGAACGCCGAGCCATCGACCACTCCCCCCGGTCTCGAACGCGCCGCCCGCTTCGCTTCCCATCGCAGCCGCTCTTCGAAGCGGCGGTTTTCGATTTCCTGCTCCACCTGCTGGCGCAATTCCAGCAGCGCGTCCTTGTCCAGATCACGCAAACGAATGGATTGCATTCAATGCCTCTCGAATCATCAGCCGGCAGCGGGCCAGGAGAGCGCTTGTCCAGTCTCCTGTTCCGTCGCCATTTCGCAACGAAGTGGTTGGGCCAGCGCAGGAAACGCTGACGCGATCATGCAACGGCATTACGACAAGTGCGGGCATCGGAATGCCTGGGGGCATGACGATGGGGCCGACATGCCCGGACATACTTGGAATAGCTCTGCTACGTAGATCTGGCCTGGCGGCTCGGGATTCAAGCCCCGGGGCCGGCCTTCTCGGCTTCCAGTTCCTGCAAACGCATCTCCAGTTCTTTCTGCGCAGTGACGTCTTTCTGGATACCGATGAAATAGGTCAGGTGATCCTGCTCGTTATAAACGGGCGTTATGCTGAGTTCATTCCAGAACATGGAACCATCCTTGCGGTAGTTCCGCAGGATCTGGCGGCTTGCACGCCCGTCCTGGATCGCCTGGCGAATCTCTTCCAGCCCCTTCTGGTCGCGGTCTCCCGCCTGCAGAAAACGACAATCCTGGTAGAGAATCTCGTCCGCCGTGTACCCCGTCAACCGTTCGAACGCAGGGTTCACGTAGATCAGCACGTTATCGTCGCCTTCCTGCTCGGCGATCACGATTCCGTCGTTGGAGGCATCGACCAGAAGCCTCAGAAGTTCGGGTGGTATGTTGTCCAGATCTTTCATGGTTTTTTATAGAACGCTTCTCGTGTTGGCCGCTTGCGTATAGAAGCCCAATACCCAACCCACAGCCTGGAAATCCGCCATCGCCGCCCCCGGCCAAGGGAACGTTGCCCGGCCTAGCGCGATGCCCTCAGCGATTCCATCGCGGCAGCCCCTACGACGAGCAGTCCCCCGATGATTGTGTAGTACCCGGGCACCTCGGACAAGAGAACGGCTGCAAACACTGTGGCATAGAAAACCTGCAGACAGTTTATCAAACCCACCGTGGCGGCTCGGAAATGCACCAGCGCATTCGCGAACAGCGTATGTGGCAGGGCCGTGAACACCACCCCCAGCACAAGCAATAGACCCCAGACTTCCAGCCCGAGTTCACCCTCCTGTCCGGAGGAGAACGGCAGCGTCAGGGCCACCACCACCAGCACCTGATAGAACATGGCCACCTTGCCGGGATAATGGATGAAATACCGCCGTTGCAGGGCGTTTCTCGACGCGTAGAAAAGCGCCGACACCAGCCCCCAGAAAACGCCGATCGTAGTGTCGTTGTCCAGTGAGAACTCCGGCACCATCAGGTAAACGCCAAACAGCACGACAAGGGCGCTCACAACATCCACACCCCGTGCCCGCGTGCCGTACAAAAGCGGCTCCAGGAAAACGGTCATCACCGGAAAGGTGAACAGTGCCACGATGCCGGTAGCTACCGTGGACACCTGCATGGCGTGGAAATAGGTCACCCAGTGCACGGTGAACAACACGCCCAGCCCCAGCACGATGGCGTAATCCCGCGGTTCCCGCAGCCGCACCGCGTGCCGCGTCACCAGCAGCAGGCAGAGCAGCGCAATAGCCGCGAACACACTGCGCCACGCGGTAATGTCCACGGCAGGCAGCGGAATGATCTTCGAGAACAGGGCCGTGCCGCCCAACAGCAACATGCCGACATGCACCGCCAGCAGGCTGCGCGTTCGCTCGTCCATACCGGTCTGATTCCAAGCGCGCAAAGGCGGGCATGATACTACGCCGCCGATCCGGACTCGGCGTGTTGCAGAGGCACGCAGACGAAAGGCCGGCGTAACCGGCCTTTCCCGGGCACCGATCGGTGCCGCACTCAGGCGTTCTGACTGACGAATTCCTGCAGTTCAGGCCGCGACAGCGCACCGACGCGTGTCGCCTTGACGTCGCCACCCTCGAAGATCATCAGTGTGGGAATACCACGGATGCCGTACTTCGGCGCCAGGCCCCGGCTTTCGTCGATATTCACCTTGACCACCTTGACCTTGCCCCGATACTCGGCCGCAACGTCATCCAGGATAGGCGCCAGCATCTTGCAGGGGCCACACCATTCGGCCCAGTAATCCACCAGCACGGGACCGTCGGCCTTCAGCACTTCGGCCTCGAACGACGTCTCCGTTGCGTGAACGATATCGTTGCTCATCGGGCGTACCTCCCATCACCGTTGTGGAGGCTGCCAACAGTAGTCGGCCAAACGCCCGCCGTACAATGAAAAGTATCGATGTTCACGATAGACGGAAGGGGGGTGCCCTGCGCTGTTCATCCCAATCCTATACTGTGTGTTCGACTTTCCACATGGACTGACTGTAGGAGACGCTTGTGGCCCGACAGATTGACGAGCGATTCCATGCTCCCGGCGAGCGGGTGGCGGTGGTGGCAGGGTTGCGCACCCCGTTTGCCCGCCAACTGACCACTTACCGGGAGATGAACGCCATACAGCTCGGCGTGCTGGTGACGACCGAACTGATGGCACGCCTTGATCTCGACCCCGAACTGGTCGAGCGCCTGGTGTATGGCCAGGTAGGCATCATGCCGGAAGCGCCTAACATCGCCCGGGAGGTGGTGCTGGGGGCGGGGCTGCCACCATCCGTGGATTCCTACAGCGTGTCCCGGGCCTGTGCGACCAGTTTCCAGTCCACCGCCGATATCGCCCAGGCGATAAGACTGGGGGAAATCGAAATCGGCATGGCGGGTGGCGCGGATTCCGCTTCGGTGCTGCCGATCCAGGTCAGCAAGAAGCTCTCCCGCGCGCTGATCCATTCCACCAAGGCGAAGACGGTCGGCCAGAAGCTCAAGCTGTTCCGCAGCATCCGGCCGGGTGACCTGGTGCCCAAGGCTCCGGCGGTCCGCGACTATTCCACCAATCTCGGCATGGGCGAAATTGCCGAACAGATGGCGAAAAGCCATGGTATCGCCCGCGAGGACCAGGACCAGTTGGCCCTGCGCTCGCATCAGCGGGCGCACCGGGCCTGGGAGGACGGCAAGCTGGCAGACGAGGTGATGACCGCCATCGTGCCGCCGTACGACGAGCCGCTGGAGAGGGACAACAACATCCGCGGCGACTCCAGCATGGAGCAACTGAGCAAACTGCGGCCAGCATTCGATCGACGCCACGGCACGGTCACCGCGGCCAACTCCACGCCCTTGACCGATGGCGCCTCCACGCTACTGCTGATGAAGGAAAGCCGGGCGCTGGAACTGGGCCACGAACCGCTGGGATTCATCCGATCCTGGGCGTTCACGGCCATCGACCCCTTCCACGACGGCCTGATGGGGCCCAGTTACGCTACTCCCATTGCGCTGGACCGTGCCGGCCTGACGCTGTCGGACATGACGCTGGTGGATATGCACGAGGCCTTTGCGGCGCAGACGCTGGCGAACCTCAAGCACTGGCCTTCCCGGCAGTTCGCCCGCGACATGCTGGGTCGGGACGAACCCATCGGCGAGGTGGACCCCGACCGCTTCAACGTGCTCGGCGGCTCCATCGCCTACGGCCACCCCTTCGCCGCCACCGGTGGCCGCATGATCGTGCAGACACTGAACGAACTGCGCCGCCGTGGCGGCGGCGTGGCACTCACCACGGCCTGCGCAGCAGGGGGACTGGGTGCAGCCATGGTTCTGGAGGTAGCGTAATGAGCAGTTCGACCGCGGAAACACCCGTGCAGCAGGAAGGTTTCACACTGTCCATGCGGGATGACGGCATCGCCGTGATCACGATCGACATCCCCGGCGAAAGCATGAATGTACTCAAGGCCGAGTACATGGAGCAGGCGAATGCGCTGATGGATCGCCTGGAACAGGACAAGGAACTGAAAGGCATCATCTACATCAGCGGCAAGCCGGGGAGCTTCATCGCCGGCGCCGACATCCGCATGCTGGCTGCGTGCGAGACGGCGGAGGAAGTCAGCGCCCTGTCCCGCGGTGGCCAGGAATTCTTCAATCGCATCGAGCGCACGAAGGTGCCGGTGGTGGCCGCCGTTGATGGCGTTTGCCTGGGCGGTGGCCTGGAGCTGGCCATGGCTTGCCGGGGACGCGTTGCCACCGAAAACGACAAGACCAAGCTGGGGCTTCCCGAAGTGCAGCTCGGTCTGCTGCCGGGCAGCGGCGGCACGCAACGCCTGCCCCGCCTGGTTGGAATACCGGCCGCACTGGACATGATGCTGACCGGCAAGCAGATCTCCGCTGACCGGGCACGGAAAATGGGCCTGGTGGATGACGTGGTTCCGGCATCCATTCTGCTGGATGCCGCCGTGAAGCTGGTGGGCGAACTTTCAGGTCGCCGGCGCCCGAAGAAGCAGAAACGCAGCCTGGCGCAGCGGCTGCTGGAGGGCACACCACCAGGACGCCGGCTGATCTTCGACCGCGCCCGCAAGACCTCGGAGAGCAAGTCCAAGGGCAACTACCCCGCCCTGCCGCGGATTATCGACTGCGTGGAACACGGTGCCGCCAAGGGCATGAAACGCGGCCTGGAAATGGAGGCACGCTGTTTCGGCGAGTTGGCAATGACGCCGGAGGCCCGCCAGTTGATCGGCATCTACTTCGCCACCGTCGAAATGAAAAAGGACTTCGGCACCGACGCCGACGTACGACCTCGCAAGGTGCGCAAGGCTGCCGTGCTGGGTGCCGGCCTGATGGGCGCCGGCATCAGTTACGTGACCACCGCGAAAGCCAATACGCCGGTGCGCCTGAAGGACGTCTCCGCCGAGGGCCTGGGTCGCGGAATGAAGCACATCGACGGCCTCATCTCCGAGCGCGTGAAGCGCCGGTCTCTGACACCGTTCGAGGGGGAGCGCCAGCTCCGTCGGGTCACGCCTGCACTGGAGTACACCGGCTTCAACAGCGTGGACCTCGCCATCGAGGCGGTCTTCGAAGACGTGGAGCTGAAGCACAGGATGGTACGCGATGTGGAGAGCAACACCCCCTCGCATACGGTGTTCGCGTCCAACACATCCTCCATCCCGATCGCGCGCATTGCCGAAGCCGCGGAGCGGCCGGAAAACGTGATCGGCATGCACTACTTCTCGCCGGTGGAAAAAATGCCGCTGCTGGAGGTCATTGCCACCGACCGGACCTCCGCCGAGACCATTGCCACGACCGTGGATTTCGGCCGCAGGCAGGGCAAGACGGTGATCGTGGTGAAGGACGGCGCAGGCTTCTACGTGAACCGCATCCTCGCGCCTTACATCAACGAGGCCTGCCACCTGCTGCAGGAAGGCGTTCCCATCGACCACATCGACCGCACCATGGTGCAGTTCGGCTTCCCGCTGGGGCCATTCGCGCTGCTGGACGAAGTGGGCCTGGACGTCAGCGGCAAGGTGGCGCCCATCCTGCACGATGCCTTCGGCGAGCGCATGAAACCGGTGGAGGCCATGGAAGCCATGCTCAAGGACGAACGCTACGGCAAAAAGGCGAAAAAAGGCTTCTACCGCTACGACGGCAAGAAGAAGAAAGGCGGCAAGGAAGTGGACCAGAGCGTGTACAAGCTGCTGGGTGTGGAGCCGGACAACAAGATGAACGAAGCGGAGATCATCGACCGCGCCGTGCTCATGATGGTCAACGAGGCCGCCCGCTGCCACCACGAGGAGGTCATCCGCAGCCTTCGGGACGGCGACATCGGAGCCGTCTTCGGTATCGGCTTCCCGCCGTTCCGGGGCGGCCCGTTCCGCTACATGGACAGCCGCGGCATTGGCAACCTGGTGACACGACTCAAGGAACTGGAAAGCAGCGCCGGAACCCGCTTCGCGCCGGCGCCGAACCTGGAACGCATGGCCGAGGGCGGCGCCCGGTTCCACCAACGGTAACAAGGAAGAGGGGCGGCCAGGCCGCCCCTCGTTCTCTCGCTCTGACGCCCATGCCGGTGAACTCAGCTTTTTCCCATCAGGAACAGCACGCCGCCGCCGACAATTGCGGCGATCCCGCCAATCAGGTAGAACATCGTCTCGTCGCTGTAGGTACCGGTCAGCGTCTCGTTGATGGACTCCCCGATGGAATCCGTGGCGTTGATACCGAAAAACAGCAACACCACGCCCACGACAAGAACAACCAGGCCAAGCAAACGGACAGGACTCATTCAGTACTCCTCTGTTGTCAGGCAACAGCGTGTATTTCCGTAGATTTGGTGTCTTTCACCATGAACCATAGTCCATCCATGTTCGGCCCACAGAACTTGATGCCCCGCGTATGCTCAAAGCAGCCATCGGTCGCGGTAAGCGCTGACGACTTCACACCGCCGGAGCCTCATCATGAATCGCAGGGAATTTCTCCAGGGTAGCGCCATCCTGCTGGCGGCAGGTGGCCTGCCACTGAAGCTATGGGCAGCCGATGAGCGGTTTCGGCTGCGCGCCGCGCCCGGCACCAGCAACCTGGTGGGCGCCGAGTACGGTGACACCGGGGTATGGAGCTACAACGGCCAGATTCCCGGCCCCGTGCTGCGCTACCGCCAGGGCGATACCCTGGAAGTGATGGTGGAAAACGCCCTGCCCCAGCCCACCACCGTGCACTGGCACGGCATCCGCCTGCCGCATGCCATGGACGGCGTACCGCACCTCACCCAGCCGCCCATCGAGCCGGGCGAAACGTTCACCTACCGGTTCCCCCTGCCGGACGCGGGCACATACTGGTACCACCCGCACGCTGCCAGCAGCGAGCAACTCGGTCGCGGCCTGAGCGGTGTCCTGATCGTGGAGGAACCTGAACCCTACCCGGTGGACCGTGAACTGATCTGGCTGCTGGACGACTGGCGCCTGAACCCTGACGCCTCCATCCGGGACGACTTCGGCCACCGCCATGACGAAAGCCACGCCGGGCGGATCGGCAACACCGTGACCATCAACGGCCGGCTGCCGCGGGACGTGGAACTGCACCCCGGCGAGCGCCTGCGCCTGCGCCTGGTGAACGGCGCCAACGCCCGCGTCTTCCAGCTGGACTTTGGCGAACTGGCGCCCTGGGTCATCGCCACCGACGGTCATCCCGTGGAGCCCTGGCAGCCGGACAACGGACGCATCGTACTCGGCCCGTCCATGCGGGCCGACCTGCTGCTGGACGTACCACCGGACACCCGGCAGGCATTCACGCTGGTGGATGACTTCTACCCCCAGCGCGCCTATGAACTGGTAACGCTGACGTTTACCGGAGGACCCCAACGTTCCGTCTCCAACGGCGCTATTCCCCGATTGCCTGCCAACCCACTGCCGGAACCGGATCTCGAGCACGCCACCGAGCACGAAATCCTGCTGACTGGCGGCGCCATGGGCGGCATGCACGAGGCCTACCTGGACGGCAAACTGCTCTCCATGCGCGAGCTGGTGCAGGCCGGCAGGTTCTGGGCGCTCAACGGCATCGCCGCCCACGGTCATCACATGGAACCCTTGCTGACGCTGGAGCTGGACGCCAGCTACCGCATACGGCTGGTCAACGACACCGCCTGGCCCCACCCCATGCACCTGCACGGACACGCCTTCCGCGTGCTGCGCAGGAACGGCGAACCCCTGGGTCACGAGGAATGGCGGGACAGCGTCCTGCTGAATGCCCGCGAGACGGCGGAGATCGCCCTGGTGGCGGATAACCCCGGCGACTGGATGTTCCATTGCCATGTGCTGGAACACCAGGAAAGCGGCATGATGGGCATCGTTCGGGTAGCCTGAGCCCAGGCAGCAGAAACACGCGATTAATCAGCGGACTGCAGTCACAATCTTGGTACATAACCACAAAAGTTATAATATAACGTTTTTGATTCCCCGGCCCAGGAAGCACCTATGTTGCGGTTCACGCAAGTCCAGTACCGTTACCCCTCTACCGAAGCCCTCTCGTTGCCGGACTGGGAAGCTGCCCAGGGAGAGCACTGGTTATTGCTGGGCGCCTCCGGCAGTGGCAAGACCACCATGCTGCAACTGGCCGCCGGCCTGCTGACTCCCACCGCCGGCACGGTGGAAGTCGCGGAACAGCGGCTGGCATCGCTCTCCGGCCGGACGCTGGACCGGTTCCGGGGCCAGCGCATCGGTATCGTCTTCCAGACGCTGCACCTGGTATCCGCGCTGACCGTGGAGCAGAACCTGCGGCTGGCGCAATACCTCGCCGGTCTGCCCCAGGACAGCGAAAGGATTACCGAGGTGCTGGAGCCGCTGGGCATTGCCCACAAGCGCAAGCGCCGGCCACATCAACTGAGCCAGGGCGAAGCACAGCGTGTGGCGCTGGCTCGCGCGGTACTCAACCGTCCATCCGTGCTGCTGGCGGACGAACCCACCTCGGCGCTGGACGACCGTAGCTGTGAGCAGGTGGCGAAACTGCTGTTGTCCCAGGCGCGCGCCTGCGGTGCGACGCTGGTGATCGCCACCCACGATGCGCGGCTGGGCCGCTACATACCGCAGCAACTGCAACTGGAGGCCGCGGCATGAACATGCTGAGCCTGAGCTGGGCGTATCTGCGCAACAACGCGCTGAGCACCTGCCTGAACCTGCTGCTGCTGGCGCTGGGCATGGCCACGGTCACCGTCCTGCTGCTCTTCAGCCAGCAACTGGAGGATCGGCTGAGCCGGGACATGCGCGGCGTGGACATGGTGGTGGGCGCCAAGGGCAGCCCCATGCAGCTCATCCTCTCCAGTATCTTTCATATCGACACCCCCACCGGCAACATCCCCCTGGAGGACGCGCGCTGGGTCCAGCAGCACCCGCTGGTTCGTGGCGTTATCCCGCTCGCGCTGGGTGACAGCTACCGCGGTCACCGCATCGTCGGCAGCGAGCACAGCTATGTTAGCCACTACGGTGGCAGCCTCGCCGAGGGACGGCTGTGGGAAGCGGACATGGAAGCCACGCTGGGTGCCCGCGCCGCCGAGCGCACCGGGCTCGGGGTAGGAGACCGCTTCGTCGGCGTCCACGGCATTACCGACGGTGGCCCGGTATCCGGCGAAGTCCATGACGATCATCCCTATACCGTGGTCGGCGTGCTGCAACCCACCGGCACCGTGCTGGACCGGCTCATCCTGGTGTCGGTGGAAAGCGTCTGGAAAGTCCACGACCACGACCACGATGACGATCACCATGCCGACAGGGAACACGCGCATGACGATAACGATGATCAAAGGCATGGCCACGAGCATGGGGACGAAGACCATGACAACGGGCATAACCACGAGCACGGCGAGGACGATCATCACGACGCCGCCGAGCATGACGAACACCATCATGCGCAGGAACACGACGACGACCGTGAACTGACCGCACTGCTGGTGCAGTACCGCTCTCCGCTGGCGGCTGTCACCCTGCCACGTGTGGTGAACAGCCGCAACGCGTTGCAGGCGGCCTCCCCGGCCATGGAAACCACGCGGCTGCTGCAGCTGCTGGGCGTGGGCCTGGATGCGCTGCGCGCCTTCGGCTGGCTGCTGATAGCCGCCGCCGGTCTTGGCGTCTTCATCGCCTTGTACAACACGTTGCAACAACGCCGCTACGACCTGGCGCTGATGCGCACACTGGGTGCGTCGCGCTGGAAACTGGTCGGCCATGTGCTGCTGGAGGGCCTGCTGCTCGCCGGACTGGGGGCGCTGCTCGGGATTGCGGCCGGACATGTCGCTGCCGAATTGCTGGGAAATGCCTTCCGACAGACGCAGCAACTGGAACTCACCGGATGGATCTTTTACCCGCAGGAACTCTGGCTTATGCTGCTGGCTTTGGCGGTGGGTGCCCTGGCCGCGCTGATCCCGGCCATCCAGGCCTACCGGACCGACATCGCGCAAACGCTGCGCCAATAATGAACTCCGATGCGGCCTTGCGCGTCTGAGTGACCGTTGGCACACCGACCGTGCCGCTCGCGCCCACGGGCGCCGGAGAGTGTATGTCCCTGAATCGCTGGCTAGTGAGTTTGCTCGGCGCCGCCTGCCTCGGCCTTGCCGCCTGCGGCGACGACGCCGACCAACCCAGAACCGAGGCATCCGCCGAGGAAGAACGGCCGCAGATCGCGATGCCGGAAACGGCCGGGGACGACGCTGCTCCCTCCATCCGCATCTACATGACCGACATGGAGGAGTTCGGGGAAGTGGCGGGGGTCACCGCCTCTTCCGACGAATTCGTGGAGCTGACGCTCCGACTCGAGGATGCCGAGGGCGAAGCGTTGGTCGAGGAGTTGCTGGAAATCAGCTCGCTGGTGGGCAATGAACTCAGCATTTCGGAAGCCACCACCGATGAAGACGGCTACGTAAAGCTGCGCTTGACGCCGGCACTACCCGGTGAGGATGTCCTCACCTTCACCGGTGGCGGGATCAGCAAGCAGCTGTCCATCTATATTACCGACGACGCCTACGGCCACCCGATGGAGCATATGGAAGCGCGCGCCGTGGATCTGCCGGAGGTGGAAGGTGCGGTGTCCTGGGACGTGATGACCGGTATCGACACGCGGGAGGGGCAGCACGGCCTGCTGGAACCGGTGTTCAATGATACGGTGCGGCGGCTGGACGGCCAGGACGTGAAGATCCAGGGCTTCATGCTGCCGCTGGACAGCAGCGAACGACAAAAGCACTTCATACTCACCCGCACGCCGCCAAGTTGCTTCTACTGCCTGCCCGGAGGCCCGGAAAGCGTGGTCGAAATCGAGGCAGACCGACCGCTGGAGTTCACCTTCGAACCAGTGGTGCTGTCCGGCAGGATGGAACTGCTGGAAAACAGCGATATGGGTCTGTTCTACCGCCTGAAGAATGCCCGGCTGGAACGGCAATAGGGCTGCGATTACTCCACAGAGTTATCCACAGGCCGCGATAAAGCGCTGACGACCTGAAGCCCTTGCCACTGAGCCATCTCCGCCCTCCCTGACCTCACCCTTTACAATAGCTGTACAAGCTACGCACAACGGCGCAAGCTTACCCGAGCATCCGGGTTGCCAGAGCCTGCCCGCTCAGCCAGGCACCTTCGACCCGGTTCCCATGGCACCAGTCGCCGCAGGCGCCGATGCGCCCTGTTTCGTCCAGCAGGCAACCTTGCTCCAGGGGGGCCGGGCTGGAAGCATAGCGCCAGCGATGGACGCGCAGCATTTCCAACGCTCCGTTGGCTCCCGGCAGCAGTTCCCGGAAACAGCCCAGCAGTTGGTCGGCGACCCATTCGGCCGGGCGCTCCATGTGCGCCTGCGTCCAGCCGGCATCCGCATGCAGCACCCAGACCATACCTTCGGGGCGCCCCGGTTTGCTGGTATCGCGCGCCACCCAGCGTAACGGCCGCTGCCGGATGAAGGCGGCATCGAACGGCAGCCCTTGCAGCCCGGAAGCGCGAATCACCACGGACCAGCAACCTTCCATGACCGCCTCCGACGCGCTTCGCGCCAGTTCCGGCGCCACATCCCGCAACAGCGGCTCCGCCTGGGGCGATGGCACGGCCACCACCACCCGGTCGTAGCGGCCAAGATCCGCCCCGCCCGTATCCAGCAGGCGGACCCCAGCGCCTTCCCGCCTGATAGCCCCCACCCTCACGGCAGCCCTGACATCCAGCCCCTGGGCCAGATACCGGCTGATGGCGGTCATGCGCGGCGTGCCCACGTAGCGCTGCTGTTCATCGCTCACCGGCTCCGGCTCTCCGTCACCCAGCCACACCAACCTGCCTGGCCAGGGCCCCGCAACCCCCTGCGTACACCAGTCCCGCAGGGCCTCGGTGAACTCCTTGCTACGCGCCGTGAAGTACTGCGCCCCCTGGTCCGCCTGCCAGCCATCACCACGAGCGGTAGACAGTCGCCCACCCGGGCCCCGCCCCTTGTCGAATACGGTGAGCTCTGCCCCGGCCCGGCTCAATAGACCAGCGCACTGCAGGCCGGCCACGCCGGCACCGACCACGGCAATCCTCATTGGCATTCATCTCCACTGAAAGGCACCCTCCCGGACTCCCAGGCACGCGACAGAGTTCGCGTTTTCCTCCGGTCGCCCGTGCTACGTTCAAACCAGCGACCTGCGGGCGGTCGGCACAGAATAATGCACTGCTCCAACGGCAGCCACCGTCGACCTTCTCGTCCGCACCGGCAGGACTGCCGGGATCGATGACAACTGGGAGTCAACCATCATGACCGCGCTGACGGCGTTCCTTGCTGCCATATCCGCCGCCCTGTTCGTAGGGCTGGTGTTGGTACTGGCCTGGGCGCTAACCCGGGAACGCTACTACGAAAACCAGCTTCACGCGAAGGAAGACCAGTTCGCCGAGGCGCTGAAACGGGAAGGCCAGCTTACCGCCAAGTTGCAGCAACTGGTGGACGACAAGACGCGTTCCGCGCTGCGCATCCAGCGCATGGAACAGCGCTACATCGCCCGCGGCGAGCTGATTCGCGACCTCGGCCTGAACCCCGAGCAGCTGGAGCAGAGCCGAGAAAGCCTGTACGGGATGCTGGCCATCACCCGGGTGCGCATCGGCATTCTGCTTGCGGCCGAACTCAACCGCATTGCGCTGCGCGATGTCGCGGTTGCGGCCGGCGGCCGCACCGAAACCGTGTACCAGCAACTGAACAAGCGACTGGCCGACGGCGACGTGGGCTACCAGCACGACCAGCATGCCCGCCATCTGCTGCGGGAAATGCTGGACGTCGACCGGCTGGAGTCGCCGCTGAAGGAAAGCGTGAACGAGGAAATGGTGGGATAGACCGCCGCCCGGCCCGCGGGCGGCGGCAATGGCATAGGCGTCACCGGCCTCAGGCCGCGTTGACTTCCTTCATGGCCTCGGCGCGGAGATCCTTCCGCAGCACCTTGCCCACCGGCGACATCGGAATCTCGTCGCGGAACACGACCTGCTTGGGCACCTTGTAGTTGGTCAGGTACTGCTTGCAATGCTCGCGCACGGCCTCCTCGGTCAGCGAGGCATCGCTCTTGACGATATAGGCCCGCACCGCCTCGCCGGTGTCATCGTCCGGCACACCGATCACGCCCACAGACGCCACGCCGGGATGCTTGGCGATGGCCTCTTCCACCTCGTTCGGATAGACATTGAAGCCGGACACGTTGACCATGTCCTTCTTGCGGTCGACGATGTAGAAAAAGCCCTCCTCATCCATGTAGGCGATATCGCCGGTGTAGAACCAGCCGTCCCTGACCGCCTCCTCGGTGGCATCCGGGCGATTCCAGTAGCCCTTCATGACCTGCGGCCCCTTGACGATCAGCTCGCCCGGCTGGCCCACGGGTACCGGTTTGCCGTCGTCGTCGACGATGCGTACATAGGTGCTGGGGTTGGGGATGCCGATGCTGCCCAGCTTGTTCTTCTCGCGGGTGTTGCTGGTAACGCCGGGGCTGGTCTCGGTCAGCCCGTAGGCCTGGGTAATGGGGTAGCCCACCACTTTCTCCCAACGCTCGGCCACCGGCACCTGTACCGCCGTGCCGCCGCCGATGGTGACCGTGAGGTTCTTCGGCGGGTTCCCGCGGAACCATTCCTCGTTCAGCAGGCCGGCGAACAGCGTGTTCACGCCGGAGAAAAAGGTGATGTCGTACTTGTCGAACGCCGGTTTCAGGTTGGATACCGGACGCGGCGAGGGGATGAGCACATTGTGCCCACCCACACGGTAGAACACGCCGCTTACGCCCAATGCGAAGATGTGATACATGGGCAGCGCCGTCAGCGCCGTGTTCACCTCGGAAAGGTAGGGCTTCAGGCCTTCATAGGACTGGTCATTGTTGGCCACCAGGTTGTGGTGGGTGAGCATGGCGCCCTTGGAGCGACCGGTGGTCCCGCCGGTGTACTGCAGGGCGATCAGGTCGTCCAGTGCCACCTCGAACTCGGCGGACTTGCCTGCGTCCAGGTGCTTCCTGCCCTGCTCCAGTGCGGCGGTGAAGGCATCGGCCGGCACCGCGCATTTCGGCACCATTTTCTTGAGCTTCTGCACCGTCTTCACCAGCAGCTTGCGGAGCGGCGGGAAGAAATCCGCCACGCTGGTGATCAGCACCTTCTGCACCTGACTCTTGGGCACCACCTGCGGCAGCTTGTCGGCGAACATGTCGATCATCAGCAGCAGCCTGGCGCCCGAGTCGTTCAGCGCATGGTCGATTTCCGGCACCGTGTAGAGCGGGTTGATGTTGACGATCACGCAACCCGCCTTGGCGGCGCCGAAAAGGAAGATCGGATACGCGAGGCAGTTGGGGCTCTGAATCGCAACGCGATCGCCCTTTTCCAGCCCCATCTCGTGGCGCAGATAGGCGGCGAACTGATCGGACAGCCGGTCCACCTCGGCGAAAGTGAGCGTACCGGTGGTGCCGGTGGGCAGGCAGGTGGTGAACGCGGGCTGACTGGCGTATTCACGGCTGGACTGACGCACGATATCGCCGAAATTCCTGAACCTCGGCTCGTCCAGGTCGTGCTTGCGCTCGTTGTAATGCTGGAGCCAGGGCCTGGCGTCGTAGGCTTCGAAACCGGCCGCCTCTGCCTGCCCGCTGGACTGCGTTTCATCGGTCATTGTTATATCTCCTCCGTGGATATTTTCTTTTTATAGCACAGTAACTTATCTAATCATTCAGAAACAGGGCCTCGGCAGGCCCGTCCGCCCGTTCCGTTCGGAACAGATTCGCCGGGTGGCTTTCATCCGCATAGCCGAAGGAGCAACCGAACAGCAGTCGCTTTTCCGGCGGGAAACCCACGTGCGCACGGATGGGATCAGGATACGCCGCAAGCGCTGCCTGGGCGATACTGTGTACACCCTGCTCCCAGGCAGCCAGCATAAACGCCTGCAGAAAAAGGCCGCAATCCACGCCGCCGTAGAAGCCCAGGCTCTCGTGACAGAAGACCAGCATGCAATGCGGCGCATCGAACAGCTCATAGTTCCGCAACGCCTGCTTCATCCGCCCATCCCGGTCATCCCGCTCGATACCCACGGCGTTGTAGAGGTCGAAGCCGCACTTCCGGCGCCGCTCGTTGTGCACGCCCACGTACTGCTCCGGCCACGGCCAGTCCGGATGCGGTTGGCCGCTGGCGGTCGCCTGCAGAAAGACAGCCCGCAACCGATCTGTGGCCGCCGGGTTTTCCGTGATGACCACGTCCCAGGGCTGGGTGTTGCACCAGGAGGCCGACTGCTGGGCGGTGGCCAGAATGCGGCGAATGACATCGGCGGGAACGGGGTCGGGACGGAAGGCGCGAACGCTGTAACGGTCGGCCAGTAGCGCATCAAGCGACATGCTGTAAGTCCTCCAGGGGGATGAGCGGTTGGCGGTGCTGCTGATCGCCGGCGTGGTTCTTCCAGGGATCAGCGGACGTGCGTGACCTCCTGTCCCAGCATCTCCGGTGTCACCAGCACCACGCCCTTGGGCGAGACGTAGTAGTGGCGACAATCCTGACCCAGATCGTACCCGATAACCATGCCGTTGGGGATGCGACAGCCCTCGTCGATCACCGCGCGGCGTATACGAACGCCCTGTCCGATCTTCACCGCCGGCAGGATCACCGAATCCTCCACCAGCGAGTTCGGGTGCACTTCCACCTGGGAGAACAGCAGCGAGTGCTTGACCAGGGAACCGGCAATGATATCGCCGCCGGACACCATGGAATCCAGTGCCATGCCGGGCAATTCGACGCCTTCCGTCTGGACGTTGATGAACTTGGCCGGCGGCAGCTGCGCCTGGTACGTCCAGATAGGCCATTCCTCATCGTAGATGTCCAGGTCGGGATTGGCGCCGATCAGTTCCTGGTTGGCCTCGAAAAAGGCATCCACCGTTCCGACGTCCCGCCAGTAGGGCTGGTGGCCGCTGTGCGGATCACGGAAGGGGTAGGCCACCACACGGGCGTTCTGGATGGCGCGGGGGATGACATCGCGGCCGAAGTCGCGGCTGGACCCCTCCCGCTCGGCATCCTCGCGCAACGCGTAGAAGAGGAAATCCTTGTTGAATATGTAAATGCCCATGGACACCAGCGCCATGTCTGGATTGCCGGGCACCGGCGCCGGCTGATCCGGCTTTTCCTGGAAATTGAGCACGCGGCCGTCACTGTCCACCTCCATCACGCCGAACGCCTTGGCGCGCTCCATCGGCGTTTCCACGCAGCCCACTGTCATATCCGCACCGGATTCCACGTGGCGGGCGATCATGGTGCCGTAGTCCATCTTGTAGACATGGTCACCGGCCAGCACCAGCACGTATTTGGGGTCGTGCGCCTGGATGATGTCGATGCTCTGGTACACGGCATCGGCCGTCCCGGCATACCAGAGCGGCTTGTCCAGCCGCTGCTGCGCCGGCACCAGTTCCACGAACTCGCCGAACTCGCCGCGCAGGAAGCCCCAGCCGCGCTGCACGTGCTGGATCAGCGAATGTGCCTTGTACTGGGTGAGAACCTGGATACGACGGATGCCGGAGTTGATGCAGTTGGAGAGAGGGAAATCGATGAGCCGGAACTTGCCGCCGAACGGGACCGACGGTTTGGTGCGCCAGTCGGTCAGGTTGGCCAGCCTGCCGCCTCGGCCGCCGGCCAGGATGAGGGCCAGCGTGTCGCGGGTCAGGCGACTGACAAAACGCGGGTTTCGTTCCAGAAACATGAATACCCTCTATCGCGGGAAACGGCAGGCGATCACGGGCTGTAGGATACTGGCCGGAACCCTCGCTGCCAAACACTGGCAGCTTAAGGAAGCGCTGATCCAGGGCGGATGCCCGTCCAGCCACGGCTGCCGGTGCTATCCCGCCGGAGTCGCCGCAGATCGGTCAGCGTATCCACGTCCCAGCCGCCGTGGAACTCCCGCCACCCCAGCCCAGACCGCCTCAAACGCTGCTGCGTGACCCGCATGACTCGGCCGCTGCTCCAGGGAATGCGACGGAATATGCCGGGTACATGCCGTCGGCAGCCAATGAATACATAGCCTCCGTCCTCCGCGGGGCCGATCACCAGCTCCGTGCCCTCCTCCAGCGCGTCGATGGCCTGCCGCAGCAGCCGCGGGGACACGGGCGCGCAATCCGCCCCGATAATCAGCACCCAGGGCGCCGATTGCAGGCCGCGCTGGACGGCGAGCGACATCCGCCGGCCCAGATCCCCCTGCACCTGCACGGCAGCGCACATGCCATGCCTCCGCGCCAGCCCGGTCAGCCAGGGGTGGGCCCGGTCCGGCGCGCAGCACAATTCCGCCGGCCCCGTCCAGGCCTCCCTCACGTTCGCCGCCGTGGCCGACGTCAACCGCCGGAACCACACTGCCGCCGCATGATCACCCACCCCTGCGGCGAGGCGCGTTTTCACCCGACCCGGAACCGGCGCCTTGGCGAACACCAGCACACGCCCCTGTTGTTCAGTCCCTGTGTTCATCGATACCGTTTCGCCAGCTCGGCGGGATCCGCTCCCAGGAAATAGGCCAGTCGCAGGCGCCACATCAGCACAATGGTGCGCCAGACGCCGCGCTGCTCCCATCGCCTGCCGGAGGTAATCAGGCGCTCCGGCAGGCAGACGGGCCAGGCATGCGACCGCAAGGCCCTGGAGAGTGCAATATCTTCCATCAACGGGATATCCGGGAAACCACCAACCTCGTCCCAGACGGACCGGAGCACGAACATGCCCTGGTCGCCGGTGGCGATACCGGTCAGCCGCGAGCGCCGGTTCATGAACCAGGCGATCACAGGCAGCAGCCGTGCCCGCCCGCGAATGGAAACGTCGAAACGCCCCCAGCTCGCCCCCTCCTGGACGGCATCCATGATCCGCTGCGCGCTGTCGTCCGGCACCAGCGTATCGGCGTGGATGAACCACAACACGTCGCCCTGCGATCCCATCGCCCCGGCGTTCATCTGCCGGGCCCGCCCACGGGGGCCGTGGAGAACCCGGTCGGCCAGCGGCAAGGCCAGTTCCACGGTGGCATCGCTGCTGCCCCCATCCACCACCAGCAACTCATGACCCAGAGCCCGGGCTGTCTGCAACCGGCCAAGCGTTTCGGAGATGTTCCCTGCCTCGTCCAGCGTCGGCACTATGATGGAAATCATGACGCGGGACAGTTGGTTGAGGCCAGCAGTGGTGCTAATCTACGTCGCACGTGGGGCCGTAGCTCAGTTGGGAGAGCGCGTCGTTCGCAATGACGAGGTCGGGGGTTCGATTCCCCCCGGCTCCACCAAAGCGTATTTGAATCCAGGCACCTGCGGGTGCCTTTTTCATTCACCCAACAATCCACCCAACATCTGAAAACGTTCAAACGACTCGCTTACGCGGCGGAGTCCAGTTTACCGGACGGCGAAGACACAGCAAGTTGTGCCATCGCTGATACTTGCTGCAGATAAATGCATGCCAGCCCACGACACCAGGCCCCAACAAGCCTCAACTGCACGTGTGCCTCGCAAAGAGCCTGTACCGCCATCATCTGACAGCTTCACCCTACGAATGACTATTTGGCGGCTCGAAGACAACGAATTCTCGTCTGGAGCAAATGAGCTCGAAGCATCTGCGACGCGATGTGGTTCAGGGCTATGTGCCCCTTGGACCAGGGCCGCACTCGGGTTGGCTCAGTCATATCATTGAAGTGCTCGGACTCTGAGCTGGTGCCGCCTGCGAGTTCGCTACATCCCCCGGAACAATTGCAACAGCCCACCGTTCGACGGCTGAACGCGTCGCGCGAGCTGGGGATGACTACCGGCGAGACAAGAAGGGGTACCAGGTATGGCCATTGGCACTGCTAGACCGCAATTGCGCGGAGAGCGAGCCCAACCGCGTGTGGTGTTAAGCCGGTCGAGCAACTCCAAAAAAGCACACTACGCTTTACCGGAGTGATCGTTAACGACAAGGCGCAGGAGGAAAGGGCCGACATGACTCCGCCGCCAGACCAGAAGCGGGACACCGGCAAAACCCTTGCACCAAACCTTCCAGACTACGAGAGGGCCCGGGCGGCATTCAGTTGGCAGCAGGCCAGGGAAGAACTGGCCGGGATGCCGGATGGGAAGCTGAACATCGCCTACGAGGCGCTGGACCGGCACCTGGACACGCCCACGGCGGATCGCACCGCGATCCGCTTCCTGCCCCGTGAAGGCCCTCCCGTGGACATCAGCTACCGGGAGCTCGCGGAGCGTTCCAATCGCTTCGCGAATCTTCTGCAGGAACTGGGTCTGCAGCCCGGGGACGGGGTCTACTGCCTTGCCCATCGCATCCCCGACCTGTACGCAGCCGCCCTGGGAACACTGAAACATGGCTGCGTGTTCACGCCGCTGTTTTCGGCCTTCGGGCCCGAGCCGATCCGCTCCCGCGTGGAGATCGGGGAGCCGGTTGCCATCGTCACCACCGAGCGGCTGTACCGCAGAAAGCTCGCCGAGTGGATTCTGGAAACCCCATCGGTGCGACACGTGCTGCTGATCGGCGATGTGGCGGACGCGCCGGATGGAACCCTGGATGCCGACCAGGCCATGACGAGGCAGTCTGCCGATTACGCAACGCGTCCCATGAACCCGGAAGACCGGGCCCTGCTGCATTTCACCAGCGGCACCACCGGCAAGCCCAAGGGCGCGATCCACGTGCACGAGGCCGTGGTTGCCCACCACATCACCGGCAAGCATGCGCTGGATCTGCCCCCCGAGGACATCTACTGGTGCACAGCCGACCCGGGCTGGGTCACCGGCACCTCCTACGGCATCATCTCGCCGCTCACCAACGGCACCACCATGGTGGTGGACGAGGAGGAATTCGATGCCGAGCGCTGGTATCGGATACTCCAGGATCAGCGGGTGACCGTCTGGTACACCGCGCCAACCGCCATCCGCATGTTGATGAAGTACGGGCCGGAACTGGCTCGCCAGCACGATCTCTCGCGCCTGCGCTTCCTGTCCAGCGTGGGCGAGCCGCTGAACCCGGAGTCCGTCCACTGGGGCCGGCACACCCTGGGGCTGCCGTTCCACGACAACTGGTGGCAGACGGAAACCGGCGGAATCATGATCGCCAACTTCACCAGCATGCCCATCAAGCCGGGCTCCATGGGACGCCCTGTCCCCGGTGTGGAGGCGGCCGTGGTGCGGCACACGAACGAAGGCATCGAACTGATCAACGACCCGGCGGAAACCGGCGAACTGGTGCTGAAGACGCCCTGGCCTTCCATGTTCCGCGGCTATCTGCACGAGGATGAGCGCTACCGCAAGTGCTTTATCGGAGACTGGTATCTGACCGGCGACCTGGCCCGCTGCGACGAAGACGGTTACCTGTGGTTCATCGGCCGCGCCGACGATGTGATCAAGTCATCCGGCCACCTGATCGGTCCCTTCGAGGTGGAAAGCGTATTGATGGAGCACCCGTCAGTCGCCGAAGCTGGCGTGATCGGCATCCCGGACGAGGTCGCGGGCGAGACGGTCAAGGCCTTCGTTTCACTGAAGCCCGGGTTCGAGCCCGGCGAGAACCTGATGAAAGAGATTCTCGGTCTTGCCCGCAAGCGCCTGGGACCGGCGGTTGCTCCGCGTCAGGTGGAATTCCGCGATCGGCTGCCCAGCACCCGCAGCGGCAAGATCATGCGGCGCCTGCTCCGGGCGCGGGAACTGGGTCTGCCGGAGGGCGACACCTCGACTCTGGAGGGAGGCAAGGAATGAATGTTACGCCAGCGGAAAAGCCAAGACTGTCCCGGGCACACCTGATCGACCTCCTGCGCCAGATGCTGCGCATCCGCCGCTTCGAGGAGCGCTGCGTGGAACTCTACACGCAGGAAAAGATCCGCGGTTTTCTCCACGTGTACATCGGCGAGGAGGCGGTGGGAACCGGCGTCATGCACGGACTGAAGCCGGACGACGCAGTCGTTTCCACCTACCGCGAGCATGGCCATGCTCTGCTCAACCGCATCACCATGGACAAGGTGATGGCCGAGATGTACGGCAAGGTGGATGGCTGCAGCATGGGGCGCGGCGGTTCCATGCACCTGTTCGACGCGGCCAGTCGATTCTACGGGGGTAACGCCATTGTCGGCGGCGGCCTGCCGCTCGCTGTCGGGCTCGCGCTGGCGGACAAGCTGGCAGATCGCAACCGAGTCACGGCCTGCTTCTTCGGCGACGGGGCCGCAGCGGAGGGCGTATTCCACGAGAGCCTGAACCTGGCCGCCTTGTGGCAGCTGCCGGTACTGTTCGTCTGCGAGAACAATCTCTACGCCATGGGGACGGCCCTGCGCATCTCACACGCGCAGACCGAACTGTACCGGAAGGCCGAGGCCCTGGGCGTGACCGCGGAAAGCGTTGACGGCATGGACATCGTCCGCGTGGAAGCCGCCGGGGCCCGCATGCTGGACGCCATTCGCGCGGGCGAAGGTCCGCGCTTCCTGGAGTGCAGAACCTACCGCTTCCGCGCCCATTCCATGTTCGACCCAGAACTCTACCGCGACAAGGCCGAGGTGGAGGAATGGAAGAAAAAGGACCCCATTCCCAGGCTTGCCGACTGGATGAAGCACTCGGGCAACCTGCATGATGACGAACTCGAGGCCATCGAACACGAAATCACCGCAGAAGTGGAACAGGCCGTGGACTACGCGGAGGCCTCCGAGTGGGAACCGGAATCCAGCCTTCACGAACACGTCTATCGGAAGCCGTCCTACCCGCCGCCACCGCCGCCTGCACCGGAATTGGAAGCCGTGGACCTGAGCTTCCGCGAGGCCTTCCGGCTGGGACTGATCGAGGCCCTGGAGCACGACCAACGTGTCTTCATGATGGGCGAGGACATCGGCCACTACGGCGGCTGCTACGCGGTGAGCCGCGGCCTGCTGGAGCAGTTCGGGCCGGAGCGCATCCGCGACACCCCGCTGTCGGAAAACGGCTTCACCGGCGCCGGGGTCGGCGCCGCGCTGGCCGACGCCCGCCCGATCGTCGAGATCATGACGGTGAACTTCAGCCTGCTCGCCATGGATCAGATCGTGAATTCCGCGGCCACCCTGTTGCACATGTCCGGTGGGGAATTCCATGTGCCGCTGGTGATCCGCATGGCCACCGGAGCTGGCCGCCAGGTGGCCGCGCAGCATTCCCACAGTCTGGAGAACTGGTACGCGCATGTGCCCGGCCTCAAGGTGCTCGCGCCCGGCACGCTAGCGGATGCACGCTACATGCTGTGGGCCGCGTTGCAGGACCCCAACCCGGTCGTGATCTTCGAGCACGTGCTGCTCTATAACCGCGAAGGCCGGCTGGAGCAGCGTCCCGAGGGCGTGGACATCAGCCACGCGGCCGTACGTCGGCCCGGATCCGACATCAGCCTGATCACCTATGGCGGTAGCCTGCCGAAGACCCTGGAAGCGGCCGAGGCCCTGGCCCGGGAAGGCATCGACGCCGAGGTGGTGGATCTCCGCGTCCTGCGCCCGCTGGACATGGAAACGATTACCGAATCGTTGGGCCGAACGCACCGAGCCGTCATTGTGGACGAGGGCTGGAAAACCGGAAGTCTGGCCGGTGAGATTGCCGCCATCCTCGCAGAAGACGCCTTCTGGGACCTGGATGCCCCCATCGAGCGGGTCTGCACCGACGAGGTTCCCATTCCCTATGCGCGGCACCTGGAAAACGCCGCGCTGCCGCAGGTGGAGGACATCCTGGCAGCCGCCCGTCGGGCCATGGAGAGTCAGCCATGAGCGATTTCCTGATGCCGTCCCTGGGCGCCGACATGGAAGCCGGGACCCTGGTCGAGTGGCTGGTAATGCCGGGCGACAAGGTCGATAAAGGCCAGGTCATCGCCGTGGTGGAGACCTCCAAGGGCGCCATCGACGTGGAAGTCTTCGAAAGCGGCGTGGTGGAGGAACTCTACGTGGACCCGGACACCAGGGTCCCTGTCGGCACCTCGCTGGCCCGGATCGGCAGCGGTGAACAGGTGGTCACGGAGCGCCCCGAAGCCGCCCCGCCTGAGCCTGAGCCTGAGCCCCAAGTCGAAACCGAAGCCGTGGCTGAACCCCTCCCGTTACGGGAGGTGCCGGAGGCGCGCCCCCGTGACAAGGAGAGGGTTCGTACCAGAGCCTCACCCGCAGCACGGCGGCGAGCACGGGAACTTGGCGTCGATCTGGCCGGAATCACCGGAAACTGCCCGGGTGGGGCCATTGTACTCAGGGACATCGAAGGGACGCCCTCCAGGAAATCGAAACTGGTGCGACGCGCTGCCGGCTTCGATCGCGACGAGATGCGAAAGACCATCGCCGCCGCCATGTCGCGCTCCAAGCGGGAAATTCCACACTACTACCTCGCCACCACCGTGGATATGCACGCCGCCGAGTCCTGGCTGGAGGCTTACAATCGGGATCAGGCGCCCGAATCGCGCATTCTGATGGCCGCGCTGTTCATGAAGGCTGCGGCCCGCGCGCTGGAGCGCTATCCGGATCTCAACGGCCACTACACCGAGGAAGGGTTCACGCCATCAGAACAGATCAATCTTGGCATGGCCATTCACCTGCGGGCGGGAGGGCTGATAGCACCGGCATTACTGGAAGCCGAAAGCCTCGAACTTCCCGAACTGATGACCCGCTTGCAGGATCTGGTGAAGCGCGCGCGAAGCGGCGGATTGCGGGCGTCCGAAATCAGCGGCGCAACGGCCACCGTCACCGCTCTGGGTGACCGGGGCGTGGACACCGTGTACGGCGTCATCCATCCACCGCAGGTCGCGATGATCGGTTTTGGTCGCGTGCAGCAACGCCCGCTTGCGGTCGGCGACGCACTGGCAATCCGCTCGGCGGTGGATATCTCTCTGGCTGCCGACCACCGGGTCTGCGACGGCCATCTGGGAGCCCTGTTCCTGAACGAAATCGACGCACACCTGCAACAGCCGGAGGCACTGTGAACAGGGAAGATCTGCGCGCCATCGTACTCGAGGAGTTATCAACCATCGCTCCGGATATCGATATCGACTCGCTGGATGATCAGGCTCGCCTGCGCGACGAATACGATCTGGATTCCATGGATGCCCTGAACCTGCTGACCGCCGTGCACAAGCGCGCAGGCGTCAGCATCCCCGAGGCGGATTACGCCCGGATGCACAGCATCAGCGAACTGCTGGACTACCTGGAGCCCAGAGCCGCGCGCTGACGGCTTCTTCGCAAGCGTCGGCGAGACGGCGCTGCACCAGCCGGACGCGCGGGTTTGTCCTCCAGTGCCGCCTGGTATACCCGCTCGTATGCCGCGGCACTGCTGCCCCAGTCGAAGCGGCAGGTGATCGCGTTGCGCATCAGCAAATGCCATTAGTCCGGTTGGCAGAAGACGCCGATCGCACGATCCACCTCTTCCACCAAGGCCGATGGCGCCGGGCCTGCCAGGTGAAACCCGCAGGCCCCGGTTTCATGTGGCGACTCCTGGCTCATATCTATGACAGTATCAGCAAGCCCGCCCATCGGCGTGACCAGCGGAATGGACCCGTAGCGCATGGCGAACATCTGGGCCAGGCCGCAGGGTTCGAAGCGCGAGAGCATCGGTAGCATGTCGGCGCCGGCCTAGATCTGGTGGGCCAGCACTTCGTCGAACCCCGCAGAAGAGCAGCCAAGCGGGCCGCCCTCATCCAGCAAGGGACCGGCCGACCCGTTCGGCTCGAGCTCACGCCGCAGACGCGACAGGTCGTGGAAGCCTCGGTTGGGGGAGCCCGTCCGCAATACGGGGACTATTAAGGATAAAGCCAATGCCGCCGGACCGTGCCACCACGAGAAGGGTGAATCCTACATCCATCCTCGCTTCCCGAACATAACGCCGGCATGAGCCGCCAGGCCGGAGCACCCGGAGGCGTCTACCGCACCGGAGGAAGTCCGCTTACCACAGCCTTCCAGCCATGGACATCCCCTGTCCGACCAGCCCGCTTTCGGCAATGCCGTCGAAGACAAACTGGACGGCCAGGGCGCATAGCAGTACCCCCAACACGCGGGTCAGTACGTGCGAGCCGGTGGCGCCCAGAAAACGCTGGATCTGCATGGCTAGCAGCAGACAAACGAGGGCAAGCAACAGCACGAGCAGCATGGCACCCAACACCACGGCCTGGGCCACCCAGTCCTGCCCGGCACGACTCATCATCAGGATAGCCG
>JAFIFV010000086.1 GCA_020831845.1 Ectothiorhodospiraceae bacterium
TAATGAGCAATGGACTGAAAGCCCCCGATAGGCCGGCCAAAGGCTTCCCGCTCCCTGGCGTACGCAACGCTGATCTCATGCACGCAGGTGGCGGCACCCACCGCCCGCGCCGCGAGCGGAATCAGGCTGCCAAACATGGACTGACTCCAGGCATCCCATAACGGGCACCCTTCGTTCAGCACGTCGGCCAGCTCGACCTGCACATTCTCGAACACGACCTTGTAGCAGGGCTCGCCGGCGTGATTGAACTGCATGTGACAGCTCAAACCTTCAGCGTCAGGCTTGACCAGGAGACCAATGACCTGCTCTGGATCGTCACCGCAGCGCGCGAGCACAAGCAACGCGGCAGCAACAGAGGCAAACGCCACGAAATGCTTGGTACCACTGAGACGGTACCCGCCATTGACGGGCTGTGCCCGGAGCTGAATGCCATCGGCACCAAAACCACCACCTGGCTCCAGGGCGGCAACTGTCACGATCGCCGAGCCCGCTGCGATCGCGGGGAGCCAGTGCTCGCGCTGGCTCGCATCACCCGCCAGGGCGAGCAGCCGCGCGGACAACATTGAACTTGCCAGATGCGGCGACACAGCCAGCGATCGACCAAACTGTTCGTGAACCAGCGCCGCTTCCAGTGCTCCCAGTTCCAGGCCACCGAACGCTTCAGGGATCCACAACCCGGTAATGCCGAGCTCCGACAGCCGGGACCAGAAGACCTCTGAGTATCCCGGTTCGCGTCCTTCGAGCGTGCGCAACGCCGTCAACGGCACGGTGTCTTCACACAAACGCCGCACCATGTCGACCAACATCGTCTGTTCTTCAGAGAAATCCAGATCCATCGCGACGGTTCGTCCTCTGACAAGGCATCGGAAATGTATGCGGCTTCAGACCCCGGCGGTCACGTAGCGACACTCGGTTCATCGATACTCCGCGGCACACGCCTGGACGGATGCTAATATGAGCTTTCGCTCACATTGAACTCGCTTTGGGGTTGTTTCCCGGCGCCGGGTCACATTCAGGCCCTGGGGCACAGATCGCGTGGCTGCCAATGCCCATCCCCGCGCCGCCATGCCGCGCCGGGTTCCGACACAGGCAGGGCGACGGTCGCAGTCGCCGTGGTCGCCAATACGTCATCTGCGTGAACCGTCAGCTCCAGGCCAACCCAGCACAGCGCATCGTCATCCCGATCAATCGCCGCGACGTGGCCTTCGACGCGCATTTGTCGTCCCGGACAGATCGGCTTCTGCATCTTGAATCGCAATCGCCCGATTCGCCCGTTGGGGCCACACCAGTCCGTGATGAAACGACTGATCCAGCCCGCCTGGGTGTAGTTGTTCATAATGATGCCGGGCAGGCCCGCCTCGCTAATGGCCCAGCCGGGATCATGGTGTAGCGGCTGCCAGTCTCGGCTGGCGGCCGCACCCATAACGATGGTTTTGGTGCTGACGTCCACAATCAATTCGGGAATCCGCTCGCCGACTTGCAGTTCGTTCACATTCAGCATCATTCAAGCCTTGCGATAGCTGAAGAAATGCAGCGTCTGCACACCGACGAGAGCACCATCCTGATTCTTGTAAGGCACGTCGATGCCCCAGCGGCGATTGACGCCTCCATTGCGACCTTTTTTTTCATCCTGGATATAACGAATACTCTGTTCCGCCGCGATGACATCACCCGATCGTACAGGCCGGTGAAACTCCAGCTCGACTTCGGACACAACACCGAATGGCAGGCCCAGGGCGTCCTTGAGCATGAAATGCAATTCCAGGGTGCGCAGTCCCAGCCGCTGATCCTCCGGGCACCAGTCATGCTCGATGCACCAGGAAGGCAACATGGCCGGCGGTGCGATCACCGTATCCGTCAGGCATGCAGCGACCCGGGCGTCCCAATAGAGCGGATTGCCATCCTGTACTGCCGCGCAGAAGTTCTGCCATAGCCCCTGTTCCGCGACAAGAACGCCGTCGACGCGAACCACGGCCTCGCCCATCCAGCTCTTCACCTTTTCAGGCAGCGTGCTCATGTTTTCAGGCAGTGTGCTCATGGGCCTTTCCGGTAGCGGCGTCCAAAAACCTCACAACCAGACTAAGGTGAGCGATCGCTCGGTTAATACTCGTTTTTATCCGGCAGACAGCACAGCAATCCAGGAATGCGAGTTTAAGTCGAGCTTTTACTCATTTTATGATTCCTCGGCGGCAGGGCTGACAGCCATTGGACTTGCAGGACTCTCCGATTGATGAGCATTGGTTACCCCGACACAAATCTTTCGCTGTGGCGCGCCGACGATGGTGTGACAAAGACGCTGAATACCTGTCTCGGGGATGCGCTTTCTCACGCAGCAAAACAATGGCCGGACACCGAAGCGGTCGTCTACAGCAGTCAGCCCGAGACGGGCAATGTTCGCTGGACCTACCGGGAACTGGATACGCTTTCCGGGCGCCTTGCCAGAGCCATGCTGGCGCGGGGGTACGCACAGGGCGACCGTGTTGCCGTCTGGGCGCCCAATCATCCGCAGTGGATTCTTCTTGAATATGCGCTCGCCAGGGCGGGTCTGATCATCGTCGCGCTCAATCCGCTTTACAAGCAACGCGAACTCGCATTTGCACTGAACGCCTCGCAGGTAAAAGGCGTATTTCATGCTGATCAGGTTGGCGATGTGTTCCTGCGCGATCTGATCGACCAGGTTCGAACAGCGGTGCCAACACTGCGTTACACCCACTCGCTGTCCGCAGGCATCGACGCACTCCTGGAGATCGATGATTACAGCCATGAGCTACCGCTTGTCCGTCCGGAAGATGTGCTCATGATTCAGTACACCTCGGGGACAACCGGCCAACCCAAGGCTCCGCAGATTTCACACAGTGCCGTGACGAGCATGGCAAAGCACGCCTACCAACGATGGGGGTTCGGCCCGGGCGATCGCGTCTGTCATGGCTTCCCGCTATTCCACGTCGGGGGCTCCGGCAACTCCACACCGGGTGCCATGATGGTTGGGGCGACTACGCTGCCTTTGTACATCTTCAAGGCCCACCGCACCCTGGATATTCTTGAACAGGAACGCTGCACCGGGTTCATCGGTGTCCCCACCATGCTGCAAGCCATGCTCAACGAACCGGGGTTTTCCAAGCGGGATCTCTCTGCACTGAAGGTTATCATCATGGGTGGCGCCCCCGTCCCCCTGAAGCTTTTGCGCGAATGCGAATCGGCGTTCGGTGCCCGCATTCTGAACGGCTACGGTCAGACCGAATCATCGGGTGTGATCAGTACAACGGTGACCGACGACAGCCCCGTGCGCAGAAGCGAAACCAGCGGCCGCGCACTTCCCGGAGTCAGTCTAAAGGTCGTGGATGAGCAACGCTGTATCGTACCTCACGGCACGATGGGGGAACTCTGTTACCGGGGCCCCGGCAGAATGCTGGGGTACCGTAATATCGCGGAGGAGCAACAGCCGTTCGATGCAGACGGCTGGCTCTTCACCGGTGACTTGGCGACCATGGATGCCGAGGGCTTTATCCGTATCGTCGGACGGACCCGGGAGATGATCATTCGCGGCGGTGAGAACCTGTCCCCGGCTGAGATCGAAGACTATCTGCTGGAACATTCCGCTATCGACCAGGCCGCCGTCATCGGCCTGCCCAGTGTCAAGTACGGCGAGGAAGTCTGTGCTGTGCTGATCTCGAACAAGCCGGAGCCGCCCTCGGTCGACGCGCTGATCGATTGGTGTCACTGGCGGATGTCCCGCTGGAAGGTGCCGCGCTATATCGTGTTCGTGGATGACTTCCCAACCACTCCCTCCGGAAAAGTACGCAAATTTCTCCTGAAGGAACAAATGATTCAGCACCTGGGGCTGGCTACAGAACAACCACAAGAACAACAGTCGCAAGCAGAAAGGTGAGGCGATGGTGGCAGAAGTCCTGATTGTCGCCTCTTATTCCGGCAGCTGAAGTTCGGCCGCGACGCGACCCGTCTTTCAAACCTGTCCATGTCGATGGAGCATGCAATGAACTACGATCATTATGAAGCCCTTCAGATCAGTCGCGACGGTCGTATTCTGACGGTCTGCATCAACCGTCCTGAAGCAAAGAATGCCGTCAATCCACAGCTGCATGATGAGTTTTCCCGGATTTTCTACGATATCGACCGGGACCGGGAAACGGATGTCGTTATCCTGTCCAGTAGCGGGGGAGCTTTCTGCGCCGGCGGCGATATTCCATGGCTGCAGTCATTGCATGGGGACCCCGTGGCGACGGCAGAGACCATTCACAATGATCGCAAAATCCAGAATTCCATGCTCGATCTGGAGAAACCTATCATTGCGAAGGTTGTGGGCCCGGCGGTGGGCCTGGGCTGTTCGCTGGCACTTTTCTGTGACTTCATTTATGCCACGCCGAATGCCCGCTTCGCCGATCCACATGTCGCCGTGGGACTGGTCGCGGGCGACGGGGGCGCGCTGATCTGGCCACAACTGGTGGGGTACGCCCGCGCCAAACGCTACCTGTTGACCGGCGACCCCATCAGCGGCGAGGACGCCGCCGCGATAGGGCTGATTACCGAGGCGGTTCCTGCCGAGCTGCTCGACGAAACCGTGCAGGCCATGGCCGAGCGTCTGGCCAACGGGGCACTGCACTCCATCAAGTGGACCAAGGCGTCGATCAACGCCGGCTTGAAAGTCATCGCCAACGCGGTCATTGATCGCGCTGCTGCTTTCGAGAACGTCACGATGCTGCTGCAGGACCACGGCATCGCCCTGGAAGCGTTCAAGAATCGGGAGCGACCCAAGTTCATCGGCAAATAGTCAGAGGTCTGTTCGACGGAAGGGCTCACGTCCTCGGATGCCGCGAGATAGGAGCACGCATGATGGAGTTCCTGAAGAAAAGTACGGTGGTATTTCCGGGTTATCCGGACCAGGCGTCGATTCTGCAAACGCGTGTGGCTCACCGGGATCAATATCATGTGCTCCGGGCTGAGCTGGACCCAGACCGGCTGATTTCGATTGCTCGCCAGCAGGCAGGATTGGAGGATTTTGGCGACGACCGCTTCATGGAGCCTTATCGCATGCTCCTGGATTGCGTGTGCCGTGACGTCGATTTCAGCAGGCAAGGCCTGCACACCTTTCGCCAGCACGTCATCCGCTGCCTGGTCAATCGCCTGAGGATCCACCGGGACTTCACTCGTCATCCCGAGATTTTCGACGAAGATGTGTCTGACCCCTTGGTGGTGATCGGCATGCCCCGCACCGGCACCACCAAGATGCAGCGCATTCTGTCCTCACTGCCGGATTCGGACGTGCAGAGAACCTGTCTTTGGCAAATGCTGTTTCCAGCACCGTTCCCGCATACGCAATCTACTTCGCTCGATCCCAGGGTGGCCGCCACCCAGGGCACCGGTATTACCTC
>JAFIFV010000089.1 GCA_020831845.1 Ectothiorhodospiraceae bacterium
TCGGCTCTGGAGTATCTGACGCCATCGGAGTTTGCCGCGAGGGAGCGGCGGAATCCTTCCGCAGTTATCAGCCCTGCGGAGGTCATCGACTGACGTGACTGAGCTAACTGGAATGCGGCCCTAATCCATGGGGCACATCACCACGTCCATGCTGTCCGCAGTGAATTCGCCATTGCGCGAGAACACGGTGACGGTCAACGACTGATCCTCGGGACCTTTATCAATTGCCGTTTTCATATAGGACCGAATCTGTTCATCGGGCAGCGCTCTTCCAAAGAATTCCACGGAAGCTTTGCGAAGACGGTCCAGATGAAGATCGAGCCCTTTGATCCTGCGATCTCGCACCTGCAATGCCGTGAAGTGCGCAAACCCCGCAAAGGCCAGGGGGATCAGTTCTGAAAGGGTGATCGAGTGCCCATTGATCTGGGCTTGGTCGGTGCTGACTCCAGCGGACATGGCACGGGCTCCTGATCGAGTACACGTCAATGAAGCCATTAGGCTAAACTCTGACAGCGCTGTAAGAGTCAAGAGGGCGGCATGAGGATAGGGGAACTTTCAAAGCGTACGGGCGTTAGCATTCGCATGCTGCGCTACTACGAAGCTGAAGGCTTACTGAAGCCGAAGCGCACCAATAGTGGGTATCGTGATTACGACCCGGGTGAGGTGCAGACTGTCGAACGGATCAAGCTGCTTGGCTCAGCGGGTATGACCCTCGCAACGATTCAGCAGTTCTTGCCGTGTGTGAGAGGGGAAAGCCCCGGCTTCGAGCCGTGTGACGAGCTACGCGATGTCGTGCACGAGCAAATCCGTCTTGCCGACCAGAAAGCGGCGACGTTGGCTCAAAGCCGGAGGATTCTAGAGAGTTTCCTGTACGAGATTGAGCGACGGTGAAGCGAGCGGTCAGCTTCCGACGCCATGGTGTTCATCAGGAGATGGAATGATCTTTCCGATGAGAAAATTCGGGCCCTTTACCCAGACAGGGTGAGAGGGATGGGCGATGTCGAAGTTGCGGAAATAAAGCTTGAGGTCGTTAGCAAGATACAGCAACAAGGGATCAACGGCGTGCTGGATTATTTTGGAGGCAGCGCGGTGCCTTGGAGCGAACTCTCGAGGTAACGTATGCCATTGGCACATAACGATCAGCGCCGGGCCTCGGGAGAATCTGCTTAAGTTCCTCAGCGAGTTGGCTTCGTCTGCGCTACCCCTGCACATGGTCGGCCAACGGCAGGTGGCGGACCCGTTGCCGCGTGGCGGCGAACATTGCGTTGGCCAACGCCGGCGCGAGAGGGGGAATGCCCGGCTCACCGACGCCACCCAGAGGGGAGCCGATTTCGACGATGCCCACCGAAACGGATGGCGCCTCCCCGATGCGCAGCAGCGCATAGTCGTGGAAGTTCGACTGTTCGGCGCGGCCGTCACGGATCGTCACTTTCTGGCTCAGTGCGGCGCCGAGCGCATCGACGACAGAGCCCTCCATTTGCGCCTCCACCTGGCCCGGGTTGATGGCGCGCCCGCAGTCGATGGCTACATGAACCCGCTCCACATGGAAATCCCGATCGTCGGCGCGTGCCTCGACCACTTGTGCAACGTAGGAGCCGTAGCTCTCCACCACGGCCAGGCCGCGTGAGACTCCCTCTGGCGCCGGCTCGTTCCATCGCGACATCTCGGCGACCCGGTCGAGCACGGCGAGCATTCTTGTCTGCCCGGCACAATGGCTTCTGCGAAACGCCAGTGGATCGCGGCCCGCTGCCGCGGCGCATTCGTCCATGAAGCTTTCGAAGAAGAAGCCGTTGAAGGTGTGGGCGATCGCCCGCCAGGGGCAGAGCGGGATCGGCAGATCGACCACCGCGTGCTCCACGACGAAGTTCGGAATGACATAGCGCATGTCCGACAGCCCGCCGAGCGAGAAGGGATCGAAATTGGCGAGGTTGCCCGTGGCCTGCGCCATTTGCTCCGGATCGAAGCCGTATGCACGGCCCATCTGCGGTCCGGCGAGCCGGATGCGCATGCCGGTGATATTGCCAGCATCGTCCAGGACCGCGCGGAAGCGACACATCATCGTTTGGCGGTACTGGCCCTGGCGAACATCGTCCTCGCGCGCCCACAGCACCTTGACCGGCCGACCGCCGACAGCGCGGCTGGCGAGCGCAGCCTGAAGGGCGATCTCGCCATGCGTCTTGCGACCGAAGCCGCCGCCCAGATAGGTGGTATTGATGAAGAGCTGTTCAGCCCGCACTTGCATAGCGCTCTCAAGCGTCATGCGGATGACGTCCTGGCCCTGGGTACCGATCCACAGTTCCGTGCGCTCCTCGGTGGATTCGGCCGTGCAGTTGATCGGCTCCATGCACATATGGGTGAGCAGCGGCACCGAGTATTCGGCCTCGACGACTTGCCCGTTGGTCGACAAGGTCGCCTCGGCTTCGCCGCGCAGCGTCGTGACCGGCACATCGGTTCGATCCAGCCCCTCGCGGAGCAGCGTATTGATCGCATCGGTGGAAAGCGTATCCGCCGATGTCTGAGTGAAGGTGATGTCCAGGGCGTCGGCAGCCTGCTTGGCCTGCCACCAGGAGTCGGCCACCACCACCGCGCCGCGCGGCACGCGGACCACTGCCACCACGCCCGGCATCCCGGAGACGCTGCTCTCGTCGAACCCCTCCACGTCGGCGGAGAAGACCGGGGCGAGCCGGGCGGCACCATACAGCATGCCTTCACGCTCAACGTCCACCCCGAACACGGCCTTTCCCGTCACCTTCAGCGGCGTATCGAGGCGCGGCACCGTACGCCCGGTCAACGTCCGTTCGCCGTCGGGGCGCAGGGTCGGCTCTTCCGGTATCGGCAGCGCCGCTGCGTCTTCCACCAACTCACCGAAGGGAAGACGACGCCCGGGAAGACGACGCCCGGATGCGACGTGGACAATGAAGCCATCCTCGGCCTGCAGCGTTGCCGGCTCCACGCCGAGCCGTGTGGCTGCGGCCTGGGTCAGCATCTCTCGCGCCTGTGCAGCCGCGCGGCGCAACGGGTCATGCCATAAGCGGATGCCGAACGAACCCACGGAGCGCATCTGGCCAGAGGGAATACGGTAGGCGGGCGCCGGCTGAGTGGGCATCTCGACAGTGATACTCGACCAGTCGGCCCCGAGCTCCTCGGCAAGTATCTGGGCCTGACCCGTGTGGGTCCCCTGGCCCATTTCGCTGGTGGGCAACACGAAGGTCACCCGACCGCTCGCGTCGATGCGGATATAGGCTTGTGAAATGCGCGCTGCCTCCCGCTGTTGCGCCCATGGCGCTGACAGCCGCAGAGGAACGACAAGAGCCACGCCAGTAGCGACAGCGCCTGCCAGGAAGGCGCGACGCGTCATAGAGAAACGTTGTGGTTTCATTTTTCTACCTGTGCCTTGGGTGTGCGCGAATAGATCAGTGTTTCCTTAAGCCTCGGAGGCACGGTGAATGGCCGCCCGGATACGCAAATAGGTGCCGCAGCGGCATAGGTTGCCGCTCATCGCCTGATCGATCTGCGCATCGGTGGGGCTCGGGTTTCGCGCCAGAAGCGCAGATGCGCTCATGATCTGTCCACTCTGGCAATAGCCGCACTGCGGCACGTCCAACGCCACCCAGGCGCGTTGGACGGGATGCGAGCCATCCTCGGACAACCCCTCGATGGTGGTGACAGACCTGCCTTCAACCGCAGATAACGGGAAGACACAGGAACGCACCGGCTCGCCATCGATATGGAGCGTGCACGCCCCGCATTGTGCCGCGCCGCAGCCGAACTTGGTGCCGGTGAGTTTCAATTCATCCCGGATCACCCAGAGTAGTGGCGTATCCGGCGCGGCGGAGACCTCTACCGCGCGCCCGTTGATCGTGAATGCTGTCATGGGTGGTTCTCCTTCCCCAGGGAAACGCTCCGTTGATTCTGAACAACTTGACGGAGAGAAGGCTTGCCAACATCTGCGCAAAACTTGCCTGATCCTCTCGGAGCCGGAATCCATCCCTACACGTCGATTTCGCGCGCCTTCCGTACCTGACAGTCTGTATGCAAAGTCAGCGAACGCTGAGGACACTTCGCTACAATTTGGTGCCCGCATGACACACTTGAATGACAAAACGGGGCTAAACTGCGCTGAATGCTTCAGCGCTTCCCTAGGCCCTTTCCAAGGTGGGAATTCTCATGCTGGCGCGGGATCCTAAACGCCTCAGCACAGAGGCAGAATGGGGCAATGTCCAGGAGAGGTCAGGGCAATGCAAGACGCCACCCATGTGGTAGTTGTTGACGATCACAAGGATATCCGGGACCTGGTTCGGAAGTATCTGGAGCAGCAAGGTTACAAGGTCAGCGTTGCGGAAGGTGGTCCGACCCTGCGACGAATCCTCGAGCGGCAGACCGTCGACCTGATTATCCTTGATGTCATGATGCCCGGTGAGGATGGCATCTCGCTGTGCCGACAGGTTCGGGCTTCCGGAGATATTCCTATCATATTTCTGACTGCGGTGGCCGAGGATACAGATCGTATCGTCGGCCTTGAGCTTGGCGCGGACGATTATCTGGTGAAGCCATTCAATCCGCGGGAGCTTCTTGCCCGGATTAGAGCCGTGCTTCGTCGCGCCACAAGTTTCCCCCCGGCACGCGCAATTCTCGATCGCAGGATAGTGCGCATCGATCGTTGGAAGCTCGATTTGGGTCGCCAGGAAATCTTCGGCGACGATGGCGTTGGTGTTCCCCTCAGCACAGCGGAGTTTCGCCTGCTTAAGGTCTTCATCGAACGGCCTGGGTTGATACTGAGCCGGGAACAGCTCCTGGACCTGACGGCTGGCAGAACAGCCGATATCTTTGATCGCAGCATTGACAACCAGGTCAGCCGTCTCCGGAAGAAAATTGAGGAGAATCCCAAGAACCCGACGATCATCAAGACTCATTGGGGTGGTGGCTACAGCCTGTGCGCCGAGGTCGCGCCCGAATGACTCGTCTTTGGCCACGGGGCCTCGCTACCCAAATCATCGTGCTGACGCTCGCGGCGTTGGTCGTCTCGCAGGCGCTCACCTTCCTCATTTCTCTCGATCAGTACACCAAGAAGTTTGATGCTGGGGCGAAAGCTGAATTTATCAGCCGAGCATCATCGGTAACCCGCTTGATGGAATCGTTATCGCCACAATTGAGGGAACAAGCCCTGCACGCGAGTGAAGGCAGCTATTTGAGATACTGGTTGACCGACAGCGAGCCCATGGAGCCGAATGACTGGAGATTGCAGGCCCTCGCCCGGCTTTCACTGCCTTTGGACAGTTCCGTCGACCCAAGCGGAACATTAGGATGGGCTGGGTCCGCTAACCCGCAATTACCGAGCGCTAATCACGTGGTCACCGCAAACGCTGATGGCTCATGGATGACTCCAAAGCCTTATATGTGGATGATGCCGCAGCCAGCAAAAGTGCTCCAGTTTTCAGGCAGCGAAGGGTATGGGCTCAGCACCCAGCTCAACGACGGGCGTTGGTTGAACGCCGTCTATTACCAGCACGATAAAGGAGGCTTGTGGACGTCCGGGTCACTCGTGTCACTTGGGCTTACCGCTCTCATGCTGGCCTTGATCAGCATTTTTATCGCGAGCCGCATCGCGCGGCCACTACGCAATCTGGCATCAGCCGCTGAAGCTTTGGGTCGAGGACAAAACCTGCCGCCGTTGTTGGAAGAGGGGCCCGAAGAGATCAAGCGGACGGCTCAATCCTTCAATAAAATGCAGGACCGCCTGCATCGTTTTGTGGAGGACCGGACGAAGATGCTGGCAGCCATTAGCCATGATCTACGGACGCCGTTAACCTCGCTTCGACTGAGAGCAGAATTCGTCAACGATGAAGAGACCCAGCGCAAGATGATAGCGACGATCGATGAGCTTCAGTCGATGACGGAAGCCGCGATTTCATTCGCACAAGGGGAGTCTGTCAGAGAAGAAACGCGCAACATAGATCTGGAAGCGCTTGTTGGGAGCATTTGTGATGATCAATCCGATCTGGGGTATCCGGTTACTCATGTCGAGGGGGTGAAGATGAAGTACCTCTGTCGGCCTGATAGCCTTCGCCGTGCAATAAGAAACCTGATCGAGAACGCGGTGCGTTATGGGGGAGAAGCAAAGGTGTCACTTCGGAGCACCTCATCCACGGTTGATATCGTCGTCGAAGACCGTGGCCCCGGGATTCCGGACGACATGGTAGAGAAGGTTTTCGCGCCCTTCGTCCGGCTTGAGACATCTCGAAGCAGGGAGACAGGGGGCAGCGGGCTCGGTCTTTCGATAGTGCGAGCGGTCTCACGGCAGCATGGGGGAGACATCTCGTTATCCAATACCGAAACCGGAATGCAAGCCATCATCTCGCTCCCAAGAGAAGGCAACGTAAACGCAACGCCAGTGCGTAAAGAGCGCACCTGGAGACTCAAGAAAGCCAAACGTACCGCGCAAAGCGCCGACTTACCCGAATAGCTTGACCTCACATAACCTACCTGGCGACAGCCTTGGCCGCATTTTGACGGGCAGTGTCGGGCCGTCGTGATCCGTGTTTCTGCACGTGAAATAGATCAGCATTTCCTTAAATAAACTACGGTCCTTTCCGGCCCGCGGCCGGATCGGTGGCTATCGCCTGCGGCGATAACCCCCCTACACGAGATAAGCCCTCTACAGCCCGCCGTAGGGGCGTAACCGCGCAGCGGTTGCGACCGTCGGGCGCAAGCCCGAACATTTTGTAAACACCCTCTTAATCACGTTTTTTGTTGCGATTTATCTTTGTTGGGACATCTTGCGACAAAGTGTCAAAAAAATTGGCACATCGCTGGTACAGCCCTGGCCTAACATCCTTGTAAGTGAAGTTTAGAGCCTAAGGAGCCAATGATGTCTGCGACTAATCGAACCGTATTTGATGGACCCAAGAGCAGCCGCCCCCGTTTGTTCTTTCCTTTTCTTGCGCAGTTTTACACGCGAGGAGAGCCTATAACTTACGCACTCCTGCGTATAGCCTTCGGCCTGTCGATCTTGACGCATGGCATCCCTAAGCTTCTGGGGCTGCCGCATGGATCAATGGCCGATCCCATGGCGGGTACGACTCACCTGATAGGCAACGTTCTAGGATTACCTTTTGCACCACAGCTGGCGATATTTGTTGCTCTACTTGAGACATTCGGTGCAATCGCCATTGCCATAGGCCTCGGTACGCGACTCCTTGGGCTGATGTTTACAGTGCAGATGATTGTCATCTGCTTTGCAATCGGGCCGACCTATCCTTGGATCGATCGAGGTATTGAATATCCGATCATGCTGGGATTCGTATCACTCCTGCTCGCCGTCCGCGGCGGCGGTCGCTATTCCGTTGATAGGCGGCTCGGGGTCGAGCTTTAAGAGGGTGTTTGCAAAATGTTCGGGCTTGCGCCCGACGGTCGCAACCGCTGCGCGGTTACGCCCCTACCGGCAGCTGCATCATGCGTAGGGGGGTTATCGCCGCAGGCGATAGCCACCGATCCGGCCGCAGGCCGGAAAGGACGGCAGTTTATGTAAACACCCTCTAAGGAAGCACTGAAGTATTCACGTTTCCTTGAGTTCTGGCCGAAATGCGGGAGGGAATCCTATGAACTCGCTCAGACAGGCTGTCCGGACTTACGCCAGCCGCCGCGCCAATCGCAACGGCCTGGCGTTAACGCCGGTGCCGGGTTTGCGAATGATGTGCGTCGAAGCGCCTTCCGGCTACCTGCATTCGGTTTACAGGCCGCTGATCTGCCTGATTCTGCAGGGGGCGAAACGCCTGATCGTCGGGAAGGAGGAGAGGACCTTCACTGCCGGCCAGTCGGCGATCGTGAGCGCTGACATGCCGGTGGCCGGGAGGATCGTGCAGGCGAGCCGGAGCGAGCCCTACCTTGCGATCGCGGTGGAACTGGAGATGGCGAGCCTGCGCGAACTCTCGGCTCACATGGATAGTCCCCGTCCACCGCGCCCATCCGAGATGATTACGCTATTCGCCGAAGACACCGAAGCCGCGCTGCTCGATTGCATATCAAGGCTGATGCGCCTGTTGGATCGCCCCGAAGCGACACCGCTGCTGCACCCGGGCATCATGCGGGAGTTGCATTTCTGGCTGCTGTCGGGACCTCACGGCACCGCCTTGCGGTCGCTTGCGGATCCGGACAGTCACGCGAGCCGCCTCGCCGCCGCCATTGCGATCATCAGAGCCGAATACCGGTCGCGCGTGTCCGTGGAGCGGCTTGCGGCAGAGGCAGGCATGAGCCTCAGCTCGTTTCACAAGCATTTCAAGCACATGACCTCGTTGACACCGGGTCAATATCAGCAGCGGCTTCGACTGATCGAAGCGCGCCGCCTGATGTTTGACGAAGGTTCCTCGGCAAGCAATGCCGCTTTCGAGGTGGGTTATGAGAGCGTATCGCAGTTTACCCGCGAGTACGGACGCCTGTTCCAGATGCCGCCGAAACGCGATGCTCTGCGTGTCTTGAGGCCTGCCGAGGTCTCCGGCCGAGGCGCAGCCGCATCTCAACGAGCGAGGGCTTGAGCCAGATACGATAGCTGGTCCAGCCTCGCCCATACGGCTGCAAGTTACCCGTCGCTTCAAGATGACTGTCAGCGCTTATCGCGCAAGTGACGATTGAGCCATGCTCTCGCATCGACAGTTTCAATGCCTTTTGCATGATTATAAGTTTTTGATTTTTCCCACCACATGCCTGTACCGAGGGCAAATGCCTTGCGGTAGCGAAGCATGACATCATCCGGCGCCTGAGAGAGTTGCTCATCAAGCTCTTCAAGGGATAACTCAACGCCCTTGACGGCCTTTCCCGTTGTCTCTTCGACGATCGTAGCCAGTAGGCCGTATGAAAGGGTGTCTCCTGCCACGAAGACCACTTCATTGCGGATGCGAGGCTCTTCAAGGTATATCTCGGTCGTGAGAAGGCCAATATCCTCGGGAGTCGTGACAGTGACACGCGTATCCCAGCTTCCGAGGGCGCGGACGATGTTGGTTTCCAGGTCAACGACACCGAAGTCAGGTTCGAACAGGAAGCTCGTGAACATTCCTGTCGAGACGATGACCCATTCGGTGGCTTCCTGCGAGCGCAGAAGTTTTCTCACCTCGTATTGCTCGTCGAATACAGGTTGGCCACTCCCTTTTCCAACGAGGTCGTAATCGACTCCGAACTGCCAGGGGAAGTACCTGTTGACTCCAGCCTTCAAAACCGCCTGCGTAATCTTTGTCTGCGTTCCAGTTCCTGCCACGAACCCTGTGCAGCAGATAACCGTTTGAAATTTTCCGAACAACTCGGCGAGGATTTCCTCGGTGCCTTCAGCCAAGTCAAAGTGTATTATCTCGACCCCAAGACCGCCGAGCTCTCCTGTCACTTCCTGCTTGTACCTATCCGCCGATGTGGTGAAACCAGGCTCTACAAGGACACTGACGGTGTCAGGACTGACCTTGGAGGCCAGGTTTTTGATCACTTGCATACCGAGCTGACCCGCTCCGAGGATAAGGATTTTTTCAAGACTGGATTTTTCATTGATGGGCATGTGCATCTCCTGAGATCGATGAGATCGATGAGATCGTCAAGTCAAGGTAAATCAGATAACGCAATCGAACGTCACCCGAAGCGATTCACATGCAGGATATGCGCTGGCGCGTGGATTTATAACAGCTCTCTCTGGAAAACAGAATTATGAAAACAGAAATAACGCGCACTTTTTGTTTCTCTTCTTGAAAATCAATTTTGCCGAAAACGAAATTAAACTCAGCTGCGTGATCGACTATTCTGCTGCCATCTGCTTATATGGAGTTGATCCATGAAAACGACTTATTCCATGATGCTGAGCTGGCCGGGCTGGAGCGTCGAGATGGCCGCCTGGGGCCGGATCCGGAGACGGCCGAGTTTTGACACCGTGTGTCCGAGCGCAGCCGGTGTTCGGGCAATAGGTTATCGGAAGCCGGGGAGCCCAATACATGGATCGACTTCAAGCCATGCAGATATTCGTCCGTGTGGTTGAGATGCACGGCTTCAGTAAAGCCGCGGAGAACCTGGCCCTTCCCCCCTCGACGGTCACTCGCGCCATCAAGGAGCTGGAAAATCACCTTGGCGTGAAACTCCTCCAACGTACTACACGGCATTTGAACCTGACCCCCGATGGAAGTCTTTACTACGATCACTGCCGCCGTCTACTAGCCGAACTGGAGACTGTCGAGGCAGGCTTTCGTGGCGGCGATGAACGGGTCAGAGGCAAGCTTCGAGTCGGCATGACCGCCTCGATGGCCAAGCTATTCGTACTGCCTGCCATCAAGCCATTTCAGGCCCGTTACCCCGAGGTGGAACTGACCCTGATCTTGAGCGACCGGACCGTGGATCTGGTTCCGGAGGGCATTGATTGCGTCATTCGTGCCGGCGTACCCCAGGATTCTCTTACCCTGGTGGCGCGTCGCATTGCCAGCTTCGAATGGGTGACATGCGCCTCGCCCGAGTACCTTAAAGAACATGGTGAGCCGCACTCATTGGAAGATTTGAAACATCACCATGCTGTCGGCTTTCTCTCCGGGCATCAGGGCCGCTCCATGGATTGGCGCTTCGTGGTCAACGATGAAGAGCGAGTCGTACGGATGAACGAGAACCTGATCGTCAACGACACCGAGACCTACATCGCTTGTGGCTTGGAAGGCCTGGGCCTGATACGAGCGGCAAATTACATGGTGGTGCCGCACCTACGCAGCGGCCAGTTGCAGCGAGTCCTAGGCGACATCCGAGCGCCAGTCGTGCCTATATCAGTCATGTATCCACAGAATCGTCACTTGTCGCCCCTCGTGCGGGCATTCGTGGATTGGCTAGGTGACCTCATGCAACGTGCCGAGCGCGAGTGGCAAGTCGACATCCCCCGTTGAGGGGGATTGGCTGATGAACTGCCTAATCATGGTGCCGTTCAGCATCTTCGCCTTTGGCCAGATAACCGTTTCCTTATCCCGGAAGACGAGATTCCGTATGGTGGCCTCGCTCAAGCGCCCGTGGCTGCGGACGGGGACACCTATATACTACGCGGAGCAGGGGCGCCCGAAGGTTGTTCTCAGGCGTCGGGGAAATCGGTCTGAAAACACCAAAATCGGCGAGATTTGCGCTCACCCATGAACGGCTGACAACGGACGTGACGTTTATGCTCGATTACCCATCGCACATCCACTTCTTCAGTTGGTCCACGCGCGTGTCCATTGAACTCCCGGCAGGGTTCGAGGTGGCGGAAGAGGACGACGCGGAGCGTTTTGCGCTTTACGCCGATGACCTGGACGATGACGACCCCTGGGGCGCACGGGTCCAAACCCGGGTCGCTGTGCTGCCCAGCGATACGCCGGGCGGGCACCTGGCGTTGGCCGATGCCGCCCTGGACCGGCTTAATGCGAGCGCCGATGCGCGCGAAGAGCATGTTATCGACCATTGTCCCGCCGTTGAGCAGACGCTGCGTTATCGCGACAACGACGGTGATGAAGTCCTGCAGCACGCTGCGTACGTTCAGGCTGGGGACTTGCTCTTTTCGATTGTGGCGCAGTCTCCGGGTGATCGCGCTGCAGAGTACCTTCCCGTGTTTCGAGAGATGGTGAGATCCGTTCGGCTTATCCTTGTCTGATGCACTGAATGGAAAGGAATATTCATGCGTACTTCCCAGCTTGTTGCCAGCTTCGCGCATAAGGAACTGGCCGTTTCGCTGCTGCTGCCAGAGGACTGGAGTGCCGAGGGTCTGGGGGTGGACGGCGTCCGCTTCCACGGTCCGGAGGACCACGAACTGGACGATTATCACCCCACCTTCAGCATCACCGCCGGGCAGGCGGATGGTTTCGGTGACGCCTGGTTTGACGAGTTCACAGCGCAGGCACGCCGGCAACGCGAACAGAGCTATGAGGGGTTCAGACCCCGTGCGCACGAGCGCTACATGTTGTCGAGCCTGGTCCCGGTGGATGCCACGTGGTACGAATGGGATGCTGGACCGGGCCTGCGCACGGCCCAGCTACAGGCGCTGATTCCCGGGGGCATGCGTCTGTACGTCATCAACGGCGCAACGCGTATCGAACGAGCCGATATCGACTTGCCTGTCTTCGACGCCATACTTCGTAGCCTGCGGTTGCTTTAGTCGTCGGCCGAAAGCCGCCGCCGCGGCCATGCCTTCGATGGACGACCTTCGGTGCAGCGCACCTGAAGCGTGGACTTGCCGCAACCTCAGGCCGCCCGGGCGCGCAGCAGGAAGGATGCGCAGGCCACCCCAGCCAAACCAAAGAAGGCGCCGGGGTGCGCACCAAGCACAAGGCTTAGCCCCAAGCCGGCAAACAGTGCGGCGCCGCCAATGATGATGCGCCAGGTGCTGGTAGCCGCCGTCACATCCTGCCGCCGACGGCTCTCGAACCAGGCCACCGCTACCATGATGGGCAACACCATCAGCGCACAGAGCAGCAGCCACTCGAGTCGCCCCTGCCAGAAGCCCGCGTCACCGGGCAGCGTGCCCATACCGAAGTTGAGCCACTCACCCACCCGGGCTGCGGGAACTTCGGCCAGCTTGTGCCACAGATAGAGCTGCAGACCCAGGGCACCCAGGATCACAGTCAAACGGTCTGCCCGGCCACGCTCCAGAAAACGGCGGACCGGCTTCTCAAAAATCAGCACGGCGCCCACCTGTAGCCACATCACGCCGAGCAGGGCGAGTGTCGGCGGCAGCAGATTGGAGGCGCCGCCCACTTCGCCGTCCACCATCTGGACCGGATAGCCACTGGTCACGCTCAACCCCAGCCAGATCATGCCCAGCAGCAGGAATACCGGCCCGGCTTGGCTCGCCTTGAATCGCCCTCGCCACCAGGCAATGCCGAGTTGCTGTGGAACCAGCCAGATGGCTAGGACATTGAGCCAGCCCAACAGGTGATGATCGGAGACCACCCGGGCCCCGAACTGCAGCACGTCTGCTGGTGCGCTGAGACTGGCGCGCAGCAGATCAATGACAGCCGCAAACAGAATCAGGCCGACGATGACTTTCAGCCCCCAGCGGCGATCGGCCCAGACGCAGACCCCCAGCAGGGCCTGCACACCCAGCAACAGCAGCAGAAACCACAGATGCACGGTCAGCGAATTGTTCAAGGGCTCCAGCATCCGGCCACCGAGCACCAGCGACACCACGACAAATGCCACCAGAACCACCATGTAACTGACGGTCGGCCGCGCCAGACCGAGAGCACGGCCAGCCCACCATTGCAGTTGCGATTCCCCGCTCAGGTTGCGCTTTTCGGAGCCTTCCGACGACACCGCTGCCGAAACAAAGACGAACAGCGGTACCACTTGAACCACCCAGGTAAAGAAGCCGGCCGGCGGCCAGGTCTGAAGCAGATGCTCGGTATCGACCATCTGGCCAGCTTCAATGACCGGCAGCGTGGCGAGCCAGTGGCCGAGCACCACAACCAGCAGAGCGCCAGCGCGTATGGCATCCAGGTAGGGGTCGCGATGTCTCGCTGTGGTGGCGTTCGGGTCAGCGCTCATGGTGCTGACAACATAGCAAAACTGCGACCCATGATGCCCGGCGTTATTGGGGCGGTGCGGGTGAGGCAACTGTCGTCCGGCAGAGCGGGGAAGACCTGCTTCCGGGAATCCGGTTTCCTCGAACGGCGCGCGACTGCTGTCGGGGCGCCAACCGGAGATCACAGCTGCTGTGAGCTTGTGGTGGTGCGTCGAATTGTTATAAAGCGTTCCTGATCCTACGATGGCCAGGTAGAGACGGCAGCAGGCCCATGAGGACAGAAGCAATGAGCCAGGGAGCATCTTCTCCGCGCCTTGCCAGCGCCTTCGAAGCCCTGGAGCGCGGTGAGTGGGGGGCCGCGCGCGAGGCATTTGAGGAGGCATTGGCTGTCCATGAGTCAGCGGATGCCTACGAGGGACTGAGCTGGGCGGCAATGGGGCTCGACGATGGTGAGCAGGCCATTCGAGCCCGACAGCAGGCATATCGACTCTATCGTGACGCGGGCGACAACATCAGCGCCGCGCGCATGGCCATTTGGGCCGGCAAGGATCATGAAGACTTCCGGGGTGAGCCGGCGGTGGCTCGCGGTTGGCGCCAGCGGGCTCATCGCCTGCTGCGGGATCAGCCCTTGGCGCCGGAACACGGCTGGCTGGCGCTCATGGAGTGCTGGGCCACACTCGAGTCGGGCGAGGATTGCGCATGGGTACAGCAACGCGCCTGTGAGGCGATCAACGTGGCCGAACACTGTGATGAGCCGGATATCGGGATAGTTGCGCTGGCGGTGGAGGGGCTTGCCCTGGTGGGTGTCGGCCAGGTCGACGATGGCATGAAGCGCCTGGACGAGTCGGCCACCGCAGTGTTTGGTGGCGAGCTCCGCCACGAGATCTGGAGTCTCCCGGTGTTCTGTTTGCTGATCTTTGCCTGTCAGCGCGTGCGTGATCTCAGCCGCGCCGCACAGTGGTGCGAGCGGATGGGTGAAGCTGCCGAGCGCATCCGCCACATGGGCAGTCAGGGGATCTGCCGAACACATTACGCGAGCATACTGACCTCCAGCGGGCAATGGGATGAGGCCGAGACGGCTCTGGCAGAGGCGGCAGAGTGCTTCGCGGCGAGCTGGCCGCCCCGCGTGATTGAGGCGAAAGTCCGCCTGGCCGAGTTGCACCGACGTCAGGGCCGGCACGAGCTGGCGAAAACCGAATTCAGTCGGTTCGATTGGCACCCGCTGGCGATGCTCGGGCTGGCTGAACTCGCGCTCGATGCGGGGCAGTACGACGAGGCGGATGCTCTTGTCGCACGTTTTCTGCGGCAGATCCCGGAGAGCAATCGCCTTTCTCGGGCGCCGGGTCTTGAACTGCTGGTGCGCATCCTTACCACCTCTGGTGACATCCGCCGTGCCTCCGGGGCAATGGGCGAACTCGATGCCCTGGCCGCGACTGCTGGCACGGACCCGCTACGCGGTGCCGCATGCTTTGCCCAGGCGCTGGTGGCTCGCGCGTCGGGCGACACGGATAGGGCTCGGGCTGGTCTCGAGGATGCAGTCACGCTCTTCGGTCGTGGCGGGACTCCTTTCGAGGCTGCTCGGGCGCGGCTCGAACTGGCGAATTTGCTGATGTCTGGCGGTGAATTGGAACCGGCACGGAACGAGGCCGTGGCGGCGCGGCAGGCGCTGGAGGATCTGGGTGCGGTCAGCATGCTCCAGCGTGCCGATAGGCTCCTTGCTCGCATCAATGAGCAATTGGCAGCCGGCAACCATGATGCTGGTACCGCCATGCTGACGCCACGCCAGATCGAGGTTCTGCGGTTGGCGGCCCAGGGCCTGGGTGATCGCGACATCGCGGCGGCGCTCGGTATCAGTGAACATACCGTGCACCGGCACATGGGGAACATCCTGCTGCGCCTTGATGCACCCACGCGTGCCGCTGCGGTCGCGCTGGCGGCTCGCCACAACTTGCTTTGACCCACCATGGCCTGAATCGGCCATCCCGGAATCAATCTGCCATGGCCTGCCTTCGCGAAGCGCGGGGCCTGTCTTCTGCTGCACGCTGACTCCGGATGCGGTCACCGGGACCGCACAACCAACGTACGACGAAAGGAGGATGGTCATGAGCACACAGCAGCAGACAGTGTTTGATCCGGCGCTGGCCAAACAGGAGCTGCACGATGAATGGCAGGCCGCCGCTCCAGGTTGGCACCGTTGGGTGGACACCATGGAGTCCGCCGACGGTAGCGGGAAACTGAGTCGCATCCTTATCGAAGCGGCCCAGCTACGGCCTGGCAACGCGGTGCTCGATGTGGGCGCGGGCTATGGTGAGCCGGGGCTGCCGGCCGCGCGTGCCGTGGCCCCCGGTGGACGGGTGGTGCTCCAGGACCTGGCGGGCGACATGTTGGACGTTGCGCGTATGCGGGTTGAAGCAGAGGAGCTGAGCGACGTCGAGTTTGCGTATCTGGAAGGTGATGCCGAGGAACTGGATCTGCCTTCAGCCAGCTTCGACGCAATCCTCAGCCGCGCAGCGTTGATGTACTGCTACGACATCGTTGGCACCTTGCGCCGTCTGCGCTCCTTCCTCAAGCCCGGAGGCCGGATTGCCGCCTGCGTCTGGAGCACGCCCGAGGCCGTAGCGTTCGCGTCGCCCATGCCGGTCATACTCGACGCTCTGGAATTGCCACCACCGGATTCCGGCTGCATGGGGCCGTTTGCGCTGGCCGAGCGCGAGCAACTGGCCAAGGTGGTTCGTGAGGCCGGCTTCGCCGACATAGACAGCGGGACGGAGACCGCTGTGTGGTGGTTCGATTCGGCAGCGGACTGCACCCGCTTCATCCGCGATGTTGCGCCACCCATCACCGCCCTCGTGGACCAGCGCACGACCGAGGTGCAGGAACGGGTCTGGCAACGGGTCACGAACGAAGCCTGGCAACCGTTTCTGCAGCCGGACGGGCGGGTGCGCCTGACCAACGAGGCCCACTGGGTTGTGGGCACCAACCCTCGTTGATCGCGCCTTGGTCGTCGCTGTCACCGGGTGAAACACGTTTATTTCAGGTCGACTGCTACGGCCATTCTGAAACAATGGGTTCCTCCCGCGCTTCATTGCTGACGGTGTCGTTTCGCGCATGCTGGCTTGATGCCGATTTGGAAGGCGGGAGGAATTCATGCCACAACGGGAGCCGAGGGCTACGCCCAGGCGGACGGCGCCCCCGCTCCAGTCGACCAGTCCCGGGTAGTCCATGATGATGAAGGGCAGGCGATCAAGGCACCGCCACAAGCGCTGGCGCGACGCCAGCGAGCCTGCTCCTTTGTGCGTGGCGTTGAGGCTGTAGAAGCAGCTAATGTAATTGGGGTCGGATACCCAAAATTGCATCCCACAACCGGCTGGCTCGAAATTTCTGAAACGGTGCACGGTCTCGCCGGACCAGATCGGAGAAAATGTTCTGCTCTCTTGTGGGCCCATGGACAGACATGATTCTGTTCCCGTGTGGATTACGTTTCAATGAACCAGAACATGACTCGCCTAGACCCCGCTCCATTCATCAGGATGCACCTGGTCGCAATCCTGTTTGCCATATCGGGTTGCTCAGTGATCGCTGATCCGGAAGATTCGGGCGGTGAAATCATGGCCGTTCCTGACGGCCCCTGGTGTGAATTCAATCTCTCCGCCGATGGAGCATGGCTGCAATATATCGGTGACTACTCCGTCTATCACCCGGCCGAGCAACGGCATGTGCCGCATCAGCGTCAGGCGTGGTTTGTGAATCTCGATAGTGGCGAAAGCCAGCCGGCAACACCTGATCCACAAGTGGCGGAAATGATCCGCGCTGGCCATGGACCGGACGGGCTCGGCTGCTTCAGCCCCGATAACAGCCGTGTTTATTACTCCAGGGTGTTCTTTCCGACAGGACGCGCTGGTGACACTGTTCGACAGCACGGTACGGAATCCCGGCCTGGTGTCTCCATGTCGGCGCCAGGCCGGCAATTGCAACGCCACTACTACATGGTTGACCTAACTCAGTCGCCTCTCACCGTTACCCGGACAGATCAGGCTGAGTGCGGTGACACCGATCCTCCTCCGGTCAGGCCGGACATCCGGGCTGAGCAGGTTTCGAACAGACAGGTCCGGCTCACTTCATCTGCCGGTACGCTTTTGGGAGAACACCGTCCGCGCGGCTGGACGAGCCAGCGTATTTCCGTCTGGGAGCTTGATTCGCGGCAATGGGAGCAAAGTTATTCTCTTTCGCCTGATGGAAGGCATCTCGCGTACAAGGTGTATGAGACCGGCCGCATTGGTTTTTCCGCACCTACTCACGGATACTTGGCCGACCTCCACACAACTGTGGAGAATTCAGCCCGGTTTCTCGCCGCATCGGTCTATTCCATGAAGTGGAGTTCCCGGAATCACCTGTTTGCCTGCACGAGCCACACTGCCCACAGAAATTCCATTGCACGATGGATACCCTGAAAGGCTTGCCCGCTCGACGAATACCGGGACAGATATCGGGTGTGCGGGGTGATGTGCCCCGGATGTTCGGGGCAAGTGAAAGTTTGCAAGGAGAATGAATGCTGCCACTGATTGCCGATTGGCTGGGCGGTGTGTTCGGGCCGCTACGGCTGTTTCAGAGCCATTTTTTCCTGGCCGCGTTCGGTGCAGCGACCGGGGCGTTGCTGAGTTTCTGGCTGTTGCCGCGATGGTGGCACCGTCTGCCGCGTGATCGCGGAAGAGCCCATGCGGTAGGGTCGGAGGCCAGTGTTGGCAAGCCCATGGGAGCGGGTGTGATCTTTGTGCCGGTGTTTGCTCTGCTGGCACTGTTGGTGGCACCGGTGGAGTGGCCCTGGCTGGTGGTGATTGCTTGTGTGCTGGGCAGTATGCTGGTCGGTTTTTTCGACGACCGGGTTGAAGGCGGATACAGCGAGTATCTCCTGGGTGCCTTCGATCTGGTGGTCAGCGTACTGGTTGCGGCGGCGGTGTGTCGGATGGCGCCTTTCGAGCTGTGGCTGCCGCTGATCTCCGCGCCGTGGACTATTCCGGCCTGGCTGTTCATCGCGGGTGGTGCGGTGCTCGTGTGGACCTGCATCAACGCCACCAATGCCTCCGACGGAGTCGACGGTCTGTCGGGCAGCCTGTCGATGATTTCCCTCCTGGCCCTGGGCGCGATCCTCTACAGCATGGTCGGCCATAGTGAGATAGCCAACTACCTGCTGGTACCGCACTATCCGGCCGCGCCGGACTGGGCCCTGCTGGCTTTCGTCATGGCCGGTTGCCTGGCAGCCTACCTCTGGTACAACAGCCACCCCAGCCAGGTGCTGATGGGCGATGCCGGCTCCCGCCCGGTCGGCTTGCTGGTCGGTGTACTGGTGTTGGCCAGCGGCAATCCCTTCCTGGTGCTGGTGGTCGCCGGTGTGGTGCTGCTGAACGGCGGTGCCGGCCTGGTCAAGGTGGCCCTGCTGCGTTTTTTCCGTATCGGCATATTCGGCAACGTGCGCTTCCCCTTGCACGACCATGTGCGCCAGCGGCTGAGTTGGTCGAACACCCAGGTGATGGTGCGCTTCGTGCTGATCCAGGCACTCGGACTGATGCTGTTGATGGTCTTGCTGTTCAAGCTGCGCTGAGGTTCCCGCCGCGAGGGACTCAGTCGTGCGGGACACGGCCTGGCGGTGGAACGAGAGGACGTAAATGGACGCCTCCTATTTCAGAGTCCGCCAGGCCAGCGTGTTTGATTTCTACCGTTCGCTAAATGCGTGGCGATGGAGATACTGAATCTCCTCCAACTTCCTCTTTATGTAACCGGACGAAAAAGAACAACGCTAGCAATGCGCATGCCGAGAAACTGGCACCGACAAGGCTAAGCACCTCGATCGGCGCGTAGGACAACATTAGGCTTCCTGCCACCGAACCCAGCGCTGTTCCCAGGTAAAGTGCCGAACCGTTTAGGGAAAGGCCCACCGCTGTCGCTTCCGGCGCGAAACCGGCAACGCGGCTGGACAGGGCCGGTACTGTGGCCCAACCCGCGAGGCTCCAAATGAATACGAGCCCGTGGAATGCCACTGTTGCCCCAAGCCCGGGAACCATTAGCTGGGCAGTGAGTGCCAACAGAAGCAGAGTGACAATGGTTCCCGCGATAGCGCAGCCTATCGTGGTGACTGGGCCAAACCGATCCGTGGCGATTCCGCCAATGACGTTTCCGCATGCCGCGCCAACTCCGAACGTCAACAGAACCCAGGCTACGCCGGAAGACGTTATGCCGATGACATCTGTTGCGAAAGGAGCAATATAGGTGATCAGCGTAAAGCCGGCCGTCATTACAAGCATGGTAACGGTGAGCGTGCCGATGATTCCGGGTTTGATTGCTACCGTGATGCGCTCGGTCATGGTGATCTTCGGCGCATGCAAGCCACTTGGTAGTTTCCTCCACAACGCGATCGTCGCAATCACGCCGATCGCGGCGATGACGACAAACGTCGAACGCCAGCCGCCGTAGTTGGCGATCAGGGTTCCGATCGGTACACCGGCAGCCGTGGCGATGGTTACGCCGCCCATCACTATAGCGATGGCGCGACCGCGACGTTCCGGTCCGACTAGCGACACCGCCACCGAGTTCGCCACTGCCATGTACAGAGCACAGCAGACGGCAAGCAGTATGCGCGCCGCCATGAGGCTGTAGAAACCTGGACTAGCGGCAGCGAGAATGTTCGCCGCCACGAACACGGTCAGCACTGACAGCAGCAGCCGACGGCGTTCCATATCTCCGGTCAGGGTTGCCACTACTGGCCCAAACAGGGCATAGGTCAAGGCAAAGACGGTAATCAAATAGCCTGCCTGTGCAATATTGACTAAGAGGTCATCCGCCACCAGGGGCAGGAGGCCGGAGAGCATGAAAGCCTCTGTTCCGACGGCGAACGCGCCGATAGCAAGCCAGACCAGTCTTGAATCCATAGCCATCTCCATTTCGCAGCTGTGTCTGGCATACATGCTGCGCACTTCCCGCCAAAACCGAAATTGGCGGAAAAGACATTGTCTGGTAGATTTCCGCCAATGAGCGCTTCATCCGACACCCGGTCGCCCTTGGTGGCAATCGTTGCCTATAACCGCCTGTGCATGTTCGAGTTTGGCATTGCACTGGAGGCCTTTGCCCTGCCAAGACCTGAGCTGAAGCAATGGTATGAATGCCTTGTAGTGGCAGGAGAGCCTGGCCCCTGGCAGGTGTTGGGCGGCATGACGGCGATGGCTGATGCAGGCCTGGAGCGTTTGCGGGACGCGGACATGGTCGTCATCCCAGGCTGGCGAGATCCACTGGAAGCGCCGCCGCAGGATTTGCTGCTCGCATTGCAGGAGGCGGGTGGGCGTGGGGCGCGTTTTCTCTCAATTTGCTCGGGGGCATTCGTGCTCGCGGAGGCGGGGTTGCTGGATAACCGCAGGGCCACGACGCATTGGGCTTACGTGCCAGCCTTTCGGGAACGTTTTCCACGGGTCACACTGGAGCCGGACATCCTGTACGTGGATGACGGGAACGTGATTACTTCCGCCGGAAGCACGGCCGGTATCGACACCTGTCTACACGTCATTCGTCAGGACCATGGTGCGGCTGTAGCCAATCACGTGGCGCGTACGCTGGTTATGCCCCCTCATAGGGAAGGAGGGCAAGCACAGTTTATCGAGGCGCCGGTGGCTGTTCGTCCGGAACGCGCTCTAAGCGACGTTCTAGAGTGGGCGCGGGGGAGATTGGATTGTCCGATCAGTGTCTCGGATCTTGCCGATCGGGCCGCGATGAGCGAGCGGACCCTGTTGCGCCGGTTCGTGGAAGTCACCGGCTTGACACCCAAGATCTGGCTGACAAAGGAACGGACCTATCGGGCCAGGCTCTTGTTGGAATCCACCGATATGACGCTGGGTGCCATTGCCGAGGCATGTGGTTTTCGTTCACAGGAGAGTTTCAGGAGCGCCTTTCGCCGAATCCTGAAAATTGCCCCTATGAGTTATCGCAGACAGTTTCGTGATCAGCACCGTTCGATGCCCGTCCTACCGGTCTAACGGATAGTATTAGTAGCGTTTGGATAACATACGCATCCATCTTGCATCTGCCGCACCGGAGAAAGTCCACAGGGATCACACCTGGATCACGAATTATGGGGGAGGCCTACAGTCCCGGGGGAGATGTTGGGGTTTGCTTTGCTCACCCCAACCTACGCTCGCTGGCGGCGAGGATGATCTTGCCCTGGTGAATTGACTGCAACGCGAGCGCGGGAATTGATCAGCGCTTTCTTAACTGAAGGAACGACTCAGAACAATGACACGGATTACATGCCCGCGCTGCCGCTATACGCGCAAGGATGTCGAGGATTTCCCGGAGTGGGGCTGCCCTTCCTGCGGTGTGGCCTATGAAAAAGTGGCGTCGCCGGACGCCCTGTCCGCCCCGGAATTCCTGCCTGACATGATGGAGATCGACACCGATTTGCAGGCGCGCCGGCAGGTCATGAAGCGTCTGATTCACAGTTTCTTCATTGCTATTGGGATCTTCGTGGCCATCGGCTTCCTTGCGTCAGGAAATATCGGCCGGATGGGCTTCGGGCTCTGGTTCATGGGGCTGGGGGCTTATTTCGTTTACGCGGCTCGCGTGATGATGCGGGTTGAAATGTTCTTCGGCCATCCGATGCAGCTGCGTTCGAAGGAAGAGAGTCCTATCGGTTTCTACATCGAATGGTTCGCCACGCTGGCCGGAGGCATCGCACTCATGCTCTATGGTGCCGGAGTGGCAGTGGGGCTTTGTTGAAGAGGTTTCGGGGAAGAACCGGAGGGCACCCAACCGGCCCTGGCGCGCAAAGGGTAGGGGGGCTGACTTCCGGGCCGCTCGATCTGGGATAATCGGCCTTCGAAACGTTCGAGCTACCTCCGTTGAACGTGCATCGGCAGGAGAACCGGAATGGATGCGTCATCGCAGTATCGGCAACTGGTGGAGACCGCCCGCGAAATCGATCGCAGAGGGCTCAATCAGGGGCGTTCCGGCAATCTCAGTGCACGCCACGGCGAGGGCATGCTGATCAGCGCCTCAGGCTGTCAGTTCGACGCGATCTCCGCCGACGATTTCGTGGTGACGGACCTCAGCGGGAACGGCCACGGAGCGCGCCAGCCTTCAAGTGAATGGGCCTTTCACGCGGCTATATACCGGCAGCGCCCTGATGCCGGTGCAGTGGTGCATGTGCACTCGCCCTGGGCGACGACTCTTGCCTGCCTCCGCCGGCCCATACCGGCGTTTCACTACATGGTGGCGGTGGCCGGCGGCCACGATATTCCCTGTGCTCCCTATGCCACGTTCGGTACGGATACTCTGGCGGAACACGTGGCTGGCGCATTGCGCAACCGCAATGCCTGCCTGTTGGCCAATCACGGCCAGGTGGCTCTTGCGGACACGCTCTCCGGTGCTCTGGAACTGGCCATGGAAGTGGAACTGCTGGCGCGCTGCTACAGCCAGGCGCTGAGCATCGGAGAACCGACGCTGCTCACCGACGGGGAAATGGAGGAGGTGCTGGAGCGCTTCAAGGGTTACTGGCGTAACGCGCGCGACCAAGGCCCCCATTGACCATCATCCAGGGTCGAATGATGCACTCGACACGTGGATGCAATTGACCGCATCCAGTGACGACTGACCTAGTCCGCAGCAATTCGATACCCTCATGCCGCCGGTTTCTCGAGTCCGCGGGTGTCCGGAATCCCGGTGCGGATTGCAACCGCTTGCGGCGTACCACGACCGGGGAGAGGAAGATCAACCGATGACGTTGTTCCGGATGAACCATGCGAGCGGTCACCAGTCGGACCTCGTACGGAATACATACGCAATCAGAGGGAGCAGGAACATGCGGTTGTTCAAGCCGGCACCAGCGGCCTTGATTCTCAGCTTTGCACTCACCGCCACCGCCTTCGGCCAGACTGGCGAGGATCTGGCCCATCGCGACGACTTCACCATGAATGCTATCAGCGGCGGTGATTTCCGCGGCTATGTCTCGGACGCCGTAGTCGAAGACGATATCTGGGGGCATTCCATGCGCACCCTGGGCGTATTCCACAACCATATGCACGAGCTCATGAGCGAGTACGCTCGGCATGCTGCCGAGGAGATGGGCTCGGAGCACGTACCGGAATTCGAGAACCGGATCTCCGGCGGCGAATGGACGGACTACCGCAGGAATCTGGAGGATGCGGGAGATACCTCGGCCTGGGCGGATTTCGTCCAGGTGACGGAGATCATGCATGACCGTGTCCATCACGCCATGTACACCAGTGCGCTGTATGACATGAAAACCCGAGATCGGGACGTTGATCTGGCGGATTACGTTGGCGACAGAGCACCCCACGATCAGGCGGATACCATCCCTGAGCGCAGCGATCTTGCGATGGACTACGCGTCCAGCGACGCCTTTCGTTTATTGGTCTGGGATTACGACTTCGAGGGCGAGCGTCTGCATGCCGCTATGCAGAAGATGACCGTATTCGACAATATGCTCAGCGACCTGATGACGCAGTGGGCTTTCCATGGGGCAAGCAAGGACGATGAGGCATGTCGGCCACCGGAATTCGATTCTCGCATCTCCGGGGAGCAATGGAGTGCATACGCCGAGCGTGTGGCGGACTGCGACGACGAGACGTGGCGCGATCTGGTCAGGATCACGGAGCTGATGCATGACCGCATCCATCACATGATGCATGCCGTGATGATTCACGACGGCGGAGCCCATGGCCGCGAGAACGAGGTAAAGGAACTGCTGGAGTAGTGACCGTAGTGGACAGCAGTCCGGAGCGGGCCTGTGTCCGTCTTGGGCCGAAGCGGTGAGGGTGATCAGTAACCCTCACCCGCGAGTCCTGCACCAATGCCCCGGAAGTTATCCAGCGTGCTTCCCTGTCAGCTCGAAACCCTCGGTGGACCAGCAATCACGTCAACGCCCCTGAGCCCCTCTGCGCAGCCAGTCATGCACGAAGGCGAGCTTGCGGCGCGCAGCATCCGACAGCACGAAAGGATAGAGATCCGACAGGCCCATGGACCGGTTAACGTGATTGACCCCCACGGTGAGAGAAGCCGCGACATGGATCAGACGATAGGCATCCGGTTCCGAGTATGGGTCCCAGCCGGGGCTCGGCACTTCTGGCGAGGACAGGCCCGTGGCGACGAAGCTGTCAGTAATGTCGGTGAGGTGCAACAGATGCGCGGCGGTCTCGGCCCAGTCCTCATGCGGATGCGCGGAGGCGTAGCTGGTCAGGAAGCGCTGCCGCCAGTCGGGCGGAGGGCCGTCATTGTAGTAGCGAAGGAGCGCGTCAGTGTATTCCGTGCGCTCGTCGCCGAACATGGCGCGGAAGGCGTCGAGGAAATCGGCGCGCAGACTGAGACGCCACCAGAGCATATGGGCGATCTCGTGGCGCATATGGCCGATCATGGCGCGGTAGGGCTCTTCCAGTGCCTGACGGCGGGTGACGCGCAGGACGGGGTCTGCCTCGGCCACGCTGATGGTCACCACGCCTTCGATGTGGCCCATGGGCACGGGCGTCGGGCCCTCGGCGAGCATGTGAAAAACGGGTCGCGTGCCCGGGTCCTCCGGCCGGAACCAATGCCAGCGGCCGAGATTGTCGAGCACCCAGCGCTTGGCGGCCTCGGTCATCGCCCAATTGGGAATGGCGCCGGGTATGGAAGGGTCGGGGGCCAGCGCAGTCATGGCGCAGGACCGGCAGAAGGCGCCTTGTTCAGGAGCGACCCAGTTGCAGCTGATGACCTCCCGGTTGGCACAGAAGGGCGGCATGGGCAGAAACGCCCGCGCCTGCGGATCGTAGGCAACGGGAACGCCGTCGGCGGTGGCGAGGTTGTCGAACCAAAGCGAGCCGGCACCGACCGGGTTAGAGAATACGCGCATGCAACAGGACCTCAGGAAAAACGACAGGACACCGGGGGCGAAAGGTAGCGAATCAGGGCTCCAATTCGATCTGACGTAGATCAACTTGTTTGCGTGCGTCCTCAAGCCAACAATTCAGAGGACACCCACGATATGGAAAGCTCGGAAGGCGTTGCTTTGCTGGCCGGCGCTTTGCTGGCCGGCGCTTTGCCCTTCGCAGACCAGGGGACACCCATAAGCATAGGCGTCAAGGCCGGCCGGTCAAACGACCGTTGGGCGGACAGCGCATCATCCCGTCTACGCGGGGTGGTGTACTGCAACGGAGTCATCAGGTGCCTCGCGCCGATCATCCACGCCATAGTCGTGGACAACCTCCGCGACGGGCCCGTCGGGGTAACTTCGGCGTTAGGCTGCACAACCATCAGCATCGACAAGCTCACGCGGAACCCGAGTTCGGGGATCGACCGTGTTTGGCAAAATAGACCACCATCCATAGATGCCGGTGTTCATCCACCGTTAACACCTGATGCTCGAACTCCTGTCGCTTGCCGTCGGTATCCACCACGCTGCCCACGCCCTGCATGTAGGAACCCACTGCCGGCTTGTTCCACCAGCGGCGAAAATCCGGCGAGAGGCCTTTCAGTTCGTTGATCAAGCCGGTCAGGGCGGGGTCGTCCGGGGCCATGGCAAGATCACAGCGGAACCGGGTGAGGATTTTCGGTGCTTCGGTGCGCCAGGCGGGCAGGCGGCGGCGCAGCTCGGGGTCGGCGAACAACATGCGTAGCAGGTTACGGCCTTCACGGTCTCGCGCAGCAAAGCCGAACAGCGCATCCGCTGTCGCGTTCCAGGCGATCACATCCCAGCGCATGGTTATCACGTAGGCCGGACGCGCCACCAGGTCATCCATCAACAGCTGCACCCGGGGCGGGATCGACTGCCACTGGTAACCCTCGGACGGTGGTGGCCGCCGATGGGCCAGCAGGAACAGGTGGCAGCACTCGGCGTCATCCAGCTTCAGCGCCCGCGCCACGTTGAGCAGAAAGTCCTCCGACACGTTGATATCCCGCCCCTGCTCGAACCATGTGTACCAGGTCAGCCCGACGCCGGCGAGGGTGGCCACTTCCTCCCGTCGCAACCCGGGGGTGCGACGGCGGCCGGTGACCGGCAGGCCGACGTCCGCCGGGGTCAGCTTGTGGCGGTGGTGAAGCAGGAAATCGGTCAGCTCGCCGCGAGTGCGGGTCAAGGTGCGTTCTGCCATGGGTGCTCTCTGGTTACCGCCTCGGAGGTTGTTCTGTTACCACTAACAATAGGATAAATAGCTATATTGTAACCCTATAAATTCAATCACAAAATGCGATCCATGTCTGCCTCGCGCCTGGTGGCGCACCACTTCTGGAGAAGACATGGCACAGCAGCAATCCCTGCCTCCGTCCGCACACACACCACAGCACTCGCCAGCACCACCCACCCCGGCGGCGGCCGCCGGGGCCCTTGCCGGCGTCCGGGAATGGGCCGGCCTGGCGGTGCTGGCCCTGCCCACGTTCCTGCTTGGTCTGGATGTGACCTTGCTGTATCTGGCCTTGCCCGCCATTGCCGCAGATCTGCAACCCAGCAGCACGCAGGCGCTGTGGATCATGGATATCTATGGTTTCATGATCGCGGGCTTCCTGATCACCATGGGCACGCTGGGGGATCGCATTGGTCGCCGCCGCTTGCTGATGATCGGCGCCATGGCGTTTGGTGTGGCCTCGGTGCTTGCAGCCTTCGCGCCCAGTGCGGAGATGCTGATTGCCGCCCGTGCGGCCCTCGGGGTGGCCGGCGCGACGCTGATGCCCTCGACACTGGCGTTGATCAGCAATCTGTTCACCAACGCCCGCCAACGCGGTTTGGCCATTGGAGTCTGGGCTACGATGTTCGCCTTGGGCATGGCGGCCGGGCCCGTGGTGGGCGGTGCGCTGCTGGCGCACTTCTGGTGGGGCGCGGCATTTCTGGCGGCGGTGCCGGTGATTGCCCTGCTGCTGATCCTGGGGCCGCGCCTGTTGCCGGAATACCGGGCCGCCGACACCGGCCCGCTCGATCTGTCCAGTGTGCTGCTGTCACTGGCGGCGATCCTGCCGGCCATCTATGGCATCAAGGAAATCGCCAAAGCCGGCCTGGACGCTGGCCCGCTGCTGGCACTGGCGGCCGGGGCGCTGTTCACCCTGTGGTTCGTGCAGCGCCAGCGGCAGCTGACCAGTCCGCTACTGGACATGCGGCTGTTCGCCAGTCGCACGTTCACCGCAGCGCTTGTCGTGCTGCTGGTAGGGCTGGTGGGTGTCTCCGGGGTGATGTTGCTGGTGACGCAATACCTGCAACTGGTGGCGGGGTTGTCGCCGCTGGCCGCCGGCCTGTGGATGGGGCCGCCGGCGATGATGATGGTGATCGCCGGTATCACCGCGCCACTGATCGCACGGCGCATTCGCCCCGGCTTCGTGACGGCCGGCGCACTGTTGCTGTCCGTTGGCGGCTACCTGCTGTTGGCGCGGCTGGGCGCCGGCAATATGGGCGTGTTTCCCTCTGACCTCAGCCAGGCCGTGACCGGCTTCTCGCTGGTCTATCTTGGCCTGGGCAGCATCGCGGCCCTCGGTACCGATCTGGTTGTCGGCGCCGCCCCGCCGGAACGAGCCGGCTCGGCCTCGGCCATGTCGGAAATGGCGCAGGAAATGGGTGTGGCGCTGGGGGTCGCCCTGCTGGGCAGTTTGGCTACGTTGCTGTATCGCGTCCAGATGGCCGAGGTCCTGGCACTGGCCCCGGACCTCGGCGCTGAACTGACCAGGACGCTCGGCGATAGCCTCTGGGCCGCCACCGCCGTAGCGGAAGAGTTGCCCGGCGGCACGTTGGATGCCGCCAGAGCCGCGTTTCTCCGAGGGTTGAACATCACCGCCGCCGCTGGCGGAATCGGCATCCTCGGCGTGGCCGTGCTCGCCGCTGTTTCATTGCGCCATGTACGCAGCGACGAAGACGAGGACCGAACCGATTTGCCTGTCGCTGTGCCATGCACAAATGAATAGCCCATAGCCTGGAGAGTGTATGGACCTCGCGATGAAGCAATAACGCGTTGCGATGGCGGAAACAGGCCCGCGCCTCCTGGGCAAGGGCCTGCTTGTTCGGCGCGAACCATCGAACGGGTGCTTTTTTCCGGACTTCGGCAGGCTCGGAACGCCCGTTCTCCCGTGGCCAGGTCCATACCTTTCGAACACCATGGCCTGCATTCAGGCAAGCGCTTTGCTCTCCGGCGTACCTCGCCTACCATGATGCTCTCCAGGAGCAGGCGGTACGGATGAGCCGACGATGACAGGCGGCTGGTGGGGGCAGTGGGCAGCCAAGCGTCGCAGACGCGTCGGATCCCTGCTGCTGGCGTTGTTGATGTGCGCCTATCTGGGCGGGGCGATTTATCACACCATCAAGCCCCTGCCGGACGGGCTCAATGTCGCGATGCCCCCGCGGTCCGACGGCGAGGTCCGCCTTCTGGCCGATTACACCTATCTGGATGAGAATGGCCACCGTCAGTCGGATCACGAGATCTTCGATCGCATCCTAGCCCTGATCGAAGGTGCTGAACGCCTGGTTGTCCTCGACATGTTTCTCTTCAACGACTTTGCCGGTGCCAGCGACGGTGCCGATATGCGCCCCCTCTCCCGGGAAGTGGCCGATGCGCTGATAAAGCGGAAGGGCCAACGGCCGGATATGCCCGTTATCCTCATTACCGACCCCATCAACACGCTCTATGGGGGCATCGAGAATGACCAACTGCAGCGCCTGGAAGCGGCCGGTGTGGACGTGGTTATTACCCGCCTGACGGCCCTGCGTGATTCCAACCCCACCTGGTCCGGTTTCTGGCGTCTCTGCTGCCAGTGGTTCGGGAATTCCCCCGGTGGCTGGCTACCCAACCCTGTCGGTGAGGAGCCGTTGCCCATGCGCAGCCTACTGGCCCTGCTCAACTTCAAGGCCAATCACCGGAAAACCCTGTTCGCCGACACGCCGGATGGCTGGACCGGGTTGGTGACTTCCGGGAATCCGCATGATGCCTCCAGCGCACATGGCAATATTGCGGTGGAGTTCACCGGCCAGGCCGCCCTGGATCTCCTGGCAACCGAGCGCGCCGTGGCCGAATTCTCCCGCCCCGACCTGGACTGGCCCGAGACCGATCAGCCACTGCCGGTGGCGGCAGTAGACGCGGTCCCAGCGGATGCACCGGACACGCGTGTCCAGATCCTCACAGAGAAGGCGATATTGGAGGGCATCCTGGCGCTGCTGGATCGTTCCCAGGCCGGGGAATCTGTCGATCTGGCCATCTTCTATCTGTCCCACCGTGAGACGGTGGAGGCCCTGCTGGCAGCGCATCGGCGCGGGGTCAGGGTGCGGGTTCTGATGGACCCCAACCAGGGGGCTTTCGGCCGTGACAAGGACGGTGTCCCCAATCAGCCGGTCGCTCATGAATTGCACCAGGCCGGCATTCCCGTGCGCTGGTGCAACACCCGGGGGGAGCAATGCCATAGCAAGTTCATCTTGCATCGGGGTAACGACAGCCGGGCTGAATTCATCGCCGGCTCTGCCAATTTCACGCGGCGCAATCTGGGCAATCTCAACCTGGAAACCAGCGTCAGCGTTCGGGCCGGGCTGGATGCTCCCGTCATGGAACAGGCAGCGACCTACTTCGATCGCCGTTGGCACAATCGCCCCGGCGAGGTCTTCAGCCTGCCCTACAGCGACTACGGTGAGGACAGTCGCCTGCGTTACTGGCAGTACCGATTCATGGAAGCCACCGGCCTTTCGACCTTCTAGGCCGCTGCAGGTCAAAACCCAAAAAGGACATATATGGACGCCTCCCCGGGGTCAAGGCAAGGAGGCTGCCTTCCCGGCTGCTCGATCTACGATGATCGGCCTTCGAGACATACGAGCCACGTCCGGGGAGCGTGCAGATGAGGAATGTGACCGGCAAACGTCCGGCGTTGGCGTCGCATGACATGGATCAACCCCGGTGCCTATCGGACGAACTATCCTTTCAGGAGTTCAGTTGTTATTTCCAGCCATGGAATCTGGAGAAGAACATGACCGATTTGCCCGAGATCCTGCTGGTGCCGGTTGACGGTTCACGGAATTCCAATGCGGCGGCGGCTTACGCAGCGCGCTTGGCTGAGCGTATAGGAGCGCAGGTGCGGCTGCTGTATGCGTTTCCGAAAACGCCGGTGGACATGCTCGGCGTGGTCAGCGAGGGTCCCAGCCGGCGGAACCTGGAGTACTTTGCGTCTGGCGCGTTCGAGAAATTGCGGGACGACTCCGCCGAGGCCGCGTTCAAGGCGGCAGTGGAGGCCATGGGCAACATTACTGTCAATGTGGACAAGAAGGTGATCTCCGGGGAGCCGGGTGAGGCCATTCTCGAGCATGCGACAGGCTTGCAGGGCGGCATGATCGTCATGGGACGACGGGGCCTGTCCCATTTCAAGGAAATCCTCATGGGCAGCACAACGCAGCGGGTTCTGCACCACGCGAAGTGCCCGGTGCTCGTGGTGCGGTGAAACTACTATGAAACCCTGATTGGCTCTCTCGCTCGCGTTACAGTCAAATTTTTCGCGATGTCAGGCGCGGTGTGCGGCGCCTTGCCTCTGGCCACGAACGCGATGCCAGGCGCCAATCAAGCCGTTGGAAGATCCATCGCTGCTCCCCGGTTTGTCGGAACGGCCCGCGGGTCCTGCGCTCGCCGCGACTGGGTGCCGCCCCCGCCCGGTTGCAATGCTTCGGCAACTCTGCGGATGTCCGCGTACAGCGGACGATCAGTGGTGATCGCGGCGGAGAGCGTTCTCACCCAATCGCGCAGCTCCTGTGAGGCGGCGCCAAAGCCCGACTTGCCCAGCAGGTCCACCCCCTGCGCCATGGTGATGGCGCCAATGGCCTGAATCTCGTGGACTTGCGTGAGCGCTTCGGCGGTGCTGTTGTGGAAATCGATCACATCCAGGATCGCACCGAACAGTTGTGGTGCGCAGCGTATCGTGTACGGGTCCTGCGGGATTGCCTTGCTGTTCCGTACCGGCTTGTCGTCGCCAAGCTGCCGGGCCAGGTAGTGCTTGTGAACCGGTGTCAGGCGCTGGCTTCCCGCCGATAACGCCAGCAGGCGCTGGTGAGCTTCCTGCTGCCCGGGATGCGGTCGGACTGCGCCGAGCGCGCGCTCCCATGCTTCCAGCCGGCCGTTCAGGCATTCGGCGTAGGTGACTGTGCAGCGCATGGCCAGGTCGACGCACCGGCGTGCAGCCAGTCCGTTCAAGGCGGCGATGCCCGTCATGGCGGCGGTGCCGTTGACCAGCGCAAGCGCGTCCAAGGACGCGCGCTCCCAGCGCGATCTGTTCGATATGGCTGGCATGCAAATGCTCGCCGTTGATGATGATGCCACTCATGCGTTCGCCTCCCAGCCGCGCGGCTTGCCCGTCATGGTGGTGGGGAGTTCGTGCAGGAAGCTCCACCGTGCCGGACGTTCGGCGCTGACCAGTTCATCACGAACCCATGCGCGCAAGGATGATTCAGCATTCCGTTCGTCGGCGCCCGCTGACAGCACGATGGATGCACACAGGCGTGGTTCCTCGAGCGAGTCGTCCAGATGAACGCTGCAGCGCGCGACCAGGGGGTGTGCCGCCAGGCGGGATGCCACGTGGGCAGGGTGCACGTTTCTCCCCGCGACCTGGACGACCGAGTCCTTGCGTCCAATCGGCCGGAAGTGCCGCTCATCGCTGAATTCCAGCGTGTCCTGCGGCTCGATGCTGATTGCCTCACCGATCCCCGGTCGTGTGCGCCGCAGGGCGTTTCCATCCCGGGACCAATAGTCGAACAGCTTGTATGAAGCGTCGGTACCGAAGCGAAACCCGATGCCGGCGGTTTCGGTGGAGCCGTAGATGGACAGCATCCGGTCCATTCCGAGAGCTGCCATGTCCCGGATCAGTTCCGGCGGGCAGGGCGAGGTGGATGTGACTGCGGAAACGCCCTTGGGCAGGGGGCGGCCGAGTCTCTTCATCTGCCGCCACCGCAACGGAAAACCGATAAGCCAGTCACCCGCGCGAAGATCGCCGGGAAGCAGGCCGGAGGCGCTGCCTTGCCGGGAAACCGGAACGTTCAGGTGCATCGGCAGCAGAACCGTGAACAGGAAGCCGTAGATGTGGTGCGAGGGAACCAGGGAAACGATTCGGTCCGCATCCGGCAACAGCCTGCCTAGCGTCAGGACTTCCTGTTCAAGGTCTTCCAGTCGATGCTTGACGCGCTTGGGCTGTCCGGTTGTCCCGGATGTGCGGAACGTCACCGCTCCGGCTTCACGCATGCCGGTGGCAGCAAGCTCCGCCCAATCCGCAAGCCGTCTGTAGCGCAGAAGGTGGTCGCCTGCGCCGATTTCCTCCAGCCCGAAACGCTCCGCACAGTTTGTGGCCAGCGAGACTATCTCGATGGAGTCGGCGGGCAAAGCGTCGCCACCGATCACTGTTTGTCCGTCCCAGCGCGCTGAATCCAGCTCCAGAAGGCCTGTGCCGCGCAGTTCGGAGAGTTCTTCGGCGATCAGGCTGCAGATCGCCGGCAGCAGGAAGTGATGATCGAGTTTCAAGAGACACCTGTTGGAAGAGGGCCGGTCGCAGCATGCGACCGGGTTTACCGCGCTGGGTTGTTGCGGCGCAGGACCGTGGTGATGACCGCGGCCCTGCATCGCGGGAAATCCAAGCGCGAACGTGGGAACTGATCAGTGTTTCCCTAGATGCGCTTGACGAAGATCCAGTAGCTGTTCCCCACAAGGGCCTTCTTCATGTGCACTTTGACCTTGGTGGGCTTCATCTCGTAGTCGAATACGTATTCGAACATGGTGTTCAGGTCGCCGCTCTGAACGCCCTCGTCGAAACGCCCGCGGAACTCCTTGGAGTTCGTGCACGGGGCGACGTCCTTGAAGAAATTCTTGCCAATGACCGCCTTCGGATCACGGCCGGTAATGTCGCCTTCGGCGGCGTTGTACTGGAGGATTCTGCCGGTTCCATCAAGTTGGATGGCGCCGAATGCGAGCTGGTCGATATCACCCTCCTTCATGTTGGCCAGGGTGTTCGCGATGTTGTCATTACCGAATCTGACGACTTCCATGAATAACCTCGTGTGTGTGTGCTGGATGCCATGGGCAAATCCAGGCTGGAGCGTTTGTAGGTGTAACATTGCCAGGTGCACTGTATAGCATTTGTACAAAATTCTTGTGCAGAGTATACACAGCCTGGAATGCAAGATGTGAACGGGGTCACACGATTGTCTCTTCCTCATTGTTGTTCGCTTCCTTAACAGAACCCTGGGGGCTGGGGCGAAAACGCTCCAGAGGGATCGGGCGCCCAGCGTTACCCGCTTTTTCCCGAAGACGCGGTAAGGCGGACTGCAAGAAGCCCGGTAACCGGTAATGTGCTACTGTCAGGCCGGTCTGGCTGATGGGCGCGGTGCGGCGCCATTTCAGCCCTTGTTCTTTGGGGGGAGGCAATCAGTGAATTACGACGACGTGGTGTTCGGACGCCGCAGTATCCGGGCCTTTCAGCAACAACCGGTTCCGCGCAGCGTGATCGAGGAGGTCATTGCGTTGGCCACCCGGGCGCCGTCTTCCATGAACACGCAGCCCTGGCATCTGCATGTGCTGACCGGGGAGCCCCTGGATCGTATCCGGGCCGGGAACACCGAGCGCAACCTGGCCGGTGTGCCGCCGTCAAAGGAAAGTCGTGGCACCGGGCCATATGAAGGTGCACACCGGCAGCGACAGGTGGAGATCGCGGTCCAGTTGTTCCAGGCCATGGGCATCGCCCGTGACGACAAGGAAAAACGGCAGGACTGGATTCTGCGTGGCTTCCGCCAGTTCGACGCGCCGGTGTCCATCGTGGTCACCTATGACCGCGCCCTGCAGGAGGGCGACATTGCCCAGTTTGACTGCGGCTCGCTGGTGAATGGCCTGGTGAACGCCGCCTGGTCCCGCGGGCTGGGATGCGTGGTGAACAGCCAGGGCATCATGCACTCGCCAGTGGTGCGGAAGCATGCCGGCATTCCCGAGGATCAGGTCATTATGATCTGCGTGGCCATGGGGTATCCGGACGACAGTTTCCCCGCCAACGGCGTGGTGTCGAAGCGCCGTCCGGTCGAGGAGGTGGCGAACTTCATCGGCTTCGACGAGGCGGACACCTTCACCTCAGAGGAAGCGGCCCGGCACGGCTAGTTTTTCGGGTCGGCGCCATCGCTGGGAACTTCATATCGCTTTCCGGGTGTCACCTTGGCATTGATGAACCGGCGTCGCGGCTTTCCTTGAGGGATTGCTGCGGCAGGTCGCTGACTGGCTTTCCCGATCCGGAATCGGGGGTAGAATGTCCTGTGGCCTGTGCCCATGAGGCATCGTACGCGGAGTCCCGCCATGAACCTCGATGGCAGCCTGTTGCCGAGCATTCTCGCATGGCCTTTGCTTGCCCTGTTCGCGCTGGCGCTGCTGCCCGTGGTGCTCCGGGCGCCGTGGGGCGTGTTACGGCACAATCGGTTGGAGCCGGTGTTCATCAGTGCTGTCGGCTGCATCGGGTTGCTGTGGTCCATGCGTGCGGGGGTCCGCCCGGGGCTTGAGCTGCATCTGCTGGGCAGCACGGCGCTGACGCTGATTTTCGGCTGGCGTCTGGCCATCGCGGCGGGGTTGGCCGCACTTGCGGCTGTTAGCGCCCTGGGGCTCTATGCCTGGCCGGCGTTTGCGCTGAACGGCCTGCTGCTGGCCGTCCTGCCGGTGCTGGTTTCGCACTGGGTGGGGCGGCAGGTCTACCGTCTCCTGCCGCACAATTTTTTCATCTTCATCTTTCTGGCGGCCTTCTTCGGCGCCATGCTGGCCATGGGCGCGGTGGTCCTGGCCTCCGCCGCCTTGCTGTTCGGCCTGGGGGCCTATCCCTACCAGGTGCTCATGGATGATTACCTGGTGATGCTGCCGTTGATCATGTTTCCGGAGGGATTCATCACGGGCATGGTCATGACGATGTTGGTGGTTTTCCGGCCGGACTGGGTCAGAACCTTCGACGATCGCGATTACATCCATGGGAAGTGACCGCACACAGCCGGGGCTGGTATGCGAGCCGCCGCTGAGCTATCAGCTGCTGATCTGGGTGGAGCGGTCGCTTGCTCTGTGTGTGGGCGCGCTTGGCGAGCATCGCTTTGAAGCGGGCCTGTACTGCTACACCGGCAGCGCCCGGCGGCACCCATTGGCGCGGCTCCGGCGTCATCTGTCGCGAGACAAGCGCGTTCGCTGGCACATCGACTATTTGTTGGTGGCCGACGAGGTACAGGTGCTGGACGTCGGGGTGTTTCGTCGGCCTGAATGCGTACTGAATCAGCAGATCGGGGGTCAGGTTCCGGTGCCGGGGTTTGGCGCCTCGGACTGCGCCAATGGCTGCGGCAGCCATCTGCGCTTCCTGGGCAAGTGGCCCTGGAGCCACGCTGTCGATGATCGGTAAAGGAAACGCCGACCCGTCCGCCTCGACCATGCGCTAATGCAGGCGAGGCGGAAGAAACGGAACAATGCATCCACGCGTGGATGCAGGAGTCTGTTCAGGCCACGCTCATTTCCGGGAAATCGGTGTAGCCCTCGGGGCCGCGCGTGTAGAAGGTGGCGCGGTTATACGGCGTGAGCGGCGCATCGATCCGCAGGCGCTCCGGCAGGTCCGGGTTCGAGGTGAACAGCCGACCGAAGGCGATGGCGTCGGCATGGCCCTCCAGGACCATATCCTCGGCCGAATCGCGGCGGAAGTTGCCGGCGGCGATCAGCACGCTCCGCCACATGGGCCGGAACAGTTTGGCTGCGGAAGGCACGTTCTGGTGATCCACCTCCCTCTGGCCGGCGCCGCTGGCGCGTGGTTCGATCAGGTGCAGATAGGCCAGGCCGAAAGCGTCGAGTTCTCGGATCAGATGGGAGTAGAGCGGCATCGGGTCAGTCTCGCCGCTGTCATTGGCCACCCCATACGGCGACAGCCGGATGCCGGTGCGTTTGGCGCCCACCGCCTTGATGACCGCCTGGGTTACCTCCAGGACGATTCTGCAGCGGTTCTCGATGGAACCGCCGTAGGCATCGGTGCGCTGATTGGTCTTCGACTGCAGGAACTGCTCCAGCAGGTAACCGTTGGCGGCGTGGATCTCCACCCCGTCGAAACCGGCTTCAACGGCATTGCGCGCGGCCTGTGCATAGGCGGAAACGATGCCGGGGATTTCATCGGTCGTCAGCGGCCGCGGCGTCTCGGCCGGGGCGCGCTCACCGGCTGCTGTGGCCACCTTGCCGGCCATCGGCACGGCGGAAGGCGCACGAGGCGCGTCACCATCGGGTTGCAGCGAGGAATGGGACACCCTGCCCACATGCCAAAGTTGCAGGAATACATGGCCCCCTTTCTTGTGGATTGCATCCGCCACCAGCTTCCACCCGGCAATCTGCTCCGGCGTGTGGATGCCGGGGTAATCCCCCCGGATAGTAACAGCAGCCAGAAGTAGAATTTTCTCGTACCCTGAGCCGAGGAGGTTCTACATGAAGAAGTCCCGTTACAGCGACAGCCAGATCCTGGCGATTTTGAAACAGGCCGAGAGCGGCACGCCG
>JAFIFV010000090.1 GCA_020831845.1 Ectothiorhodospiraceae bacterium
CGGCGTGCCGCTCTCGGCCTGTTTCAAAATCGCCAGGATCTGGCTGTCGCTGTAACGGGACTTCTTCATGTAGAACCTCCTCGGCTCAGGGTACGAGAAAATTCTACTTCTGGCTGCTGTTACTATCCGGGGGGATTACCCATGCTCTCTCCGGCCAGCTCTTCAGATAGAGAGAAATCTATCGGCAAGCTGTCATCCGATGGTCGCCGCTGGCTTGCCTTCAACATCAACATGACAGCCAGCGCCACGAGAGCGGCTAGCAATACGACCCATCCCATTCCCATCTCCGCCCCTCTGTTTAGGCTGGCTCAATATCCGCGCATCCCAATTCCAGCACTCCCCGGACTTCCTCACGTCCGAGTGCACAGGCTGACAAGCAGAGTGGTGCTTTCTCCCAAGCCTGCAGCGCCGTATACATCTTAATGACATGGCAGTGTTTGAAGCGTGCGCGGTATCGCGTTTCAGCGGTCATGGATAGTCCGCTAGCAACAGCAAGCAGACGGGTTCTGGCCATACACGTTGAGAGTCCTCGGTTTCCGTCTCCAGTAGTTGCCAGGCCAGAGCATCGCACCTGGACAATCCTCGCCTTGCGCCCTTACGAATCTGACCTATCCTTGATTAGACCGGTCAGTCAAATCTGGTGCGGGTATGGCACAGAATACGAGAGAGACACTGCTGGACGCCGGGCTGACGTTGTTGCTGCGGCATGGCTACAACGATCTCGGCATTCAGGCTGTACTGAAGGCCACGGGGACGCCGCGTGGGTCTTTCTATCACTTCTTCGCCAGCAAGGAAGCATTCGCGCTGGAGGTGGTCGACCAGTACATGGTTGAAGTGCACCAGGGACTGGATGCGGCGCTTGGTGATACCTCCCTGCCCCCGCTGGAACGTGCCAGGCACTTTTTCGAGCTTTCCCGGGACAAGTATCGCCGCGACGGCTACTTCGGCTGCATGCTGGGCGGTCTTGGCCAGGAACTCTCCGGAACCAACCCTGCTTTCGCCAGGAAGATCGAGGAATGTTTCGCCGTCATCGTCCAGCGACTGGCTGATTGCATGCAGGAAGCCAAGGAAGCCGGCGACCTGCCCGCCGACACCGACCCTCAGCACATGGCCGACTTGCTCCTGAATTGTTGGGAAGGGGCGGCTCTGCGGTGCCGATTGCGCCGGGATCCGGCGCCCCTCGATGAAATGCTGGACTTCTACTTCGCACGTGCCCAGTCCGCCTGAGGCTACGTTATCGCATCGTGCAGGGACGCCGGACCGCGCAGTGCCGATTCAACAAGCAGACATGCATGCGCGGCAAGGGAGGAGGACCACCGAATGTCGCAGAATCCTACCGTTCGTTTCTGCCGTGTGGCAGGCGATTTCAACCTGGCCTATGCCAGCCTGGGCGAGGGCCGGCCGTTGAGCATGGCCCCTGGCTGGGTGTGTCTTGTACATGAACTCGGGCCGCACCCCGCGGCGGCGCGGGCCCGGGCAAAGCTCGCCCAACGACGACGCTTCATCTGGTATGACAGGCTGGGTTGCGGCCTGTCCGACCGCAGCGGCTTTCCGCTTTCGCTGGACAATGACGTGGAGCAGCTCGCCGCCGTGATGGATGCGGCCGGCATCGAACGGGCCAGCCTGGTGGGCTATTCGTTCGGCGCCCCACCTGCTGCCGCGTTCGCAGCCCGCTATCCCGAGCGGGTTGATCGTCTGGTGTTCTGCTCCGGCTTTGCCCGGGGCGGCGCCATCGCCACGGATTCCCAGTTCCAGGGCCTCAAACACATCGTTCGCATGCATTGGGGCCTGGGGTCACGCACCCTGGCAGCCATCATCTTGCCCACCGGCAGTTCCAGCGACCTCCAGTGGTTCACGCATTTTCAACGCAGCGCGGCCACGGCGGAGATGACGGAGCGGCTGCTGGACCACATTCGCACCATGGACGTGCGGGCCATTCTCCCCGGCGTCCGCGCGCCGACTCTGGTCATCCACAACCGGGACGATCACGCCGTGCCGCTGAGCGCCGGCAAGGAGATCGCGGCGCTGGTCCCTGGCGCCAGGCTGCATGTTCTGGAGGGGAACGAGCATGACCCTTTCATCCGGGACAAGGGCGAACTGGTGGAGACGATACTCGACTTCATCGACGGCCGGCCAGTGCTCAGGCGCAAACTGGAACAGCCTGATCGTGAACCCCTGACGGCGCGGGAACGGGAGGTGCTGAAGCTGCTCGCCGAAGGCATGTCGAACAAGCAGATTGCCTCTACGCTAAGCATTGCCTCGGCGACCGTAGAACGCCACGTCACGAATATCTACGCCAAGATCAACGTGCGCTGCCGGGCCGAAGCAGCGTTCCGGGCCATCGAGCTACGCCTGGCCACGGCGCCCCAACCCTGCTGATGTCCCAAGCTCTACGGGGTTAACACTACCCGTATCTACGGGGTATCCGTGATGTGCCGCCGCCGCCCGGGGAGGAGACTTTCCGGTAGGCGCCCGTTAACGGTATTCGGGCTCCATTCCCATCTCGTCTGCCGAATGGAGGAGCGACCATCATGTCGAACGAAATCCAACTCGCAAGCGGCCGCCAGGGGTACTCGCTGAACGGGACACTGCTGGAGATCTGCTCCTGCGCGACGCCGTGCCCCTGTTTCATTGGCGAGGATCCCGACGGCGGCGAATGTTTCGGGGTCATTGCCTTCCATCTTGAGGATGGCTGGATCGGCGATCAGGACGTTTCCGGCCTGACCGTGATCAACGTTGCCCACATTCCCGGCAATGCCCTGGCCGGTTCCTGGCGCGTCGTCCTATTGGTTGATGACAAGGCCACGCAGGCCCAGGAACAGGCGCTGCTCAAGGCATTCTCAGGGGAACTGGGCGGCCCGCTGGGGGATCTGGCCGGACTGGTCGGGGAAGTGGTATCCGTGGAACGGGCACCGATCCGGCATGCGGCGCGCCATGTGGAAGGCAGCCTCCGGGTTGAGGGTGTGATCGACGCGGAACTGCAACCCATCCAGTCTTCACCGGACGGCAGCACGGCCACCATGCACAACAGTGCCTTCACCACCGTGAAAGGTGCGCCTGCGTACATCGGCAAGACCACGAAATACCGGGTCAACCTGCCGGAGCATGGCATGGTCTGGTCCTTCGACGGACGCAACACCATCCAGACCGCATGGCAGATGGAGCATCGGCCGTGAATGCTGTCGCGGGCGCGGCCCGGCGCGGCATCTGGCTCGGCTCACCGCTGTTGCTGCTGGTGATAGCGGCGGCCTGGGGCCTGGCGATCGGCGCGGAACTGACGGGTCGCCTGCAGTGGGTGCACCATCATCACCTCGTCATGGGCGACATTGCGGTGTGGGCGAGCCTGGCGCTGTTCCTGCTGGCGTGGCAGGTCCATATCGCCGCCATGATGCTGCCGTCCTCCCTGCCGATGATCGGTCTGTTCAACCGCGCCGCGGCAACGCAGCAGCGGCCGTCGGCGGCCCGGGGCGCATTCCTCGGGGGTTATCTCCTGGTGTGGTCCGGGTTCGGTTTCGCGGCACTCACCGGGGACGCACTGCTACACCTGCTCATTGCCCGATCGCACTGGCTGATGCACCGGCCAGAGCTTATCGCCGCCGGGGCGCTGGTGCTGGCCGGTGGCTTCCAGTTCTCCGGCCTCAAGGACCGCTGCATGGACAAATGCCGTCATCCCGCCGCCTTTCTGATGAGCCAATATCGGCAGGGGGTGATTCCTGCGCTGCGCACAGGCATGCACCATGGTCTTTACTGCCTGGGCTGCTGCTGGGCCCTGATGGTGGTGATGTTTGTCGTCGGCATCGCCAACCTGGCCTGGATGGTGCCGCTGGCGATGCTGATGTTCTACGAGAAGGTCGGCCCCGGTGGGGATCGCGCCGTCAGGCCGGTGGGACTGGCACTCATTGCGCTGGGGATACTCATCGCAATGGCACCGGGCTGGATCGGAGGCCCGGGGCATGCGCACTGACGCCATGAAACGGGCACGTATTCGCATGGAACCGGATACGTGCCCGCCCTACCCCGCGTCCATGGGCGTATCCTGCCTCGAAGACCATTCCAGCAGCGAGTTGTCGTACAACGCCCAGTCCGGGTGCTGCAGCATCTCCAGCGCGAACGCGGTCACGCTGGCCGCGATGCCGCCACCGCAATAGGTGACCACCCTGGGCGCGCCCATGGCACCCGATTCCTCCAGCAATGCCCGGATTCGCTCCGTGGACTGGAATGCCATGGTGTTCGGGTTGACGAGATCGCGGGCTGGTATGTTGACGCTGCCGGGAATCCGGCCCGGACGGCCGTAGTGCGCCCCGCCGGTACCGCGGAACTGTTCCGGCGTCAGAGCGTTGACCAGCAGGCATTCCGGGTGAGCAATGGTCTCGCGTATTTCATCCATGTCGGCCACCCGCTGCGAGTCCGGTTGTGCCCGGTATTGTTCAGCGGGAAACACCGGCAGTTCCTTTGTTACCGGCAGGCCCAGGCTCTGCCAGTACTCGAAGCTGCCATCCAGCAGTGCGATCCGGCGATGACCCATGGCGCGGAGGACGAACCAGGCGCGGGCCACCGGCAGTACGGATTTCCTGCCATACAGGATGATGCGGTGATCCTCGTTGATGCCCAGCCCGCCCAGCAGCCGTTCGATCTGGCGGGGCTCAGGCAGTGTATAGGGGTGAGCCCCGTCCGGATCGGACAGATCGTCACACATATCCACGTGCTGGGCGCCGGGAATATGGGCCTGCTCGTAGTCCGGCCGACCGCTCTCGATGCGCGAGGGCCCCACCGGCTGGGGGATCATGTACGTGGTGCAGTCCAGGATGCGCAACTGCGGGTCGGTCAGGTGATCGGCCAGCCATTGGGGCTCCACCAGCATTTCGGCACGTTTTTCATTCATAGCTGCGGTTATTGCACAATTTCGCGATGGATAGCGCTACATTCGCACATGGGTGCGTGCGATGCCACGGATACCAGTGGCCACTGGGATTGAATGGATCTCGCCCTATGGCTGCCAGGTGTGAAAGTTGTCATCGTGGGTACTGAGTACTTTCGGAGGCATATGCTGTAGTTGGGTCTCTACACCGTTGCCAGGCAAGCCTTGATGCGCTCTTCCATATGGTCGACGAGTGCCTTGAGGCGAGCCTTGCCCGACGCCCATCCGTCATCGTTCAGCCCGATGTACGCCAGTCTGGCCTCGTTCAGCAAGCTCGCGTGCTTCGGCGGCATACGCTCCGAAGCCCACTCCGCAGCGGCATCCTTGGGAACGACGCGTCCCTCGGCGGCGGTGAGCCACATGCGAGCCAGGGTAAGCACAACGTTGCGCTCGTCACCCTCCAGCCCTTCCAGCAGGGTGGGTAATCCGTCGCGCATTGCCCTGCGGACGTCCTCAGCCGGAGGGGAAACCAGCAGGCGGCCTGCGTCGGGGCCGAACAAGGGCAGGCTGCTCTCCACGACCTTCTTCATGACGATCGTCAGGTCGGGGTCCCGGGCCGGTTCGGGAACAGTCCCGGTCTCGAACTCGGCGCGTAGCCATTCGCCGTACACGAATTCCGTCCTGGGTGGATAGCGCCATGGCACGACGTCCGGAATGCAGACCACGGTCAGTTCAATCGGGCGCGACGAACCGGGGCTGTCCACCCTGCCTGAAATCTCCTGCAACCGTGCAACCAGAGCCTGTCGCTCGCCCTGGGCGGGACGCCGGTCCACCGCGACCAGAACATCCACGTCACTGTGGACACGCAAACCGCCCGTGACGGCCGAGCCGAACAAATAGATTCCAGCCAGCGCGCCGCCGAACAATTCCCTGACCACATCCCCGGCCTGCTCCGCTTCCCGGGGAAAGCCGCTGTTTTCCAGTAGCCCCGTCATGTCCGCCAACCCCTCTGGATTCCCATTTCCGGCCTTTCTGTGGCAGTGCCGAAACGCTGGGAAGCATGATAAGGAACGAGTGCCCACCCGACCAGTCAACACAGTAGGCAGGCAAACCTGGCGGAGGCGACGTGAGTGCATCCATTCCGAACGGCTTCACGGGAGCCATCGGCAACACACCGCTGATACGGCTGGACCGGCTCTCACAGGAAACCGGCTGCGAAATACTCGGCAAGGCCGAGTTCATGAATCCGGGCGGCTCGGTAAAAGACCGGGCGGCGCTCTACATGGTGCTGGACGCGGAACGCCGCGGCGCGCTCCGCCCTGGAGGAACGGTGGTGGAAGGCACCGCCGGCAACACGGGGATCGGCCTGGTGCATATCTGCAACGCGCGTGGCTACCGGTGCGTGATCGTCATTCCGGAAACCCAGTCCCGGGAGAAGATCGACCTGCTGCGCGCGCTGGGTGCGGAGGTGCATACGGTGCCCGCCGCACCATACAAGGATCCGAACAACTACCAGAAGGTTGCCGGAAGGATGGCGGAGGACATGGACAACGCCATCTGGGCCAACCAGTTCGACAACACCGCCAACCGTCAGGCGCATTACGAGACCACCGGGCCGGAAATCTGGGCCCAGACCGAGGGCCGAATCGACGCCTTCGTGGCCGCCACCGGAACGGGAGGAACGCTGGCCGGCGTTGCCCGCTATCTGAAGGAGCAGCGGGAATCGGTGCGTTGCGTCCTGGCGGACCCTACCGGCAGTGCCCTCTACGCATACGTGACCACTGGCCACCCGGAAGTCATGGGCAGCGGCTCCATCACCGAGGGCATCGGCAGTTCCCGGGTGACGGCCAACCTGGAAGGCACGCCCATCGATGACGCGTTCATGATCGAGGACCAGACCGCCGTCACCATGGTCTACCGCCTGCTGCACGAGGAAGGCCTGTTCCTGGGGAGTTCCACGGGCATCAACGTGGCAGCCGCCGTGGAAACGGCGCGCAGGATGGGGCCGGGGCACACCATCGTCACCGTGCTCTGCGACGGTGGCGGACGTTACTACTCCCGATTATTCAACAAGGACTGGCTTGCGGAGAAGGGCTTGAACGCAGGCTGACGGAACGCTTGCCACGCTCGCGGCATGGACCGTCACCCGCCGGACTCCGTATGCACGGGGCCTCTGGATATTCCGCGCAATCCGTCTAATATCCGATTGCTATCCCTGCAGTTTCCCCCGACACCCTGCCGGTGTCCTTTCCATGACGGGTGCCGCCCCCGGGCGCCCAGGAGGTTGCCAGCGGGCCCCAACCCGCCGTATCCCCGTGCGATCCGCATGATGATGTCAACGTATCTCGCTCCCGTCACCAATGGTGGAGGAACAGCCATGAACGGGTTTCGCTGTTTGGCGGTGTTGATTGCGCTTTCGCTGGGTTTGCAACCCGGTTTCAGTGCCCTGGCCCAAGGCCAGCCCCAGGGGCATGGCCATGACCAGGGACAGACCACGGAGGGCACCGCAGTGCCGTTGTTCAACGGCCTCGGCGACCATCACTTTCCCATCACCACCAATTCGGAACAGGCCCAGCAGTATTTCGATCAGGGGCTGATGTTCATCTACGGCTTCAACCACTTCGAAGCCACCCGCTCATTCGCTGAGGCGGTAAAGCAGGATCCGCGCTGCGCCATGTGCTACTGGGGAATTTCGCTTGCCCTGGGCCCACACATCAACGCCCCAATGTTCCCCGATGCAATGGCGCCTGCCTACCAGGCCCTGAAGCAGGCGCAGGAGCACGCCCCCGGGGCCACGGAGCGTGAGCAGGCCTATATCAAGGCGTTGGCGGCGCGGTATCAGCAACAACCGCCGGAGGACCGAACTGGACTGGATCGGGCCTATGCCGAGGCCATGCGCGAGTTGGCACGGGAATACCCGGATGATCTGGACGCGGCCACGCTGTTCGCGGAATCCCTGATGAACCTTGTGCCATGGAACTACTGGGACGAGAACGGCCAACCCAGGGCCGAGACAGCGGAGCTGGTGCAGATACTGGATACCGTGCTCGAGCGGGAGCCCTACCACCCCGGCGCGTTGCACTATCACATACATGCACTGGAAAACTCGCCGAACCCGGAGCGGGCGGAAGGCGCGGCGGACCGGCTGCGCGAACTGAACGTGCAGATCGGTCACATGATCCACATGCCGTCGCATATCTATGCCCGCGTCGGGCGCTGGCATGACGCCTCTTCGGCCAACGAGGGCGCGTTGGCCGGAGACAAGGCCTACCTGGCTTCGCATGAGGTGCAGGGCATGGTCCCGCTGCTTTACCACCCGCACAACTTCCATTTCCTGTCCTGGACGGCGGGCATGGAAGGCCGCAGCACGGTGGCCTATCAGGCAGCGCTGGAACTGGTGGCGGCCACACCGGCGGAGCTGGCGAACGAGCTGCCCTTCCTGCACAACTTCCTCATCATGCCCACCCTCACGCTGGTGCGCTTCGGCAAGTGGGACGACGTGCTTGCCCTGCCCCGTCCCCCGGAAGACGCGGTGTTTCTGGCCGCCATCTCCCACTATGCCCGCGGTCTGGCCTTGGCCGCAAAAGGGGACGAGGATCAGGCTCGCCAGGAAGCTGCCGCGCTGCAGACCATCGCCGACAGCGACGCGCCGCAGGCGCTGGAAATGCCCCAAGCCTTCTTCCCCGGTGGCCGCATGATTGCCATTGCCAACAACATCCTGCAGGCGGAAATTGCGCTGATGGACGAGGATGGCGAAAAGGCGGTGGACCTGCTCGAGGATGCCGTGAGCGTGCAGGACGGGCTGCCCTACTTCGAGCCTCCGTACTGGTTCTCGTCGGCGCGGCTGAACCTGGGCCGCGTGCTGCTGGCCCTGAACCGGGCCGAAGAGGCGGAAGCCGTGTACGAGCGGGATCTGGCGCAGTACCCGCATAACGGTTGGGCGCTTGCCGGCCTGGCAAACAGCCAGCGGGCGCTGGGCAAAGTGGCGGAAGCGGAACAGACCATGCAGCGCTTCCGGGAAGCGTGGAGGCATGCGGATACGGCGTTGGCGCGGCGTTAGGTGCTCATCGCCTTGAAAGACGGTCGACCGGAACATGGAGCTGCTCCGGTCGACCGTCCGTGTGTTGCGCATCGCTTCACGCCGGGGACTCCGCCCGAGATGGGACGCTCCCTAGACGCGGAAGCGGCCCGCCATCTCCTGCAGTTGGTGCGCCAGACGGGTGAGGTCGTTGCCAGCGTCGGTCAGCTGGCGGTTGGTATCCGCAGTCTCCCTGGCCATGTCGTTCAGGTGGGTGATGCTCTCGTTGATCTTCTCTGCAACCGCACTCTGCTCTTCCGCCGCGCTGGCGATTTGCGTGTTCATGTCAGTGATCTGGCTGACGTTATGATTGATGGTCTGCAGCGCCTCCCCGGCCTCGCCGGCATAGCTCACGCTTTCTTCCGCCTTCTGCCGACTCTCCTGCATGGCCGATACGCTCTCGTCCGCACCAGCCTGCAAGCGGTCCACCAGTTCCTCGATTTCCCTGGCTGACTGCTGGGTACGCAGGGCGAGTGTCCGCACCTCATCGGCCACAACGGCGAAACCGCGGCCCTGATCGCCGGCGCGGGCAGCTTCGATGGCTGCGTTCAGCGCCAGCAGATTGGTTTGCTCGGAGACCGCCTGGATCACGGACAGCACCTTGGTCACTGCATCACTTTGTTCCTTCAGGCGGCCTATCACCTCTTCCGCCCGGGAAACCGCTGTCGATACCGCTTCGATCGCGCCGGTGGTCTCCGTCACCACGTTGCTTCCCCGATCTGCAGCTTCCATGCCGTTGGCAGCCAGGTCGGCGGCCTGTTGGGTGCTGCGTGCCACCTCCTGCACGGTGGCGGCCATTTCGTTGACCGCAGCGGCCACCTCCTCAGCCTCGCTCAGCTGCTTGTCCGACACGGACCGGCTTGACCGGCTCAACGCCTCCAGGGCCTCCGACGAACGTCCCAGGTCCTCCGCCGCCCGGACAATCCCGCGAATCATCTCCTGGAAGGTTTCCATCATCTGGTTGAAGGCATTCGCAGTATGTCCGATTTCGTCATTGCGACCGGTGTGGATACGCATGGACAGATCACCGGTTTGGCTGGCCTCCCCGCTGATGCTCTGCATCTGGGTACGCATCTGGGCCAGCGGCATCAGGACGCGCTGCATGGTTCTGAAGCCGAAGACCGCCAGCAGGCCGATGACCAACAGCGTGACAACCACGAGCGCCGTACGACCCGCATTCGCCATTGCCTGGGCATCGACGGCGGCCTGGTCCGCGCTGGCAACTACATGTTCATCCAGCGCCTGCAGGTTGCCCCTGAGTTCGGCGGATGCAGCACTGACACCGGCCAACACGGTCTGCTGCTCCTCGTGCAGCGCCAGCTGTCGTTCACGGAGGGCATAGACGGAATTGTCCGCGGTCACCATCAATCCGCTGAGCTGCCCCACCACGCCGCTCAACTCCTCCGCCAACGCGCGCTGTTCTGCATTCGCATCGGTAGAACCGGCAATGCTGCCCAGCGCCTGCCTGGCACGGTTGATTTCCTGGGCAATCTCGTTGAATCGCAGGCTTACCAGCAGGTCGGCGTTATCCACCAGTTGCAGGCGTCGCCCCAGATCCGCCAGCAAAGCCACCACTGTCTGTACTTCCCCGCTGATACGGGAAATATCCAGCCCGCCATCCAGCATGCCGAGAATCACTTGCGGGTCCAGGAATCGTGGGTCACCACCCACCTGCTCCAGTTGCTGGCGCAGCGATCGCTGTTCCCGGACCCGTGCCAGGTTGACCCGGCCGGCCATGTTTTCGGCGTTGACCAGAACCTGGCGGATCAGTTGGTCCATTTCGCGAACGCGCTCGGTCATTTCCGCGCCCAGCGCCACATCCTGCTCACGCATGGCCTGCAGCGAGGCGTCCGCCGCCCGCAGCGCGGCGTAACTGTCATTCACGGCGGTTATCAGGCGTTCGGACTCCGCATCCGCGGCATGGGTGGCCAGGCGCTCTCCGGCTTGGGTAAAGGCCTGATCCAGACCGGAAAGCGGCATGACCGAGGTCAGCGCCCCGGAGGAGTCGGCCATTAGCAGCGCCCTGTGACGCTCGCCGATTTCCGTCATGACATTGGACATGGTGCGGCTGGCCGACTGTTGCGGCAGCACATCACCCAGCAGGTAGTCCTGCACTGCCACCAGACGTGCGTTGGAAAGCAGCCCCGTCGCCGCCAGGATGATGGACCCGCCCACCGCAGCGAGGAACAGTCCGATCAGCATACCTCGGATACTCAGTTGCATGACCAGCCCTCCTAGCGGCTTGAACTGTTGAAGAGACGCGCCCAGTTCACCGGCTCGAAACGGCCGTTGCGCACCTGAGTCGGCCACACACCGTCGCTGGCCTGATGGTCACCAGGAGCCAGACTCAGCATCTCGCCCACTCCCAGGTCCACCTGACCAAGGCCCAGCATGGCATCCACCAGCGATTCCCGGTTCGCTTCCGGGCCGGCCTTTTTCAGTGCTTCGATGAACAGGCGTGCAGCCAGGTAGCCTTCCAGGGAGACGAAGTCCGGCGAGAGGCTGCTGTCGTAGGCGCGGAGAGCCCGCCGATAGTCGGCAACGGCGGGCAGATCGGCGTCATACGGCGGCACCACCTGGGTGACGATGACGCCCTCCGCGAGATCCCCCAGCGCATCCACCAGCGCCTGGCTGCCCACGAAGGAGACGTTCAGAAACACGGCATTGGGGAGATCCTGACTGGCTTCACGGATAAAGCTGGACATGGGGCCGTAGGTGCCCACCATGATGACGGCACGCGGTTCGACGGGCGCCTCGAGTATAGTGGCAAGACCTTGATGTATATTCTGGGTATTCCTGGTAAAACGTCCGTGCGCCAAGTTCTCCGGATTGCTGTATCCGCGGGCCCGCAGGGCAGCCATGGCGCCGTTGTATCCGGCGTCGCCAAAGCCGTCGTTCTGGGTAAAGAAGGCCATCTCCTCCGGGCGCACGCCGGCTTCCATCAGGCCGTCGATCATGGCGGCGGTCTCCTGGAAGTAACTGGCCCGGAAGTTGATCACGTAACGGTCCGGTGGGTCCCTGCGCAACACGCCGGCCCCGGTGAACGCCCCGAAAAGCAGGGTTTCATAACGATTGTGCAGAGGGATGGTCACGATAGCCGTGGGCGTGCCCACGTTTCCGATCATTGCCAGCACGTCTTCCTGCTGGATCAACTCCCGCGTATTCGGCGCGGAGCGTTGGGGCTCGTACTGGTCGTCCCGGCTGATCAGCCGCACCTCCCGCCCATGCACTCCGCCGCCGCGGTTGACCTCCGCAAAATGGGCTTCGATGCCCTGCCGCATCCCCTCCCCAAGGGAGCTGGCGGGCCCGGAGAAAGGGGCAACGATACCCACCCGGAATTCCGCCAGAGCCAGAGACCATGGCGTCAGACAAACAAACAGGAAAACCGCAAATCGCCGCATGACAATCACCCCACCTCGCGTTACAGCACACACCCAACCGCCTGGTGACCGGATCCGCCGAAGCATGGTCATTCCGGTCGTTTCTACTTGTTTGTCGGCAGTTTAGAGCGTGGCTGAATGGCGATCTGTGCGAGGCGTCGCAGCTTTGCACCGATATGAGGCGGCAATGGCCACCGCGCTGCGACGACCACCCCGCCCCTGGCTCCCGCGGCGCCCTTCAGTCCTTCCTGTCCAGAGATGACGCATCAAGCTGTTCGATGCGGTAGGTGCGCTCGGCGGTTCCCCGAAAGAGCGCTTGTCGCTCAGCGGTGGAGAAATCCTGGGTCAACCGCTTGAAGCTGTTGAACAGCACGCCGTAGGAGACGCTGGCGCGATCCACCGGGAAATTGCTCTCGAACATGCAGCGGTCCGGCCCGAAGCAGTCAATCGTGTACAGATACCAATCCCGGGTGGCCTCCGCCAGAACAGCCGAATCCGGGGGTGTATCCGCCTTGTGGAATCCGAAACCGTTGACGGGCATGACCAGCCCCCCCAGCTTGGCAACCACGTTCCCGCACCTGGCCAGTGCCGCCATATCCGCTTTCCAGGCCCGGAAGACCTCCTCGCGCCGACCTTTCCAGGGGCCGATACCCAGCGGCCCGCTGAAGTGGTTCAGAATGATGGTTACGTCCGGGAACGCCTGCGCCAGATCAATGACCTGGGGAAGCTGGTGATGATACTGCCACGCTTCGAAGCTCAACCCATGGGTCGCCAGACGGGCAAACCCCTTGCGAAAATCATCCCTGAGATACATGCCCTCGGGAGGGTTCGAGTGCGAATTGCGGACCTCCGGGGAAGCATCCCAACCGCCGGCATGACGTATTCCGCGGAACCTCGGGCTGGCGGCAAGGTGAGCCTCAAGGACTTCATCCACCGCGTCTCCCAGGAGCAGGTCGGCGAAACCCACGATGCCCGCGCAGATGCGGGCCGGGCCATAGCCACCGCTTGCGCTCATGGCGGCAATCCCGTTCACGAACTCCGTCTCTCCCACCGGGCGCAGGTGTTCCGGCCCGGAAGCCCGGTACATGGACCCGCATTCCACGAAGACGGTGCTGACGATGTTGTGCCCGCAGTCCAGATCTGCCAGGAGTTCGTCCAGCAGATAGCGGGAACCTGCGCGATCCCATAGGTGGTGGTGCGGATCACAGATGGGCAGTTCCGGTTCCAGCGGCGCCTCGCGCACCTGGTCGAGCCATTGCTGGTGTTCCGGGTCGGTAACAGCCGCCATGTCGTGTTCTCCCCTTTCTCTGTTATTCGGCATCCACCAGGATGAAGGCAATCCGGCACATCCTGCCAGAACGATTGCTCCAGGCATGATTGGTTCCGCGCTGGATCAGCACATCTCCCGGCCGCATTACGGTCTCCCCCTCGTCCATGATGGCGGTCAGCTCGCCTTCGATGAGAATCGCGTAATCGATGGTGTCGGTCTTGTGCATGCCGGGGTGTTTCGGCTTTCCCCCCTCGGCGGAACTCCGGTGCGCATCGTCGAAGTGCGCCTTGAACACCGCACCCACGGCGCGCTCCAGTTCCTCGGGGTCATCGGGTTCCGGGGGGATGTCGATCACCCGCACCACTGTTCCACGCTTCGGAGGCGCGACGCCCTTGTGCTCTGCGGAGAGATCAGCCTGCTCCAGCTTGGCAGGGGTGTCCGTGGTCACCCACATGTTGGCCACCTGATAGCCCTCGCGTTCAGGCATGGTCCTCAGGTCGCGGGGCGAGCCGTCTTCAACGATAACGGATCGGCCTTGCGCATCGTGGCCGGTAAGGATACGGCGCAAGGGGCGGAGTTTCTCTGGCATGGCGTCTCCTCCTGACTGAGTGTATTTTTCGCATGGTGACCGACGCGCGGCGGCCCAGCCAGCACGGTGCGCTTCCCCGGCACTCCGCGGCAATGGCTCAGGCTGATGTATAGTCTCGCTCCGGACAAGAACAACTTGAACAGGGACCGTCAATGGGAACCATAAGAACCACGCTCAAGGATGCGTTTGGCCAATCGAACGCAGGTCCCCAGGTAAGCTGCTCGGGACGCGGCGAACTGATTGGCACCTGTTTTTTCGCAGTCATGGTCACGGCTGCAGCCTGGATGCTGCTCCCGCCGCTGGAAGAACATGCCTGGCGACTTCCCTACCGGCTCCCGTTTCCACTCGTGCAATACGGGCCCAAGGCGCTGGCTCTGGCGGTTACGCTACTGGCCGCACTGGCTGCACTTAGGGCTATGCTGCACTGGCGAAAACTGGGCCCGGCAACGCTGACCATGGATCCGTGGCCGACCGGGCTCGGCGGTGAACTTGGCGGGGTGATTCAGCTGGCTGCCCGTCCGGCCAGCGGCGACCGCATCACGCTGGTGCTGCAGTGCATCCGGCGGCGCCGGTCCGGCACAGGCCGAAACAGCAGTTGGCAGGAAACCGTGCTCTGGGAGGACGAAGGGTTGCCGGTCATCGAAGCCGGTGCCCGCGGCGGACGCCTGGTGTTGCGTTTCCCGCTGCCGGTCGATCAACCGGCGAGCCAGACGAGCGGCAACGACCAGATCCATTGGCGACTGTACCTGGAGGCGGATCTCGGCCGGCACCACCTGAAACGCAGCTTCACCGTGCCTGTGGACGCCCAGCCCAACAGCAAAGCGTCGCTGACGGCATACCCGCTCACTCCCAGCCGCCCGATCACCGACTCCCTGCCTCCACAGGAGGTCCGGGAAATCCGGGAGCGCGGCGGCGCGACCTTCCTGTTCCCCGCTTTCCGCCACCTGCGCGTCACCCTGAGCTGGGCCATATTCGGACTGGTGTTCTTCGGTCTGACGGGCGGCTTCATGCTCTGGTTGTGGCTGACCGGAGATCGGGCCGCTCCGCCGGTGTTGTTCCCAGTGGTGTTCCTGCTGGTTGGTAGTTTGACGTTGCTGCCGTTGTTCTGGCTGCCCTTCAGCATGCGTGTGACGGCGACCCCGGAAGGGCTGACGGTCCGGCGCCACTGGTTCGGCTTGCCTGTGGGCCATCGCCAGCTTGGGGCGCATGAGATCAGCAGTTTCGCCACACATTCGGGAAACCAGATGCGCTCCGGCGACGGCCGCCAGGAAGTTCGCTACCATCTGCTTGCCCTGACTGATTCCGGGCGGCGCATCCGCTGCAGCGCCGGCTTGCCGGGGCTGACTCTGACCAGGCTCTACGAAACCCGGCTGCGCAGAGCGTTGGGCCTGGACAGGTAACACGGCAACCCTTTGGCGGTGATGCCCGGACTCACGAGAAGATGAGGAACCCCCCGACAGCTATCAGGGCCACGCCGACGCCGCGGAGGACAGGAGCATATCGGGCTCCAATGCCCGCCTGCAGTCTCCACAGCCCTGCCGTAACAAGCACCAGCAGCAAGGCCTGAATGAGACTGAAACCAACCAGGTAGGCAATGACGGGGCCGGTTTCCGAGCCGATAATGGCGCCGCCATAGCCATAGCCGTGAAATAGCCCCGCCACCACGAAAAACGCGGTCGTAGGCCAGACTATTTCCCGCCGATAGACCAGCATCATCCCACCAGCCACCACCAGACTGAGCGCAATGGCCATTTCCGCCAGCGCGCTTTGCCAGCCAGCGTAGTGCAGCGTGGCGCCCACCACCGTCATGCCGATGAAAGCCAGCCACTGCGGCAGCCGCGACCGCGATGAAAAGGACGCCAGCACGGCAACCGCCAGGATGAATAGCGCATGTTCCAGATCGATTACCGGGTGAGCCAGGCCGGACATCAAACCATGCATGAGGGTGGCGGGGGCCTCGCCGCCCATCGGGTGGTGGGCATGGAGCGGTGCGGCGAACAGCAGCGGAATGACAGCCCCGCCGGAAAACAGGGGCCCGAGAGCGGCAAATCGCATGATGGAAATCTCCCCCGCCGGGCCAGGCCCGGCATTGTTCTTGTGGTGTTTCAAGAAAGTGTACCGGTGGATATCGCTGCGCTCCATCCACACTACAATCTACGACCGACGTCGGAATAATGGCATGCTAGGGAGACGCTGTTCACACCCAGGCCATTCATTCACCCCTGCGGACTCAACGTGACGGACTTCCCTTCGATGCTCGGCGACAGGCGCGGCAGCCGCGATATTGCGGAGTTGCGGCAACTGGTGCGGTTTCTGGCGCCCTACCGCTGGCGCGTGGCGGCAGCCGCGGCCGCACTACTAGTGGCTGCCGGCAGCGTACTGGCAATCGGCCAGGGACTGAGGCTTGTGGTGGACCAGGGCTTCCTTTCCGGCGAGGCCGCCGCGCTGAATCGCATGCTGCTGTTCGTGCTGGCCATCGTCACCGTCATGGCCATTGCCACGGCCCTGCGTTTCTACATGGTCTCCTGGCTGGGCGAGCGGGTCGCGGCCGACCTGCGCCAGGCGGTATTCAGCCATGTCGTGAAAATGGAGCCTGCGTTTTTCGAGCTGAACGGGGTAGGCGAAATCCAGTCCCGCATCACCACCGATACCACGCTGCTGCAAAGTATTATCGGCTCGTCTCTGTCCATGGCCGTTCGCAATGTCCTGCTGCTCGTGGGCACAGTCATCATGCTGTTCATTACCTCACCAAAGCTGGCGGCGCTGGTGCTGGCGGGCATGCCGGTGGTGCTGGTTCCCATCCTCGTATTCGGGCGGCGGGTGCGCCGCCTGTCCCGCTCCAGCCAGGACCGCATCGCCGATGTGGGTAGCTACGCCGGGGAAAGCCTGCACGCCATTCGCACCGTCCAGGCCTTCGGCCATGAGCAGCAGGACCGGGAGCGCTTCAGCACCCACGTGGAAGACGCGTTCGTGACCGCTGCCGCCCGCGTGCGCCAGCGCGCCTGGCTCACTGGGATGGTGATGCTGCTGGCCTTTGCCGCCGTAGGCATCATTCTCTGGCAGGGTGGCCACGATGTGCTGGCCGGTCGCCTGACGCCGGGACAACTGTCCGCCTTCGTGTTCTACGCGGTGCTGGCCGCGGGCGCGGTGGGTGCCATCTCCGAGGTCATGGGCGAACTGCTACGGGCTGCGGGCGCTACCGAACGGCTACTTGAACTACTGGAGACCCAGGCCATCATCGCCCCACCCGCCAACCCTGTTCCGTTGCCAGAGCCGGCGCGCGGGGAAGTCGAGCTGCAGGCGGTCTGTTTCGCCTACCCCTCGCGGCCGGATCAACTGGCACTGGATTCGGTGGGCCTGCATGTTCGTCCGGGCGAGCGCGTGGCCCTGGTGGGGCCTTCAGGCAGCGGCAAAAGCACGCTGCTCGCCCTGTTGCTGCGCTTCTACGACCCCCGCTCGGGGCGCATCACATTCGATGGCGTGGATATCCGCACAGCTGATCCGGCCGCGTTGCGGGCGCGCATCGGCGTGGTCGCGCAGGAACCCGAACTGTTTACCGGTGATGCCTGGTACAACATCCGCTATGGGCGTCCCGAAGCCAGTGACGACCAGGTACGGGACGCTGCGGAAGCGGCTTCCTGCACGGGTTTCCTGGACCGACTACCGCGGGGCTTCGCCACCCCGTTGGGTCCCGGTGGCGTGCAATTGTCCGGCGGTCAGCGCCAACGTATCGCCATCGCCCGCGCCATCCTGCGCAACCCCGCGCTGCTGCTGCTGGACGAAGCCACAAGCAGTCTGGACGCAGAAAGCGAACATCGGGTGCAACAGGCCCTGGAACGCCTGATGAAAGGTCGCACCAGCATCGTCATCGCCCACCGCCTTGCCACCGTACTGGCGGCGGACCGCATCGCCGTCATGGACCAGGCACGCATCCAGGCCATCGGCACCCATGCGGAACTGCTGCACTCCAGCCCGCTCTACGCGCGGCTCGCCGCGCTGCAGTTCGATGAGACGCGGGAGCCCACGGAACTTGCACGGGGCTGATGACCGCCTTCGCGCTTGCCGGCGCGCTTCCCCGTGCGCATGATGGGTAACACATCAACAAACACTGGGGGAGATCATGGTCGGCGCTGAAACCTTGCTGCGCACGCTGGTGAATTCCGGCGTGGATGTCTGCTTTGCCAATCCTGGCACGTCCGAAATGCAATTTGTCGCTGCCGTGGACCGGGTGCCGGGCATGCGCCCGGTGCTGGGGCTGTTCGAGGGTGTGGTGGCCGGCGCCGCCGACGGTTATGCCCGCATGGCGGACAAACCCGCCGCCACGCTGTTCCACCTCGGACCAGGCCTCGCCAACGGCCTGGCCAACCTGCACAACGCCATGCGCGCCCGCAGCCCGATCGTGAACCTGGTGGGCGATCACGCCACTTACCACCGCCCGTATGAATCGCCGCTGGCATCGGACGTGCTCTCCTATGCCCGCCCCGTCTCCGGCTGGCTGCGCGACAACGCTGAAGCGCGCATGCTGGGGGAGGACACTCGCGCCGCCATCGCCGCGGCCTGGGCGCCCCCCGGCCAGATCGCCACGCTGATCGTGCCTGCGGATTGCAGCTGGAACCCCGGGGGAGAACCTGGCGCACCGGTCACGCGCCCATCGCCGACCGCCGTCAGCGGAGAAACGCTGGAGAAGGCCGCGTCAGCGCTACGCTCCGGGGAACGGGTGCTGTTTCTGGTGAACGGCCCCACGGTTCGCAGAAAGGGGCTGGAGCTTGCGAGTCGCCTGGCAGAACATACCGGCGCCCGCGTGATGGCGGATACCTTCACCGCCCGCATGGAACGCGGCGCCGGCATTCCGGCACTGGAGCGCTTCCCCCGCTACCCCGAACAGGCGGTGGAGCTGATGCGCGGCTTCGACCACCTGTTCCTGGTGGAAACCGTGCCTCCGGTCGCCTTTTTCGCCTATCCGGACCAGCCCAGCTGGCTGACGCCGGAGAGCTGCCAGATCCACACCCTGGCCGCGCCGGGCGAGGACGCGGTAGGCGCACTGGAAGCGCTGTGCGAGGCACTGAATGTACCGGCGGATGCCGCCCGCCCGGCGCAGCATGCCATCCCCGAACCCGGCACCGGGGCACTCACACCGGACAGCATTGCACGCACCGTGGGCGCCCTGCTGCCGGAAGGCGCCATCGTGGCCGAGGAAGCCGTGACCTCACGCGGCAGCCTGCCCACGATGACAGCGGGCTGCGCGCCGCATGACTGGCTGTCGCTCACCGGCGGCGCGCTGGGGCAGAGCCTCTCCTCCGCCGCCGGCGCGGCCATCGCGTGCCCCGACCGCCCAGTGCTCTGCCTCCAAGCGGACGGTGCCGGCATGTATGCACCGCAGGCGCTGTGGACCATGGTGCGGGAAGGACTGAACGTCACCATTCTGATCTACGCCAACCGACGCTATCGGATCCTCTACAACGAGTTCGAACGGCTGAAGCTGGGCCAGGTCGGGGACGCCGCACGGCAGTTGCTGGACATCGGCAACCCCAGCCTGGAATGGACCCACATCGCCCGCGGCATGGGCATGCCGGCGACGCAGGTCCGGGACGCGGAAACCCTGCACAAGACGATGGCGGCGGTGATGCGCGAACCGGGCCCGCACCTGATCGAAGCCGTGATGGAGTAAGCGGGCAGCGTGGGGTGGATATCGCTGCGCCCCCCTAGTGACGCAATCGCTCCGACAAGGCCGAGTTGCGCGTCACGCGCCGTGCGATGGCGGCGGCCAGGACGGGCGCCGGCGCGTGCAGGGTGAGTTGCTGCCGCGCCCGGGTAATGCCGGTGTAGACCAGCTCCCTGCTGAGCACCGGGCTGTCCGCCTCCGGCAGCAGCAGGTGCACGTGGCTGAATTCCGACCCCTGGCTCTTGTGCACGGTCATGGCGAACACCGTTTCGTGCTGCGGAACAGAGGTGGGTAATAGCTGGCGCACGCCCTCTTCCGCCCTGAACCACACGCGCAGATGGCCGTCCTCTCCGCGCAGGCAGACGCCGGTATCACCGTTGAACAGCCCGGCGCGGTAGTCATTCTGCAGAATGATGATCGGACGTCCGTGATACCAGGATCGTTGCGGATCGAATCCGTGGCCCAGAGCCAGCAACTGGTGAATGCGCCGGTTCATGGCCATCACCCCGCCCGGACCGACCCGGGTGGCGGTGAGCAACCGGATCGTGTCCAGTACGGCCAAAGCCTCTTCGGGGGCCGAAGACTCGACCAACGGTGCGTAGGCCTTGGCGAGTTCCTCCGCCAGGGCGTCCAGATCTGGCGCAGTTGAGAGGTTCAGTCGTACATCCCGTTGCTCGCCCTCCCCGGAAAGCATGGCCCCATCCACGTCGCCATCGTTCACCGCAGCGGCAAACCGGCCGATCGGGCTGCCGGCGTGGAACCGGTGACTGGTCTGGAGCGTTACCACGTGATCCGACAGCGGGGATGCCGGAGCTGACCGTTCCGAAGGCAGCTCCCCCAGCAGAGGCCCGAAGGCTTTCCGCTGTCCCGCGCTGAAGCTGTTCATGCCGGCGCCATCGCACAGCTCGGCCAGCACCGAGCCGGATTCCACCGAGGCGAGCTGGTAGCGGTCACCGAGCAGGATGAGACGGGCGTGTTCCGGCAACGCGTCGGCCAGTTTGGCCATCAGCGGAAGATCCACCATCGAGGCTTCGTCCACAATCACCGCGTCCGCCACCAGCGGGTTGTCCCGGTGGTACCAGGGTCGGGTGCTACCCTGGCGAAGACCAAGCAGGCGGTGCAGCGTGGCGGCCTTGTCCGGCAACTGCTCGCGCATGGATTCCGCCTCCTGCAGATCGGCCAGCCCGGCCTGGATGGATTCCATCATCCGCGCCGCCGCCTTTCCGGTGGGTGCGGCCAGTCGAATCACCGGTGCCCGTTCACCTCTCTGCCCGGCGGTATCCATCAGCAGGCGGATCAACCGCAACACCGTGTAGGTCTTGCCGGTGCCCGGGCCACCGGAGATCACTGTGAAGCGGTGGCGTAATGCGGTGGCCGCTGCCACCGCCTGCCAGTTGGTGTCTCCTTCGCCGATCCAGCCGTAGTCGAACAGGCCGCCCTCACGCAGCAGGGGGGAGACGTCGAGTTCGGCCGGCGGTTGCGCGAGCAGTTCCCGCAGCCGCAGCGCCAGGCGATGCTCGTAGTCCCAGTAGCGATGCAGATACAGCCGACCACCGTCCAGGATCAACGGCCGGCTGTCACCCGGAACCCCGACCAACTCGCTCTGCGTCAGCGCTTCAAGGAATGCGGATGCGGAACAGAACGGTTGCTCGCCCGGCACCGCCGGCCCTTGGTCCGGCAACTCCAGGCAGGCATGACCATCACCCACAGCCTGGCTGGCCAGGCACATGCCGAGTGCCACGGCCGGGCTGGCCCCATGGCGCAGGCACCAGTCCGCCAGCGCGGCATCAATGGCACGGAGCTGTTCGCGGTCCACGGCGGCGTCCAGGCGCTGCTGCAGCAAGCTCATGCCCGCGCCTCCCGGTTATCAAGCATGCGATCCAGGGCCAGTATCAAGTCGACCCCGGGACGGTCGGTGAAGATGCCGGTCTGCTCGTCGCGGCCGTTCATGCCGCGCACGAACAGATACTGCACGCCGCCAAGGTGGTGCACCGGGTCGTAATCCGGCAGGCGCAGCGCGAGATGGCGATGCAGCGCGGCCATGTAGATGAGGTATTGCAGGTCGTAGTGCCCGTGACGGACGGCGGCGGAAAGTCTTGCGGGGCGATAATCACTGCGCAACGCTCCCAGCCAGTTGGTCTTGTAGTCCAGCACCCAGTAGCGGCCGTCGTGCTCCACCAGCAGGTCGATGAAGCCCTGCATCAGGCCGTACAGCACCCGGCTGTTGTACTCTTCGGACAGCAGCCCGAGGTAGCCGTGATCCCGCAGCAACCGGGACACGGCACCGGCGGTCTGGCCGCCCAGCCGCATCGCAAAGCCCATTTCCGCCAGTCGGCGTTCAGGCGGTACCCGTGCCAGCGGGCCGAGTTCAGGTAACGGCGTGTGCAGACAGCGGGAGACCAGCGTTCCCACTGCCTGCACCAGTTTCGTGCCCCGCTCCCCCTCCGGGATCACCATGCCGCGTCGCAGCAGGTGCCGGTGGATCAGCAACCGGTCCTGCTCGCCGACAGCGGCATCCGGTCCTGGCCATGCCTTGAAGTCGGCATCCTCCAGGATATCGTGCACGGCACTGCCGAAGCCGGTCCCGGACAGCCCCTCCAAGCCCCCGTCGGTGGGCGTTCCATCCTCGGGCAGCCGGGATTCATCGTCCACTCCCGATTCCGCCGCAGGGGCGGCCGCTTCGCCGCGGACCAGCGCAGAATAGGACAGCATCTGCCAAGGCTCGGCGGGCGCGGGCAGATCGTCCCGTGCCGGGCCCAGCGGCTCCGCTTGCGGGGTCAGGGCGTCCAACTGGGGGACGTTCGCCGACAGCGCATGCAGCACGATGGCATCTCCGCTGCAGCCCGCCAGCTCCTGCAGGCGGGCCGCAACGTTATCCGCCGTATACCAGCTTCCGTATTGTGTATTGCTGGTTTGCCAGGCGTCGTCGGTAGCGCCGTCCCGCTGATGAAACAGCCAGGCCATGGCACTGTTCTGGGCACCGTTGATCAAGCCCCAGGGAAGGTACAAGGCCTGCTCGGCGCGTGTCAGGGCCACGTAGAGCAACCGCATCGCCTCCGCGCGCCGCTCTCGCACTGCCTGTGCCGCATGCGCATCGGACTCGCCGCAGCCAACATCCAGCCAGGCGTTGCCATCCGGGTCGTGGAAGCGGAAAGGCGGTTCATCGGGCTTGTCGAAGCGTGTACCGCCAGTGCCCAGCAGCGGCGCATAAGGCAGCATCACCACAGCAAACTGCAGGCCCTTCACCTTGTGCACCGTGGCGATGCGGACCAGGTTTTCGTCGCTCTCCAGTCGTAACTGGGCGTCCTCGGAAGCCTCCGGCCCCTCGCCCTGGTGACGGCGCTCGGAGAGCCAGCGCGTCAGGCCGGCCATGCCGAAGGTCTCGATTTCGGCTTCCTGCAGGCGCTCGGCCAGGTGCAGCCAGTTGGTCATGCGACGCTCGCCGTCCTCCAGCAACAGCAGGTGCTGGCCGGCCTCCTGCACCAGCGGTTCCAGCATGGCGAGCACACCGTTACCGGACCAGCGTTCGTGGGCCTGCTGGAAGATGTCCATGGCCGCGAGCCAGGCGTGGTCGTTCTCCGCCAGCATGAGCAGGTCTCCCAGGCGGTGACCAAACAGCTCGGTGATCAACGCGGCGCGCACCCGGTGCGGATCCGCCGGGGCGGCGGCCGCTTCCAGGATGCGCTGTAGCTGTGCCGCCTGCTCGGAATCGAACACGCTGCTCTGGTGCAGGCAGGCGGCGGCGATGCCGGCACGAGCCAGGCGCACCTGAAACTCCGCCGCCTCTCGGTTGCTGTTCACCAGCACACAGATGTCGCCCGCCGCCAATGGGCGGCTTTCCTCCTGTCTGTCAACGGTGGCACCTGTCTCCGAGTCCAGCAGTCGACGGATCTCCCGCACGGTGGCATCCGCCAGCAGGGTCCTGGCGGCCCCGGCGGCGAGCGGCTTGCCGTTATCGCCGGGTTCGGTGGTCCAGAGTGTGAGCGCCGGCAAGGGCCGACCTTGCCGGCGAATCACCGTGTCACCGTCCGCACGGCCCGCCTTCACGTGCTGAAACCTGATGTCGGGAATCATGAAGGCGTGGTCCCCGGCCATGCCGAACACGGCCTCGACCACATCAAGCACCTGGCTCGTGGATCGGTAGTTGGTATCCAGGCTGTAACGCCCCTGGGCATCATCCGCGGCCTTCAGGTAGGCAAATACGTCGCCGCCGCGGAAGCCGTAGATGGCCTGCTTGGGGTCGCCGATCATGATCATGCCGACATCGCCGGCACTGCCGTGGTAGATGGACTTGAGAATGGCGTACTGCAACGGGTCGGTGTCCTGGAACTCGTCCACCAGCGCCCAGGGCCAGCGGCGGCGCAGCGCCTCCACCAGCGCCGGCCCCTGAACCGGATCCACCACGGCGTCATGCAGCGCCTGGATCATATCGTTGAAACTGTACACGCGGCGCTCGCGCTTGCGGCGGCTGATGTGCTCGCGCACCGCTGCCGCAGCGACGCGAAGCATGGCCAGGCGCGCCAGCGCCCGGGACTGCAGAAGCGCGGCCACGGAATCGGTGAATTCCTGCGGAATTCCTGCTTTCTTCGCCTTGCCCTTGAGTTGCTTCGGAAGCTCCTCCGCGCAGAGCAGCGCCAGGACGGACGGGATGCGCGCCCCCTGCTCCGCCAGCACCTCGGCATTGATGTCACGGAATAGCGCGGCCGCGCCACCGGCTGCGGTCACCGCCTTGCGCAGCTTGCCGTTCGCGGTGAACTCCCCGGCACCCTCGATTTGCTCCAGCAGTGCCTGCATTCGGGGGGCGATGGCACTCCACTCCCGAACGGCCTGTTCCGCCTCCCCGGAGGCCTGCGCGGAGGACGGCCCGGCCAGGCGCAGATGCGGCGTTTCCAGGATCTGGCGCAAGTCCGCAGCGAGCGTGTCCGGGGTGGGCCAATGAGCCAGGAATGCCGAGGCGGTCTCGATGTCGGCGCCAATGACCTGGCGGCGCCAGTAATCGGTGACGGTTTCGACGAGAAGTTCGCGGTCGTCCACCTGTTCGCCACGGTCGAACGCCACCGCGCTGTCAAAGGCATTCTCGGCCACCGCCCGTTGCGAGAAGCCATGGATGGTGGTGATGGTGGCTTCATCCATGCGAACCGCGGCGTCCCGCAACCGGCGTGCGAGTTCGCCAGGCGCCTCGCCGGACTGCTGCAGCAGCTTCAGCGCCAGGGCATCATCGGCCCCGCTTCCGGCGCTGGAGGGATCGGCGGCGATGCGGGCAGCTGCGGCAATGCGCGCCCGGATACGCTCCCGCAATTCCTGGGTGGCGGCGCGCGTGAAGGTCATCACCAGGATATCCCGCACATCCAGGCGCTTTTCCACCAACAGGCGCAGATACAAGCCGGCCAGGCTGAATGTCTTGCCGGTACCGGCGCTGGCTTCCACCAAGCGCAGGCCGGAGAGCGGCATGTCCATCGGCGAGGTATCAGACATCGGCCAGTTCCAGGTTGTCCATGACCTGCAACCGCTGCCGCAGCAGACCGCAGACGGTCTTGCAGAGCTCGCAGAATTCCGTATCGCCAGGCTCCGCCCCCAGTGGAGAGCCGGGCAGCAGCGTCAGGGAGAAATACGGGTCGGACAGCGCGTAATGGGGGGAATACCCGCTGGGATCGAGTCGCTGGTTGACGTGATCCAGCGCAAGGGCATCCGCTTCTTCGGGGGCAAGGCCCTTGTCCAGCCGCTTGGCCCTTTCCTCCATGTAAGTTTCCGCCACATCCGGCTGAAAGGCCAGCGGACGGGACTGCCCTTCCCGGTACCAGCGAACCAGGGCGTCCAGCGCGTCCAAGGCCTCTTCCGCGCGGACCTGGGCCTGGCGCACGTCCGCCTCGCCGTCCTGCAGGCCAGCCAGACGAAGCGCGGCCGGTTCGCCGCTCGCGGCCACCGCCAGATAATCGATCCAGTCGCCAAGCACGGCACGCATGGCCAGACGCCCCGGCCGGATACGATAAAGCCCCCCCGGGCGGACGTCGTTGATCCGCCCTGCCAGGCGTTGCCCGCACGGCAACATCAGATCCACGTCCAGCGGACGCATCGGTCGCCGGTACCAGTCCCGCCGGACAGGAGCCAGTGCCCGCACGGCATCTGCCTCCGGCTGCCAGGCGAACAGATCCAGCGGCGGTGGCGGCAACATGCCGCGTCGCTGCCACAACCGGGAGGGGCGTTCACCCGCATCGGCACCGCTTTCCAGCAGCCGGCTGCGGAGTTGCCAGCCGGCGATGGGATCCAGCCGGAAGCGTTCGTCGTCTTCCAGCGCGGATGCGGTTTCCTCCAGCCACAGGCCGAGACGCTCACGCAGGAACTGGCGCGGCGGATTCCTGAAGAAACTCCGCAGGCTGTCCAGTTCCACCAGCGCGCTATCCGGCGGCTGCGCCTGGCTGCCGTCGAGGAAGGCCTTGCCCGTCCGCCGCTGGCCGAACTGCGCTTCCGCCCCACGACGCCAGCCAGCAGCGAAGGTAAACACGCGCAGCGGGCGCTCGGCCTGGAAATAGCGTCGGCTGAATGGCTGCATCGGCTGGCGCGTCAGCAAACGCGCGTCCGCCGCTTGCCGTTCCCAACCGGCAAAGTGATGCATCCGCACGAAATCGAGGAACTCGGAAACAGGAGTGGCGGGCTCCAGATCTTCCCCGCTGCGTACGTCATGGCCGGTATAGCTCAGGTAGAACACGTCGCGCGCCGCGAGCAGGGCCTGCAGGAATGCCTGCCGGTCGGCATCGCGGTTGAGGCGGTCGCCCAGTTGCCGACGGTGCAGCATGAAGTTGAATTCCCTGCCGCCATCCTGGCGCGGGAAGCTGCCGTCATTCATGCCCAGCAGGCAGACCACACGGAAGGGCACCCCGGCCAGCGTTTCCATGTCGGTGAAGGTGACGCCGCCGGAGAGGAAAGGCTGCCGGACCCCGCTGCCGTTCAATGCAGCCACCAGTGCCTCACGCAACGCCAGCCAGGACAGCGAGTGGTCGTCCAGGCATTCGCCGGCGGTCTGCAGCACATCCAGCGCCGAGTGGATGGCGTCCAGCGCGTCGCGCTCCGCGCGGTCCTCTGCGTCGATCTCGAAAAGACGCTCCAACAAGGCGTTGAAGTCCCGCCGCCAATCGGCCGCCGGGCGGTCACGCTCCAGCGCCCGCTGCCAGCCCTGCAGCTCCTGCACCAGCCGGTAGAGCCTGCCAAGCATCGACGTCGCACCACCCTCCAGGTCGGACCATGGTGCGACATCGTCCAGCAACGTTTCCTCGTCATTGAGCACGCTGCCCAGCAGCAACCGGTCCAGGCCGAACATCCAGCTGTTCTCGTCGAACCGGCCGGCGCCCAGGCTCTCCCGTGTATCGGCATCCAGCCCCCAGCGGACGCCGGATTCCCTGACCCAGAGACTGAGGGTGTCCAGTCCGGCCTCGTCCAGGTCGAAGCGACGCATCACGGCCGGCACCGCCGCCAGCGACAGCACATCGGAAGCCGTCCAGCGCGACAACGGCAGATCAAGCAATTCGCGGAAGGTCTGCACCACCGGATGGCTCGCCCAGCGCGGCTGGCCGGAGAGAGACCACGGAATGTGATGCCGCCCCTGCGCGGCTCCGAAGACACTCCGGATGGCCGACGCGTAGCCGGTGAGGTCGGGAACCATCACGACAATATCCCGCGGCCGAAGCCCATCCACACGGCCAAGCAGATCCAGCAACTGGTCGTGCAGCACCTGCACCTCGCGCAGCGGACCGTGGCAGGCATGGACCTGCAGCGAGTGATCGTCAGCTTCCATGCCCAGCCCTTCGGGCACGGCGCTGAGCCGAATAATGCCGCTCTGTATACGTGACAACAGCGCCGGATCGGGCGGCGGTTCATAGGCCATCAGCTCGCCCAGCTCCGGTTCCTGGATGGCCGTCATTTCCTGGGAATACAACAGATGAATGAAATCCCGCACCGGCCCGCCCATGGCGGCCAGCAGTGGATGACCGGCTTCCACGGCCTCGGCTTCCGGCGGCGATTCCTCATGGCGGGGGAAAGTCAGCGACAAGCGGCTGCGGCTGATATCACTCCAGTAGCCGTCGGAAGGGTTGGGCAGCAGGAAGTGGACATCGCGTACCTGGCTCAAGGCGTACAATAGCCGTAGATAATCCGGCGGCAGGTCCGCGATACCGAAACAATAGAGAGGGTGGGCCGGCAAGGCAGCGGTCGGCAACTCGCGCACCATATCCCGCAACACGGCGGTGCGGTTCTCCCCTCCCAGGGCACGCTCCAGTGTCCGCCACACACGGCTTTGCCATTGCTCGGTGAAGGCATCGCCAGCGGTACGGCCCGCGCTCCAGCACTCCAGCATGTCACCGCGAAACACCTGGTACTGGTCGAACACGTCCGCCAGTCGCTCGGCTAGTTGCAGACGTTGTATATCCGGTGGCTCTGCGGCGAGATAACGGGCCACGGCATCGTCTTCCGCGGCAATATCCGGCAGCAACCGGAAGAGATGCCAGACCATCCTTTCGCGGAAATAGCCGCCGGTCTTCGCTTCCGGCCTGAGCTGGCTCAGCAGGTCTGCCCAGATGAAGGTGGCGGGCAGGGGAAAGGCCACGTTGGCCACAATCCCTTCGTTCTCGGCGAGCTGGGCCTGCAGCCAGCGCTCCACCCCCCGGTTGGGGACGATGACCTGATCCGCCACCAAAGGCGACGCCGGGCGGTGGCGCTGCAGCAAGGCCGCCAGCAGCTCTGCCAGCCGGCTCAGATCATGGTGGTGGTACAGGTAGAACACGATGCGACCTCTCCCGAAACAGCTCCCATGGTAAAGCAAACCACCACTCGCGGGAGAATGGTGTCACCAGCAGAAGCCTGTGATTCGATGCGGTTTATATGCACGGCCGGATGGCCTATGATCGGGCAGAACAACAATAAAGCGAACTGCCCTCACTTCCTGAGCGAGCCTGCACGTGATCAAACAACAAGCGACGCCGACGATGGTCCCGTCCGGTCAATCACCGGAGCCGGTGCTCTCCGCCACGGTTCTTCTGCTGCGCGACACGCCGGCCGCCGGCGGCAACGCGTCTTCCCTGGAAGTGCTGCTGCTGGAACGGCACCTGAATTCCGATTTCGCAGGCGGCGCGCTGGTCTTCCCCGGCGGCAAGGTGGATGCCTCCGATCACCGACTTGAGGATGCCCGCTGGAGTGGCCCGGCACTGGATGAGTGGCGCACGCTCCTTGGTGTTGGTAGCAGCGAACTGGCGCTCGCCCTGCTGGTAACCGCGGTACGCGAGACATTCGAGGAATCGGGCGTGCTGCTGGCACACCGTGATGACGGAACGCCAATCACGGACCAGGAACTCCGCACCCCCTCGTTCGCCCAGGCACGCTCCCGGCTACAGGCCCGTGGCCAGCACTGGGACTGGAGCGGCTGGCTGCGGGATGAGCGGCTGGTGCTCGATCTGGGGAGACTGGCCTTCTGGTCCTGGTGGGTGACCCCGGAGGGGCAGCACCGGCGCTTCGACACCCGTTTTTTTGCCGCCCTGATGCCGGCCGGGCAAACCGCGGACCATGACGATCTGGAAACCACCAGCATGCGCTGGTGCGCGCCCGCCGAGGCGCTGGAGGCGCAGGCCAGGGGTGAGTTCACGGTAATCTTCCCCACGCGCTGCAACCTGCGCGACCTGGCCCATTTCTCAACGGCCGCCGACGCGTGGGACGCCGCACACGACGGCGAGGTGGATCAACGGCGCATCCAGCCGTCGATGGTCCGCGTCGACGGGCGGTTGATGGTCCAGCACCCATACCTGCCCGACCCGGAACCGGTCTGACAGCACGTCGCCAATCTGTCATCAGCGCGTCAACCCCTACCGCAGCCCCTGCGCCCAGCGTTCGCCCCACTCCGCGGGGAATGAGCCTCAGCAGGTGCCCCGAACTGAGAAGAGACGCACGAAATCGGCTATCGCAGAGAGCTATGCTGGAGCGCTCCGGGTGGATCAATCCGTGCTGCAACGGCAGGAACTGTGGGCTGGGACGAACAGTATTCGGTACAACTGACGGCGAACGAGGCGCTTTTCCGGAACGGGAATGCGCAGATGCAGCCCCGTGTGTCCGCGGCCCGCGAAATCCGCAAGATCGTCGTCATCAACGGCAAAGGCGGCTGCGGCAAGACCACGGTATCCACCAATCTTGCCACCTGGTACGCCCAGCGCGGCTTTCACCCCGCCCTGTTCGACCATGACCCGCAAACCTCCAGCATGCGCTGGCTCAAGGGCCGCGGGCCGGATCACCCTCCAATTCATGGCGTGTCCGTACTCACCCGACAGAAGCTGGGTGTGACCCGAAGCTGGCAGTTGCGCATGCCCTCGGAAACGCGCCGCCTGATCAGCGATACGCCGGCCGGCCTGGCGGGCCTGGAGATCCCCGACCACATCCGGGGGGCCGACTGCGTGCTGATCCCGGTGCTGCCCTCCTCCATCGATATCGAGGCGGGGGCCGATTTCATTCGCGACCTGCTGCTGCTTGGGCGGGTGCGCAGCACCGGCGTGCGAATCGGTATCGTGGCCAACCGCATCAAGCAGCACACGGTGGCCTTCCAGGCGCTGGAGCGCTTCCTCCGCAGCCTCAAGATACCGGTGGTCGCCCGCTTCCGGGATACCCAAGCCTACGTGCACGCGGCAGAACAGGGTCTGGGCATTCATGAACTGAAAACCGGCGGGACGATTCGCAAGGAAATTCACGAATGGAACAAGCTGTTCGACTGGATCGAGTCGGAGCCCATTCGGAACAACGGATAGGAAAGCACGTCATATTCACCGAGGCAGCGTGCACGCTTCCGTGCCGACTCAAGTCCCGGGTGCGGGAGAGCGCAGGAGTTGAATGGCCAGCGCCTGCGACGCCTTCCCGGCAGCAACCATGACTACTCGGCGCTCCTGCGCGCAGTGTCGCGTAGCGCAAAGCGGTTCATCGGCCCGTTCAGACGCAGGCGCACAGCCTCCGCCAGACCATCCCACTTGACAGTGCTTTCTTCCTCGAACAGGGATTCATAGTTCGCCAGGCTCCATTCCAGGAACGGGCCGGGGTCGAGACGGCGCTGGATATGCCAGATCTCGTAATGCAGATGCGGCCCGTCGGTAACGCCTGTCTCGCCGCTGTAACCGATCACGTCGCCCTTTTTCACGAACTGCCCCGGCTCCACCTCGAAGCCATCCAGATGGGCGAAGTAAGTCCTGAAGCCGAAATTGTGGTTGAGAATGATCAGGTTGCCGAAGCCGCTCTGGCGATGGAAGCCGGCGTACTCCACGACCCCGTCAGCGGTCGCCACCACCGGCGTGCCGATGGGCGCTCGCAGATCCGTGCCGGTATGGAAGCGTCGCTCGTTGTGGACCGGGTGCCGGCGCCAGCCGTAATTGGAGGTGACGCCGCGGTTCTTCATCGGGTAGCCGCTGGGGACATTCTGCAGGAAGGTGGTGCGCTCCAGAGCCGTGTGCCCGGCCGTATCCAGCCGCTGGTTCAGGCTATGATCTTCCTCAACCTGCAGACCGATCAGCGCTTCGATCTCGGTCAGTTCATTACCGAGGTAGGCAAGCTCGCTGTTTTTCTCATCCACGGTGCGGATCAGCGTCTCGTTCACGCGCTGCAACTGGGCGTGCTCGTAGCGCACTTCATCCCGCCGTTGCTCCAGTTCCGAGACCTCCTTGCTGAGCCACCAGATCAGGCCACTGCCTGCCGACAACGTGACCAGCAGTACCAATGACGCGCCCAGCACGAACAGCCGCACCATCTGGTGCAGCGAAATATGCCTGGAACCCCGAAAATCCGTGATTGTTATTGTGAAACGCTGTCGCAAAGGATATCCCCGAGTGTCAGTAAGGCCCTACTGGACATCGCTGGAAATCCTTTCCAACACCCTGAAATTTCAGGATGGTCCACCCATACGGCGTTTATTGTTGCTGCAGCCGCCGACCCCGCAGGCAGCTGACCCACCCCGCCGGCTTGCCAGCCGGAACGGAAAGCATGTTATCAGCAAGGCACGGGACGAGAAGTCGACCGCTTCTCACTTTTGTGGCGCAGATCCCGTTCCGGCGTAGGCGCGCCGTGTAATCTCGGACCGGTCAGCAGCGCCGAACCGGGAAATCGAACCCATGCAAGAACGCCTTTCCGTAGAAGATCTGACCATTCTTCTGGTGGAACCCTCCGGTGCGCAGCGCCGCATCATCATGAACCATCTCGCCAGCGTCGGCGTGCACAAGGTGGACGGCGCGGGTTCCGGCGGCGAGGCACTGGACCTTATGCAGAAGCGACCGCCGGACCTGGTGGTCAGCGCCATGTACTTCGACGACATGACCGGTTCGGAACTGGTGGAAACCATGCGGCAGGATCCGGTGCTGACGGAAATCCCGTTCATGCTGGTTTCCAGCGAGCGCCATCCCCACAACCTGGAGCCGGTCCGCCAGGCCGGCGTGATCGCAATCCTCCCCAAGCCGTTCGCGGTGGAAGACCTCCGCAAGGCACTCGCCAACACACTGGCCTTCATCGAGCCCGAGGAACTGGACCTGCAGTTCTCCGACGTGGAGGATCTGCGGGCGCTGATCGTGGATGACAGCGGATTCTCCCGCCGCTTCCTGCACCGCACGTTCTCGCAACTGGGCCTGGGACAGGTCGAAGAAGCGCGTAACGGCAGCGAGGCTGTGGCGCTGTTGCAGCAACAGCACTTCGATCTGGTGGTGACCGACTACAACATGCCGGAGATGGACGGCCAGGAGCTGGTGGACTATATCCGCAATCAGAGTGCGATGCCCAGCGTGCCGGTGCTGATGGTAACCTGCGAGACAGATGACGCCCGTTTGTCCTCCGTGCGGCAGGCCGGCGTTTCGGCACTTTGCGACAAGCCGTTCAACATCGAAACCGTACGCCATATTCTCGGTCAGCTACTGAGCTGACATCGCCCACCCAATCAGGGAGACCGCACGTGTCGCTCATCCAACCCCGACTGGCCGGCAACTCAGCGCCGATCCACGCACTGTTGCGCGATGCGGAGAGCGTGATTCTCGGAAAGCGGGGCCAGATACGGCTGGCCATCGGCTGCCTGCTGGCGCAGGGGCATCTGTTGATCGAGGACCTTCCCGGGGTCGGAAAAACCACGCTTGCTCACCTGCTCGCCAAGCTGTTCGGCCTTCAGTTTCAGCGTATCCAGTTCACCAGCGACCTGCTGCCGGCTGATATCACCGGGGCCAGCATCTACGATCGGGAGTCAGGTAGCTTCCACTTTCACCCTGGCCCGGTTTTCTGCCAGCTGGTCCTGGCCGATGAAGTCAACCGCGCCACCCCCAAGACCCAGAGCGCGCTCCTCGAGGCGATGGAAGAACGCCAGGTCACGGTGGAAGGCGAAACACGTGTGCTGCCGGAACCCTTTTTCGTGGTTGCCACGCAGAATCCGGGCTCACAGATTGGAACGTTTCCGCTACCGGAGTCACAACTGGACCGCTTCCTGATGCGCATCCAGCTTGGGTACCCCGACCGTGCCGCCGAGCATGACCTGCTGCGCGGCCGCGACCGGCGGCGCATGCTGAACGACATTCAACCCGCCATGGACGTGGCCCAGTTGCTGCGACTCCAGGCAGAAGTGGAGAAGGTGCATGTAGCCGACCCGGTGGTGGACTACGTGCAGGCATTGATGGAATTCACCCGCAGTTCCGACCAGTTCCATACCGGCCTGTCCCCCCGCGCCGGCCTGGCACTGCTTCGCGCCGCTCGCGCCTGGGCCCTGCTGGAAGACCGGGATGCGGTGATACCCGAGGATATCCAGGCGGTGTTCGTGCCGGTGGCCTGCCACCGCCTCCACCCAGCCGGCGGCACCCCCGGCAGCCATGACCCGGTGCAGGCAGCACAGGTACTCGAGCAGGTGGCGGTGCCCTGATGAGCGTCATGCCCACCACGCTGCGCCGGGTGGCCGGGCCATGGCTGGATCGGCGCCTGGGCACCCCGCGCAAGCAGGTGCGGCTGGCCTACCGCCGGATCTTCGTGCTTCCCACCAAGGCTGGCCTGGCGTTCAGTGCGCTGCTGTTCGGGATCTGGCTGGGCGCGGTGAACTACACCAACAGCATGGCTTTTCTGCTCTGTTTTCTGCTGCTGGGTCTGGGCCTGCTGGCAATGCTGCACACCTTCCGCAACATTGCCGGCCTCTCGGTAAAGGCTGAGCCCGCCCGGCCCGTCTTTGCCGGCGAGGCAGCCCATTTTACGCTACGCCTGGAAAACCCGGACCTCCGGGAGCGCCCGGCACTGGAGCTGCGCTATGAATGGGAGCCCACTGTGCTGGTGGACGTACCGGCCGGAACCGACGCCAGCGCGGTAGTCTCGGTACCCACCAAACGCCGCGGGGTCATGAAACTGGGGCAGGTTCTGATCCAGACCACCTTCCCCACCGGCCTTGTAGTGGCCTGGTCATGGCTCAGGCTGGATCGCAGCTGCCTGGTTTACCCGGCTCCGGAGAGCGGCTCGGTGCCCGATCCCGAGGGCGGAAGCGGTGATGCCGGCAGCCGTCCCGCAGAGGGCGACGACGACTTCCACAGCCTGCGGCGCTACCAACCAGGGGATTCGCTGCGCCAGGTGGCATGGCGGACGCTGGCGCGCGGCCAGGAGCTGCAGACCAAGCGCTTTGCCGGCAACGCGGCCAGCAGCGTCTGGCTTGATTACGACGCGCTTCCGCAACTGGCCATGGAACAGCGTCTGTCCCGCCTATGCCGCTGGATCCTGGATGCCGAGGCGGAACGCCGCCCTTACGGCCTGCGTCTGCCAGGAAAGCGGATCCCGCCGGCGCTGGGCGCCGACCATCAGGAGCGCTGCCTGCGGGCACTGGCGTTGTTCCAGCCATGAGCAGCGGTCCGATACAGTCGATGCTGCCGCACCGTGTACTGCTTGCCCTGCTGGTCACGCTGGGCGCAGTCACCGCGCCGCATGTTCTGCACCTGCCGCCATGGATGACCCCGCTGATAATCGTCTGCGCCGCCTGGCGCTACCAGGCCGGCAGCCGCGGCTGGCGACTACCGAACCGCTGGGTATTGCTGCTGCTAACGCTGGTCACGGCCGGCGGCGTGGTGATGCACTACGGAACGTTTCTCGGACGGGACGCCGGCGTGGCCATGCTGAGCCTGATGCTCGGGCTGAAGCTGCTGGAGATGCGGACCCGACGCGATACCCAGGTGGTGCTGTACCTGGGCTATTTCCTGGTCGTCACCCAGTTCCTTTACAGCCAGAGCCTGCTGATCGCCGGCTGGATGCTGGTCACCGTCTGGGCACTGACCGCGCTGCTGATCACCGTCAACCGCCGCACCACACCCAGTGGCTGGTTCCCGCACAGCCGGCTGGCAGCCACCATGGTGGCGCAGGCTCTGCCGCTGATGATCATCCTGTTCATACTGTTCCCCCGCGTTCCCGGCCCGCTCTGGGGGATGCCGGACGACGACGCCCGCGGCGTGACCGGACTGGGCGACAGCATGACCATGGGCGAGATCAGCCAGCTCAGTCAGTCCGCCGAAGTAGCCTTCCGCGTGGAGTTCGACGGCCCACCGCCCGCGCCCCCACAACGCTACTGGCGCGGGCCAGTCTTGCCTGCCTATGACGGCCGCTCTTGGCGCCAACCGGATGATCGCGGCGCGTTTCGCCCACCGCTGGAACCGCTGGGTGGGGAAATCGGTTACAGCGTGACGCTGGAACCTCACAACCGTTCGTGGATCTTCACGCTGGACATGCCGGTGCAGATCTCCACCCAGGTGACTGTGGGCAGCGAGTACCAGGTGGAGCGGCGAAACCCGGTACGTGAACGCATTCGTTACGATGCGCGCTCGGCGCTGAACTACCGGCTGGATCCGGAGCTTCGTGACGTGGATCCGGCGCCCTATCTCCACGTTCCCGAGAACCGACACCCCCGCACCCGGGAGCTCGTCCGGGACTGGCGCGGCCGCTCCGACAACGACGACGAGTTGATCGAGCGGGCCCTGCAGCATTTCCGCGATCAACCCTTCGTCTACACGCTGCACCCGCCACGGCTGCAGGACGATAATGTCGATGAATTCCTGTTCAACACCCGCCGGGGCTTTTGCGAGCATTTTGCGGGGGCATTTGCGGCGATGATGCGCATTGCCGGCATTCCCTCCCGCGTGGTCACCGGCTACCAGGGCGGCGAGATCAACCCCACCGGCAACTACATGATCGTGCGCCAGTCGGATGCACATGCCTGGGTGGAGATCTGGCAGGAGGACGCAGGCTGGCGTCGTGTGGACCCGACCGCCTGGGTCGCCCCGGAACGCATTGAACTGGGGCTGGACGGCGCCGTACCGGAATCAGACCAGTTGCCCGCCATGGCGCGCAGGACGCAGAGCTGGACACGGCAGCTGGCGCTGCGCTGGGATGCGGTGAACGCCTACTGGGACCGGTGGGTTCTGGCCTACGGCCCGGGTCTCCAGCAACGACTGATGGACTCCCTGGGCCTGGGGCAGTGGCAGCGCATGCTCTCCGCGCTGGCTGTCGCCATGCTGGTGTGTACCGGCCTGCTGGCCTTGCTCATCCTGTGGCGGCAGCCGGCGCGGCGGCCGGATCCGGCCCAGCGGGCATGGGAACGATTCTGCCGCCGCATGGAAACGACCGGTCTCCCCCGCAGGCCACAGGAAGGGCCACGGGACTACGCCCGCCGCGTGGCCACCGCAAGGCCGGATCTGGAACAGGATGTGGAAGGCATAACCAGCCACTATATCGCGCTGCGTTACGGTCGAGAGCCGCACGAATCCGAATTGCAATCCCTGCATCAGCGGGTGGGCCGCTTCCGGCCCCGCCGAGCCTGAACTATGCTGACCGGCAGTGGGTCGCGGCCCTGACATCGCCACTTTCCGCACCGGAACCCCAGCAAGGAAGGACTCAGCACCCATGGCCGACCAGACGCACGCCCGGCACGCGCCCTCCCCATCAGTACGGCTGATCGCCCATCGCGGCTACGCCGCTCACTATCCCGAGAACACCTTGTCCGCTTTTCGCGCTGCGGCCGAGGCCGGCGCCGACGCCGTGGAGATGGACATCCAGGTCTGCGCCGACGGGACTCCGCTGGTCATCCATGACCAGGATCTGCAGCGGACCGCCAACCGGCCGGATTACGTCAGCACCCTGCGCGCGTCGGCACTGGAGGGCATCAGCGTGCACGAACCCCAACGGTTCGGCACCAGATTCCTGGGGGAGCCGCTGGCAACGCTGGCGCAAGTCTCGGAATGTCTTGCCGCCTACCCCGGGCTGCAGGTCTTCATCGAGATCAAGCATGAAACAGCGGATGAGGCGAGGCTGCCCGAGATCGTCAAACGGGTGGCGGACGAGAGCGCGGTGCTGGGAGACAACCGCGTGATCATCAGCTTCATGGAACCGGTGGTGCAGCTCACCCAGGCGGTGGCCGGCCTGAGGTCAGGCTGGGTGCTACCGCTGTTCAGCCGCTCGACGCTGGAACGCGCGACCACGCTGGCTCCCGATTTTCTGTTCTGCGACCGCGTCAAACTGCCCGCGGACGACCACCCCCTGCCCGCCGGAGGCTGGGAATGGGCGGTCTACGAAGTGGTGGATCCGACAGAAGCGCTGGCGCTGGCCGCCCGCGGGGTCAACCACATCGAAACCATGGCCGTGGGCGAGTTGCGAGAAGCGCTGGCCGCGCGAACGGACAATGGCGGGTAGCCGGATCAGGCGTCAGTGACGACAGAAAAGCCGTGCCCTTCGGAAAGACAGTAGCGAAGCCAGCGGTTCAGGAATCGGTTCATTTCCCAGCGCCACTCCAGGCTGCGGGAATCAGGCCGCTCGCCTTCCCAGAGCTGGAACTGTTCCACCGGCGTATCCGGCATCACTTCCGCCAGCCGTGCATCGTGATACACCCTCAGCAACAGGTCCGGTTCCACAGCCTCCGGGTCATGATCGAACCAGTGACTCATGGCCAACGTCGTTGTGTAGGGCGAGCGCTCCATGATGGTCAGCCGCAGATCCACGCCGGCATTGGTGGATGAGCAGGCCATTCCCTCCATGGAACGCAGCGACGGCGCCAGACGGCGCATGAGGATGTAGTTGCTCTCGTAGAGCTCCATCAGCGTCGCAAAGGAACGGCAGGGAACGCGTTCCAGTAGCGGATGTGTTTGCAGCTTCAGCATCATGATCCGGATCGTATCACACCGATGTGGCCGCCATGCATCCCCGCCACCCTTCAGTATACGCGGCGTTTCAGGCCGGACTGGTGCAGCATGGTGGTCGCGATCTCCTCGATGGAGACATTGGTGGAGTTCACGAAAGGAATCTTCTCCCGACGGAACAGCGCCTCTGCCCGCATGACCTCCATCTGGCACTGCTGCAGCGAGGCATAGCGGCTGTTCGGACGCCGCTCACTACGTATGCTCTGCAATCGGTCCGGCTTGATGGTCAGGCCGAACAGCTTGCCGCGGTAGGGCTGGAGAATGCGCGGCAGACGCCCCTCCACCAGGTCGTCCTCGGTCAACGGATAGTTCGCCGCGTAGATGCCGTACTGCAACGCCAGGTAGATGGAAGCGGGCGTCTTGCCGGTACGTGAGACTCCGACAATGATGATCTCGGCCTTGTCATACTGGCGCGTGGTCACGCCGTCGTCATGATTCAGGGCGAAGTTCATGGCATCGATGCGGTCGGAATACTGCTGGGTATTCCCCTGCCCGTGCGCCTGCCCGACCGCGTGAGAGGATGACATGGCCAGTTCCTGCTCCAGCGGCGAGATGAATGCATCAAAAAAATCGAAAAAAGCCGAATTGCTCTCCTTGAGCAGCAGGCGCACGTCGTCCTGTACGACGGTGCTGAACACGATGGGCTTCGGCGCGCCGTTGCCGCTGATGCGATTCACCTGCTCCACCACTTTCCGTGCCCGCTCAACGTTGTCCACGAACGGCAGCGTCACCTGCTCGAAGTCCAGGTCGAACTGTGTCAGGAGGCTGTGGCCCAGCGTTTCGGCGGTGATGCCCGTGCGGTCCGACACGAAAAACACCGTGCGCTTCTGCCGAACCACGCCGTTCTCATCTATCATTCAATCTGGTTCCCATCCGGAGGTTGCTACAGCGTCGGCCGCTACTGGCAGCCGTTCGCACGTGTTTAGCAAGGGAAGCGCTGACATGCCAAGCGTTTCCCTAATGTGCCGGCTCGCGCCGTGACGAGCAAGAGCGATCGCTTCGCCGGCAGGCGACACCTTGTACAACGCAGGCCGATTCCGCAGTCTAGGGAAGCGCTGAGCACGTCAGCGCTTCCCTGGTGGAATCCGGAGCACCACGTTGACTGCCGCCAGCCCATGCCGGCGTGGCTCCAGCGCGGCCGCGAACATGAGCGACACTTCCGCCGGTGAAAAAAAGCGGCTTCAGGGGTTACGCACAAGCCGCTGATTTCGTAGCATTACGCCCGGCCGCGCCATGGTTACACATGGAGGCGTACCGGCTTCATAGGCGCGCGCCATCAGAAAAAGCAGTAATTTCATTGCTTTCTGCTTTTTTCTTGATATCGAGCTGTAACTATCGGCACCTGCGCGCGATCTCGCGAGCTACAGGGGGACAGGATCTTGCAGGACTACGTAATCTGGTTTGACTCGCTGGGGATGAATGACGTGGACCGCGTTGGCGGCAAGAACGCATCCCTGGGCGAAATGATCTCCAACCTCTCCGCTGCGGGCGTACAGGTGCCCGGTGGTTTTGCCACCACTGCGGCCGCCTACTGGGACTTCCTGGACGAGAGCGGCCTGCGCGAGAAGATCAATAACGCGCTGAGCGGCCTGGACGTCGATGACGTGGACGCACTGGCCGAGACCGGCGCCCGTATCCGCCAGATGGTCATCGACACCCCCTTCCCGAAGCTCCTGGAACAGAGCATCACCGAGGCCTACCAGAAACTGGAGGCGGAAACCACCGGTGAGGCCTCCTTCGCCGTGCGCTCCTCAGCCACGGCCGAGGACCTGCCCGATGCCTCGTTCGCCGGCCAGCAGGAAACCTTCCTGAACGTGCGCGGCCTGGGCGACGTCATGCTGGCGGTGAAACACGTGTTCGCCTCGCTGTTCAATGACCGGGCCATCTCTTACCGCGTGCACCAGGGCTTCGAGCACGCCCAGGTGGCCCTGTCCGCCGGCATCCAGCGCATGGTGCGTTCCGACATCGGCGCCGCGGGTGTGATGTTCACCATGGACACCGAATCCGGCTTCCGCGACGTGGTCTTCATTACCGCCTCCTATGGGCTGGGTGAGACCGTGGTCCAGGGGGCCGTGAATCCCGACGAATTCTACGTGCACAAACCCACCCTGGAAGCCGGGCGCCCTGCCGTGCTGCGCCGTACGCTGGGCAGCAAGGCCATCAAGATGGTCTACAGCGGCGAAGCCGGTCACGGCAAATCGGTGAAGACCGTGGACGTGGACCCGGCGGACAGCCGCAAATTCTCGCTCAGCGACGACGAGGTGCAGGACCTGGCCCGTCAGGCGCTGATCATCGAGAAACACTACGGCCGCCCGATGGACATTGAGTGGGGTCGCGACGGCCAGGACGGCAGGCTCTACATTCTTCAGGCGCGCCCGGAAACGGTGAAGAGCCGCGATGGCGGCCAGACGCTGCAGCGTTATCACCTGCACGGCAAGGGCGAGGTGATCACCACTGGTCGCGCCATCGGCCAGCGGATCGGTGCAGGCAAGGCCAAGGTGATCGACAGCATCAAGGAAATGAACCGGATCGAGCCCGGCGACGTGCTGATCACCGACATGACCGACCCGGACTGGGAGCCGATCATGAAACGGGCTTCCGCCATCGTCACCAACCGTGGCGGCCGGACCTGTCACGCCGCCATCATCGCCCGGGAACTGGGCATTCCCGCCGTAGTCGGCTGCGGTAACGCTACCGAAACAGTGGAGGACGGCCGCGAGGTAACGGTATCCTGCGCCGAAGGCGACACTGGATATATCTACGGGGCCAAACTGGACTTCGAAGTGAAGGAAATCAGCCTGGACAACATGCCGGAGCTGCCGTTCAAGATCATGATGAACGTCGGCAACCCGGACCGCGCATTCGACTTCGCCAACCTGCCCAATGCCGGGGTCGGCCTCGCGCGGCTGGAATTCATCATCAACCGCATGATCGGCATTCACCCGAAGGCTTTGCTGAACTACGACCAGCAGCCGGACGACTTGAAGGAAGTCATCGACACCCAGATCGGCGGCTACCAGGATCCGGTGCAGTTCTACGTGGACCGGCTGGCCGAGGGCATTTCCACACTGGCCGCGGCGTTCTCGCCGAAACCGGTCATCGTGCGCATGTCGGACTTCAAGTCCAACGAGTACGCCAACCTGATCGGCGGCGGCCAGTACGAGCCGGAGGAAGAAAACCCCATGCTGGGGTACCGCGGCGCGTCACGCTACATCTCCGAGAACTTCCGCGACTGCTTCGAGCTGGAATGCCGGGCGTTGAAGAAGGTCCGCAACGAAATGGGCCTGAAGAACGCCTGGATCATGATTCCGTTCGTGCGCACCGTGGACGAGGCCCGCCAGGTTGTGGAGCTGCTGAAGGAAAACGGCATCGAGCGCGGCAAGGACGACCTCAAGCTGATCATGATGTGCGAGTTGCCCTCCAACGCCCTGCAGGCGGACGAGTTCCTGGAATACTTCGACGGTTTCTCCATCGGCTCCAACGACCTCACGCAGCTTACCCTCGGCCTGGACCGCGACTCCGGCCTGATAGCGCATTTGTTCGACGAGCGCAACGGCGCTGTGAAAAAACTGCTGCACATGGCCATCCAGGCCTGCCGGGAAAAAGGCAAGTACGTCGGTATCTGCGGCCAGGGCCCCTCCGATCACCCCGAGCTGGCACGCTGGCTCATGGACGAAGGCATCGAGAGCGTCTCCCTGAACCCGGACACGGTGGTGGAAACCTGGCTGTACCTGGCCGGACAGGAGCTGGAAGACTAGGGAAACGCTGACTGGTTCCCCCGCTGGCCTCCGTACTGGCTACGCGCTGGTGTGACACTCCATGGAAGGGCCCTGCGGGGCCCTTTCTGCTGACTGTCATTCCCAAGGCGCGGCTATGTTAGCCTTGTGTCTCCCTGGACAACCTTGATGGGTGAACCGTCATGCATTCCGTCTATCGGGCTGAAGATGTCAACTTCCAAGTAGATGCCGAAGCGCTGGTGCAGCGCCTGAGCGCGATACTGCCGGGCGAAGGTCTACTGGTGGACGACGAGGCCAAACGACCCTACGAGTGCGACGGCCTGTCCGCCTACCGGGAGCTGCCGCTGCTGGTCGCCCTGCCCGAAACCGTGGAGCAGGTGCAGGCTATCCTGAAGACCTGCTCCGAAATGCACGTTCCGGTCGTGGCCCGCGGCGCAGGCACCAGTCTCTCCGCCGGCGCCCTGCCCCACCCACAGGGCGTGCTGCTGAGCATGGCCAGATTCAACCGTATCATCGACATGGATGCCCGCCGCCGCGTGGCTCGCGTCCAGCCGGGCGTGCGTAACCTGGCCATCTCCGAGGCGGCAGCCCCGCATGGCCTGTACTACGCGCCGGACCCCTCCTCGCAGATCACCTGCTCCATCGGCGGCAACGTTGCCGAGAATGCCGGTGGCGTGCACTGCCTGAAGTACGGGCTCACGGTGCACAACGTGCTCGCCGTGACCATGGTCTCCATGGATGGCGAACTGCTGGAGCTGGGATCCGAAGCGCTGGATGCACCGGGCTACGACCTGATGGCGGCGGTGACCGGCTCCGAGGGCATGCTCGGGGTACTGGTGGAGATCACGGTCAAACTGCTGCCGCAGCCACCCTGCAAGGAGGTTCTGCTGGCCGCGTTCGATGACGTTCAGGCCGCGGGCAACGCCGTGGCGGGGATCATCGGCGCCGGCATCATCCCCGGCGGTCTGGAAATGATGGACAACCCGGCCATCCGTGCCGCGGAGGATTTCGTCCACGCCGGCTATCCGGTGGAGGCCGCGGCCATTCTGATCTGCGAGCTGGACGGCCATGAGCGGGAAGTGCTCGAGCAGATGGATCAGGTGCGCACACTGCTGGAAGGCTTCGGAGCCAGCCGGATCCAGATCGCCGGCGACGACGCCGAGAAGATTCGCTTCTGGGCCGGGCGCAAGGCGGCCTTCCCGGCCGTGGGGCGCATCTCGCCCGACTACTATTGCATTGATGGCACGATTCCCCGGAAGCGACTGGCCGATGTGCTCACCCGCATGGAGGAACTCAGCAAGGAGTACGGCCTGCGCATTGCCAATGTGTTCCATGCCGGCGATGGCAACCTGCATCCATTGATCCTGTACGACGGGAACGTGGACGGCGAATTCCAGCGCACCGAGGAACTCGGGGGGCGCATTCTGGAGCTCTGTGTGGAGGTCGGAGGAACGGTTACCGGCGAGCACGGCGTGGGCATGGAGAAGATCAACCAGATGTGCGTGCAATTCGAGACGCCGGAACTGGATCAGTTCCGCGCGCTGAAGGCGGCCTTCGACCCGGCCGGGCTGTTGAATCCGGGCAAGGCCATTCCGACTCTGAACCGCTGCGCCGAATTCGGCGCCATGCATGTGCACAAGGGCCAGTTGCCGCACCCGGACATCCCGCGCTTCTGAGCCCTGCAAAGTTGGTGAGCAATGACCACCCATGATCATTCGGAACAACTGATCCATCGCGTCCGCGAAGCCCTGGCTTCCGGTACCGTCCTGGATATCCGGGGCGGGGACAGCAAGCGCTTCTACGGCCGCACCCCTGTCGGCGAATCGCTGTCTGTGGCGGAGCACCGGGGAATCGTTGCCTACGAGCCTACCGAACTCGTGGTGACGGCGCGGGCCGGAACGCCATTGGCCGAGCTGGAGGCGGCGCTGGCGGAACAGAATCAGATGCTGCCGTTCGAGCCGCCGGATTTCGATGGTGCCGCCACCCTCGGCGGCGCCGTTTCCAGCGGGCTTTCGGGCCCGCGCAGGCCCTGGGTGGGCGCGGCGCGCGACCTGGTACTGGGGCTGCGCCTGATCAACGGCAAGGCTGAGCATATGCGCTTCGGCGGCCAGGTCATGAAGAACGTTGCCGGCTACGACGTCAGCCGCGTCGTCACCGGAGCCATGGGCACACTGGGTGTTGTCACCGAGCTGTCCGTGAAGGTACTGCCTCGCCCGCAGGCCAGCGAAACCCGCGTCCTCGAGCTGGATGCGCAGCAGGCCATGGAGCAGGTGGAAACATGGTTCAGGCATGGCCTGCCGGTCACAGGCGCGGCACACGACGGGCAACGCCTGCATCTGCGCCTGGAAGGAGCCTCCAGTGCCGTGAACGCCGGGGTGGAAGCTGCCGGAGGTGAGCCGGAGGAAGAAGCGGGCGCCTGGTGGAGCGGCTTGCGGCATCAAAGGCTGCCCTGGTTCCAGGCCGGCGACACGCCCCTGTGGCGACTCTCTCTGCCTCCACTGGCACCCGTGCTGGACCTGCCTGGCGATACGTTCACGGACTGGAATGGCCAACTGCGCTGGTTGCGGACCGACGCCGACGCTGAAACCATCCGCCGGGCCTGCGAACAGCTCGGTGGGCACGCCACGCTGTTCCGTGGCGGGGACCGCGAAGGAGATGTCTTTCACCCGCAATCCCCCGCGCTTGTCACGCTGCAGCGCCGCTTGAAGAACGCCTTCGACCCGGAAGGGATCTTCAACCCCGGCCGCCTGTTACGGGAGTTCTGATGCAGACCTGGATTCCGGACCAAATCAAGTCCACCGCCGAAGGCGCCGAGGCCGACCGCATCCTGCGTACCTGCACACACTGTGGTTTCTGCCTGGCCACCTGCCCCACCTACCAGTTGCTGGGCAATGAACTGGACAGCCCGCGTGGACGCATCTACCTGATGAAGCAGGTTCTGGAAGGACAGGAGCCCAGCGCCACCACACAGCTGCATCTGGATCGATGCCTGACCTGCCGATCCTGCGAAACAACCTGCCCTTCCGGGGTCGAGTACGGCAAGCTGGTGGACATCGGCCGGGAAATGGTGGAGCAGCAGGTGCCCCGCAGGGACGGCAAGGCGTTAAAGCGCTGGGTGCTACGGCAACTGGTTCCACGCCGGAACCTCTTTTCCGTGCTGATGCGCACCGGTCAGGCCTTGCGCCCGCTGACGCCCCCCGCTCTGCGCGAGAAAATACCACAGCGTCGCACGCCCCCGGCCTGGCCCGAGCGAAAGCCCCATCAGCGCCGGGTTCTGCTGCTGGAAGGCTGCGTGCAGCCGTCAATGGATCCGGTCATCAACCCACAGACCGCCCGCCTGCTGGATGCCCTGGGCATTGCCATCGTACGCACCCCTGCCAGTCAGTGCTGTGGCGCGGTAGACCAGCACCTGGGGCATCCGGAAGCCGCCGCCCGACAGATCAGGCGCAACATCGACGCCTGGTGGCCCGAGCTTGAAGCCGGGGCCGAGGCGGTGATCGTGAATGCCAGCGGCTGCGGCGTACAGGTGAAAGACTATGGCCACCTGCTGCGGGACGACCCCGACTACGCGGACAAGGCGAAGCGCATTTCAGAACTCACGCTGGACCCGGTGGAGCTGCTGCTGAACGAAGAAGAGCGCCTGCAGCCCGCAGGCGGGGCGCCGCGCAACATCGCGTTCCAATCGCCCTGTACGCTGCAGCACGGCCAGAAGCTGGGCGGCCGGGTGGAAGGGCTGCTGACCCGCATCGGCTTTACGCTGACGCCGGTGCCGGATGCGCATCTGTGCTGCGGCTCTGCCGGCACCTATTCGGTCCTGCAGCCGGAGCTGTCCCGGCAACTGCGCAGCAACAAGCTGTCCAACCTGCAGAGCGGCAAGCCTGAACTCATCGCCACGGCCAATATCGGCTGCCTGTGCCACCTGGGCGCCCAAGCGGCGGTTCCCGTCCGGCACTGGCTGGAACTCGTCGACGTGAAGAACGAATAGTAACCTTCTCGAACGTATTGCCATGCCTCAGTGGCAGCCTGCACCGCTGCGGCATGGCGCGAGGAGGAAGGCCTAGCGGGCTACATGATCGACAAGCTGCACAACGGTGCTGAGACATATCAGTACGTTCGAGAAGGTTGGTAACCATGAGCGATGCACGATTGGACGAACTTCCACTGCTGATGGAGCCGGACGAGCTGGAACGCCTGCTTGGGATACCCGGCCTGCTGGTGGTGGACTTGAGCGACGCCGATTCCTACGCGGATCACCATGTTCCCGGAGCGGTGCGGATGGACTTCCCCCACCTTGTCCGGCAGGAACCACCGGCAATGGGACTGCTGCCGAAGGAGGAGGATCTGACCAACATCTTCTCCGGCATCGGCCTGACGCCCGACACTCACGTAGTGGCCTGCGACAACACCGGCGGCGGCCGCGCCGCGAGGCTGCTCTGGACGCTGGACGTAGTGGGTCATGAGCGCTATTCCATGCTCAACGGCGGTATCAAGGCCTGGGCTGCGGAAGGCCATCCGGTGGAGGCCGGCCACAATCAACCCTCCCCCAGTCGGTACAAGGTGACGCTGCCCGCAGACCCGGAGTCCCGGGCCGACATGAACTATCTGCTGCAGCGGCTGGGCTCCAGCGACCTGGCCATTCTGGATGCCCGCTCCCCGGCGGAATACGACGGTTCCGACCGCCGCGCCGCCAAAGGCGGGCACATTCCCGGGGCGGTCAACCTGAACTGGACCGACATGATTGACGCGGACAGCAACGGCCGCCTGAAGCCGGCTGGCGAACTCCTGGACATGCTGCGGGAGCGGCGGGTGACGCCGGACAAGGAAGTGGTTACCCATTGCCAGACGCACCACCGTTCCGCACTGACCTGGGTCGCCCTGCGCGCATTGGGGTTCCACAAGGTCAAGGGCTACGACGGGTCCTGGTCGGAATGGGGTAACGATCCGAAAACACCCGTGGAGTGAACCGGAACCTGGGGACGTGCACCAAGTCCCGCGCTGTCGTTACAGCCGGCGAGACGGAAAAGTCGCTGGCGATGAACGCAACGCGGCGAACTGCGGGGCTCACTCCCCCTGATCTGCGTCCACTGGATCAGGCACGTTCAGGAAGCGCTCGCGATAGAAACGCAACTCACGAATTGAATCCTTGATGTCGTCCATGGCCAGGTGGGACGGGGTTTTCTTGAATTCCCTGGCCATGTCCGGCGCCCAGCGTGCGGCGAGTTCCTTCAGCGTACTGACGTCGATATGCCGGTAGTGAAAGTAACGCTCCAGCGCCGGCATCAGCCGGTGCAGGAAGCGGCGGTCCTGGCAAATGCTGTTACCGCACATGGGCGACACCCCGGAAGGCACCCACTGCTCAAGGAATTGCAGGGTCTCCTGTTGCGCCCTGGCATAGTCGTATTCGCTGCGGCGCACCCGATCCACCAGTCCCGACCGGGCATGCTGACTGGTATTCCAGCTATCCATGCCATTCAGCACGTCATCTGTCTGATGGATAGCCAAGACCGGCCCTTCCGCCAGAACGTTCAAGTGCCGGTCCGTGATCACCGTTGCGATTTCGATGATCCCATCATTGTCGGTATCCAGACCGGTCATCTCCAGATCGATCCAGATCAGGTTCTCAGCGCTCGGCTCGGGCATGCGTGCTCGCTTGTCGATAGATGTATTGATGAGGCAACCCGCGGCGTCCGGGCGACCATGCCCAGTGTGACCGGAGGGCGCGAAACTTGTTCCGCATTCTAACAGAGGCTACTCTCCGGTGCTGTTCCCACGGAAACCCATTGGATCCATGTCTGCCTCCCGGAAAACACGTCAGTATCCCCCTGCTCGCGGAGACCATCCGGCATGAAGCGCCAGGGTACAGGCCTGGTCATGGCGGGCTATGGCGCTGAAAGCGTTGTACAGACGGAAGACGACTCGCTGCTGCGCTGCCTGACCCGCCGGCGTACCGGGCGTGCGGTGTGTGGCGACCGCGTGCGATACAAGCAGAGCACGCCCCAGGAAGGCACCATTGAGGAAATCCTGCCCCGCAGGAACACCCTGAGCCGCACCAACTACCGGGGTCAGGAGCGCATACTGGCGGCGAACCTGGACCGGGTGATCGTGGTCATCGCTGCCGAGCCCGCACCGGACTTCGTGCTGCTGGACCGTTACCTGGTGCTGGCGGCACACCTGGATACCGAAGCCAGCATCCTGCTGAACAAGACGGACCTCCCCGGCGCGGCGGCACCTGAACTTCAGGAGCGGCTGGACCTGTACCGATCCCTGGACTACCCGGTGCTTACCTCCTGCACGAAGAGGGAGGATGGGCTGGAGCCCCTGCGTCGCCTGCTGGTGGACCAGACCAGCATCCTGGTCGGGCAGTCCGGTGTCGGCAAATCCTCCCTGATCAATCACCTGGTGCCAGACCGCGAAGCGCGCACCCAGGCGCTCTCCGAGGCCAGCGGCCAGGGTCGCCACACCACCACCGAAACAACACTGTACCCGCTGCCGGACGGCGGCGCGTTGATGGATTCCCCGGGTATCCGGATACTGCGACTGGGCCATCTGTCGCGAGATGAACTGGCGCGAGGGTTCCGGGAATTCCGCCCTTACCTGGACCAGTGCCAGTTTCGCGACTGTGTGCACCTGGACGAGCCCGGGTGCGCGGTCAGGGTGGCGGTCGCCGAAGGCCGGGTGGACTCCCGACGGCTGCAGAGTTTTCACCTGCTGCTGCAGGAAGGTTAGCGTCTGGGCCAGGGTGGCGATGAGACGCTGGGAACGCAACCTTACCGCGAGGCCGCATACCAGGAATCAGGCAGCGCTTCCTTAGCCGGGGGGCCACTGCATGCGACGACCGGCCAGCACATGCACATGCAGATGCTGTACCTCCTGCCCGCCATCGTGGCCACTGTTGATGACGGTGCGATAACCGCGATCCGCGAAACCCTCCTGCCGCGCCACCTGCTGCGCCGCCAACAGAAGCGTTCCAGCCAGATCCTCCTGGCCCGGCTCAAGGTCTTCCAGACTACGCACGTGCACGCGGGGAATGATCAGTACGTGCTGCGGGGCCTGGGGGTTGATATCCCGGAACGCCATCAGGTGCTCGGTCTCAAGCACCAGGTCCACCGGAATTTCGTTGTTCGCCATCTTGCAGAACAGGCAATCCGTCATTGCACGCTCCTCCCGCTTCGGGTTCAGCGGTACTCGCGCCGCCCTGCAAAGGCATGCGACAGAGTACCGCTATCCACGTACTCCAGTTCACCGCCCACCGGAACGCCGTGGGCTATGCGGCTGCAGGCCACCTGGTAGTCCGACGCCATGTCGGCCACGTACTGGGCGGTGGCCTCCCCTTCCACGGTGGGACTGACCGCCAGAATGATTTCGCGCACTTCGCCTTCCCGCAACTGTTCTTCCAGCCTGTCCAGGCCGATGTCCACCGGCCCCATGCCATCCAGCGGTGACAGCCGCCCCATGAGCACGAAATAACGACCGGCATAATCGGTGGCCTGCTCCAGCGCAAACACGTCCGCCGGGCTTTCCACCAGGCATAGCAGACCCTGGTCCCGCTTGTCGTTCCGGCACAGGCCGCAGACCGGCTCTTCCGTCGGCAGCCGGCAGCGCGAGCACTGGCCGACCTGCTCCATGGCCATGGCCACCGCGGCGGCGAGCCGTCTGCCGCCTTCCCTATCCCGTTGCAACAGATGAAACGCCATGCGCTGGGCACTGCGCGGACCAACGCCGGGGAGGCCGCGTAGCGCCTCGATCAATTCCTGAATCAACGGAGAGTAAGCCATGCTCGTCCAGTCTCGGCCTGGCCGGCCGCGTAAACCGAAAATGGGATGAGGCGTGCGGCGTTCTTCAGAACGGCAGCTTCATACCCGGAGGCAGGCCCATGCCGGAGGTCAGCTCGGACATCCGCTCCTGGGTGGTTTCCTGTACACGACGAACGGCATCGTTGAAAGCCGCAGCCACGAGGTCGGCGATCATGTCCCGGTCGTCATCGAACAGGCTGTCATCGATAGCCACCTTGCGCACTTCATGCTTGCCATTCATGGTGACCGAAACCAGCCCGCCACCCGCCTGACCGGTGACTTCCAGGCGCGCGATCTCTTCCTGCGCCTTCTGCATATCGGCCTGCATCTTCTGGGCCTGCTTCATCAGGTTTCCCAAACCGCCTTTCATCACTCATATCCTCATTGTCATTGCATTGACTGGTTCGCCGGTTCAATCCGTGGGCTGGATCGAATCCGGCAGGACTTCCGCATCAAACAGTTCCTGCATGGCACGAACGTTGGGGTCCGCCCCGATGGATTCCTCCGCGACACGCTGGCGATCCGCACGGGCCTGATCGGCCTGCGCGGCAGGCGTCTCCTCCACCGGCGCATCGCTGACCCGCTCGATCACCAGGCGGACTGGCTCGCCCAATGCGCCGCCGAGCGCCTGTTCAAGGCGTTCCTCGAGACCGGTATTCAGCAAATGCTGGTGGGTGCGGTCGATGATCAACCGCACCACCCCATTATCGTAGCTCGCCCAGCTGCAGTGCATGGCCACTGCCTTGCTCATGCCGGCCAGGCCCATACGATCAATCAGCACCGGCCACTCCGGCACATCGGCAGAAGCAGCTGGCGACGTCTCGCTCGCGGACTCTCGGGAGGCTATCCGTTCCGGGCGCGTAGCCTCCGGCGCAGGTGTCGGCGCAGGCGCAGGTGTCGGTGTCGGTGTCGGTGTCGGTGTCGCCACAGCCTGCCGCAGTGCTTCGGTACGCGCGGCGTGGCGTTGGTCGGTGGCCGTCGGCCGAGGAGCGCCCTCCCGCGGGGCTGAAGCAGGCGTGGCTGCGGGCGAGCCACGATCATCTGCGCGATGTCCGGCACCCGCAGGTCGAAAAGCGAGCATGCGCAAGAGCGTCATCTCGAAGCCCATCCGCGGCTCCGGAGCCAGCGGCAGATCGCGCCGCCCGTGCAAGGCGATCTGGTAGAACAGTTGCAGATCCTCAGGCGCCAGCTGCGCCGCGAGCCTGTCCAATCTTTCCCTCTCTGGATGCGCTGGGTCAGCCACGTCCGGCACGGTCTGCAACAGACTGAGTTCATGCAGCGCGGCCAGCAGCGCAGCCAGCACATCGGCGAAGTCCGGCGCCCGCTGGGACAGATCCTCCACGGTCGACAGCACCGCCTGGCCGTTCTCGGCCGCCAGCGCCTCAAGCAGCCGGAACACCGCATCGTCATCAATGCTGCCCAGCATGGAACGTACGTCACCCTCGTTCACCGTGCCGGCGCCGAAAGCAATCGCCTGGTCGGTGAGGCTCAGCGCATCGCGCATGCTGCCATCAGCGGCCCGGGCCAGCCGGCGCACCGCCCGCTCGTCGGAATCGATACCCTCCTGCCCCAGCACCTGCTGCAGATGACTGACTATCAGCTCTGCCGGCAGACGCTTCAGGTTGAATTGCAGGCAACGGGACAGAATCGTGACCGGAACCTTCTGCGGGTCGGTGGTGGCGAGCAGGAATTTCACATGGGGCGGGGGCTCTTCCAGGGTCTTCAACAGCGCATTGAAGCTGTGCGTGGAGAGCATGTGGACTTCGTCCACCAGATAGATCTTGTAGCGCCCCCGTGTGGGGGCGTACTGCACGTTGTCCAGCAGGTCGCGGGTGTCCTCGACCTTGGTGCGGGAGGCGGCATCCACTTCGATAAGGTCGACGAAGCGACCCTGATCGATCTCCGTGCAGGCCGCGCACTGACCGCAAGGCTGACTGGTGACCCCGGTTTCGCAATTCAGACACTTCGCCAGCACCCGGGCGACCGTCGTCTTGCCCACACCCCGAGTACCAGTGAACAGATAGGCGTGATGCAGGCGGTCGTTGTCCAGGCCGTTGATCAAGGCCTTGAGTACGTGCTCCTGCCCGGCCATTTCGGCGAAGCTGCGTGGCCGGTACTTGCGGGCCAGTACCTGGTAGCTCATGCGTGGGAAAGCCTTCCGTCGCGTCTCAGTCAGGCGAGCATTGTAGCACCGACCGGGGGCAGTTCGAGGGGGGTAAGGAGGGTTGAAAACCAGGGATGCGCGGAAGCGCTCGCGATTCCCCAAGAATAATGGAGGCGGCAAGCACCAGCCACATCCCGGCGCCCGAGTCCACTGCTGCGGCTGCTCCCTTCCGGGCCTGACCGGGTTCACAGTCTATCGTCGCGGGAGGACCGGCACCGCCGCCATTGATCGCGTCAGGCCAGTGACTACATCGTGCCAAGTCGTCGAACCCGACTTGTCTGATTCCGTGGGTTCGAATCAACCTTGATCATTCACTTCCTGCAGAGGGCGCTCTGCGAACGCCCTCTGCAGGAAGTGGCGGAGAGGGTGGTCCTATTAGGCGCTGCGCGCCTCACCCTCCGGGCCGTCGGCACAGCCGACGTTCTCCCTCGCTACGCTCGGTCGTCGAACCCGATTTGTCTGATTCCGTGGGTTCGAATCAACTACGATCATTCACTTTCTCCACAGGGCGCTCTGCGAACGCCCTGTGGAGAAAGTGGCGGAGAGGGTGGGATTCGAACCCACGGTACCCTTTTGGGGTACACACACTTTCCAGGCGTGCTCCTTCGACCGCTCGGACACCTCTCCGCTATCTCGCCCCACAGGCTTCCTGCCTGACGAGAGGCGGAAGGTTAAACCAACTCACACTCAGGTGCAACGGCACCGGGCCCACTTCGGTTCACGGCTTGGACGAACCGCCCGGCGGCATGCCCGTGTAGGGGAACTGGGCAATGTTGCCCTTGGCGTCGGAAATCTTGCCGGTACCGACTTTCTCCACCTCGTCGATACGCACCACCGCATGCATCGGGATGTAGGTGCGGATGACTCCCTCGAATTCGCTCTTCAGTCGCTCTTCGGACGGATCCACGACCACCTGCGTGCGTTCGCCGAAACTGAGCTTCTCGATCTCCACGAAGCCCATCAGCCCGCCCTGGGCAACGCTCTCGGCGTATATCTCGAAAACCTGCCCCTGGTTAACGAAGATGATCTTGTAAATACGCTTCTTGGCCATGGCGACTCCCACCGACTCGTCTCTTACCCTATCGCATCGCGAAACGGTATACCCCGTCCGCAGCCTGCTCGCGCACCAGTTCCCCCTGATGCCAGAGGTGATTCAGATGCGCGATTGCCTCACCCATGGCGAAAAACAGGCTGTGTGTGTCCAGTTCCCGGTCAAACAGGATATCCAGTGTATCCGCCGCAGCGCTGGGGGAACGACACTGGCGACGAAGCCGGTCCAGACGCTCCTCATGATGCGCAAGCACCTGATCCACCCGCGCCTCATGGCCGGTGAATACGCGGCCGTGGGACGGTAGCACCAGCGTATCCGGCGGCAAGGTCCTCAGACGCTGCAGGGAATCCAGGTAATGACCCAGCGGATCACCGTCCGGGTCGGTCGGGGTACAACTGATGTTGCTGGTTATGCTGGGCAGCAGTTGGTCACCGGAAATCAGCACACCAAGGGACTCCGCATACAGGCAGGCGTGCTCGGGCGCATGCCCCCGCCCCACCATGACACGCCAGCATACGCCGCCAATCTCGATCTCGTCGCCATCGGCGAGGATATCGATTTCACGCGGCAGTGACGGCACCACTCTTCGGTAGCTGTTACCCCGCTGGCCAAGGGCTTCCAGCCGCTCCGCATCCAGACCGTGACGGTGGAAGTGCGGCACCACGGTCTGGCGGAAATCCTCTCCGCTCTGTTCCCAGACACGCCATGCCTGGGCGTGCTCTCCCGCGGTCATGCTGACCGGGACCTGGTGGCGCTCGGCGAGCCAGTTCGCCAACCCGGCGTGGTCGGGGTGGAAATGGGTTATCACGATACGCCCCAGCGGCCGGTTTGCCAGCCAGCTCCGCTCGAGTTCCTGCCAGCGTTCCTGCACGACCTGCATGCCCATGCCGCTGTCCACCAGCACGCAGTTGTCCCCATCTTCAAGCAGCCAGAGATTGATATGGTCCAGCGAGAACGGTAGCGGCATGCGCAGCCAGTGGACACCCTTCGCCACGGGGACCGGCGCGATGTCCTCGCCCGGGCTCTGGATCGGATACTGCAGGTCAGTCTGTTGTGTCATGACGTCTGTTCCGGATATTCCGCGATTTGTTTCTGGCGGCGGCGGCGCCCCATAATGCTTGCCCCTCCGACAACCGGGAGATAGACGGATGCATGCGTGGGAAGGCCTGGAGGTTGCAGATGCGGTGGCTGCAATCGCCGAACGGGATCCTCGAAAATACCGATTTGGTCTGGCCTCGGCAAGCTCTGGCACGGCTGATTCAGGCGGACTGGCCTTACGCTGGTTCGGTACCGTGGGCGAACTCAACCAGTTTGCCCTGCGCGTGGAGCCCCGGTGCAGGGGGCTAGCGATGGCCGAGCTTATCAACTTCAAGCAGGCACTGGGTCCGGTCAGTGCCGCCGTGGATGTACAAGGGCTTACGGAAGCGCTTCGCGAACAGTATAACGCCTTCAGCGAACCCGCATTCCGCATACTCTGGTGGGGGTCGCTGGAGCAGCTGCGACAAGCCGGGCACCCTTGGACCCGGGAGCTGGTCGCCGCCTATCGGCAGCAGCCGGGCGCCTCGGCACCGCAGCCAGTCCGATCAGCGGAGACCGCAGATTTCGTCGCCTACCTGCAACAGCATTTCGGCGGCTGATACTCAGCGCCTCGCAGCCCGGACCCTGGATTGCGATGGACGCCCTTCCACGAAGCGTTGCAGTGCCTCATCCACCAGAGCGGCCGCCGCGGCATCATCCAGCGGCACGGCCATGCCACGATAATGCCGGCATTTTGTACCTTGCACATCGGCAAGCTGCTGCAGCTCGACGGCCGGTGCCAGTACTGAGCAGAACGCCCATGGGTAGAGCTCCCGCACAATGTTCAGCACGTCGGCCACCACGGGCCCATCGTTCCATGGCCTCACCGCCAGCAATGCAACGCGATGCGCCGCGAGAAACTCGTAAGCCTGTTGCGGATCCGCCACCTGCCGGACAGACAGGCCCGCGGCAGCGGCCGCATCAGCCAGTTGCGGCTCCGTGCCCCCAGGCCGGGCAAGCAACAGCAGGTAGCGTGGAGCCTCCGGACCTTCCGGAGCGGGCAAGGCGACGCCCTGTTCCAGCAATGCATGGAATTCGGCTGCAGGCACCGGCGGCGACAACAGGTAGCCCTGCATCCAGTCGCACTCGTGGCGCCGTAACACCGCGAGCTGGCCCACCGTTTCCACCCCCTCTGCAACCACGTGGGTTCTGAGGCTGTGCCCCATCGCGATGATTGCGCGGGAGATCTCACTGGTATCAACATCATGGACCAGCTCCGCGACGAAGGATTTGTCGATCTTCAGCGTATCCACCGGGAATCGCCGAAAATAGGACAGCGACGAATAGCCGGTGCCGAAATCGTCAATCCCAATCGTGATCCCCAGCTCCTTCAGGCGATGCAGGATGTCCACCGCTTTCTCGGGATCCTGCACCAGCGAACTCTCGGTGATCTCCAGCTCAATAGCCTCGGGAGAGACACCGCTCCCGGCCAGTATGCGCCCCACCTTCTCGGGGAAGCCGGGGTCGGATAGCTGCCTGGCCGAGATGTTGACCGAGACACGTAGATCCTGCCCCAGTTCCTCCAGCCAGCGGCGTTGCTGGCGGCATGCGGTCTCCAGCACCCACTCGCCCACATCCAGAATCAGGTTGGTCTCTTCCAGCACGGGAATGAAATCGGCAGGCTGCACCAAACCCCGATCACCCCGTTGCCAGCGCAACAAGGCCTCGGCACCGACGATGCGACCGGAAAGGACGTCCGCCTGAGGCTGGTAGTACAGCTGGAACTCTTCCCGCGACAGCGCGTGCCGCAGATCGGTCTCCAGCCGCAGGCGATCCAGGGCACTGCGATTCAGGCTTTCGGAATAGAACTGGAAGGTACCCGCGCCACTGCGGCGAGCGCCATCCAGCGCATTGGCGGCATTCCGTAACAGCAGCCCCGGATCACTGCCGTCCGCGGGGAACACGCTGATGCCGGCACTGGCCGAAATGAAGAATTCGTGATCGCCGATATGCACCGGAGCCGAGACAGCCTCCAGAACCTGGCGGATTTTCCGGCGCAGCTGCTCATCGTCTTCCAGTTCCTGGATCAGCAGGGCGAACTCGTCACTGGCCACGCGAGCCACGGTGTCCTGGCTGCCGATCACGCGTGCCAGGGCCTCGGCAATAGTCTGGATCAGCCGATCCCCCATCTCGTGCCCATGGCTTTCGTTGAAGATACGGAAACGGTTGAGGTCCAGGTACATGACGGCCAGCATTTCCCGCTTTCTGCCGGCATAGGCCATGGCCTGTGCCAGCCTGCCCAGAAACAGCCGGCGGTTGGGCAGTCCGGTCATTTCGTCGTATTCCGCCAGGTAGTTCAGCCGGAACTGGGCTTCCACCTGATCCGTCACGTCCATGAAGAACGATAGCGTTGCGCTCTCTCCCTCCCAGATGATCGGCACGGCCGTCGCCTCGACCCAGCGCGAGCCGCCCTTCCAGGTGAGAAACCGGAAACTGTAGGGGGAGGCCACGTCTTCACCCCTGGCCTGTCGCCGATACCAGTCCAGCACCGCCTCTCGGTCTTCCGGATGCACGAAATCCAGCCAGGGACGGTCGATATAGTCGGACTGCCGGAACCCCAGCAATCCAATGAGTTTCGGGTTGACGTAGCACACCTTGCCGCCCTGGGCGACGGCCAGCCCTTCGTTGGCGTTCTCCACCAGGCAGCGGTACTGCTCACGCGAAGTGCGCAAAGCATCATCGGCGCGCTGGCGCTCGGTGATGTCGCGCATGATGGTAGAGTAGTAGCGCACAGTGCCGCGTTGATCCTTGTGCGAGATGATGACCTGGGAAACCGGCACGTCAACACCGTCGGGGCGCAATACCGCCGTCTCCCCGGACCACGTCCCTTCAACAGCGGCCCGGGGCACCCCCTCCTTCATCATCCGGCTGTAGGCCCAGACCGGCATCAACTGTTGTATGGAAACACGCGACAGATCGGCGTTGTGGAGGCCGAGCAGCGCGCGACCGGCGCCGTTCATCTCCAGGATGCGACCGGCGGGATCGGATACGCAGACCAGGTCGGATGTAGCCTCCACGATGGCGGCAAGTCGTTTGCTGGACGCCTGGGCCAGCTGCATGTCGCTGATATCGGTGAGCACGGCCAGGTAGCCGGGGGTTGATGAGTCCAGATCGCGCGTCCAATCCAGTTGCACGTGCACCAGCGTCCCGTCGGGTCGCCGAGGACGAAACAGGCAACTGCCGGCGGTTCCCCCCCCCTTTCCGGAGAGTAACGCGGCCTCCAGTGCTTCTCGCGAGCCTTCATCGCTGGCCAGCTCAACCACCGGCATGCCGGCCAGGCGGCTGGCATGCTCGCCGAGCATGCCAGCGGTGGCAGCGTTGCAGTACTGTATGACCCCGTGGGCGTCGAGTTCGAGCACGCCGTGCGGGAGCGATTCAACCAGGTGGCGCGAGCGAATTTCAGTGCGTGCCAGCTCGCCGTAGGCGTCCCCCACCTTACGCATCTGCTTGAGCAGCACCAGATAGAGCAACGCCGCGGTCACCCCTACGAAAGCGAGACCCTTGAGCGCGCTGACTGCGGCAAATAGCTGCGCGTCGAGATCCAGCCACAGCAGGAAAGTATCGCTGAAAAGAATCCAGAGCCCGGCCACCACCAGATAAAGCAAGGTGGTCTTCCAGACAATGCCACTGAACGATTTGGGCAGACGCTTGCGGTCCATCCAGTTCCTCATGTTCTGCCAGCACGTTTCGGCGCATGGCCGGTGCTATCTCCGGGAAGCGTAACAATCCGCCTGACCCTTTTCCGGCGACTGCATCACATGACGTAGTGAACCGGGACGCTCCCTCCTGAAGAGTGCGCCCCTGTGGCTTGACCCAGATCATCATCCCCCAGTGGCATTAGTCCAGACTATGCGGCATGTTACTTTCACATCAATTCAGTTGGGAGACTCAAGGCCATGCGTGTAGCGGACAAAGGAATGATCGTAACCGGAGGCGCCAGCGGCATCGGCGCTGCCACCGTGGAGCGCCTGGTGGCCGAAGGCGCCCGGGTGGTGATCGCGGACATGAACGACTCGCTGGGCCATAGCCTGGAACGCAAGCTGGAAGGCAGAGCCCGGTTCGTGCAGACCGATGTCAGCCGTACCGACAGCGTGGATGCCATGTTTCGCGAGGCCGAAGCCTTCTGTGGCGTGGACGGCGTATTCAACAACGCCGGAATCGGCCATCAGGCCCCTGCCACCGACTACACCGACGAGGACTGGTTGCGAGTTATCGAGATCAACCTGAACGGTGTGTTCCGCGTGGCCCGGGCGGCAATGCGCGCCATGGCTTCAAGCGGTGGCAGCATTGTCAACTGCGCGTCCATTCTCGGGCACGTGGGGCAAAGCCAGACTGCTGCCTACACCGCAGCAAAGGGCGGCGTGCTCAATCTAACGAAAACGCTTGCTCTGGAGGGAGCTGCCGCGGGTATCCGGGTAAATAGCCTGTCCCCGGGGTACATCGCCACGCCGCTGCTCGAAAACCTCGATCCGCAGTTGCTGGAGTTCCTCACCTCGCTGCACCCGGTGGGCCGGCTGGGCTCCTCGCAGGAAATCGCCAATGCGGCGCTGTTCCTGCTGTCGGATGAAGCCAGCTTCATCACCGGCACGGATTTGCTGGTGGATGGCGGATTCACCGCTGGCAAGTCCTGACCGCATGCCCCCGGGACATCTCCCGGGGGCGCGCGCCTATCAACGGATGACGAAAACCGGGCACTTGGCGTGATGCAGCACCCGCTGCGTTACGCTGCCCACCAGAATTTCCCGGAAGTGCGAGAGGCCCCTGCGCCCCATGACGATGGCCGCGCCATCCACCCCTTCCGCGTGGTCGAGTATCGCCCGCTCCGCTTCGCCCGAGAGAATCACCTCCTCCGGGGCAACTGCATCCCCCATCGCCTTCCGCGCGGCCTCGAACGCCACCCGCGCGGAATCGGCACGGAGCTTGTCGAAGGCCTCCGGAGAAAAATACCGGAGATCGTCCCGGTTCGGCACCTCGCCGGGGACGCCGAACATCTGCATGGGCGTCTCGGGAAAGGCGAACAGCAGTCTCACCGGTATCGACAGGCGCGCTGCCAGAGCGGCGGCGTAAGCCGCTGCAGCGTTGGCGCCCTTGGACCCATCGACGGGGACAAGCAGGATTTCCGGTATGGACGACATGTGAGCCTCCTCAGTGGTGAATGCATATAGAGACCAGCCTATGGTCACAGGTCACTCATAGTATTGATGTAGATCATCAATAACGCGAGTCATCCTCAAGCGGAGAAAGTATGGCGGGAAAAATAACAGAAGAGATGCGAAAAATAATAAAAAAACAAAAAGCTAATAGCCTTGCATAAAACAAGGGGGAAAATTGGCTTTCAGACAAGAAGCCGGTAGCGATCAGCCGGCGAAAAACGGCAACCAAATTCCTTAATACAGTTCCATGTTCACCAATATCACAGCCTCCTCCCGGGTTTCATGCCACCCTCGTGACCTCTGCGGGCCACTGATGAGACAGACTGTTGCATGTGATCGCCGTGGCGTCAATAAAAAGAAACGCTGTTTCGCCTAGGGAAACAGGAAGGCCTCATGCGTAACCCAGACCACCCGCCTGCTCCGCAATGCGCTTGGCCATGTCCGCCAACCTCGGACCGAGGCGGTTTTCGATGACATCGCGGGTCAGGCGGTGGGCCACGCCACCACAGTTCAGCGCCAGCACCTCGTCCTGCCCCTTGAGGATCAGCGGCACGCCAACACCATGGACATCCGGCTCCCATTCGCCGAGCGACATGCAGAAGCCGTACTGGCGGTATTGCTCGCAGCCCAGCTTCAACAGGCGCTCGATCCCCGGCCACTGGCCCGCGGTGTAGTGCGTGCGCAGCTGCGCCAGATAGCGCTCACGCTGCTGGTCGTTCAGCCCGGCGACATAGGCGCGGCCGATCGCGGAGGTGGCCACGGGAATACGTGACCCCACTTCCATGCGCACCACCAGCGGGCCATTGCCCTGACACGTTTCGATGTAAGTAATGTACTCCTTGTCTTCAGTGCCCAGCGCCACCATGCAATCCGTGCTGTCGGCCAGTTCCTGCATGAACGGCCTGGCGATATCGCGGATATTCATGCTGACCAGGTAGCGAAAGCCCAGAGCAAGCACACCCGGTCCCAGTTGGTACTTCTCCATACGCTCCGAATACCGCAGATAGCCCAGAGTGGTCAGTGTTGCGGTGAGCCGGGAGACCGTGGGCCGGGGGATGCCGGTGCGTCGCGCCAGCTCGGCATTGCCCAGATAATCGTCTCCGGGGCCGAAAGCGCGCAACAACTCCAGGCCCCGCGCCAACGCGATCACAACGTTACCGTTCCCGTCCACATCCCTGCGCCGCTGACGGCCTGACACACCCTGTTCCATTATCACCTGTCCCCTTGCCTGTGAACCTCGGCTTCACGACTCTGCTGTTCGTGTTACCTGTCAAGAATGCCATGAGACTGCAAAAAAACACCACTATTCTGCAACAAAAGGGAAAGAAGAAATTCCTGAACGAGAATTGTGCATCGCACGAACGAACGTTGTTGACATCGACGGAACATAAAGCCAATAGTTAATCCCATAAATACAAAACGCCAAAGAGCGTCATAAATCAGGAAAGCAGAGACAGTGGAGGAGAACAAATGACTCTGCGCCACCATGCGGCCCGCACCTGCCGCAGCATCTTCTTGCGGGAAGTGCCGCACCATGGGTAGCTACTTCATCCGCCGCCTGCTGGCGCTGATTCCGACACTGATCATTGCCAGTATTATCGTTTTCTCGGTGGTTCGCCTGATCCCCGGCGACGTGCTGGACCTGATGCTGAGCGAGAACGACTACTCGGCTACCGGTCACGACACGCGAGAGCAACTGGAACGGGCGCTGGGACTCGACCGGCCCATCTACATGCAGTACCTCTCCTGGGCGGGGAACGCCCTGCGCGGCGACCTGGGCAACTCCCTTTGGCGCAATACCAGCGTGACCTCCGAGATTGCCGAACGCTTGCCGGTGACCATTCAACTGGGCGTGCTGTCGCTGATCGTCGCACTGACCATTGCCATTCCCATCGGCATCTACTCCGCCGTGAGACAGGAGACCATCGGTGACCACGTAGGACGAACGTTCTCCATCATCGCGCTGGCGATTCCCAACTTCTGGCTGGGCACCATGGTGGTCATCCTGCCGGCCATGTGGTGGGGCTGGTCACCGCCCAACGACATCGTGCCGTTCTTCAAGGACCCCCTCGAGAACCTCAAGGTGCTGCTGCTGCCGAGCATCGTTCTCGGTGCCTCGTTGTCCGCGGTGGTGATGCGCATGACGCGCACGATGATGCTTGAGGTGCTGCGCCAGGATTACATCCGCACGGCCTGGGCCAAGGGGCTACCCGAGCGAACTGTCGTCATCCGCCATGCGGTGAAGAACGCCATGATTCCGGTGATCACGCTGATCGGGATACTGATTCCGATCCTGTTCGGTGGCACCGTCATCATCGAGCAGATCTTCCGTCTGCCGGGCCTGGGCGAATTGCTGCTGCAGTCCGTGAGCACGCGCGACTACCCCATCATCACCGGCATTTTCCTGATCACTGGCGTGGTCGTGATGCTGGTGAACCTGCTGGTGGACATGTGCTACGGCCTGCTGGACCCGAAGGTGCGCTATGACGGCTGATCTGAGCGAAAAACTCGGCAGGGAAATGACCGGTGACCCCGCCCGCGCCACGGATGAGCAGCCGGAAACGTCCACCGACACCCTCCCTCCTCCGGCAAAGCTGCCACTGCGCTACCGCAACCGATTCGTCGAGTTCTTCTACCGTTTGTTCACGGAACGGCCGTTGGGTGCCGTGGGTGCGATCATCTGCGTACTGCTGTTACTGACCGGCATCTTCGCCGACTTCATTGCGCCCCACGGATACAACGCCATCTCGCCCCTGGACAGGCTGAAACCACCCTCTGCCGAACACTGGTTCGGTACCGACCACCTGGGCCGGGACGTCTTCTCCCGCGTGGTCTACGGTGCCCAGCTCTCCGTCATCGTTGCCTTCGCCGCCACCACGCTGTCCATCATCATCTCGGTGATCATCGGCCTGTTCAGCGGCTACCTGGGCGGCCGAACCGACATGACCACGCAACGCGTCGTGGATGGCTGGATGTGCTTCCCGGACCTGATCATCCTGATCGTCGCCGTTTCGGTCCTGGGGCCAGGCACCTGGCAGGTGATCCTCATCCTCGGACTGCTGTTCGGTATCTCGGGCTCGCGCATCGTGCGCGGCGCCGTGCTGACCGCCAAGGAAAACGTCTACGTGCATGCCGCTCGGTCCATCGGCGCTTCCACCGGCTGGATACTCTGGCGACACATACTGCCCAACGTGATGCCGCCTATCATTGTGCTCTATACCACCCGTCTGGCGGCGGTGATCCTCGCCGAATCCGGCCTCAGCTTCCTCGGCCTGGGCATTCCCCCACCCGCCCCCAGCTGGGGCGGCATGCTGAGCATCGATGGTCGGAGCTACATGTTCCTCGCACCGTGGCTTGCCATCATGCCAGGCCTGGCGCTGGCCATCGCGGTGTTCGGCATCAACATGTTCGGCGATGCCCTGCGGGACATTCTCGATCCGCGCATGCGCGGCGGGACCGGCCGCTACATCGCTCGGGTGCGGAAGCCCGGCGGGCAGACGACGTGATTCCGAATGGAGGCCACTAACGTGCTTGCTGAAGAGACACACCGGCATGACCATGCGGAGCCGGAAACGCAGCAGGAGGTGCTGCTCCGCGTCAGCGGCCTGAAGACGCAGTTCCGCCAGGATGGACGCACGGTCACTGCCGTTGACGGGGTGAGCTTCGACGTGCGCCGGGGCGAGACGCTGGCCATCGTCGGAGAAAGCGGTTCCGGCAAGAGCGTCACCGCCATGTCCATCCTCCGGCTGATTCCCAGCCCCCCTGGGGAGATCGTGGATGGCGAAGTGCTGTTCGACGGCAAGGACATGCTGGGACTCAGCGACGAGGAGATCCGGAAGATGCGCGGCAGCGAGATCGCGATGATCTTCCAGGAACCCATGACCTCCATGAACCCGGTACTGACCATCGGGCGGCAACTCTCCGAACCCATCCAGGTGCACCGTGGCGGTGATCGCAAGAGCCTGCTGGCCAAATGCGTGGATCTGCTGCGCAAGGTTCGCATCCCCGACCCGGAGAACCGGGTGAAGGCCTACCCGCACCAACTCTCCGGCGGCATGCGCCAGCGGGCGATGATCGCCATGGGGCTCGGCTGCGACCCACGCCTGATCATTGCCGACGAACCCACCACCGCCCTGGACGTAACCGTACAGGCACAGATCCTGGAACTGCTGAAGGATCTGACCCGGGAGCGCGGCACGTCGATGATCCTGATCACCCATGACCTGGGCGTGGTGGCCCGCTACGCCGATCGCATCAACGTGATGTATGCCGGCCGCATCGTGGAACAGGGCTCCTCCGGGGATATCTTCAAGCATCCGAAACACCCCTACACCCTGGGGTTGATGTCCTCCATCCCGCGGCTGGACCAGCCCAGCGGCACACGACTGACACCGATCACGGGCCAGCCGCCAGACCTGTCCAACCTCCCTTCGGGCTGCCCGTTCCACCCCCGTTGCCGCTTCGCCGAGGACCGCTGCAGGGCCGAGCGTCCGCCACTGACGCAGGTTTCCGATCAACACTGGAAGGCGTGCTGGATCGATGTCAACAAACCATAACGATGTACTACTGGATGTTCAGGACCTGAAAGTGCACTTCAAGCTGCACGGCGGGCTGTTCGGCCAGAAGCAGACCGGGACAGTGAAGGCGGTGGACGGCGTCTCGTTTCAGGTCCGCCGCGGGGAGACGCTGGGCCTGGTGGGAGAAAGCGGCTGCGGCAAGTCCACCACCGGATTGGGTGTGTTGCGCATGGTGGAACCCACTGCCGGCAAGGTCACGCTGGACGGCATCGACATTACCGCCCTCAACTCGGCGGCCCTGCGCAAGGCGCGCCGGCGAATGCAGATGGTCTACCAGGACCCCTTCGGCGCCCTGGACCCCCGAATGCGGGTGCTGGACATCATCGGTGAGCCGCTATTGATCCACAAGATGTTCAAGGACAAGAAGGACTACAAGGCGCAGGTGCACGATCTGCTGGAGCGTGTCGGGCTGAACCCCAACATGGCAGACCGCTATCCACATCAGTTCTCCGGCGGCCAGCGGCAACGCATCGGCATCGCCCGGGCGCTCGCCGCCCGGCCTGAGCTGATCATCTGCGACGAACCGGTCTCCGCCCTGGACGTATCCATCCAGGCCCAGGTCATCAACCTGCTCGAGGACATCCAGGAAGAATTCGGGCTGACCTACCTGTTCATTGCGCACGACCTGGCCGTGGTCAGGCACATCTGCGATCGCATCATGGTCATGTACCTGGGCCATGTGGTGGAAGTCACCGACCGGGACGCACTGTACGAGAATCCCCAGCACCCCTACACCCAGGCGCTGATGTCGGCCATCCCCATCCCCGACCCGGAGGAAGAGGCGAAGCGCGGCTTCGACCGTTCGCTGCAGGGAGAAGTCCCCAGCCCGCTGAATCCGCCCAGCGGCTGCCCGTTCCACCCCCGCTGCCGCTTCGCCCACGATGCCTGCAAAACGCAGAAACCCCGACTCATGGAAACGGATACCGGGCACCAGGTGGCCTGCCACCTCTACGACCCGGCAGCGTCCGACATCAATGCCGGGGATGTGATGGAGGACAACCTGGTCAGAGCCGGCTGAATAGCGGCTGTAGCCGACGCGAGAGGCCGCCGACGAGCGGCAATACCAAGAAGCCCCACCAAGGGGCAACCTAGCGGAGTATGGAGGAGTACCATCGATGAAAGCCGTAAAAACAGGCAAACAGCTACTGCTGGCCGGTGCCGCCGCATCTCTGATGGCCGCGGCACCTCTGGCAGCCGAAAGCATACAGACCGGCGGCGAAGTTAATGTCGTCACCGTGTACCGCACGCTGGACGCGGTCACCTGGGACAGCCAGACCTGGAACTGGAAGAACAGCCATGACGGCCTGTTCCTGGACCACCTCCTTCGCGGCAATCTGGAGTACGGTCCCCGCGGCAGGAACGTCAACGCCTTCACCAACCAGGCCTTCATACCTTACGAGCAGCTCGAGGGCGACCTGGCGGAAAGCTGGGAAATCCTGGAAGACCCGCTGCGCATCGTCTTCCATCTGCGCCAGGGGGTGTACTGGCCGGACACCCCGGGTGTGATGGAGCGCCGCGCGTTGGTGGCCGACGATGTGATCAACCACTTCGAGAGCATCTGGGCATCCGACCGCCGGGTACCGGAGTTCTATGACTTCATCGAGCGCTGGGAAGCTCCCGACGACCACACCGTGGTGGCACATCTCAATCACTGGCATTCCAACTGGCACTATCGCCTGGCCTGGGGCTACTTCGACGGCATCGCACCGCCGGAATGGCACGCGCTGGACTCCAGCGAGCGGGGCAACTGGCGCAATACCGTCGGCACAGGTGCCTACCGGCTGGTGGACGTCCAGTCCGGTAGTCGTCAGGTCTACGAGCGCAATCCCGATCACTGGGACAGTATCGAGCTGAACGGCGAAACCTACCAGCTGCCGCTGAACGACCGTGTCATCTACCGGATCATCCGGGATGAATCCAGCGCCATCGCCGCCCTGCGGTCCGGCCGCGTGGACATCATGGAAGGCATCCGCTGGCAGTACGTGGATGAACTCAAGCGCGGTGCCCCGGACCTCGTCTGGCGCGAGGCGCTCGAATCCGCCGGCACCTACGTGGCTCTTCGCAACGACATTCCGCCGTTCGACGATGTGCGTGTCCGCCGGGCCATGAACCTCGCCGTGGATCAGCGCGCCATACTGGAGGGCCTGCTGGATGGCCAGGGCGAGCTGCTCGAGTATCCCATCTCCACTGCCCAGGAGGGCTACTACACGCCGATAGAGGAACTGAGCGAGAAGGGCCAGGAGCTGTTCGACTACAACCCGGAACGGGCCAAGGAGCTTCTGGCTGAGGCCGGGCACGGTAACGGTCTGCGCTTCCGCATGCAGGTCTGCTCCTGTAGCCCCTACCACATGGATCTGGTGAACATGCTGGAGGCCTACTACTCTGCCGTGGGCGTGCAGATGGACATCCAGGCCATGGAATATGGCGCCTATCGCTCCATGATGGGCCACGAGAACCAGGCCCCCGGCTACATGATCAACAATGGGGCCGGCAACCCGCTGCAGGTGCTACGCAAGACCTATTTGGCAGGTCAGACCTGGAACCCGGCCAACCATTCCGACCCCTACGTGGACGAGCAGTTGAACGAGGCCATTCGGGAACAGGATCTGGATCGGCAACGGGAGATATTGCGTGACCTCAATGTCTACGTGCTCGAGGAAAACGTCCCGCACGTCTGGCTGCCGACCCCCATGGGCTATTCCGCCTGGTGGCCGTGGGTGAAGAACTACCATGGCGAGTTGCGGGTGGGCGCCGTGCGCCCCGGCCCGATCTACTCCCGGATCTGGATCGACCAGGAGATGAAGGAAGCGATGGGCCACTGAGGGAAAGCAACCGGATTCGAACCCACGGCCTTTCGCCATGGGTTCGAATCCCGGTGGCTATGCATGTATGGCGGAGAGGGTGGTCCTATTCGGCGCTGCGCGCCTCTCCCTCCGGGCCGCCGGCACAGCCGGCGTTCTCCCTCGCTGCGCTCGG
>JAFIFV010000091.1 GCA_020831845.1 Ectothiorhodospiraceae bacterium
GGGCAACTGCTGCTCAATGCCGCGCCGGCGGACGGGTTTAGTCAGAACTTCTGAATCGTGACAGCCTTGCAGCGGTGCGGAGCCGGATGCCCGGCTCCGCACCGGCTTTCGGTATAATGCCTGCCGTTTTGTCGATGCCCACATCCAATTGAAGGTTGCTAAAGCGATGAGTACACGGGAGCCTGCTGCGGCCAGCAATTTCATCCGCCAGATCATCGACGAGGATCTGGCGCAGGGCAGGAACGATGGCCGCGTTGCCACTCGGTTTCCGCCTGAGCCGAACGGCTACCTTCATCTGGGTCACGCAAAGTCCATCTGCCTGAATTTCGGTATAGCCCGCGATTACCAGGGCACTTGCAACCTGCGGTTCGACGATACCAATCCGGAGAAGGAGAACCTGGAATTCATCGAATCCATCAAGGCGGATGTGCGCTGGCTGGGGTTCGAGTGGACCAACCTCTACTACGCGTCGGACTACTTCGAGCAGCTCTATGAGTATGCGGAGGAGCTGATCCGTGCCGGCAAGGCTTACGTCTGCGACCTGAACACGGAGCAGATGCGGGAATACCGGGGAACGCTCACCGAACCTGGCCGCAATAGCCCGTACCGGGATCGCACGGTGGAGGAGAACCTGGATCTGTTTCGTCGCATGCGCGCCGGCGAGTTCGAGGACGGCGAGAGGGTGCTGCGTGCGAAGATCGACATGGCATCGCCGAATATCAATCTGCGGGACCCGACGCTCTACCGGATCCGCCGTGGCGCCGTGCATCACCAGACCGGCGAGGCGTGGCCGATCTACCCGATGTACGATTACACGCACACCCTGTCCGATGCCCAGGAGGGTATTACCCACTCGCTGTGCACGCTGGAATTCGAGGATCACCGCCCGCTGTACAACTGGTTCCTGGAGAACCTGGATGTGCCTTGCCAGCCGCGCCAGTACGAATTCGGACGGCTGAACCTGGAATACACGGTGCTCAGCAAGCGCAAGCTCACCGAACTGGTCACCGAGGGCCATGTGGACGGCTGGGACGATCCCCGCATGCCCACGCTGGCCGGGATCCGACGGCGTGGCTTCCCGCCGGAGGCACTGCGGGATTTCTGTGCCCGCATCGGCGTTACGAAGTCCGACGGCATGGTGGAGATGGCGATGCTGGAGAACTCCGTGCGGGAACACCTGGATACCACAGCGCCCCGTGCCATGGCGGTGCTGAGCCCGCTGAAGGTGGTCATCGAAAACTATCCCGAAGACCGGGTGGAGCGGATGACTGCGGCCAATCACCCCAAGGACGAGAGCATGGGTGCCCGGCAGTTGCCGTTCACCCGGGAGTTGTATATCGACCAGGCGGACTTCATGGAGGTCGCGCCGAACAAGAAGTACAAGCGGCTGGCGCTGGATGGCGAGGTGCGCCTGCGCAATGCCTACGTCATCCACTGCCACGAGGCCGTGAAGAACGCCGACGGCGAGGTGGTAGAGCTGCGCTGTACCTATGACGCGGAAACGCTTGGGGCAAATCCGGAGGGTCGCAAGGTCAAGGGTGTTATCCACTGGGTATCCGCCAGCCACGGTGTCCCCGCGGAAATCCGGCTTTACGACAGGCTGTTCAACGCGCCCATGCCGGGGGCCGGGAAAGACCGCGACTGGCGACAGGATCTCAATCCTGAATCTCTCGTCGTGGTGCGTGGCATTGTGGAGGCCTCGCTGAGCAAGGTTTCCGCCCCGGCTGTGTTCCAGTTCGAGCGGGAAGGCTACTTCTGCGTCGATAGCCGGGACAGCAGCACTGAGCGTCTGGTGTTCAACCGCACCATCACCCTGCGGGACACTTGGGCAAAAATCGCGGGGAAGGACTGACCAGCTTATCCCCGATCCGGATCAGGAAGCAGCGGGATCCTGGGCTTGCCTCAGTGTTTCCTGGCAGGCCTGCTGGAGAGCCTGCCAGGCCGCGTGACGCTCGCCCTCCGGCCCATCCCGCCGGCATGCCTGCTCCAGCGTCATGGCCAGCCGTGCCAGTCGCTCATGACCGAAGCAACCGGCGGCACCTGCCAGCTTGTGGGATTCTGCCGCCGTCTGTGGCGCATCCGATGCCTGCCAGGCCGCTTCCAGTTCCGCCAGCGCGTCGGGCAAGTGCGCCAGGAATCGCTTCCTGAGCTCCTCCAGGCGCTGGTTGGGCGAGGACGCCGGCAGCGGCGCAGGGGCGTCCTCCGTCGCTTGATCCGCGGCAATGGCGGGGGGCAGGTATCTTGCGAGTGTCGCGAAGAACACGCGGTTATCCAGGGGTTTGCCCAGGAAGCCATCGAAACCCTGTTCGCGGATCCGGACGCGGTCGCGGTCCATCACGTGGGCGGTCATCGCGAGCATGGGCTGGTCATAGCCGCGGCTGCGGATGGTGCGCATGGCGTCGACACCGTTCATGACCGGCATCTGCACGTCCATCAGTACCAGATCCACCGGCTCCTTTTCCATCATGTCCACGGCTTCCCGGCCGTTGCGGGCAAGCACGGTGCGCGCTCCGGTGCGCTCCACCTGAAGCTGCACCAGTGCCCGCGTGTCGTCGCTGTCGTCAGCAATCAGCACCACGCCTCGCAGCAGTGGTACGTGTTCCTGGTAACCCGGTTTTATCGGACGCGAGAAGTCGGCAAGCCCCTGAAGCAGTTCCAACTGGTCGGCCCCGAGATTCACCGGAAGCGTGACCTGGAAACAGGTGCCTTCCCCGGGGGTGCTGTCCACCGTCAGTCTGCCCCCCAGGCGCTCCGTGAGTTGCTTGGCGATGGACAAGCCCAGGCCGGTGCCGCCGTAACGGCGGCTGGTGGAGGAATCTGCCTGGGTGAACGGTTCGAAGATGTGTTCAAGCTGCTCGGGCTCCATACCAATGCCCGAATCGGTGATGAGGACACGCAGCTCACAGCTCTTTGGCAGGTACTCCACCTCCATCCCGATATGCCCCTGTTCGGTGAACTTCACCGCGTTGTTCAGCAGGTTCAGCAGAACCTGCCGCGTGCGGGTGGGGTCGCCCACCACTCGGGCGGGCAGAGGGAAGCTATACCGCAGGCGGAAATCCAGGCCCTTGTCGGAGGCGAGAACGCGCACATTGCTGTCCAGTTCCGCGAACAGTTCCAGTGGGGAGTAGTTCAACTGCTCCAGCGGCAGCCGGCCGGATTCGATCTTGGAAAGGTCGAGAATGTCGTTCAGCAGAGCCAGCAGGTGACGGCCGTTGCGCAGGATGATCTCCGCCGCCCGTGCCACCTCGGGTTGATCGTCCTTGCCTTGCAGCAACGTTTCCGCGAAGCCGATGATCGCAGTGAGCGGCGTGCGTATTTCGTGACTGGTGTTGGCAATGAACACCCCTTTCGCCCGTGCCGAGGCTTCTGCGATTTCCTTGCTGCGCTCCAGCGCAGCGATGCGCTCCATCTCCGCCCGACGCAAGTCAGCCTGGGTGGATTTCAGGGCGCGCAGGGTCTGCTCGATCTCGCGCTTCTGCCGTTCCACCGTGCTGTAGAGCTCGGCGTTCCGGATGGCGTTGCCGATCACATCGCACAAGGAGGCCGTGATGCTGAGCTGCGCCTCGCTCAGCGTGACCGGCTTCTCGATACTGAACAGCCAGGTGACACCGATGGCTTCGCCTTCGCGGCGGATGGGAAGGAAGAGAAAACCCCGAGGTGTCCCCATCAGTTCCAGCGCCTGGCGGTCCTTCTGGGACATGGGCAGGTGCCGCACCGGCATCAGATCGGGAAAGTACAGGCGTTCGTTGGTCAGGTACACGTAGGGTGTAGCCCCATCGCGTTCGTCCAGCGTATAGGGGTTCTGACCGTAGTATTCCTCCCAGGCATCCCGCACCGCCTCGAAGCGCGTATCGCTCACCTGCAGGTGCTTGATGGTGAGTTGCTTGCCCTCTCTGATAACGATGCCGGCCAGGTCGAAGGGAAGCCAGTCCAGTAGCGCGCTGCACAGCAGCGCGTGAATGTTGCTGTTGCTGGTCAGCACACCGACACGGTTGATGAAATTCATCAACCGCTGCTGTTGCGCGTTGGCGGTGGCTATTTCCTCCTCCTGGCGCAGCATCTCGTGAATGCGCTGGGCGTTGCCGATCTGGTCCAGGAACAGAGGCATTCGTTGTTCGAGCACGTGTAGCCGCAGGCGGTTTACCGGACTGTCGTGATTGAAACCGAACAGCACACCAGCGAACTGCTGGTCGCGAAACAGCGGGATGCTGGCCAGTGAGCGCAATCCCCACCGTTGAAAGCAGGATTTGACGTTGTGAGAATGCCGGTGCAACTCTGTATGTTCGATGATCCAGGGTTTGCCTCTGGCCACCAGCTTTTCGATTTCACTGTGGTCCAGCATCAGATTGTGGCTGCCCTGGTACGTGCTCTGGACAGCGTTCAACTCTCCGTGAAAATGCACGTGCTGGCATACCAGTCGCTGGGTCCCTGGTTCCGGGAGCGCCAGTACCCAGCTCTGAAAAAGACCCTCTCGCTCCAACTCCTCATCGAGCAATTGCATGAGATCGGGAAGGTCGATGCTCCTGTTGATCTGCCGGGCGAGGTCGATCAGATGTTGCTGCTCGCGGTTGCTGCTCTCCAGCTCAGACAGGTTGAGCAGGCGCTGGATGGGGGCCTGCATCCCTGAAACCAGTGTCAGTACGCGCTGGCGGACCAGGGCTGGTATCGCCCGTACAGAGTATGTGCTGCCGAACTGGACAACGGCGATCGTTCTGCCAGCGTGAACCACTGGCACAAGAAACACGCTGCGCAGAGACAGTAGTGTGACGGCATCCCTGTCCAGTTCGCTCAGAGTAGCCAGGGTGGAATCAGTCAGTTGTGCGTGCAGCGGGCGCTGATGAAGTGCCACCCATGCCGATGAGGAAACGCCCGGGTCGAGCGGGAAATCGCGGTGCAAACGGTCGTTGTCGTTTTGTTCCAGGCGGGCGCCGTGGATGCGGAGGCTGCACATCAACCGCCGCTGGTGATCGACCAGCTGTATGCCGATGATGTCGGCCCCCCAGTGCTTGTCCGCATAGTCCCGGAAGTCCGCGAGAAAATCATCCAGGGATTCGGCAAGCACGATGCGACGAAACCAGGCGACTTCCTCACGCCCGGACGTGTCCGCGGATGGTGGGTGCTCTACCGGCTGCGTCATGCTCGAATCATCCTTGTGGAACCCTGCTTCGTCCAAGGGCTTTATCGTAGCAACAATTGCTCGTGTTCGGTGATGAAATCAATGCCGGAACGGTAGCCGATATCGAACATCCGGCGCAGGTTGCTTTCCGACCAGTCCAGTGACTGATCCAGGTGTTCTTTGGGCAGACTGTAGTTGATTTTCAGCAGCTTTCTCTTGTTCTTTCCGCGGTTGTGCTTGGCCTCGAACAGTTTGAGATCATCGCGCGCGTTGGCCACCAGGGGCACGATGATTGACTGGATCCACGCGTCGTAGAGATTGCGTGGGGCGTGGATCAACTGTTCGATGCCGAGTATGTCGAAGACGACGATCGTGTCGATGTCGGGGTGTTTGTGTACCAGCGGCTTGAAGTTGAGGGCGTCCTTCGATGCCCCTTCGAAGTAGTATTTTCCATTCAGCCGCTTGGGTGGGTAAAGAAACGGGAACGCCATGGCCGCATGGAAGTGGTCCAGGGTGATTTCTTGTTTGCCGAAGTTCTCCATCTGCCGATCGGTGATGTTGTAGGCATTGATGTAGAACTCGAAGTCGAGCCCGGCCAGTCGTTCGAAATCCACCAGCTCGGAGATCCACGGAACGGGCTCACACAAGCCCTTGCTCATGCTACTGAGGGATGAAGGGCTCAGGCTGTCGGCCACCAACTGCGCCCAGTCACCCGGCAGTGTGCCCAGCATCGGGCTTTTGTAGCCGCACGCAGCCGCAAAGAACGGATTGGCCTGAAGCATTCCGCGATAAAGGTTGGCCAGTGGCCCGGGCTTCTTGAATACCTTGAAGTTGACCGGAAACAAGTCATACAGCAGATCGTTGACGCCGCCTTCCACCGTGGCACGAAGTGCGCTGACTGGATCGTCGTTCCGCGGGGCGGCGAAAAGCAACCCGACGATGGCTCCTGCCCCTGACGTGGATATCACATCAAACCTGACACCCCGCTCAGCCATGGCCGTCAGAGCGCCCGACATCAGCGTGCTGTTTGGTGCCCCACCGCTAAGGACCAATGCAATAGACATAACGACGTCCTGCCCCCCCGACCAGACGGGACAAAACTACACCAAAGCAACGAAATTGTCGCCATTTGCCGACAAAACGGAAGCATGAAGGTGGTGTGGTGCCGGGAGCGAGAATCGAACTCGCACTCCCTTTCGGGAACCGGATTTTGAATCCGGCGCGTCTACCAGTTCCGCCATCCCGGCACGGAGGGGAGCGCCGCAGTATAGGAAACACTGCTCAGGTCACGCAACAGACGATTGCCTGGGCGGTCCGTGGAAAGGGTCTGATTCTCGCCGCTGGGCGGCCTTCCTGCTAGAATGCGCGGCTTTCAAGGCGGCTGTTTCCATGCGTCGAAGCGATTTCACCTTTGATCTTCCCCAGGAACTGATAGCGCATCATCCCCTGCCTTCCAGGGGGGACAGCAGGCTGCTGTGCCTCAGTGGTTTGGACGGGCGTCTTCAAGACCGCATGTTCCGCGACCTGGAAAACCTGCTGCGACCGGGTGATCTGCTGGTGATGAACGATACCCGGGTGATTCCGGCGAGATTGTATGGCCGCAAGGAAACCGGCGGCAAGGTGGAACTGCTGGTGGAACGGTTGCGCCCGGAGCAGCAGGCGCTGGTGCATCTCCGCTCCAGCAAGACGCCGCCCGCCGGCGCCACGCTCCATCTGGAGGGCGGCGGCAGGGCGCGGCTGCTGGGGCGCGAGGGCGACTGCTTCGTGGTGGAGTTCCTGCTGGAATGTCCACTGCTGGATTACCTGGAAGCGCACGGGCACATGCCGCTGCCCCCGTATATCCGCCGGGAAGATTCCGAGACGGACCGTGAGCGTTACCAGACTGTGATTGCCAGGGAGCCCGGTGCCGTTGCGGCCCCCACGGCAGGGCTGCATTTCGACGAGGCCATGCTGGAACGGCTCCGACGGGCCGGGGTGGATCTGGCCACCATTACCCTGCATGTGGGCGCGGGTACGTTCCAGCCTGTGCGGGTGAACAACCTCGCGGAGCACAGAATGCACAGCGAGTGGCTCCAAGTGGGCGAGCAGGTCTGCGAGATGGCACGTGGTGCGTGGCAGTCCGGTGGGAGGGTGGTGGCCGTGGGTACGACCGTGGTGCGGGCGCTGGAGTCTGCCGCGGCCGGTGGCAGCCTGAAGCCTTTCGCTGGCGAGACAGACATCTTCATATACCCCGGATACCGCTTCCGCGCCGTGGATGCCCTGGTGACCAATTTCCATCTGCCGGAATCCAGCCTGATCATGCTGGTGAGCGCCTTTGCGGGTCATGACCGTACCATGGCGGCCTATCGCCATGCGGTACGGGAGCGGTATCGCTTCTTCAGTTATGGGGACGCCATGTTCATCCATCCATCCGCGCCGGGAGCGCGCTCCGGGGAAGCCGCATGAGGATGCGTTTCGACCTGCTGGGCCAGGACGGCGCCGCCCGTCGCGGGCGCCTGCATTTTTCGCGGGGTACCGTGGAGACGCCGACGTTCATGCCGGTCGGTACTTACGGCACGGTGAAGGCGATGACGCCGGAGGATGTGGCCGGTATCGGTGCCCAGATCGTGCTGGGCAATACCTTCCACCTGATGCTCCGCCCCGGCACCGACATTATCCGCCTGCACGGGGATCTGCACGACTTCATGCAGTGGCATGGTCCGATACTCACCGATTCCGGAGGCTTCCAGGTCTTCAGCCTGGGCAAGCTTCGCAAGATCGAGGAGCGGGGCGTCACCTTCCGTTCGCCGGTGGACGGCAGCAAGGTGTTCATGGGGCCGGAGGAGTCCATGGCGGTGCAACGAGACCTGGGCTCGGACATCGTCATGATTTTCGACGAATGCACCCCGTATCCCGCGACCGAGTCCGAGGCGCGGAAGTCCATGGAGTTGTCCCTGCGCTGGGCGGAACGCAGCCGCAGGGCGCACGGAGACAACCCTTCCGCGCTATTCGGCATCGTTCAGGGCGGCGTTTACCCTGCCTTGCGCACCCAGTCGCTGGACGGGCTCACCGACATCGGCTTCGAGGGCTACGCCATTGGCGGTCTGGCAGTGGGGGAGCCGGAACACGAGCGCAACGCCATGCTGGAGCACCTGCACCCGCGTCTGCCCGCCGACCGGCCACGTTATCTCATGGGCGTGGGCCGCCCGCAGGATCTGGTGGAGGGCGTGCGCCGCGGCGTGGACATGTTCGATTGCGTGATGCCCACGCGCAACGCGCGCAACGGCTTCCTGTTTACCAGGGGCGGTACGCTGCGTATCCGTAACAGCCGTTTCGCCAGTGATACCAGGCCGATCGAGCCCGGTTGTCCGTGTTACACCTGCCAGCACTACAGTCGGGCGTACATCAAGCATCTGGACAAGTGCAACGAAATGCTGGGCCCGCGGCTCGCCACCATACACAATCTGTACTTCTACCAGCAGTTGATGTCCGAACTGCGCCAGGCGATCACGGAAAAGCGCCTGGAGAGCTACGTCGAGGACTTCTACCACCGTCTTGCCCAAGGTGTGGACTGATTGGCATCCGGTGCCCGGCAGATTGCCGGACGCTGTGGCATAATGCCGCCCGGGTTTGACGGCTCCCGAGCCGACAGGCATTGTCTTGATCGCGTGAAATGACCAGTGAAAGGGGATTGTCGATGGATTTCTTTATTTCCAGTGCGTTAGCCCAATCGGGCGAACAGGCCGGCGCCGGGTGGGGCGCGCTGCTGTTTCCGGTTCTGCTGATCGTCATCTTCTACTTCCTGCTGATTCGCCCGCAGACCAAGCGCGCCAAGGAACATCGCCAGATGGTGTCTGAACTGGCGAAGGGCGACGAGGTCATTACTCAGGGCGGTGTGCTGGGACGCATTACCGACGTGGGTGAAACGTTCCTGACCGTGGAGATCGCCGAAGGCGTTCAGGTGAAGGTTCAGAAGAACGCCGCCGCCCAGGTCGTGCCCAAGGGCACCATCAAGGGCAAGGATGTCGCTACGAGTAACGACAAGAAGAAATAAGGCAAGCAATTCGCCGACAGGGTTGACGCGATGAACCGGTATCCATTGTGGAAGTATCTCGTGCTCGTGGTAGCACTGGTGGTGGGCGTACTCTACGCGCTGCCCAACCTGTTCGGGGAAGACCCGGCGGTGCAGGTGACGGCGACGCGGGCGCAGGAGGACCCCCAGCAGATGCAGGACCGCGTGTTGGGGCTGCTGCAGGATGCCGGCATCGAGATGCTCTCCCACGAGATCGACGACGAGCGGTTTCTGGTTCGTCTGGCGAACGAGGATGACCAGCTGCGTGCCGCGGACATGCTGCGGGACGAGCTGGGCACCGGCTACACGGTAGCGCTCAACCTGGCGCCGGCCACGCCGGACTGGCTGCGCAGCCTGAATGCCGAACCGATGTACCTGGGGCTGGATCTGCGCGGGGGCGTGCACTTCCTGATGGAGGTGGACCTGGACGCCTCCGTCTCGCAGACCCTGGAGCGTTTCCAGAATGATTTCCGTACCCAGCTACGCCGGGAGCGCATCCGTTACAGCGCCGTCAACGTCGAGGACGGACAGTTGGTGGCACGGTTCCGCAATGCCCCCGAACGGGAACAGGCCCTGCAGTTGCTTCGGCCCAGCTACCGGGGAGACCTGACATTCTCCCAGGAAGAGCGGGACGGGCAGTTCTGGCTGATCGGCGAGATTCCGGAAGACCGGATGCAGGAGATCCGCACCGCCGCCCTGCAGCAGAACATCACCACGCTGCGCAACCGTGTGAACGAGCTGGGTGTGGCGGAGCCGGTGATCCAGCGGCAGGGTACCAGCCGAATCGTGGTTCAGTTGCCCGGCGTGCAGGACACGGCGCGCGCCAAGGACATCATCGGCGCCACGGCCACGCTGGAGTTCCGGATGGTGCATTCCGACAATGCCAGTTACGGCGGCCGCGAAGACAGCCCCGTGCCGGGTGATGCGGTGCGCTACCAGGCCCGGGACGGCGATTATGTCCTGCTGGAACGGGAAGTCATGATCACCGGGGACTACATCAGCAATGCGTCCTCGGGCATAGACCAGGAAACGGGCGGGCCGCAGGTCAACATCCGCCTGACCTCCGACGGCGGCACGCTGTTCAATCGCGCCACCCGGGAGAACGTGGGCCGGCCGATGGCCGTGGTGTTCATCGAGACCAGGACTGAATCCCGCGAGGTGAACGGGGAGATGCAGCGGGAGCGGGTGCGCACCGAGGAAGTGATCAATATCGCCACCATCCGCGAGGCGTTGCACAGCCAGTTCCGCATCACCGGCCTGGACAGCACCACCGAGGCGCGGGACCTGGCGCTGCTCCTGCGGGCTGGTTCCCTCAGCGCTCCCATCGACATCATCGAGGAACGTACCGTCGGGCCGAGCCTGGGTCAGGAGAACATCAACCAGGGTTTCATGGCCGTGGTGATCGGTTTCCTGCTGGTGGTGGCCTTCATGGCCTTCTACTACCGGGTGTTCGGGCTGATTGCCAATTGCGCGCTGTTCCTGAACCTGGTGTTCATTGTTGCCGTACTCTCCATGCTGCAGGCCACGCTCACACTGCCGGGCATTGCCGGTATCGTGCTGACGGTGGGTATGGCGGTGGATGCCAACGTGCTGATATTCCAGCGCATACGTGAAGAGCTACACGCCGGTATGCGACCGCAGGAAGCCATCCATGCAGGTTATGCGAAGGCGTTCTCCACGATTGCGGACGCCAACATCACCACGTTGCTGGCGGCGGTCGTGCTGTTCCTGTTCGGCACCGGTCCGATCCAGGGCTTCGCGGTGACACTGTCCATCGGCATCGTCACCTCCATGTTCACGGCCATCCTGGGTACCAGGGCCGTGGTCAACCTGATCTACGGTCGCCGGCGGCGCTTGACCAAGCTGCCCATCTGAAGCGGGAAGGGTTCTCAAGCTATGTGGTTATTCAAGAAAGATCCATCCCTGGACTTCATGGGCAAGCGGAAGCTCGCGGCCATCGTGTCTGTCGTCCTGTTGTCCGCCGCGCTTGCCGCCCTGCTGATCCGCGGGCTGAATTTCGGCATCGATTTTACCGGCGGTACCGTCGTCGAGGTGGGATATCCCGAAGCCATTGACGTGGTGGAAGTGCGTCAGGTCATGGAAGAGGGGGGATTCGGCGGCGCGGTGGTACAGCACTTCGGATCGTCCCGCGAGGTGCTGATCAGGCTGGCTGCGCAGGAGGACGTGGAGCCTGCCGAACTCAGCAACCAGGTGCTCTCGGTACTGCGCGCGGATACACCGGACGTCGACCTTCGGCGTGTGGAATTCGTCGGCCCGCAGATCGGCGAGGAACTGACGCAGGACGGCATCCTGGCCATGCTCGCCGCATTGGGCGGCATCCTGATCTACGTGGCGCTGCGTTTCGAGTATCGGTTCGCCGCCGGGTCCGTGGCCGCGTTGCTGCATGACCTGTTGCTGGTCATGGGCATACTGGCGTTGTTCCAGGTGACATTCGACCTGAGTGTGCTGGCGGCATTGCTGGCGGTGGTGGGTTACTCGCTGAACGACACCATCGTGGTCTTTGACCGCATCCGCGAGAACTTCATCAAGATGCGCAAGGGCAGTACAGAGGAGGTCATGAACGCCTCCATCAACCAGACGCTTTCGCGAACCATCGTGACCTCGTTCACGACGCTGCTGGTTGTGCTATCGCTCTACATTCTCGGCGGGGAAATGATCTCCGGCTTCGCCTTCACGCTGATGCTCGGTGTGCTGGTGGGGACCTACTCCTCCATTTTCGTGGCCAGTTCCTCTGCGCTGGCCATGGGAGTCAGCAAGTACGATCTGCAGCCGCCGGAGAAGGAAGGAGCGGAGCAGCCCGAGCAGCAGCCCTGACGCTATTGTTCGTTCCCGCGACACCCCCGGCCCGGGGCGGGTGCCCCGGGGGGGGGGGGGGGGGGG
>JAFIFV010000095.1 GCA_020831845.1 Ectothiorhodospiraceae bacterium
CCGGCTGACGACGGGGGGGGTGCCGGTCTGGGCGGCGATGCGGTATGTCACCCCGTGCAGGGGGCCGCGACCGGGGCCGCGACGGCCGTGCACCGACTCCACCATGGATTCGATGAGCTCATCCCAGTGACGGTCGTTGCGCAACTCCAGGTGTTCCTGCATGGAATTCGGTTCCAGTTCCCGGATCTCGGGGGCGCCGTTGTCGTGGACGGCGCGGACCAGCCGTGGCGCGCATGCCTTGCCGCGGTTGGCGATTACCGCGGTGGCCTGGGCCAACTGCAGTGGCGTGGTCAGGAAATAGCCCTGGCCGATGCCGGTAATCAGGGTTTCACCATGGAACCAGGGCTCGCCGCGGGCGCCACGCTTCCATTCCCGGGATGGGAGGATGCCGCCCAGTTCGCCGGGTGTGCCCAGGCCGGGCAGTCGGCCGAAGCCGAATTTCCCCAGGAATTCCTGCATGCGGTCGATACCCATGCGGTACGCCAGGTCGTAGTAATAGACGTCGCAGGACTGGGCCATGGCGTCGATGAAATTCATGTGGCCGTGGCCCTGGCGGCGCCAGCAGCGCCAGCGGTGATCGATGCCGGGCAGGGAATAATGGCCCCGGCAGAACACACGGTCACTGCCGCCAACCGTGCCGCTGTCCAGGCCGGCGAGACCGACGAACGGCTTGATGGTGGAGCCGGGTGGGTACTGGCCGCGAATGGCGCGGTTGAACAGAGGCTTGTCCGGATCGGCCTGCAGCGCCCTGTAGGTCTCGACATCGATGCCGTTGACGAACAGGTTGGGGTCGTACATGGGCTTGCTGGCCAGCGCCAGCACGTCGCCGTTGCGCACGTCGATGACCACGATGGAGCCGGCGTAATCGCCCAGCGCATCCTCGGCGACGCGCTGCAGGCGGCTGTCGATGGTGAGATAGATGTCCTGGCCCGGGTTGGGGGCGGCGCGCTCCAGCGGCCGGATGGCGCGGCCGAGTGCGTTGGTTTCCACCCGCTCCATGCCGGCGTAGCCCTGGAGTATGTCTTCGAACTGCAGCTCTGCACCGGTCTTGCCGGTGTGATTGGTGCCGGCGTAGCGGCTGCTCTCCAGCCGCTGCAGATCGCGTTCGTTGATGCGCCCCACATAGCCCACCGCATGCACGGCATGCGGCCCCTGCGGGTAGAACCGGCTGAGGCGTGCTTCGACTTCCACGCCCGGGAAGCGGTGGCGATGGACGGCGAACGCGGCCACTTCGTCCTCGTTCATACGCACCTTCAGCGGCAAGGCCTCGAAGCGGCGGGATCGGCGCATCAGCGTGGTGAACCGTTCCGTCTCGCGGTCGCTGATCGGCATGATGCCGCGCAGACCGTCCAGCGTGCCGTTCATGTCCTGGATCTGTTCCGGGGTGAGCAGCAACTGGAAGTTGGGACGGTTCTCGGCCAGGGTGAGGCCGTTGCGGTCGTATATCAGGCCCCGGTTCGGTGCGACCGGGACCAGCCGCACGCGGTTCGCCTGGCTCATGGTCATGTAGCGCTGGTGACCGGCCACCTGAAGCTGCGTCATCCGCGTGCCCAGCACGCCCAGCAGCCCGGTCACGCCTATCCCGGCCAACACCGCCCGTCGCGTGAACAACTGCTGTTCCCGGCGCGAGTCCTTCAGGTGCTGCTTGTTCTTGCCGTTGCCGTTAGCCATGCGGTCGGGAACCTGTAGTTACTGCACGCCGTAGTACCGGCGAACGCCGCGCATGATGACGAATAGCCAGGGCCAGACCAGGGTGCCGATCAGCGGCGGCAGCCAGTAGATCGCCCCGGGCATGGGGCGGCCCACCAGGCCGTTGATCCAGAACTGTATCAGATGGACCATGGCCAGCAGCACGAGCACGACGACAGCCTGCTGACCCAGCGGGTAGACCCGGATGCGCTGGTGCAGTTTCACCACCACGAAAGCCAGAATCACATAAGCCAGTGCGTGCTGGCCCAGTAGCGTGCCTTGCAGGGCATCCTGCCCCAGCCCGGCCAGAAATGCCGTGACCGCCCCCACACGATGCGGAACAGCCATGCACCAGTAGATCAGCACCAGCGCCACCCACTCGGGGCGCGCCAGCCGTGCCCATTCCGGGAGCGGCACCACCGTCAGCACGTAGGCGATGAGGATGCTGCCGAAGATGGCGGTACCGCCACGACGCGGAGCCAGCGTCATGAGCCAGATCCCGATATCCCATTTTCGGAGGCCGTGTCCTCCTGTTCCGGGGCTTCGTCGTCGTCATCACTTCTGACCCGCGTGCGCACCAGTAGCATTTCGCGACTGCGATCAAGCTCCGCTGTCGGTTCCGCGATCACGCGGGCAAAGGGGTGGCCCGGCTCCCGGGTAACCTGCGTGACCCGGGCCACCGGATAACCGGATGGGAAGCCGCCACCGAGTCCGGAGGTCACCAGCAGATCACCGGTCCGGATATCGGCATTGTTCGGCAAGTGGGGCAGTTCGAGTTCGCGCAGGTTGCCGCCGCCGAAAGCGATGGCCCGCAAACCGTTCCTGTTTACCTGCACGGGCAGCGCGTGGCTCGGATCGGTAATCAGGCGGACCACTGCGCTGGAGCGGCTGATTGTGTCCACCTGCCCCATCACGCCCTGGGCGTCCAGCACCGGCTGGCCGGCGAAGACGCCGTGGCGAGAACCCTTGTCCACCTTGATGATGTGCCTGTACGGGTCGAGATCCACCCGCAGCAACTCGGCGATCAGCACCGCCTCCTCCACTTCATAGGAGGAATCCAGCAGGCCCTGCAGCCGGATGTTTTCCCGCTCCAGCTGGTCCAGGCGCTGCAGCCGTGCCTCGTAGAGCAGGTGCTGGTTGCGCAGCCGGGCGTTTTCCTCCAGCAGCGTGTGCCGACCCTTCAGACGCTCCGAGGCGTAATCGCCGATTTCGAATGGCAGGTTGACGACCAGGTGGATGGGGTAGACGGCCGTCTGCACCAACTCCCGCACCGGAGAGGACAGGTGCTGGCGATGATCAAGCGTCATCAGCCCCACCGACACCAGAGTCAGCAGGATGAGACGAGTGGTCAGCGATGGGCCGCGTGCAAATAAGGGCTTGATGGTACTACCCGCTATTGTCTGGTCAACGCCTGGGTGTCGCCGCCGCCCGGGCGGTCAACATCATCATACCGTAGCGGGACGACGCACCTGGAGAGCCCCGTCTCAGCGTCAGGGGCTACTCGACGGTGAACAGATCCAGTCCCTGCTCGTCCATCAGTTCCAGTGCCCGGCCGCCACCTCGGGCGACACAGGTCAGGGGGTCGTCCGCGATCACCACCGGCAGGCCTGTTTCCTCCATGATCAGGCGGTCCAGGTTGCGCAGCAGTGCGCCGCCGCCGGTCAGTACGATGCCACGGTCGGCGACGTCCGCGCCGAGTTCCGGCGGTGTCTGCTCCAGGGCGGTCTTGACGGCGCCCACGATGCCGGACAGCGGCTCCTGCAGCGCTTCCAGGATCTCATTGCTGTTCAGTGTGAAACTGCGCGGCACACCCTGGGCCAGGTTGCGGCCCTTGACGTCGATCTCGCGCACCTCGGTTCCCGGGAACGCGGTGCCGATTTCATGCTTGATACGCTCTGCGGTGGCTTCCCCGATCAGGATACCGTAGTTGCGGCGAACGTAGTTCGTGATTGCCTCGTCGAAGCGGTCGCCGCCGATGCGAACGGAGGCGGAGTACACAATGCCGTTCAGGGAGAGCACCGCCACTTCCGACGTGCCGCCACCGATATCCAGCACCATTGAGCCGCGGGCTTCGTCCACCGGCATGTTTGCGCCGATGGCGGCAGCGCGGGGTTCCTCGATCAGGTACACCTCGCGGGCACCGGCGCCCACGGCCGATTCCTTGATGGCGCGTCGTTCCACCTGGGTGGAGCCGCAGGGCACGCAGACCAGCACGCGCGGGCTGGGTTTGAAGAAGCGTGCCTCATGCACCTTCTTGATGAAGTGCTGCAGCATCTTTTCGGTCACCGTGAAGTCGGCGATGACGCCGTCCTTCAGTGGGCGGATGGCGCGGATGTTGCCAGGCGTGCGGCCCAGCATGTTCTTTGCTTCGGCGCCCACGGCCGCAATCGTCTTCGGGCCACCATCGCGGTCCTGCCGGATCGCGACCACCGAGGGCTCGTTCAGCACGATGCCCTGTCCACGCAGGTAGATCAGCGTGTTGGCGGTTCCCAGATCGATTGAAAGGTCGTTGGAAAAAAGACCGCGTATGCCCTTGAACATTGTATGCACCCGTCCCAGCGAAGGCGCTAATCTAACAACGGGGTAGGGTTTCGGCAAGCGAACCGCCCGCAAATAAAGGGCTGCGCTGCCGTTTTGTGCAGCGGGTCACGCATGCGGCGAGACCTGTGCCACGTTTTCGGTAGCGACTGGAGGGCCGCGAGGTGACCTCCGGTTTGCGATCCGGGGGTTTATGCCGGAAAATTGCGCATCCGTCGCGGGCCGGAATTCCGTTCTCCGCGACTATCCGACCGAATGGAGCAAGACATGTCCCTCAGTAATGACGACGTCAAGCAGATCGCGCATCTGGCCCGGCTGGGCGTCGATGACCAGGATCTGGACAGCTACGCCCGCGAACTCAGCAACATTCTGGCGTTTGTCGAGGCGCTGGGTGGAGACGAGACCGATGCGGTCGAGCCGCTGGCGCACCCCATCGACATGGTGCAGCGGCTGAGACCGGATGCGGTCTCGGAAGAAAACCAGCGCGAGCATTTCCAGGCCATCGCTCCCAGCGTCGAAGCCGGACTCTACCTGGTGCCGCGCGTCATCGAGTGACGGTGCCGGTCAAACCCAAACACAACCTTGGATGGATACCGTGAGCGTGCACGACAAGACCGTGGCCGAGCTGGCTGCCGGCCTGGCCGCCGGGACGTACTCCAGTGAAGAACTGACCAGGGACTGCCTGCAGCGGATCAACGGCATCGGCAGCGAGCTGAATGCCTTCGTCACCGTGGCCGAGGAGCATGCGCTGACGGCCGCCCGGGAGGCCGACCGGCGCCGGGCGCGGGGCGAGGCCGGACTGTTGTCCGGCATCCCGCTGGCGCACAAGGATATCTTCTGCACCAATGGCATTCGCACCAGCTGCGGCTCGCGCATGCTGGACAATTTCATCTCGCCCTACGACGCCCACGTGGTGGAACGGATGCAGACGGCAGGCATGGTGATGCTGGGCAAGACGAACATGGATGAGTTCGCCATGGGCTCGTCCAACGAGAACAGCTTCTACGGCCCGGTGAAGAACCCCTGGGATACGACCGCCGTGCCTGGCGGCTCGTCCGGCGGCTCCGCTGCCGCCGTTGCAGCGCGCCTGGTGCCGGCGGCCACGGGAACGGATACTGGCGGTTCCATCCGCCAGCCGGCCGCCATGTGCGGCATCACCGGCCTCAAGCCCACCTACGGCCGGGTATCCCGTTACGGCATGATCGCGTTCGCGTCCAGTCTGGACCAGGCTGGCCCCATGGCCCGCAGCGCCGAGGACTGCGCCCTGCTGTTGGAGGCCATGGCCGGTTTCGACAGCCGCGATTCCACTTGCGTGAATCAACCCGTGCCGCGCTACAGCGAAACTCTGGATGCCGACCTGAAGGGGCTGAAGATCGGCCTGCCGAAGGAGTATTTCGGCGAGGGGCTGGATGCCGAGGTGGCCCGCGTGGTGGACGCGGCCATCGAGGAATACCGCAAGCTGGGCGTGGAGTTCCGCGAGATCAGTCTGCGCAATACCCACCTGGCCGTGCCCGCCTATTACGTCATTGCGCCCGCCGAGTGCTCGTCCAACCTGTCCCGTTTCGACGGCGTGCGGTTCGGCCATCGCTGCGAGAACCCGCGGGACCTGGAAGACCTGTACAAGCGCTCAAGGGGCGAAGGGTTCGGCGCCGAGGTGAAGCGGCGCATCCTGGTGGGTACCTATGCGCTCTCCGCCGGCTATTACGATGCCTATTATCTCAAGGCGCAGAAGGTACGCCGGCTGATCCGGGACGATTTCCTGGCCGCCTTCGGCGAGGTGGACGCCATCCTCGGTCCCACCTCGCCCACGGTGGCGTTCAATCTGGGGGAGCGCTCCGACGATCCGGTGAAGATGTACCTGTCCGACATCTACACCATCGCGGTGAACCTGGCCGGTCTGCCAGGCATGTCGGTGCCGGCGGGTTTCGCCCATGGACGCCCAGTGGGTCTGCAGCTGATCGGCAACCATTTCGACGAGGCCCGCCTGCTGAACATGGCGCACCGCTACCAGCAGGTGACGGACTGGCACACCCGGGCCCCGGAAGCATTCGCCTGAGGCGAGGGAGTTGATACACATGCAATGGGAAGTGGTCATCGGGCTGGAGATCCATGCCCAGCTCGCCACCCGCAGCAAGATTTTCTCCGGCGCGTCCACCGCGTATGGGGCTGAGCCCAACACCCAGGCCTGCGCGGTGGATCTTGGTTTGCCGGGCGTGCTGCCGGTGCTCAACGCCGAGGCCGTGAACATGGCCATCAAGTTCGGCCTGGCCACCGGTTGCACTGTCGCGCCCCGGTCGGTCTTCGCGCGCAAGAACTATTTCTATCCGGACCTCCCCAAGGGCTACCAGATCAGTCAGTACGAGCTGCCGGTGGTGCACGACGGCGAAGTGATCCTGGAACTGGAGGACGGCGGGACCAAGCGTGTCGGGTTGACTCGCGCGCACCTGGAAGAGGATGCCGGCAAGTCGCTGCACGAGGGTTTCGAGGGCGTGACGGGTATCGACCTGAACCGCGCCGGTACCCCGCTGCTTGAAATCGTCTCCGAGCCGGACATGCGTTCCGCGAAAGAGGCTGTCGCCTACATGCGGAAGGTGCATTCGCTGGTGCGCTACCTGGGCATTTGTGACGGCAATATGCAGGAGGGCTCGTTCCGCTGCGATGCCAACGTCTCCATCCGGCCGAAAGGCAGCGACAAGCTGGGTACACGCACGGAGTTGAAGAACCTGAATTCGTTCCGCTTCGTGGAGCGGGCGATCAACTACGAGGTGGAGCGCCAGATCGATGTCATCGAGTCCGGCGGAGAGGTGGTACAGGAGACCCGCCTCTACGATTCCGTGAAGCACGAGACGCGGTCGATGCGAACCAAGGAAGAGGCAAACGATTACCGCTACTTCCCTGACCCGGATCTGCTGCCGGTGGAGATCACCGAGGCGGATATCGAGCGCGTGCGTGCCGAGTTGCCGGAACTGCCGGATGCCAAGCGGCTGCGGTTCATGGAGCAGTACCAGTTGTCCGCCTACGATGCATCGCTGCTCACCTCTGCCCGCGAGGTGGCTGACTACTACGAGTCGGTGGTGACGGCCTCGGGCGGTGAGGGAAAACTGGCGGCTAACTGGGTGAATGGCGAGTTGACGGCGGCGCTGAACCGGGACGGCCGGGACATCGGCGAGTCTCCGGTGACGCCGGAGAGCCTGGGGGCCTTGGTCGCGCGCATCGTGGATGACACCATCTCCGGGAAGATCGCCAAGGATGTGTTCGAGGCGATGTGGAACGGCGAGGGAGAGCCGGATGCCGTCATCGAGGCCCGAGGCCTGAAGCAGGTGACGGATACCGGCGCGCTGGAGGCGATGGTGGACGAGGTGATCGCCGCCAATCCGAAGCAGGTGGAACAGTACAAGGCGGGCAAGGACAAGCTGCTGGGCTTTTTCGTCGGCCAGTGCATGAAGGCGTCCGGGGGCAAGGCGAACCCGGCGCAGTTGAATGAACTGATCAGGAAGAAGCTGGCTGACTGAAAGTTTCCCGGCATTTGAGGAAGCGCTCGTTAATTCCCCCGCTCGCGTTACAGCCGGACAGTTCGCGATGCCAGGCGCGGTGCGGCGCCTCCGGAGCCGCCACGCCGGCCTCGGCTCGGTGCTCTCCGCAAGTCACCATTCATGAGGAATCCATGCAAGCCAATCCCGACCAGCAGCAACGTTTCCTCTTCGAACATGCCAACGTCCGCGGCGAGTTGATCCACCTGGACAACAGCTACCAGGAGGTGCTGAGCCGCCGGGAGTATCCGGATACGGTGGCGCGGTTGCTGGGCGAGGCCATGGCGGCGGCCGGCTTGCTTTCGTCCACCCTGAAGTTCAAGGGGTCGCTGATCCTGCAGATGCAGGGCAAGGGGCCGATCACGATGCTGGTGGCCAGTGCCAGCGACCGGCAGGAGCTGCGGGCCGTGGCCCGGCATGAGGAAGGGGAACTGGAGGACGGCGAATTACAGGCCTTGTGTCGGGACGGGTACCTGGCCATTACCATCGACCCGGAAGACACCGACGACCGTTACCAGGGCATCGTCAGCATGAACCACGCCTCGTTGGCGGGCGCGGTGGACAACTATTTTTCCCAGTCGGAGCAGTTGCCGACCCGGGTGTGGCTTGCCTGCGACGGCAAACGCGCGGCCGGGCTGCTGCTGCAGCGGCTGCCGGGCGAGGACGAGCACGGAGATCCGGATGCCTGGGGCCGGGCGGAGCACCTGGCGTCCACCATCAAGCCCGAGGAACTGCTGGACCTGGACAGCCGCGAGATCATCCGTCGGTTGTTCCACGAGGAAACCATCCGGCTGTTCGATCCGGTGCCGGTGCGCTTCCATTGCCAGTGCTCGCGACAGCGCATCGCCTCGGTGCTGCTGGCCATGGGGCGCGAGGAAGCGGACAGCATCCTGGAAGACGAGGGTCGCATTCAGGCCAACTGCGACTTCTGTGGCCGCAGCTACACCTTCGACCCGGTGGACGTGGGGCAGTTGTTCAGCGAAGGGGGTATCGAGCCGCCGGGCCGGACGCAGCATTAGGGAAATGCTGATCACTTCCCACGCTTGCGCTCGAGACCGCACCGTTCGCGGTCGGAAGCTATGTGCCGCGGGTAATCACTAACTACCTGTGGCGGCTTGCGACAACGCCACGGACGAAAACCGGCAAATCCGGGTCCGGATTCAGTCTCCTGTCCCGCACACCGGGCAGTCCGGGTCCTTCGGCACCTGTACCCGCTGCCAGTCTCCGGTGCGCGCATCCCAGAGCGTAAGGCGTGTGACGTCGTCGCTGCCGAAACCGGTGATCACGCGCATGGCCTCCACCGCCTGCAGGCTGCCGATCACGCCGACCACTGGCGCCAGGACGCCGTTCTCGCTGCAGCTTAGCCGCTGATCGCCACCCGGCGGGAACAGGCAGGCGTAACAGGGGCGGTCGGGCAAGTCCGGCCGGAACACCGCGAGTTGTCCTTCCAGGCGTATGGCGGCCCCTGAAACCAGCGGTGTACCGGTGCGGACACAGGCGGCGTTCACCGCAAACCGCGTTTCGAAGTTGTCGCTGCCGTCCAGCACCACGTCCACGGCATCCACCTGGCGTTCCAGTTCCGCGGCGTCCAGCCGGCGGGGGAGGGTGGTGATGCCGGTTTCCGGGTTCAGTCGCCGCAACGACCGCGCTGCGGATTCCACTTTCGGGCTGCCGATGTCGCCGGTACCGTGGGCAATCTGGCGTTGCAGGTTCGACAGTTCCACCTGGTCGTCGTCCACCAGCACCAGATGCCCCACGCCGCCGGCTGCGAGGTACATGGCTGCCGGCGAACCGAGGCCACCCAGCCCAAGGATCAGTACCCTGGCCCGGGACAGCGCCAGTTGCCCTTCCATGTCCACTTCCGGCAGCATCAGCTGCCGGCTGTAGCGGAGCAGTTGCTCGTCGTTCATGCGGCATCCTCGGCCAGCGGGCGCTGACCCTCGCTGACCCGGGGCTGGCCGGCGAGGTCGCGGTGGCATGCGATATTGGTGAAGCCGGCGTGCTGCAGCAGCAGTTGAACCGCCGCTCGCTGATTGTAGCCGTGCTCCAGGACCAGCCAGCCGCCAGGCTGAAGATGCGCCGGGGCGTCGGCGACGATGCGATGCAGCGCATCCAGGCCGTCCGGACCCGCGGTAAGCGCCGGCAGCGGCTCGTGGCGCACGTCGCCTTCACGGAGGTGCGGGTCGTTATCCGCCACGTAGGGCGGGTTCGAGGCGATCAGCATGAATTGCCTGCCGGCCAGCGGGGCTAGCCAGCTTCCGCGCAGCCATTCCACTTCCAGGCCCAGGCGCCGCGCGTTGGCGCGCGCCACCGAGAGCGCGTCCCTGGACAGTTCCACGGCGGTCACCGGGCAGTTCGGCCGTTCGCTGGCCAGCGCCAGCGCGATGGCGCCGCTTCCTGTCCCCAGGTCCGCCAACGCCCCGTCGGCGTCCGCCGGCACATGCGCGAGGCAGCGCTCCACCAGCAGCTCGGTCTCGGGGCGGGGGATCAGCACGCGGGCGTCCACCTCGAGATCCAGCGTCCAGAAACCTCGCCGGCCCAGCAGATAAGCCACCGGTTCGCCGAGCCGGCGCTTCTCCAGCAGCGTCCGGCAGCGCTTTTCCTCTTCTGCGCTCAGCAGGCGCTCGGGGTGAGAGAAGCAGAGGCTGCGGTCCGCGCCGAGCCCGTGGGCGCATAGCAGCTCCGCCTCCAGCCGTGGGCTGTCGCCCGCTCCGGCCAGCAGGACGCTGCCGAGGCCGACCATCTCGCCCAGTGTCACTCCTGCTCCAGCAGGCTGGCGGCGATCGAGCGTTCCTCCAGCATCACCGGGATGCCATCCTCCACCGGATAGATGCGCTCGCCATTCTCCGTGATCAGGCCTTCACTCAACGCCTCGTTGACGGTTTCCCCGTTCGCCTGGGTGACCCCTCCCGTCTCGATGCGCTGGTTGAGCCGGGTCAGCTCCCCCCGATTCAGCGACCTGACCGGTGCCTTGCTCACCGGGCAGCAGAGTATTTCCAGCAGCTTCTTGTCCACCGCCATGTTCAATGACCTCCATCATCGGTCCGCGCCGTTCGCTCCGGCTACCATGCACTCAAGGAAATCCGCTGCCTGCCGTTCATGCTCCTGAAGACGATGAACGGATGCCAGCATGAGCCGCCTTAACCTTGAATCGAGACTGATGCCCGAAACACCGGTCTCCCGGTGTGCCTTCTGCGGCCTGCCCAGCGCGCCGGTTGTTCACGATAGCGGGCTATGCCCGGAGTGCCTGGACCATTGTAACCGTTCGCTGCGGAATATGCGGCGCAGCTCGTTGCGTGACCGGCTCTCCCTGGTGCCGGGCCCGGCGGACCTGGTGGCCATGCTGGACCGCAAGGTGGCGGGCCTGGGTCGCGCGAAACGGGTGCTGGCGGTGGCGGTTTACAACCACTACAAGCGTGCCCTGATTGCCGAGGAAGCCCCGGGCGAGGAACCGCCGGGCAAGGCCAATCTGCTACTGGCCGGCCCCAGCGGTGTCGGCAAGACCTTCCTGGTGGAATGCCTGGCGGACCTGCTGCAGGTGCCTTATGCGGCGGTGGACGCGGCCTCGCTGACCGCTCCCGGCTACGCCGGAGCCGATATCAGTGACATGGCCGAAGCGCTGATGAGCGATTGCGGCGGCGATCTCCGGCGCGCGAGGCACGGCATTGTCTTCATAGATAATCTGGACAAGCTGCGGGCGCGCCGGGGAGCGGAGCAGGAGGACCTGGGTGGGGTTGCCGTCCAGCAGGCCCTGTTGTGCATGCTGGACGGCGGTGAACTGCGCTGTGACTCGCCTAGTTACGGCCGGTTCGACTTGCCCACCCGGCAGATCCTGTTCATCGCTGCTGGCACCTTCGCGGCGCCCGCGGAGACCTGTGCCGCGCCCGGGTTCACCCCGGCGGGGTGCTCCCCGCGGATGTCGGGAGACGGTGACTGGCTGGACACTCCGGACTTCCTGGCGGAGCTCGCCGGTCGGTTTCCGCTGCAGTTGAGCCTGCCGGCCGCGGACTCGGCGTTGCTGACGGAGATGCTCCTGCGGCCGGGCCGCGGCTTGCTGGCGTCATACCAGGCGCGCTTCCGGATGGATGGCGTGCAATTGAAGGCGACACCGGCAGCGGTGGATGCCATCGTGCGGCGTGCGCTGCTATCCGGTGGCGGGGCGCGGGCGCTTTCGCGGGAGCTGGAACGCTTGCTGCTGAATGCGCTGTTCCATGTGCCCTCGCTCCCGCAGGTGGAGACGGTCTGGCTGGATGCCGCCGGCGGTGAACCGGTGGCATGTCTGCAGCAGCCGCTGGCGGCCTGAGGGCGCCTCATCGCCGTGCCTCCATGGCCTTTGTCGTGAACTCCCGTTACCATGAACGGTTCCATTGTTACTGCGACGCTGCCGGCAGAGGATGAAACGAGTCATGGCCGATCCCATGCCACTGAACGAGTCCATTGAAAACATCAACGTGGTCAGCCAGGATCTGCTGCCCACCCCGGAGGCCATCCACCGAGCACTGCCGCTGACCAAGGCGGCACGCGACACGGTCGTGGTTGGGCGCCAGGTGGTGGAGAACATCCTGGACCGTAAGGACCCGCGGGTATTCCTGGTGGTGGGGCCGTGCTCCATCCATGACCTGGACGCCGCCCGCGAGTACGCTGGACGGCTGAAGCGGCTGGCCGACGAGGTGAAGGACACGGTCTTCGTGATCATGCGCGTGTACTTCGAGAAACCGCGTACCACGGTGGGCTGGAAGGGGCTGATCAACGACCCCTACATGGACGACTCCTTCCGCATCGACGAGGGCCTGTACAAGGCGCGCTCGCTGCTGCTGGAACTGGCCGAGATGGGACTCCCGGCCGCTACCGAGGCGCTGGACCCGATTTCGCCGCAGTATCTGCAGGATCTGATAACCTGGACCGCCATCGGCGCCCGTACCACCGAGTCGCAGACCCACCGCGAGATGGCCAGCGGCCTGTCCACGCCGGTGGGGTTCAAGAACGGTACCGACGGCAGCCTGCAGGTGGCCATCAACGCCCTGCATTCGGTGGCCAACCCGCACAGCTTCCTGGGTATCGACGGCAAGGGCCAGTGCGCCATCATCCGCACCCGCGGCAACCGCTACGGTCATGTGGTGCTGCGCGGTGGTGGTGGCAAGCCGAACTACGACTCGGTCAGCTTGGCGCTCTGCGAGCGCGAACTGGCGGCCGCCGATTTGCCGCTGAATCTCGTGGTGGACTGCAGCCACTCCAATTCCAGCAAGGATCCGGCGCTGCAGCCGTTGGTGCTGGATAACCTGGTGAACCAGATACAGGAAGGCAACCGTTCCATCGTCGGCATGATGATGGAAAGCCACCTGCACTGGGGCAGCCAGAAGCTGGGCGATGATCCGTCCCAGCTTCAGTACGGGGTTTCGGTCACCGACGCCTGCGTGGACTGGGAAACCACCGAGAAGGCCGTGCGCGACATGGCTGCAAGATTGCGGGGAGTGCTGCAGGGGCGTTTGACGGCGACAGCGTGAATACGTCAGCGCTTCCTTGACGGCCACGGCGTGAGAACATAGCCCGTTTTTTGCGTTATGCGTTCGGCACTGATATAAACATGATCGTTTGGTCCCTGAGCCGCCTGCCCGATACCAGAAGACGCATGTCACGGTGTCGTCATCACAGGCAGGCAGTATGACCCGCGATGGACGCGGGTATGATGGATGGATATGGACAGCCTGCGGCCCGACGATGGTTGCCGTTAACTGCTGGAGGAAACAGACATGGAACACAAACATGCCCTTCCGGTGAAGGACTTTTCGCCCTACGAGGAGCAGAAGGGCGAAGAGTACATGAGTGACGCCCAGCTGGAGCACTTCAAGGAACTGCTGCTGGCCTGGAAACGGCAACTGCAGGAAGAGGTGGAACGTACCGTGCACCACATGCGGGACGATGCCACCAATTACGCCGATCCAGCAGACCGCGCAACCCAGGAAGAGGAGTTTGCGCTGGAGCTGCGTACCCGCGACCGCGAGCGCAAGCTGATCCGCAAGATCGACCAGACGCTGGAGAAGATTCGCAAGGATGACTACGGTTATTGCGACCAGTGCGGTGTCGAGATCGGTCTGCGCCGGCTGGAAGCCCGTCCCACCGCCACGTTGTGCATCGATTGCAAGACGCTGGAGGAAATCCGCGAGAAGCAGCGCGTGGCCTGATACGGTCGCCGCTATTCCGCCCCTTTTTCGAGAGGCCCGCTTCGGCGGGCCTTTGTCATTCTCGGGACGTGCCTTCTTCAGGAAGGGCTGACGTATTCACGTGCTTGAGCCCGCTCCCATGACGTCTCGCCGGCAACCTCGAAGATGATGTTATCATGTTGCGCTTCGCCAACTGGCGGGCGCTTCTTCCCGTGGTCAGGAGTACTTTCATGAGACGCCTCTGGTGGTTGCTGATGCTGCTGCTCTTCATGTCCGCTGCCTGGGCCGTGGAGCGTCCCGTCCCCGTGGCGGTCAGTGTTCCTCCACAGGCGTCGCTGGTGCAGGCCATCGGCGGCGACCGGGTCAGCGTGCAGTCCATGGTGTCCCCCGGGCAGTCCACGCATACGTTCGCGCCGTCGCCGCGACAGCTTCGGGCGATGGAGGATGCGCAGCTATACGTGAAAGTGGGACATCCCGAATACCGTTTCGAGCACCAGTTCATGCAGGTTCTGGAGGGACGCGGTGACCGCGTGGTCGTGATCGACTCCGCCGAGGGCGTCGCGCTCCGGGAGCTGGAAGGGCATCACCACGATCACGGGCATGCACATGGTCACCGGCATGACCACGATCATGGCGACACCGACCCGCACCTGTGGGTGTCTCCCAGCATCATGCGGAATGTGGCGGTCCGCGTCGCCGAGGCGCTCGCTGCGCTGGATCCGGAAGGCGAGGCGCATTACCGCCAAGGGCTGGAGGATTTTCTGGGTGCGCTTGATACCGTGGATGCCGAACTGCGGGACACGCTTTCAGGGTTGCAGCGGCGCACCTTCCTCGTGAATCATCCGGCCTGGGGTTACTTCGCCGATGATTACGACCTACGGCAGATGTCCATCGAGGTGGACGGCAAGGAGCCCACCCCGGCGCAACTGGGGCGGTTCATCGAGCGCGCACGCGCCAAGGAGGTCCGCCTGATTCTCGTCCAGCCGGGGTTCTCCCGGCGCAGTGCCGACGTTATCGCCCGGGAACTCGATATCGATGTAGTGGAGATGGATCCGATGGCCGAGGATTGGCTTGGGAACCTGCGCCGCATGGGGGCGGTGCTGCGTGAGGCGCTGTCATGACGGCCGCGGACTGCCTACTGGAAGTCGAGGGTGTGACCTTCGGTTATGACCGCGAGGCGGTGCTGCGGGACGTGAATCTGCGTATTCACCCCAGGGATTTCCTCGCCATCATCGGTCCGAACGGCGGCGGCAAGACGACGCTGCTGCGTGTGATCCTGGGGCTGGAGCAGCCATGGCGCGGCACGGTTCGTTGGCATCGGCCGCCGGGGGCGGGGCGTGTGGGCTATGTTCCGCAGTTCTCCACCTTCGATCGGAACTTCCCGCTGGCTCTGGAGGATGCGGTGCTGATGGGGCGCATCGGCCGCCGTGGGCTGTTGCGTCGCTACAACCGGGAAGATCGCAAGGCGGTGGCGGCGATGCTGGAGCGCCTCAAGCTGACATCCATGGCCCGGGCGCCGATTGCCGATCTGTCCGGCGGCCAGATGCAGCGCGCGCTGATCGGCCGGGCGCTGGTGGCGGAGCCGGATATCCTGTTCCTGGACGAGCCGACCTCGTCAGTGGATGCGGAGACCCGCACCGTTTTCACCGAACTGCTGACCGAGCTGAACAGGCGCATCCCGATCGTGGTGGTGACGCATGATGTCACCGGCGTGGCCGCTCAGGTCAAGCAGATCGCCTGCGTGAACCGCAAGCTGTACTATCACGGCGACGGCCAGCTGACCAACGAACAACTGGCCGAGGCCTACGGTTGTCCAGTGGAGCTGATTGCCCACGGTGTGCCCCACCGTGTCCTTTCCGAGCACCCCCATCACCACCATTGAGCGCATGAGCGATCTGTCCCTGCTGTTCAGCTACGAGTTCGTCCAGAACGCCATCGCCGCGGGCTTGCTGGCCAGTGTGCTCTCCGGCGTGGTGGGAACCTTCGTGGTGGTCAAGCGGCTGGTTTTCATTGCCGGCGGCATCAGCCACGCGGCTTTCGCGGGGCTGGGCATCTGTTACTACCTGGGCATGAATCCGCTGATCGGAGCCTTCGTGGTGGCCGTGCTGGCGGCGCTGCTGCTGGCCTGGCTGGGCGAGGGCGGTGCCGGCCGCTCCCAGGATGCCTTCATCGGCATTCTCTGGGCCGCCGGCATGGCGGTGGGCATCGTCTTCATACACCTCACGCCGGGCTATGCCCCCAATCTGATGGCCTACCTGTTCGGCGACATCCTCACCGTCACGCGCACCGACGTCTATCTGCTCGCGGTGCTGGTCGGTGCGGTGCTCCTGGTGATGGCGCTGTTCTACAAGGAACTGGTGGCGGTTTCATTCGATGAAACCTTCGCCCAGGTGCAGGGCACGCCGGTGCGGTTCTTTGTGGCGCTGCTGCTGGTGCTGGTGGCATTGTCTGTCATCCTGCTGATCCAGGTGGTGGGCATCGTGCTGCTGATCGCATTGTTTACCCTGCCGCCGGTGATCGCACTGATGCTGGCGTTGCGCAGTTTCGCCACAGTGCTGTTGGCAGCGGTGTTGCTGGCGATGCTGATGACCACAGGCGGTCTGGCCGGATCCTATTGGCTGGATCTTCCCTCCGGGCCCTCTATCGTGTTGTTCGGGATTGCCATCGGTGCGGTGGTGCGTGGCGTGGTCTGGCTGCGGCAGCGGCCTCGGGGCTAGTGCAGTACCCCGTCTCGCAAGGGCCTTTACGTTCCAAGCCGGATTGCGAACCCCAACCCGTGTGGGGGGGCAATCTCAGGCGCTGTCCCTGGCCATCTCGGCCAGCAACTCCGCCTGGTGCTCCTGTACCAGCGGGCCGATGACCTGGTCGAGGCTGCCCTGCATGATCTCTTCCAGCTTGTACAGCGTGAGATTGATGCGGTGGTCGGTGACACGGCCTTGCGGGAAGTTGTACGTGCGAATGCGCTCGGAGCGGTCCCCGCTGCCCACCTGCAGCTTGCGTTGCGCACTCTGTTCGGCCGCCTGCCGGCTGCGCTCCTCGGAGAGCAGTCGTGCCTGCAGCAGCGCCATGGCCTTGGCGCGGTTCTTGTGCTGGGAGCGCTCGTCCTGGCACTCCACGACGATGCCGGTGGGCAGGTGGGTAATGCGGATCGCCGAATCGGTCTTGTTGACGTGCTGACCGCCCGCCCCCGAGGCGCGGTAGGTGTCCACCTTCAGGTCGTTGCTGTTGATGTCCACAGCATCCACGTCCTCCACTTCCGGCAGTACGGCCACGGTGCAGGCGGAGGTGTGAATGCGCCCCTGGGATTCGGTTTCCGGAACGCGCTGAACGCGATGGGCGCCGGATTCGAACTTCAGGCGCGAGTAGGCGCCGTCTCCGACGACGCGGGCGATCACCTCCTTGTAGCCTCCGTGCTCGCCCTCGCTTGCGCTGATCACCTCCAGTCGCCAGCCCTGCGTTTCGGCATAGCGGCTGTACATGCGGAACAGGTCTCCCGCGAACAGCGCAGCCTCGTCGCCGCCGGTGCCTGCCCGGATTTCGAGGAAGATGTTGGCGTTGTCGTTCGGGTCCTCTGGAATGAGCAGCAGTTGCAACCGCTCGTTCAATTCCTCGAGAATCTCCTCGGCGGCAGCCACTTCGTCCTCGGCCATGGCGCGCATGTCCGGGTCGTTGTCCTGTTGCATCTCGCGGGCTGCTGCGAGGTCCTGCTCGGCCTTGCGGAATGCCTGGAATGTCTGCACCAGGTCTTCCAGTCGCGCATATTCCCGGGACAGATCCCGGAAGCGGTTCTGGTTGCCGATGGTGTCGGGGTCTGCCAGCAGGGCGGAGATCTCCTCGTGCCGCCCCTGCAACTGTTCCAGCTTGCCGCGAATCGATGCTTTCAAGGCTGTTTCATCCTCCGGGGGTAGGTGGAATCATCGGCGGTCTCCGTTTGCCCGGATTCCCGCAGCTCGTCCTCCAGGTCAAGCAGGTTGAGGGCCTGGGACAGCAGTTCCTCGTCCTTGCCTTCGCCAGCCTCCCGCAGCCGCGTGGTTGGTCCGTGCAGCAGACGGTTCGTCAGGGTGTGCGCCAGGTAATGCAACACGTCTTCCGCCGACTCCCCGCGCGCCAGACGGCGGAGTGCGCGCCGAAGCACCACATCCCGGTGGCGGCCGGCCCGTTCCCGGTAGCGGCGGATCGCTGGAACCGTGTCCAGCCCGCGCATCCAGGTCATGAAGCGCTCGGCCTGCAGTTCGATGATTTCCTCGGCTTCCTGGGCCGCGTGCCGGCGCGAGCGCAGGTTCTCCTGGATCACGTCCTGCAGGTCGTCCACGGTGTACAGGTAGACGTCATCCAGCTCGTCCACCTCCGGTTCGATATCCCGGGGAACGGCGATATCCACCATGAACATTGGCCTGTGGCGTCGGCGGCGCAACGCCCGCTCGACGCTGCCCTTGCCCAGCAGCGGTAGCTGACTGGCGGTGGAGGCCACCACGATATCGGCTTCCGGCAGCCGATCCGGCAATTCGGACAGCGTAATGGCCTCGCCGCCGTAGTTGCGGGCCAGTTCTTCGGCCCGCTCGCGGGTGCGATTGGCCACCAGGAACCGCTGCAGCCCCTGCTGGTGCAGATGGCGGGCGGTGAGTTCGATGGTTTCGCCGGCGCCCAGCAGCAGTGCCGTGTAGCTTTCCAGCGGCCCGAAGATCTGCCGCGCAAGGGTGACGGCAGCGAAAGCCACCGAGACCGGGTTGGCGCCAATGCCGGTTTCCGTGCGCACCTGCTTGGAAACAGCAAAGGCGTGCTGGAACAGGCGATCCAGGATCTGCCCGAGCGTGCCGGCGGTCACGGCTTCCAGGTAGGCGCTCTTGGCCTGCCCGGCGATCTGTGGCTCCCCCAGCACAAGTGAATCCAGCCCAGGGGTGACGCGCAACAAGTGCTGCACAGCCTCGCGCTGGTGATGGACGTACAAATAGGGGCGTAGCCACTCCGGTTCCAGTCCGTGACTCTCGGCCAGCCAGTTGAGCACGGTGTCGGCACCGCTGACCGGTTCCATGACCGTGTAGACTTCGGTGCGGTTGCAGGTGGAGATCAGCGCCGCCTCGCACACGCCGGGCTTGCCTGCAAGATGTTGCAGCGCCTGCTGCAGACCGTCCACGGGAAACACCAGCCGCTCTCTGACATCCAGCGGTGCTGTTCTGTGATTGAGTCCGACAGCGCACAATCTCATGGACAACGGGTCTGCATGATAGGGCTTGGCGTGGAATAGTGGAGGGCGAGCGGCCAGGCTTCGCGCGTGGTCCGCCCGGCCTTTCGCGAAGCAGCCGGCTTCGCGGGCGATTGCTTCAGTGTTTCCTTGTTTCCTGAAAGGTCTGTAGCCAACGAATTGTCGGGAATTCGGCGGGCGAATACAAGTCAACGGCTTAGGGAAGCGCTGATTAATTCGCAGGTTCGCGCTCGCGTCCGATTTTCGTTCATGGACCATGGAGCGAGGCACTGGCCTGTTCACGCCGGTGCGGGACAGTACGGGCAGCTCTGGTTATAGTGGGGCTTTGACATGGGTTGGGCATGGCTGTGGCATGCCACGAGGGAGTTGTATGAGATCCTCGCGAGGATTCGCGCTGTTGGCGTCGTTGCTGCTGGTGGGTTGCGCTGGCACCGGCAGTCCGTTGCCGGACGACGAGACGGCGGACAGGCCTGAAATCATTGAGCGCCACGCACCGGAGCCCGCGGAGCGGGATCTCATCTATCAGTTGCTGGTGGCGGAGTTTGCCGGCGCCCGCGGTCAGATCGGGCCGGCGCTGGACGCCTATCTGCTGGCGATGGATCTCACCGACGATCCGCGGATCGCAGCCCGTGCGACCCGCCTGGCGTTGTATTCCACGCGCGATGATGAGGGCGTCAAGGCGGCGCGTCGCTGGGTCGAGCTGGATCCCGACGACATTTCAGCGCGGCAGGCGCTGGGTGTGCTACTGGTGCGCAGCGGCCAGCCGGCCGAAGCGCGCCGCCAGTTCCGCGAGGTCATCATGCGCGCGGGAGACGAGGCCGGCGAGGCGGTGGCAGAACTGGGCGCGGGTATTGCCCGCGAACAGGATAACGAGGCGGTTCTCGAAGTGCTGGAGGGGCTTGCGCGGGAGTTTCCCGATCTCCCCGAGGCGCAGCTGATCCTGTCCCAGTCGGCACTGCGCGCCGGTCGCCCTGAGCTGGCGCTGGAGGCCTCCCGGACCGGGCTGCGGCGGCAGCCCGGTTCCCGCGAGCTGCGCACCATGGAGGGGCAGGCCCTGCTGGAGCTTGGTCGCGAGGACGAGGCGGTGGACGTGTTCCGGAGCCTGGTGGAACAGCGGCCGGATGATGATGAACTGCGCCTGTACTTCGCTCGCGTGCTATTGCAGACGGGGCGGGATCAGCAAGCACTAGTGCATTTCCAGCGCGTTCTGGAGGAGCGGCCCAACGATGCGGGGATTCTTTATGCCACCGGCTTGCTGACCCTGGAGGAGGGGCATCCGGACCTGGCGCGCCCCTATTTCGAACGCCTCCTGGAACTGGGTGAGCGGCGCAACGAGGCGTCGTTCTTCCTTGGGCGCATCGCGGAGGAATTGGGGGAAGAACGGGAAGCGGGCACCTGGTATCGCCAGGTGGAGGGCGAGTACCGCGCGCAGGCCAGGGTCCGTGCGGCGCTGATGCAGGGGCGGCAGGGTAATATCCAGGCGGCCCGCCGGTCGTTGCAGGAGCTGCGGGGCGACTATCCCGAGGAGTCCGTGCGCAGCTTTCTCGTGGAGGGCGATATCGTGCGCCAGGCCGGAGATCACGAGGAGGCGGCCAGGGTCTACGACGAAGGCCTGAGCCGGCATCCGGGGGAACTGGACCTGCTGTACGGGCGCGCCATCGTCTGGGCCCAGGCAGGCGACGTCGAACGCGCCGAGCGGGATCTGCGTGCCGTGCTCGCGCAGGATCCGGAGAACGCCCACGCACTGAATGCGCTGGGTTACACGCTGGTGGACCTGACCGATCGCACTACGGAAGGCTATGAGCTGATTCGCCAGGCCTACGCCCAACTGCCGGAAAATCCGGCCATTCTGGACAGCATGGGCTGGGCCTACTTCAGAATGGGCCGGAACGAGGAGGCGCTGGAGTATCTGCGCCGGGCCTACGAGGCCATGCCGGACGCGGAAGTGGCCGCCCACCTCGGCGAGGTGCTCTGGGAAATGGGACGGCGGGACGAGGCGCGGCAGGTCTGGCGTGAAGCAGCCGCGGAGGAGCCGGAACATGACGTGCTGCAGGAAACCATGCGCCGGCTGGATTCCGAGTGAGGGCGCGTTCCGATGGACGATTGATTCCCCCTGTCCCCATCGCGCGCCGTTTGTGGAGACGACGGCCTGGCTGGCTGGAAGCTGACGAGAAGGTAGGTATGTTCAAGACCATGGTTGAACTCCGGCGCTGGCTGTTGCTGCTTGCGGCGTTGTTGCTGGCGGCCTGCGCTACTCCGCCGCCGACACCCGAAGTCACCCCGGAAGAGCTGTTTCAGGACCGGCTGCAGACGCTGGCCGGCCTGTCCGGCTGGTCCGCCAATGGCCGGGCCGGCATCACCGCCGGCCAGGAGGCCGCCACCATGAGCCTTGGCTGGCAGCAGACCGGCGGGGAATGGCAGCTGGATCTGCGCGGTCCGCTGGCCAGCGGCAGCGTTCGGCTGGTCAGCGATGGGGCCGGTGTACGGCTGCGTGCCAGCGATGGTCGCACGGACGCCGCCGACGACGCTCAGACGCTGCTATACCGCCACACCGGTTACGACCTTCCGGTGGAGGTGCTCCAGGACTGGTTGATCGGCATCCCCGCGCCGGAATACGATGCGGCGCTCGAGCTGGATCAGGACGGCCTGCTTACCGAGCTGGAGCAGCTGGGCTGGAAGGTTCAGTACAGCGCCTACGAACGGGTCAACGGCATCTACATGCCGGTCCGCATCTTCCTGGACGGCCCCGGCATACACATGCGCACGTCCATCAGCCGTTGGGAACTGATCCGTGACTGATCCCTGGCCGGCACCGGCCAAGCTGAATCTGTTTTTGCACATCAACGGCCGCAGGCCCGACGGCTACCACGAACTGCAGACGGTCTTCCAGTTTCTCTCCGTGTGCGACGATATCCATCTGGAGACCCGCCGCGACGGGGTTATCCGTCTGCGGACCCCGTTGCGGGCCGTACCGCCGGACCAGGACCTGACGGTGCGCGCCGCGAGGTTGCTGCAACAGGCCGGCGATACCGGCCTGGGTGTGGATATCGCCGTGCGCAAACGGCTGCCGATGGGAGGTGGTCTGGGTGGCGGTTCGTCGGACGCGGCAACGGTGCTGGTGGCGCTGAATCACCTCTGGGCGTTGGCGAAACCGGAGGACCAGCTTGCGGAGCTGGGCCTGACGCTGGGTGCGGACGTGCCCGTGTTCGTGCGAGGGACAGCAGCCTGGGCCGAAGGGGTCGGCGAGCAGTTGACGCCGGTTTCGCTGCCGGAGCCGTGGTATCTGGTACTGGTTCCCAATTGCGAGATCAGCACAGCCGCTGTGTTTTCCGACCCGGAATTGACAAGGGATAGTCCGCTGATCACAATATCGGCCTTTCGATCCGGCGGTGGCCGAAATGATTGCGAATCAGTGGTTCGCAGACGTTATCCACCGGTCGCTCGGGCAATGGATGTGCTGTCCGAGGCGGGGGTCGCGAAGCTGACGGGAACCGGTGGCTGCGTTTTCGCGGCGTTCCCGGACCGCGACGCGGCAGAGGCGGCACGGGAACATTGCCGGCAGCAGGGCGTGACCGGTTTCACAGCCCGCGGCTTGAACAGCTCGCCGCTGCTCCATCGTCTGCGCCTGGCGCGGGCGGGCAGCGGGGCCAACGCAGGTACGAGCTAGCATCTACTGGGGTGTAGCCAAGCGGTAAGGCAACGGGTTTTGATCCCGTCATTCCCAGGTTCGAATCCTGGCACCCCAGCCATATTCTTGACATCGGCACTACACAAGCGGAATCGGCGTGACTGAAAACGGACGCATGATGGTATTCGCGGGCAACGCTAACCCGCGCCTTGCCAGAGCCATCACCGATCATCTGAAAAGCCGACCCGGCTATGGCGTCGTCAGCAAGTTCAGTGACGGCGAAGTCATGGTGGAAATCGACGAGCATGTCCGCGGCAAGGACGTGTTCATTGTCCAGCCCACCTGCGCGCCGACCAATGACAACCTGATGGAGCTGCTGGTCATCGCCGATGCGCTGCGGCGCTCCTCCGCGGCCCGGATTACCGCCGTGGTACCGTATTACGGCTACGCCCGCCAGGATCGGCGCCCGCGCTCCCAGCGCGTTCCCATCTCGGCCAAGCTGGTCGCAGACATGATCCAGGCCGCCGGCATCAACCGTGTGCTTACCGTCGACCTGCACGCCGACCAGATCCAGGGGTTCTTCAATATCCCCGTGGACAATATTTACGCCTCGCCGATCCTGCTCGGCGACATCTGGCGGCAGGTGTATCCGAACAAGATCGTGGTGTCGCCGGACGTTGGCGGTGTGGTGCGTGCCCGCGCCATCGCCAAGCGCCTGGGCGATGCCGAGCTGGCCATCATCGACAAGCGCCGGCCCAAGGCCAATGAGGCGCAGATCATGAACATCATCGGTGATGTGCGCGGCAAGACCTGCATCATCGTGGACGATATCGTCGATACCGCCGGCACCCTGTGCAAGGCCGCCAGTGCCCTGAAGGATCACGGGGCAGAGCGTGTGGTGGCGTACATCACGCATCCTGTCCTGTCCGGCAGCGCGGTGGAGAAGATCAGCAATTCCGGCCTGGACGAACTGGTGGTAACCGATACCATCCCGCTGTCCGAACAGGCCGATGCCTGCGATCGCATTCGCCAGGTGAGCATTGCCGAACTGCTGGCCGAGAGTATGCGCCGGATCAGCAGCGACGAGTCGGTCAGCGAGCTGTTCATCGAATAACGTGCCGGGCCGGTTTGGCCCGGTGCTTATGCCGTAGCCGGCTTTCGGCTGCGGCCATAATGCCTGAGCTGCCTTGGTCGCGGGGCGGTTCGGGCTTCATTTGTTGTGGAGAAAACACAATGGCTGTCGAACTGAAACTCAACGCTGAATCGCGTGCCGACACGGGGAAGGGTGCGAGCCGCCGCCTGCGTCACGCGAAGCAGGTTCCGGGCATCGTCTATGGTGCTGGCAAGGAGCCTCAGATGATCCAGGTCAGTGCCTTCGAACTGGCGCGCATCATGGAAACCGAGGCTTTCTACTCCCAGATCATCGATCTGACCGTGGATGGCAAGAAGCAGCAGACCGTGCTGAAGGACATGCAGCGCCATCCGTTCAAGGATCGTGTGCTGCACATCGACTTCCTGCGGGTGAAGGCCGGTGAGAAATTGCACGTGAGCGTGCCGATCCACTACCTGAACGAAGAGAAGAGCAAGGGCGTCAAGGCCGGTGGCGTGGTCCACCGCGACATGATCGAAGTGGCGATCATCGCCCTGCCCAAGGATCTGCCGGAGTACATCGAAGTCGACCTGGCCGACATGGGCGTGGGCGATGCGCTGCACCTCTCCCAGCTCAACGTCCCCAAGAACGTGGAACTGGAAGCCTTTGCCCACGGCGGCGACGCGCATGACCATGACCTGCCGGTGGTGAGCATCGTCCAGCCGCGGGCGGCCCGTGCCGAGGGCGAGGAAGCGGAGGCCGAGCAAGCCGAAGCCGCCGCCGACGAGGCCGAGGAAGAGCAGGAAGACAAGAAGGACGAGGGCGGCGAATAAGCCGCCGCTCCCGGGTTGGTCATGTCCGATGCCGCTGCAGTGCAACTGATCGTCGGCCTGGGAAACCCGGGAGAGAAGTATCTGCAGACCCGTCCCAAACCCCGGTTGTGGTTAGTCGCCGAACAGGCCCCGCGGTGTGGCGGGGGTTTT
>JAFIFV010000096.1 GCA_020831845.1 Ectothiorhodospiraceae bacterium
CAATCTGGACATGAATACCAGATTCGTTGAGGGGGGACAAGGGGAATGAGACAAGGGAGTGGATGGGATATTGTGGGAAATTGGGAGTGATAGAGGGACGGGAAGGCAGGCGTGGCGCGGGTTTGCGCTGGGGTGTGGATAGAATATCAGAGGGATGGCGCGAGGTGCGACGGTTTGAGACAGATGGTGCTGCAGGGGTGTTTGCGCCGGATGAATTGCGACACGGCGGCCGGCGGTGCGGGCAGTGTTTAAGGCAGGTGTCGTAAAGGTCGGTTAAATGCCACTTAACGCGGGTTAACTGGTCGCGCAAGGCGCGCAGCTCGGCGCGCACCTGGTGGTCGCTGGCGCGGCGGCCGTGGGCGCTGTCGTAGCCTTCCCGATCTTCCCGGCGCCGGCGCGGGTGGTCGCCGATAATGACCGTGTTGTTGTCACCCGTTATGTCCCCCACCGTGATGTTAATGGCGCCGTCCTGGTCGCTCTTGCTGGGCTGCCCCTTATCCAGTATCTCCCTGATTTCTTTGGTTACTTCGTCTGTCATGCCACTAGATTCTCCACGTCGATGCCGCTAACGGTAAGCGGCTAAGTCTATGATATTGCTTACAGTTTCTTGATCCGGCTGTTCTTGTCGGGTGGCGAAGTGGCGGTACAGGACGCGCACCAGGCGTGCCTGCGCCGCCGGCTCCAGATGCAGGCGACGCGCCTGCAATTCTTCAAAGGTGGTGCGGCCGACGCGCTCCAGCAGGTCCAGATCCATGCCGCTGGTAGCCCCAGGCGCGGCCTGTAGGTCCTTCAGCAGCATCGGCCCTTCGCCCGTAATCACCCAGTTGGCGCTGTATCCGGCACGCATTAGGGCGGATAGGAACTCTGCGTCCGGCTTTCTCTCGCCCCGCTCATACCCACCCAGAGTGTTCTTGTGCACTCCCAGATCTTTGGCGAACGCCGCCTGGCTGCGTGAACCGCGAATTTGTGCTATCCGACCCCCTATCTCGGTTGTCACTTCGCACCCCCTAAGCTACAACCGCCGGTTGTCGCTTTTTTCGTGGTTGTCGCTTTACTGTTTTCTTCTATCATATCAATCACTTAAACGGTTTAACCGCGAACAAGAGCGCAAGCGCGAAGCTACAACCAAAACTGCGGTTGACGTGACCGCGAATTTGGTTCATTATTTAAGCCATGCACTAACCCGACGAGCAAAGAAGAGCCTTACCACATGACTAAACGCACCTCGCCAAAAAAAGCCAGCCTCAAGGACTGGCACCGAGCCGATATTGTGGCCGCCCTGCGCAAGGCTGGTTGGAGCCTGCGCCGCCTGGCCACGCACCACGGCTACGCCTCGCCGACCACGCTGTCCGTGGCCATGGATCGCCCCTGGCCCAAAGGGCAGCAGTTGATCGCAGACGCCATCGGCATTGATCCGGCCAAGATCTGGCCGAGCCGTTACCAGGGTAAGGATACCACTGGTGCCCACAAAGGGCATCGAGAAGCGACCGAGAAAAAAGCGGCATGACTCTGACTCCGTTGCTGTTTTGCCTTCAGCTTAGGTCTGGCCGTGGGGTCTGCCTAGATGCAAAGCGGCGCGGTGTTTGGAGCGCTGTCTGGATGAGGGGGTACAAATGACACGCAAGCGCTGGAAGCCAGTTCAGCCCGCCAGCATGCAGCACGCGATCCGGCTGTGCCTGGACTATGCGCTGCACAAACACAACCGCAGCGTGGCCCGGGTGGCCGAGTTGATCGGCACCTCGGAGTGGTCGGTGTACAAGTGGATGAGCGAGGGCTCGATCCCGTCGGTGCGCATACGGCCTTTCGAGTTCGCCTGCGACGCCACGTTCATCACGCACTACATCGCCACCAGCGCCCAGAAGTTGGTGATCGACATCCCCGCCGGACGCGCCAGCAACCAGGACGAGCTGCTGGACCTGCAAAACGGAATGAATGAGGCCGTCGCCCTGCTAACCCGCTTTTATCGCGGCGAGGCGGAGGCGGCGGACGTTCTGCACGGGGTCACCTGTGCCATGCAGCAACTGGCCGGCCACCGGGAGAACGTGCGCAAGCATGACGCCCCGGAGCTGACCCTGTTCGGAGGAGATGACGAATGAACCACAGCAACAGGCAAGCCAAGATCGGCAACCACCGGGCGACAGCGACCCGCGCATACCGCGAAGAAGCGCTCCGCCTGGGCGTGACGATAGTGAGGCCATCGCCGTACAGGTCACCGGCCAAGAGGGCGCGGTCATGACGAACGGCTGGCACACCCTGCGAGACATTGCCGAGGCGCTGGAGGTCAGCCAGCAGGCGGTGCAAAAGCGCGCCAAGCGCGAGGGCTGGCCCTTCGAGCAGGCGACCGGTCGCGGCGGAAAGCGCCGATTGTACGCGCTGGAAAGCCTGCCGGTGGAAGTCCAGGCCGCCCTACTCAAGAGCGAAGCACCCAAGGCCGCCCCGAAGGTGACCCGCCCGACGGGCACCGCCAAGGTGGCCGACCGCGAAGCGCTGTGGGAAGCCTTCGAGCGCAAGCCGCAGCGCCTGAAAGACGAGGCGGCCCGGCGGCTGTCCGCCGTGCAGGGCGTGGAGCGCCTGGCCGAGAGCGGCAGCGGCCGCTCCAAGGCGGTGGAGGAAGTGGCCAAGGTGTACGGCGAGAGCCGGGCCACCCTGTACCGCTGGCTGAAGGCGGTGAAGGGCGTGGAGCCCACCGACTGGCTGGCCGCCCTGGCGCCGAGCTACGGGGGCCAGGCCGCCAAGGCCGAGTGCAGCCCCGAGGCCTGGGACTTCTTCAAGGCGCAGTACCTGCGCCCGGAGGCCCCCAGCATTGCCGCCTGCTACACCTGGACCCGCGAAGCGGCCAAGCAGCACGGCTGGGCGTGGCCCGCCCAGCGCACCATCAACCGCTGGGTGCAGGAGATTCCGGTGACCACCCGGGTGCTGATGCGCGAGGGCGAGGAGGCGCTGATGCGGCTGTACCCGGCCCAGCAGCGCACGGTGCGCGACCTGTACGCCTTGTTCTGGATCAACGGCGACGGCTACCAGCACAACGTGTTCGTGCGCTTCCCGGACGGCACCATCGGGCGCCCCAAGACCTGGTTCTGGCAGGACGTGTACAGCCGCCGGGTGGTGGGCTTTCGCACCGACCGCACCGAGCATACCGACGTGATCCGCCTGGCCCTGGGCGACGTGCTGGAGCGCTACGGCATCCCCGAGCACGCCACCATCGACAACACCCGCGCGGCCGCCAACAAGTGGATGACCGGCGGCGTGAAGAACCGCTACCGCTTCAAGGTGCGCGAGGAAGACCCCATGGGCCTGATGCCGCAGCTTGGCATCCAGGTGCACTGGACCAGCGTGTTCAAGGGCAAGGGTCACGGCCAGGCCAAGCCGGTGGAGCGGGCGTTCGGTGTCGGCGGCCTGGGCGAGTACGTGGACAAGCGCTACGCCCTGCGCGGTGCCTACACCGGCCCCAACCCCACCGCCAAGCCCGAGAACTACGGCGAGACGGCCGTCGACTTCGAGGTGTTCTGCCAGGAGCTGGCCGACGCCATCCGCCTGTGGAACGAGCAGGAGGGCCGGCGCACTGAGATCTGCGACGGGCGCCTGAGCTTTGCCCAGGCCTTCGAGCAGAGCTACCAGCGCAACGCCGACCGCATCCGCCGCCCCACCGCCGCCCAGCGGCGCATGTGGCTGCTGACGGCCGAGTCGGTGACGGTGCAGCGCGACAGCAGCATCGCCCTGCGGGTGGGCAGCGGGCCGAACGGCAAGAACCGCTACGGCAGCGATGCCTTGATTGATTACATCGGCCGCAAGGTGGTGGTGCGTTTCGACCCGGACAATCTGCAAAAGTCCGTACACGCCTATCAGACGGACGGCCGCTATATCGGCGAAATCAAGTGCATTCTCGCGGCCGGTTTCGGCGACTCCAGCGCCGCCCGCGAATGGGCCCGCAACCGCACTCAGCGCGCCAAGGCCGCCAAGGCCCAGGCCGAGGCACAAAAGCGCATGAGCGAGGTGGAGGCCATGGACTACCTGCCTACGCCCGAGCCGGAAGACGACACCCCGATACAGACCAGCGTCACCCGCGCCAGCTTTGGCGACGTCAAGCGGGCGGTGGGCAGCGACCTGGTGCCGGACGACACCGACGAGCAGAGCCCGGCCGACCGGCACGGCTTCGATGACCGGATTCTGCAATTGAGCAGCGCCTGGGTGCGCAACCACCCGGACGCACCCAACCGGGAGGATGACTGATGCACCCAGCCAAGTACCTGCAACAAGAGATCGAGGCCCGGATTGACATGCTGCACACGGCAATCAGGGATGCCGAGCAGTGGGCCTATGAGCTGGATCAAGGGAGGCAGTCGGAGATGTTGCTGCGTAACGGGATCAGCAAGCGCGAGGCCGTCGCTTTCACGCGAGGGCAGGCGCGAGCCTACGGAGAGATAAGAGAGAGCCTGCAAGCGATCACGGCCCAGATCAGAGCCGGCAACCTGAAGGCCTACTGGTTTTTGAGAGAAGCCCCGTCGGGCGGCAATCCCGACGAGGCCTGAACCGGGCCGAACGGCCCACAACAACGCGAACGGAGTATAGCAAATGACCAACAATGTGACAGCCCTGAACCAGACCGAACAGACCCTGCAGGCCACCGTGCGAGCGGTGATGGACGCCGAGGGCCTGAGCCTGAGCGGCCTTAGCCAGTTGACCGGCGTGGGCAAGACCCGCCTGAGCCAATGGCTGAAGGACAAGTACCCGGGCGACAACGCGGCCATCGAGACCGATATCCGCCGCTGGCTGGAGAGCCGCGAGGCGGCCAGCGCCCTGGAGGGCCAGATGCCGGCGGCGCCGGATTGGGTCGAGACGCCCAGCGCCCGCGCGGTGCTGTCGGCCCTGTCCTTCGCCCAGATGGCCGAGGCGGTGTCGGTGGTCTACGGCGGTGCCGGGGTGGGCAAGACCACCACCATCCGCCGGTACCGCCAGCAGGCGCCCAACGTGTGGGTGGTGACTGCGACCCCGGCGGTGTCCGCGCCGGGCCCGATCCTGACCCGCATCGCGCAAGCGCTGGGCATCCGCACTACCGGCGCCGTGCACGTGATCGAGGCCAATATCATCGAGCGGGTGCGCGAGACCCGGGGGCTGCTGGTGATCGACGAGGCGCAGCACCTGACCCACCGCGCCCTGGACGCCATCCGCTCCATTCACGACGCCGCCGGCATCGGCCTGGCCCTGGTGGGCAACGAGATCGTCTACAGCCAACTGACCGGCGGCAGCCGCTCGGTGGGCTTTGCGCAACTGTTCAGCCGGGTAGCCAAGCGGGTGCGCCTGTCCCGCGCCAAGGACACCGACGTGACCGCGCTGCTGGCGGCCTGGGGCATCGAGGACAAGGAGGCGCGCCAGTTGTGCCTGGGCATCGGCCGCCGCCCCGGCGCTCTGCGCGGCCTGTCGCAGACCCTGCGCCTGGCGTCCATGTTCGCCCTGGAATCCGGCGCGGGACGCCCCGGCGTCGAGCACATCCGCGACGCCTGGCAGGACCTGGGGGGCGAGGCATGAGAACCGACAGCGAACTGGTGTACGTGCCGGGTCCGATGCACCCGGACATGTTCGACGGCGAGACGCCCATCATGGTGCCGCTGGCCAAGCCGCCGAAGGTGTACGAGGTGGCGGTGAGCTACACCGTCACCGAGCGCGAGACGCGGCGCATCCGCGTGGCTGCCAACAACCAGCGCGAGGCCATGGCCGCCGCCGTGGCGCAAGCCGAGGCCCAGGCCGACGACAACGAGGACGACTTCGAGGCGGAGCACATCCAGACCCTGGACCGTGCCCCGAATGACAGCGAGCTGACAGCCTGGCAAGCGCGCCGGGGGGGGTAAAGGCATGACGACATACACCGACGAGCACCTGGAGCACTACGCGGACCGCTTCGTGGCCATGCGGCTGGATCTGCACGGCATCACGCTGGAGCAATACCTGGCCGCGCCGCAGCGCTACGAGCACCTGGCGCACGAGCCGTTCCCGCTGCTGCCCGCCCAGCGGGCGGTGGCCGAGCGGGTCTACGCCCAGGAGCTGGCCGAGGAGGCCGAGCGCCAGACGGCCGACCTGCCCCGGCGCAACGGCGCCGTGGTGGAGCCACTGCACCATCACCGCCACCCCAAGCGCGGCCCCAGTGCAAACTTCACACGGAGGGCCAAGGCATGACCATCGACACGCCCAGCATGCAAGACGCCATAGCGCGCTTCGAGGCCGCCCGGCGCGCCTGGCTGCGCCAGCGGGTGCTGGACCACCTGGCCGAGCACCGCGCGCCGGCGGGCACGGTGCAGATCGCCCGGGCGCTGGGGCTGCCGCACCCGCCCGTGCAGTACGCGGTCTGCACGCTGGTGATCGGCGGCGAGCTGGTGCAGGTGGGGCGTGGCGAGAACGGCAAGCCCGCCTATCGGCCGGTGGAGATCGGGCCGTGCGAATGGTGCGGCCTGGTGAGCCACCGCCTGGTGGCCGGCGAGTGCCCGAGCTGCGCTGCGCGCTGTGAGCGCATGACCAAGGCCTTTTGCGGGCGCACCGTTGCGCCCGCCGCCTCTTAATCACTGACAGGAGCAAGACCCATGAGCGAGACCCAAGCACACGCCATCCCCGAGGGGTATATGCGCAACGCCGCCGGCCACCTGGTGCCGGTGGATCAGGTGCGCGAACACGACAAGCTGCGCGACGAAGTGGCCCGCGAGCTCGCCGCCGAGGCCGAGGAGCTGCACGCGCGCCTGAAGGCCTTCAAGGCCAAGGCGCTGGGCGATATCGCCGACCTGGTGAGCATCGCCGCCGAGCGCTACGAGGTGCAGTTGGGCGGCAAGAAGGGCAACGTCACCGCCGCCACCTACGACGGCCAGTACAAGGTGATGCGCAGCTACGCCGAGCGGGTGACCTTCACCGAGGAGCTGGAGGCCGCTAAGGAGCTGATTAACGACTGCATCATGCGCTGGAGCGAGGGCGCCAATGCCAACATCCGCGCCCTGGTGGACCGTGCCTTTCGCACCGACAGCAAAGGCCAGATCAAGACCACGGCCATTCTGGAGCTGCTGCGCCTGGAGATCGACGACGACGGCTGGCAGCGCGCCATGCAGGCGCTGAAGGACAGCATCCAGAGCGCCGGCACGGCGGTGTATATCCGCGTTTACAAGCGCATCGGCGATTCCGACCAGTACCGGGCGGTGCCGCTGGACCTGGCGGCGGTGTGACCATGACCCACACCACCAGCGACATCCGCCGGCGCAAGCAACTGGCCGCCATCCATGCCGCCCGCCGCGACCTGGGGCTGGACGAGGACGGGTACCGGCTGATGCTGCGCGAGGTGGCCGGGGTGAGTTCGGCCAAGGATCTGGACGCCGCCGGCCGCCAGCGGGTGCTGGATCACCTGCGCCGCGTCGGCTGGCACGCCACGCCGCGCAAGCGGGTGGCCAAGCATCCTGGCACGCCGCATAACCTGGACCGCAAGCCGCTGCTGCAAAAGATCGAGGCGCAGTTGGCCGACATGGGCTTGCCCTGGTCCTACGCCGACGCCATCGCCCAGCGCCAGGCCGGCATCGACCGGGTGGCCTGGCTGCGCAAGCTGGAGGATCTGCGCGCGGTGGTGGCCGCACTGGCGGTGGAGCAGGAAAAGCGCGCCCTGATCGCCCGGGTGGATGAATACCTGACAGCGCTGGGCTGGCGCCGCGAGGAGCTGGCCGAGCGGGTGCAGGGCCTGCGCATGGGCTGGGAGCGCCACCGTCCGACCCTGCGGGCGCTGGTGGAACACCTGGACGGTTTAACCGCCGGGCAAAACTGAGTTAACGGGAGCTTAAACACCATGCGAGTACGTTGCCCCTGCTGCCATGCGGAGTATTCCATCGAGCAGGCCGTGGAAGATGAAGCGGCCCGCGAGCTGATGGGGCTGCTGTCGGACTTGCCGCGCGAAGTCTCGCGCCCTCTGGCCGCCTATCTGGGCCTGTTTCGCGCCAAGAGCCGGGCACTGGCCTGGGAGCGCGCCCTGCGGATCGCCCGCGAGGTGCTGGACCTGCACCGCGACACCCAGGCCGTGGGCGCCGCCCTGTCGGACACCGTGGAGGCGATGCGCACCAAACAGCAGGGGGCGGACTGGCGCCCCCTGGCCAACCACAACTACCTGAAGCGGGTGCTGGAGACGGTGGCGGCCCGGCCGCAGCCGGTGCCGCTGGAGCGGATCGACCCGACCGCATCCGCCAGTGCCGCGCCGGGCGCGCCCGCGAGCAAGACCGCCCAGGCCGTGGCCCGACTGATGAGGAACCGCCGTGACTGAACCGAGACGACAATCGCCCGCGCCCCCGGCCGACTGGTTTGTGGAAGTGATCGCCGAGGGTATCGCCAAGCTGTACGTGCTGCGCCTGGAGGGGCACCCGGCCGCCGACACCCTGGACGGGGTGGAGATGGTGTGGGTGGAAGCGCTGTGGTACGGCAACCGCGTATGGGACGAGTCGCTGGACGCCAAGCGGCTGCGCCAGGCCTTCGTGGGGCTGGCGCAGACCTTGACCCGCTGGCCGGCCCCGCGCGTGCTGCTGGATCACCTGCCCGCCCGGCCCAAGCGCCAGGCGCTGCCCAAGCCGGAGATCAGCGAAGAAGAAAAGGCCCGCAACCGCCAGCGCCTGGCCGAGCTGATGGCCACCCTGGGCATGCGGCCGAGTTATGACGACAAAGACGAGGGCGCCGGTGGAGATTGATATCGACCAACTGCCGCAGACGGCGGCGGAAATCGTGGACGCGGTAGGTGTTGACGCCGCCCTGCGCCTGGTGGAGGTGTGGGGAGGCGTGCGTGTGTATGTGCCGCAGCGGGTGAGCGATGACCACGCCCTGGTGTCCACCCTGGGGCGCGACCTGGCCGAGACTCTGGCCGCGCGTTTCGGCGGCGAGGCGCTGAATATCCCGCGCTGCCTGCATGCCCTGCGGGCGGTGCGCAACACCCGCATCCGCAGCGAGCGCCACCACGGCGACAGCCCGGCCTGCCTGGCGCTGCGCTACGGCCTGACCGAGCGCCAGGTTTACAGCATCCTGGCGGCCGAAGACGCCCCGGATGACCGCCAGGGCTCCCTGTTGTAGACTCCCGCCACCGGCCGCGTTACCCTGCTGAAGCCATCCCCCGCCCGTCCGGGCTGAAGCTCTTCATCTTATTCCCTTCCCGTTGCCCCTCTATCGTCTGGGGCATGAACAAGCACACTTTCTTCGACAAGCTGCGCGTGGGCCCCTGGCTGTTGGCCGCGCTGATCATGGCCGCCATCGTCGGATGGCTCTACCCCCATCAACTGGGCGTGCTCCTGTGGGCGCTGACCAAGCTGTCGTTCGGGGCCTATCTGGGCTACTGGATCGACCGCAGCATCTTCTACTACGCCCGCCCCGGTGACATCAACGTGCGCCATGCCGACCGGCACACGGCGCTGCTGGTGGCCGCGTGCATGCTGCGCCGCGCCGCCATCATGGCCGCCACCATCGTGGCGCTGGGGCTGGGGGTATGACGTGCGCGCCCTGGTCTTTCTGCTGATCGTGCTGGCCGGAGGTTGCGCTCCGGCCGCCGCCGTTGCCGGCCCCATTCCGAGCGAGGCCCAGCGCCACCAGCGCGAGCTGGTGCGCCAGGTGCACCAGGTATGGGGGCTGGATGGCCCGGTGGCACTGCATGCCGCCCAGGTACACCAGGAGAGCGCCTGGCGCGCGGGCGTGGACAGCCCGGTGGGCGCCCAGGGGATGGCGCAGTTCATGCCCGGCACGTCGGCCTGGATGGCCGAGCTGTACCCGGAGCTGGGCGAGGCGGCGCCCTATTCGCCGCGCTGGGCTCTGGCGGCCATGACCCGCTACAACCGCCGCATCTACAACGGCCTGCGCCCCATGCAGGCCGACAGCCTGCCGCGCTGCGACCGCCTGGCCATGATGCTGTCCGGCTACAACGGCGGGCCGGGCTGGGTGAGCCGCGACCGCCGCCTGGCAGCGGCGCACGGCGCCGACCCCGACCGCTGGTGGGGCGAGGTGGAACACCACACCAACCGGGCCGGCTGGGCCCGGCGCGAGAACCGCCACTATCCGCGCCGCATCATTGAGGAGCTGGAGCCGCGCTACCTGCGGGCCGGATGGCCCGGGAGGCCGTCATGCCCGTAATGCGCGTGATCGGCGGCGCCCTGGTGAAGTGGCTGGGGGCGGGTACGCTGGCGGCCATCCTGTTGGGCGGCGCCGGCTACCTGTATCACGACTGGCAGACCGGGCGGATGCAGAGCCAGATCCAGGCGGTGGAGGCCGAGCTGGAGCGGCTGCGCGTGAACCGCGACGAGTGGCGCACGGCGGCGGAAAGCTGGGAGACCCGGGCCGAGCGCCTGGCGGCCGAGCGGGACGCGGCCCAGGCCGCACAGAGGGCATTGCAAGGGCGGCTACGCGAGCAGGGGGCCGCCTATGACGACTTGCGCCAGCAGATCCGACAGGCCCCGGAGGCGGACGACGCCCCGGTGGCGCCGGTGCTGCGCGATGCGCTGGAGGCGCTGCCATGACCATAAGGTGGCGGGCGTTGGGATTGCTCGGACTGTTGGCCGGGTGTGCCAGCCAGCCCGAACCGCTGCCGCCGGCCACGATTGTGACGCCGCCGGTGGTGTGCGAGGTGCCGGCGGGTTTGACCGCCGGAGACGATGAACCGGCGCGGCCGCAAGGCGAGTACACGCAGCGCGACGTGGCCGAATACGTGGTGGAGCTGCACCGCTGGGGCGCGTCCGGCTGGGCGCGGGTGGAGGCCATCGAGGCGTGGAGCGAGGGTTGTGTTCGACGAGAGCGATTACGAACGGGCCAGCAAGCTGGCCCAGAACGAGATTGACGCGGCGCTGAGCCGTCACCGGGCCCAGCAGGCGGCCCGGGGCGCGGGCCGCGAGACGTGCCTGGAGTGTGGTGAGCCGATACCGGCCGCGCGCCGCCTGGCGGTGGCGGCCGAGCTGTGCGTGGACTGCCAGGCAATACAAGAGCGACAGGCGAATATGACGGGGGGGGCGATGAGTTGGACGCTGAACTGGACCGCGCTGCGGTTTTCGCTGGATCTGCTGATGCTGGTGGGTGTCGTGATGGTGGGCATCTATAGCTGGTGGGTGGCGCGCAACCAGGCTACCAAGTCGGCCATCGACACCGTGGGGGAGCGGGTTTATTCCGTGGAGGAGCGAATGACCCGTGTGGAGCGTGATATCCGCAACCTGCCCACCCCGTCGGACCTGTACGAATTGAACCAGCGGATCGCCACGGTGCATGGCGATTTGCGCGAGATCAAGGGGGCGCTGCAAGGGTTATCCCGGGCGGTGGACCTGATGAATGAACACCTGATCAGCCGGGGAGGTAGAGATTAAATGAGTTACGCCAAACTGATCACCGAGGACCGGCGCCTGATGGTGTTGCGGCTGCTGGCCGAATCCGAAGGCTACAGCGCCAATGAGTATCTGCTGGCCACGGCGCTGCCGGGGTTTGGCCATCACGCCAGCCACGACCGTGTGCGCACGGACCTGGACTGGCTCGCCGAGCAGGACCTGGTGCGGGTAGAGCGCCCGGGCGAGGTCTACGTGGCCACGCTGACCAGCCGAGGCGCCGATGTCGCCGCCGGCCGGGCCCGGGTGGCGGGCGTCAAGCGGCCACTGCCGGGGGAGTGATGCACATGCAGACACTGGAGATGAACGGCGCCCGACTGATTCATGGCGACGCCCTGGCCGCGCTGGATACGCTGGCGCCGGAGACGGTGGACGCGCTGATCACCGATCCGCCCTATTCCAGCGGGGGGATGTTTCGCGGTGACCGCGTGCAGGATACCGGCGACAAGTACCTGAACACCGGGGCGCGGCATTCGGCGCCGAGTTGGCCGGGCGACACCCGCGACCAGCGCGCCTATGGGCTGTGGTGCGAGCGCTGGCTGGGGGCCAGCTATCGCGCCCTGAAATGGGGGGGGGTTGTGGCTGTGTTCTGTGACTGGCGGCAATTGCCCACCGTATCGGACGCCATCCAGGTGGCCGGCTTCGTGCTGCGCGGCATCCTGGTGTGGGACAAGACCGAGGGCACCCGCCCGGTAAAAGGCTGGCATCGCCAGCAATCGGAGTTCGTGCTGACCGCCAGCAAGGGGCCGCGCAACAAGGCCGGTGCGGATGCGCCCGTGTTGCCGCGGGTGGTGCGCTGCGCACCGCGCACCGGCGAGAAGCTGCACCAGGTGGGCAAGCCGGTGCCGCTGATGCGCGAGGTGCTGCGCCTGGCGCCGGAAGGCGGCACGGTGTTGGACCCGTTCATGGGGTCGGCCGCCACCGGGGTGGCGGCGCTGGAGGACGGCCGGGAGTTTGTCGGGGTCGAGATCGACGCCCACTACTTCGGCGTGGCCGCCGAGCGCCTGCGCAAGCTCGGGGAGGTGGCCTGATGGGACGCAAAAGCACTGTGAAACAACTGGACCCGCGCATCCGCCAGGCGGTGGACCGGCTGGTGCGCGAGGACAAGGCGACCATCGACCAGATCGTGGAGAAGCTGGAGGAGATGCTGGGCGAGGCGGCGCCGTCGCGCAGCGCCGTGGGCCGCTACGTCAAGAACACCCGCGAGCAGATGAAGCGCTACCGCGAGGCCCAGGAACTGGCCAAGGTGTGGGTGGGCAAGTTGGAGGAGGAGCCTGGCGGCGACGTGGGCCGGCTGCTGTCGGAGATGCTGCGCACCGTGGCCTTCCAGCAACTGGCCGGCGCCGGGGATGAGGGCGCGGAGGTGTCCACCAAGGAGGTGGCCATGCTGGCCGGCGCCCTGCGCGACCTGAACGCCGCCGACAAGCTGAGCCTGGAGCGCGAGTTGAAGATCCGCCAGGAGGTGGCCAAGCAGGCCGCCGACAAGGCTGCCGAAGTGGCCAAACGCGGCGGGCTGTCCAAGTCCGTGGTGGATGACTTGCGCCGCGAGCTGCTGGGGATCGCCAAATGACCGACGTGCCTGTCCGCCTACCCGCCACCCACGACACCGACGGCCCGCCGCCGGTGTTGCTGCCCTATCAGCAGGCGTGGATCGCCGACGACTCGCCACTGAAGGTGAGCGAGAAAAGCCGGCGTACCGGCCTGACCTGGGCGGAGGCCAGCGACGACGTGCTGACTGCGGCGGCGGCCAAGGGCGCCGGCGGCATGAACGTCTATTACATCGGCTATAACCAGGACATGGCCATCGAGTACATCGAGGCCTGCGCCATGTGGTCGCGCGCGTTCAATCACGCCGCCTCGCAAGTCGAGGAAGGATTGTGGGAGGAGGACGGGGACGGCGACAAGCACATCAAGACCTTCACCATCAAGTTCCCCGATAGCGGCCACCGTATCGTGGCACTGTCCAGTCGCCCGGCCAACCTGCGCGGCAAACAGGGCGTGGTGGTGATCGACGAGGCGGCCTTCCATGACAAGCTGGGTGAGTTGCTGAAAGCGGCCCTGGCGCTGTTGATCTGGGGCGGGCGCGTGCGCGTGATCAGCACCCACAATGGCGAGCAAAACCCGTTTAACCAGTTGATAAACGACATTCGCGCGGGCCGGCGCAAGGGCTCCGTGCAGCGCATCACCTTCCAGGAGGCAGTGGCCCAGGGGCTGTACCGGCGCGTATGCCTGCGCCTGGGCAAGCCCTGGAGCGAGCAGGCCGAGGCCGACTGGATGGCGGAGGTGTACGACTTCTACGGCGACGCCGCCAGCGAGGAGCTGGACGCCATCCCCGCCGAGGGGTCCGGCAACTGGCTGCCCCGGACGCTGATCGAGGCGCGCTGCCGGCGCGACATCCCAGTGCTGCGCCTGACCAAGGACGACGCCTTTAAGGGCTGGCACACCGCCGCCCGCGAGGCGGAGATCCGCGACTGGTGCGAGGCGCACCTGAAGCCGCTGCTGGTGGCGTTGCCGGAGGATCTGTGGCTGGCCTTCGGGGAGGACTTCGGGCGCACCGCCGACCTGACGGTGATCGCGCCGCTGCTGATCGGGCGCGACCTGGTGCGGCGCGCGCCGTTCGTGGTGGAGCTGTCGAACGTGCCGTTCGAGCAGCAGCGCCAGATCCTGGCGTACATCCTGGACCGGGTGCCGCGCCTGCAAGCGGGCGCCATGGACGCCACCGGCAACGGCGCCTACCTGGCGGAGGTCACCGCGCAGCGCTACGGCGGGCACCGCATCGAGGAAGTGAAGTTGTCCGAGGGCTGGTACCGGGAGAACATGCCGCCGCTGAAGGCGGCCTTCGAGGACGGCGCCCTGGAGATTCCGGCCGACAGCCTGATCGTTGACGACCTGCGCGCTATCCAGGTGATCAACGGCGTGGCGCGCATCCCCAACAACAGCCGCCAGAACGGGCGCCACGGCGACGCCGCCATCGCCCTGGCGCTGGCCTTCTACGCCCGCCGCCAGGACCCGGCGCCCATCGAATACACCCCGGCGCCGGTGAAGACCTCGCGCTGGGATGCTGTGGAAACTGACGACTCCGATTGGTTATCGGATCTGCCGACTACGGAGACCGGCGCATGGTAGATCTAGTGGACGCACAAGGCCGGCCCATCCGCCGGCAGGAACTTCAGGGCGAGCCGCAGACGGCGGCGGTGGCCCACCTGTACCGCGAGTACGCCGACCACCCCAGCCGGGGGCTGACGCCCGCCAAGCTGGCCCGCATCCTGGAGGAGGCCGAGCGCGGCGAGCTGATGAGCCAGGCGCGCCTGGGCGAGGACATGGAGGAGAAGGACGCCCATCTGTTCGCGGAGCTGTCCAAGCGCCGCCGGGCGATTCTGGGGCTGTCCTGGGACCTGCAACCGCCGCCGGAGGCGACCGAGCAGGAGCGCCGCGAGACGGCGCGCGTCGAGGCCATCATCCGGGCCCTGGACTGGGAGACCATCCTGTACGACGCGGCGGCGGCCATCCTGCACGGCTACGCCTGCCTGGAGTACGACTGGGACCGCTCCGAGGGTGAGTGGCGGCCGCGCTCGGTGGATTACCGCCAGCCGGACTGGTTCATGTGCCAGCCCGAGGCGCGCGACGAGCTGCTGCTGCGCACCCAGGACGGCCTGGGCGAGCCGCTGCGCCCCTGGGGCTGGATGGTGCACCTGCACAAGGCCAAGAGCGGCTACCTGGTGCGCGGCGGCCTGTCCCGTGTGCTGGCCTGGCCGTATCTGTTCCGCAACTATTCGGCCCGCGACCTGGCCGAGTTTCTGGAGATCTACGGCCTGCCGCTGCGCCTGGGCAAGTACCCCGCCGGGGCCAACGAGCAGGAGAAGGCCACCCTGATGCGCGCGGTGGTCAATATCGGCCACGCGGCCGCCGGCATTATTCCCCAGGGCATGGACCTGGAGTTCCAGGAGGCGGCCAAGGGCGCCAGCGACCCGTTCATGGCTATGATGCGCTGGGCCGAGGCGTCCATGAGCAAGGCCATACTGGGGGCGACCCTGACCAGCCAGCCGTCAGACTCCGGCGGCGGCGCCTACGCCCTGGGCGAGGTGCACAACGAGGTGCGCCACGACATCCTGGTGAGCGATGCCCGCCAACTGGCCCGCACTCTGAGCCGGCAACTGGTGGAGCCGCTGGTGCGGTTGAATACGCGCATGACGCGCATGCCGGTGTGGGTGTTCGACACCGAGCAGCCGGAGGATTTGAAGCTCTACGCCGACGCCCTGCCCAACCTGGTGCGCATGGGGATGCGGATTCCGGCCCGCTGGGCCCACGAGAAACTGCGCATTCCCGAGCCCGAGGGTGACGAGCTGGTGCTGGAGGAGCGTCGCCCGGCGGGCGGGCCCATGCCGCTGCGCAGCCAGCCCCGGGCGCCGGTGGCGGCCGCGCGCGCCGCCAATGCCGACGAGCTGCCCGAGCGCTGGGCCGAGCGCCTGGAGGGCGACAGCGCCGGGGCGTTCGACGGCATGCTGGAGCCGGTGCGCCGGCTGCTGGCGTCGGTGGATTCCCTGGAGGAGTTCCGCGAGCGCCTGGCGGGCCTGTACGACGACATGCCCGACGAGCAACTGGCGCGCATCATGCAGATGGCCCTGGCGGCGGCCGAGCTGGCCGGGCGCGACCAGGTGGAGGATGACGAAGGATGAGTTTTGCCGAGTATGGCGACCTGCCCTTCGAGGAGGCGGTGCGGTTTCTGCGCAACAAGCTGTCGGTGCCGACGCGGCGCTGGACGGACGTGTGGAAGCAGGCCCACGACCAGGCCTTCATGGTGGCCGGGGCCGCCAAGGCCGACCTGCTGGCGGATCTGCGCGCGGCGGTGGATGAGTCGGTGGCCGAGGGGCGCACCCTGGCCTGGTTCCGCGAGCAGTTCGACGAGATCGTGGCCCGGCATGGCTGGGAGTACAACGGCGCCCGCAACTGGCGCACCCGGGTGATCTACCAGACCAACCTGCGCACCGCCTGGCAGGCCGGACGCCACGCGCAACTGACCGACCCGGACGTGCGCGAGCGCCGCCCCTACTGGCAGTACCGCCACGGCGGCAGCGCCGACCCGCGCCCGGAACACCTGGCATGGGACGGCCTGGTGCTGCCGGCGGATGACCCCTGGTGGAACGACCACTACCCGCCCAACGGCTGGGGCTGTTCCTGCAAGGTGGTGGCGCTGTCCGAACGGGACGTGGAGCGCATGGGTGTGGAGGTGCAGCGCGCCCCGCGCACCGATACCTACGAGTGGGCCGACCCGGCCACGGGCGAGGTGCATCAGGTGCCGCAAGGCATCGACCCCGGCTGGGACTATGCGCCCGGCCGCACGGTGGCCGAGCGCACCCGCGAGACGGTACTGCGCAAGGCCGAGAAGCTGCCGGACGAGCTGGCCGGCCCGCTGCGCCGCCGGGTGGATGCGGTGCGCGAGCGCGACCCCGGGCCCGGCCCGGGTGACCAGGAGGCGTAATGGCAGGCGTGCAGGTGCAGGTGGATGATCGCGAGCTGCTGGCGGCGCTGGAGCGGCTGAGCCGCTTTGGCGCCAAGCCGGCGGCGGCCATGAAGGATGCGGGCGAGTACATGCAGCGCGCGGTGGATGACCGCTTCCAGGCGCAGCAGGACCCCGAGGGGCGGCGCTGGAAGGCCAACAGCGCGGCGACGCTGCTGCGCAAGAAGAACCCGCGTATACTGCACGAGGCGCCCCTGCTGCGCGGCTCTATCCACTACCGGGCCAGCGACCGCGAGATGCGCCAGGGCACCAACCTGGACTACGCCGCGCCCCACCAGTTCGGCGCCAAGCAGGGGGCGTTTGGCAGGACCCGCCGGGGCGGGCCGATTCCCTGGGGCGATATCCCCGCCCGGCCCTTCCTGGGATTCAGTGCCGAGGACACCGCCGAGGTGCTGCACATTCTGGAGGATCACGCCCGCCAAAGCTGGGGCTAAAACTAGCCCCTGAGAGGCCCTGAGAGGCCGCACAAGCGTTTCCGGCTGCCATGGCCCGAGCCTGAGCCGTTAAACGCGCACGGAAGGATTTAAACGGGTTTTAAACAGGTATCCAGTTCTGGACGCGGCGCGCCCTCGCCGATACGCTACACCCACCTGCCGTTCCACCCCTCCCCGCTTGCTGAAGTTCTTCATCTTATCCCTGCCCGCCGTTGGCCCGACACTGGCGCCATGGCTAACCCACTTCGTACCCACATTGCCGCTTGCGCGGCCCGCATCCGTAACGCCGGAGCCGAGATCCAGTTGTTCCCGGCCGGATCGTTCCGGGCCCGTGACGGCCGCCCGCACGGTATCGCCGCCTGGGTGATCGACGCCGAGGCCGCCGCGCGGGTGATGGCGCTGGCCGAGCAGCGGCGCACCCCGTTCGTGATCGACTACGAGCACCAGACCCTGGCCGCCGAGACCAGCGGCCAGCCGGCCCCGGCGGCCGGTTGGTTCGAGCGCCTGGAGTGGCGCGAGGGCGACGGCCTGTACGCGGTGGACGTGGAGTGGACCGAGCGGGCGCGCGGCATGATCGAGGCCGACGAGTACCGCTTTCTTTCCCCTGTATTCCGTTACGACCAAAACACCGGCGAGGTGCGCGAGCTGCTGATGGCGGCCGTGACCAATAACCCGGCCATTGACGGCATCGCCGACCTGGCGGCTGCCCGTTATCTGACCACGAGTAATCACGAGGAGGCATCCGTCGTGGACGAGGAAACGCTGAAGCTGCTGGGTCTTGCGAAGGACGCCAGCGAGAAACAGATCCATGAGGCCATCGAGGCGCTGCGCGCCAAGGCGGCCAAGACCGACGATCTGGAGGAGGCGCTGGCGGCTGCCCGCGCCAAGACCCCAGCCGACGAGCCGGACCCGGCCAAGTACGTGCCGGTGGAGACCGTGCGCCAGTTGCAGGAGCAGGTGGCGAGCCTGTCCAGCCAGGTGCAGGGCTCCGAGGTGGACCGCCTGGTAGGCCAGGGCCTGGAGGACGGGCGCCTGCTGCCGGCCATGGAGGACTGGGCCCGCAACCTGGGCAAGAAGGATGTGGCCGCCCTGCGCAGCTACCTGGACAACGCCCAACCCATCGCGGCCCTGACCGGCCAGCAGAGTGGCGGCAAGCCGCCCGAAGCGGACGGCAAGGCCAAGCTCTCGGAGGCTGAGCTGGCCGTGTGCAAACAGCTCGGCATGACCGAGGACGAGTTCCGCAAATCCAAGGAGGCTAACTGATGATTATCACCGCCGAAACGCTTAAGGCCCTGATGACCGGCTTCCGCCGGGAGTATCAGAACGGCCTCCAAGTGGCCGACAGCGCCTGGGACAAAGTGGCCACCCGCGTGCCCAGCACGTCGCGCTCCAACACCTACGGCTGGCTGGGCCAGTTCCCGCAGTTCCGCGAGTGGGTGGGCGAGCGTGTGATCAAGGATATGGCGGCCCATGGCTACCAGATCGAGAACAAGCTCTGGGAGTCCACCGTGGGCGTGGCCCGCACCGACATCGAAGACGACAACATCGGCATCTATTCGCCGCTGTTCCAGGAGATGGGCCGCGCCGCTGGCGTGCATCCCGACGAGCTGGTGTTCGCCTTGCTGAAGGCCGGCGGCTCGGAGTTGTGCTTCGACGGCCAGAACTTCTTCGACGACGAGCACCCGGTTTACCCCGAGGTGGACGGCACCGGCAGCGCCGAACTGGTGGCCAACCAGGATATTCCCGGCGCCGACCCGGGCGAGGCCTGGTATCTGCTGGACGTGTCCCGCGCGCTGAAGCCGCTGATCTACCAGGAGCGCACCACGCCCGATCTTCAGGCCATGACCGACCGCGACGACGAGCAGGTGTTCATGAAGGACGAGTACCGCTACGGCGTGCGCGCCCGCTCGAACGTGGGCTTTGGCTTCTGGCAGATGGCGTACAAGAGCCAGCAGCCGCTGAACAAAGAGAACTACGGCAAGGCCCGCACCGCGATGATGAACTTCAAGGCCGACGGCGGCCGCCCGCTGGGCATCCGGCCCACGCTACTGGTGGTGCCGCCGACCCTGGAGCAGTCCGCGCTGGAAGTGCTGAAGGCCGAGCGTGACGCCAGTGGCGCCACCAACGTGTACCAGAACTCGGCGGAGCTGCTGGTCACGCCGTGGATCGCTTAAGGGGGTGTTAAATGGCTGGTGAACAGACCAAGAAGCGCGCTTCAGCGGCCGCCAAGGACAGCAAGGATGCTGCCCAGGCCGCCGAGGAGCAGGCCAAGAAGGACCCGTCCAAGGATGAGCCGGACCAGGACGCTCCCGCCGGGGGCGAGGTGCACCTGGAGGTGTCCACCCGTCTGCCCCGGCGCATCCGTGCCGGCGTGACGGTGACCCGCGAGGCGGCCCGGGTGGCCGTCACCGAGGCGGTGACCAAGGCCCTGGAAGCTGACCGGCACATCAAGGTGAAACGGCTGTGACCTACGCGAGCGTGCAGGATCTGGTGGAGCGGTACGGTGAGCAGGAGATTCTGCAACTGACCGACCGCGCCCACGCCGGGGAAATCGACACGGCGGTGGCCGAGCGCGCCTTGACGGATGCCGCCGCCGAGATCGACGGCTATCTGGCGGCCCGCTATGTGCTGCCGCTGGCCACGGTGCCCACGGTCCTGGTGCGCTTGTGTGCCGATCTGGCGCGCTACTACCTGTACGACGATCACGCGCCTGAGCAGGTGGTGCAGCGCCACAAGGCGGCCGTGGAGGTGCTGCGGCGGATCAGCACGGGCCAGGTGGCCCTGGGGCTGTCCGATACCGGCGAGACGGCGGAGACTTCCGACGGCGCCGACATGGAATCCGGCGGCCGCGTCTGGGGCCGCGCCGATAGTAAAGGGTTTATCTGATGCTGGGGCAGGTGCAGGACGCAATTCTGGAAGCCGCCAAGGCCGGCCTGCCCGGCCTGGCCCAGGTGGAGCCCTATGCGGGGCAGTTCGGGGCGGACGGGCCGACCCAGGGGCGGGTGACCGCCCCGGCGTTTTTTGTGGCCGCGCTGGATGCCCCGCTGGCCGAGCACCAGCCGGGCGATGGCCGCATGGCCCTGGACGTGCGCTGGGCGGCCTACTGCCTGGCGCGCAATGCCCGCGGCCCGGCCCAGCGCGGGCGCGACGCCATGAGCATGGCGGTGGCCTTCGCCCAGCTGGCCCAGGATGCCCAGTGGGATCTGGCGCCCGAGGTGCAGCATGCCCGCCTGGAGGGGGTGCAGAACCTGTACAGCGCGGCGCTGGACAACAAGGGCTTTGCCCTGTGGGCGGTGACCTGGCGCCAGGTGGTGATGGTGGGCGAGGACATGTGGGCCGGTGGCGACACGCCCAGCGAGATCTGGATCGGCTGGTCGCCCGAGACCTACCCCGACGATTACGAGGAACAGGAGGCGCAGCCGTGAGCGAGGCAAGCCTGGAGCGCCGTGTGCGCGAGCTGGAGCGCCGGATGGTGCGCCTGGTGCAGGTGGGCACGGTGGTGGACGTGGACTACCCGGCCCAGCGCGTACAGGTGCGCATCGGTGAGCGCGACTCGGCCTGGCTGCGTTTCACCACCCGCCGGGCAGGCGAGGACCGCACCTGGTGGCCGCCGACGGTGGGCGAGCAGGTGCTGGTGTTCGCGCCCAATGGCGAGGCGGTGGCGGCGGTGGCCGGCGACAGCCTGTACCAGCAGGACTTCGATGCGCCGAGCGACGACGAGGGCGTGCGCCGGACGGTGTACGGCAACGGCACCGAGGTGGAGCTGGACAAGAACGAGGACGTGCTGCGGGTGAAGCACCCGGGCGCGGTTGAGGTGGAGGCCGAGGGCGACGTCAGCATCACGGCGGGCGGCACCCTCACGCTCCAGGGTGAGACGGTGAGGATCAACGAGTAATGGCGAGCCTGTCCCCTGTCGTCGATGTGCTGCTGCGGGAGTTCGAGAACACCCCGGCCGAGGCGATCGTCACCGCCGAGGGCTTCGACGATGTGACCGACTGGGAGTGGTCCGCCTCGCCGAGCTTCCCGGATGGGGTGGAGGTGACGCCGGAGGGTGAGCAGCTGCGCCTGGCTTGGGATCTGGTGCCGGATCTGTTCCCGCTGGACCTGATCCGCTACCGCCTGGATGGCGAGATCCACACGGTGGGCGCCTGGGCGGACGTGCCGGCCGAGGCCGAGCAGATCACCGAGCTGCGCGCCGACACCGAGAACAAGCGCGAGTACACGTTCACGGTCACGGCCAACGGGTTCGTGGAGGAAGGTGGCCAGCCGGTGCCGGTCAGCGCGACCGAGACCTACACCGTGCAGATCCTGCAGCAGTACGACACCAACCGGGACATCTTGCAGGAGGAAGTCGATGCCCGCCGCTAGCAGACAAGGCGACGTATGCACCGGGCACGGGTGTTTCCCGCCCCGGGCGAGCATCGAGGGATCGCCGAACGTGTTCATCAACGGCGCGGCGGCCCTGCGCGCCGGCGACGGCTACGCGGTGCACGTCTGCGGCAACAGCAGTCACGACTCCGTGGTGGCCGATGGCAGCGCCACGGTATTCGTCAACGGGCAGCCCCTGGCGCGCATCGGTGATCCCGTCGCCTGCGGCTCGGCGGTCGCCCAGGGCAGCGAGAACGTATTCGCAGGCTAGGAGGAGCCATGAAACGGCAAACGTACACCGTCAAGAAGTCCTTCCCCCACCGGGGGGAGATTGTCCGGCCGGGCGCAAAGGTGGAGCTGCACCCGCGCCAGGCCAAGTATCTGATCGGCACCCACCTGGAGCGCCCGGCGGCGAGCCAGGGGGCGCGCAAGGCCAAGGGTGGCGCCAAGGGCGGCCCCGAACAAAAGAGCGGAGGTGACAAGCAATGAGCGAGTTTCTGCATGGTGTGGAAGTCGTCACCATCGACGATGGGGTGCGCCCGATTCGCACCGCCACCACGTCGGTGATCGGGGTGGTGGGCACAGCCCCCGAGGCGGACGCCGAGGCGTTCCCGATGGACGAGCCGGTGCTGATCCTGGGCAGCCGTAGCGAGGCGGCCAAGCTGGGCACCGAGGGCACCCTGCCCGACGCCATGGCCGACATTCTGTCGGTGGTCGGCGCCATGGTGGTGGTGATCCGCGTGGAAGAAGGTGCGGACGATGACGCCACCATGAGCAACGTGGTCGGCGGCGTGGACAGCGAGACCGGCAAGTACCTGGGCGTGGAGGCGCTGCTGGCGGCCGGCTCCAGCGTGGGCGTGAAGCCGCGCCTGCTGATCGCGCCGGGCTTTACCCACCAGCGCCCGGAAGACCCGGAGAACCCCGGCCAGCACCTGGCCAACCCAGCGGCGGCCGCGCTGACCGCCGTGGCCAACAAGCTGCGCGCGGTGGTGATCGTGGACGGGCCGAACACCAACGACGCGGACGCCCAGGCGGCGCGCGACGACTTCGGCACCAAGCGCGTGTTCTTCCACGACCCCTGGTACCAGATCTGGGACACCGAGGCCGACGGCCCCGTGACCCGGCCGGCGTCGGCGAAGATCGCGGGCGTCATCGCCTGGAACGACAACAACCGCGGCTGGCACACCTCGCCCAGCAACCAGAAGGTGCCGGGGATCATGGGGCTGTCGCGTGAGATCGACTTCACGATGGGCGACCCGAACAGCCGGGCCAACTTCCTGAACAGCCTTGATATCGCCACGACCATCCAGGAGAGCGGCTACCGGCTGTGGGGTAACCGGACCACCAGCGAGGACGCCAAGTGGGCGTTTCTGTCGCATGTGCGCATTGCGGACATCATCAACGACTCGCTGCTGGAGGCCCACATGTGGGCCGTGGACCGCAACATCACCAAGACCTACCTCGAGGACGTGTCCGGCGGCGTGCAGGCCTTCCTGAACCGCCTGACGGCGGAGGGGCGCATTGCCGGCGGCAGCGTCTGGGCGGACCCCGAGCTGAACACGGCCGAGGACATGCAGGCCGGGCGCGTGGTGTTCGACTTCGACTTCTCGCCCTACGGCGTAGCGGAACGCATCACCTTCCGTAGCCGCATGGTCAACGACTACCTGGAGGAGATCGTCTGATGCTGAAAGACGTAATGCGCAACGTGGCCGCCTTTGTGGACGGCCGGAACTACGCGGGCCAGTGCAGCCAGGTGACGCTGCCGGAGCTGAACATTCAAACCGAGGAGATGCGGGCCGGCGGCATGGATGCGCCCATCGAGATGGACATGGGCATGGAAGCCCTGCGCGCCAGCCTGCAATTTCTGACCGTGCCGGCGGAGGTGATGAAGCTGCTGGGCAAGCGGGATATCCCGCTGACCCTGCGCGGCGGCCTGATCAGCCACGACGGCACCATCAAGGGCGCCACCGCCGAGCTGCGCGGCAAGTTCGTGGGGCAGAACCCCGGCGACTGGCAGGCCGGCAGCCAATCCAACTTCACCGCCACCTTTGCGGCGCACTATTACAAGCTCACCGTCGAGGGCGAGGAAGTCTACGAGGTAGACGTGGAGCGCATGGTGCGCCGGGTCAATGGCGAGGATCAACTGGCCGAGCTGCGCGACCGGCTGGGCATGTAAGGGGGTTACATGGAAATCAAGAACGGCACGGCGGTGATCGCCAAGAGTGAAGACATCGACCTGGAGGCGCTGCGCGTCGAGATGGTGGACGTGGTGGAGCTGGAGCTGATCCGGCCCATTAGCGTGGGCGGCGAGGCGCGCGAGGTGCTGACCTTCGAGGAGCCCACCGGCAAGCACGTGGAGATGATGAGCAAGGCCGGCAGCGCCAAGGCGGCCGCCGAGATGAGCTTCCGGGTGCTGGGCGAGTGCGTGGGCCTGGCGCCGGAGGAGGTGAAGAACCTGCGCTCGCGCGACTTGACGCGGCTGGGGACGGTGCTCAAGTATTTTTTGCCCGACTCCCAGGCTGGGGTGCTCTGACGGAGGCGATGGCGGACATCGCCTTTATCTTTCACTGGCCGCCCGATCAGCTTCTGGCGATGCGGGCCGGCCAGATCCTGGACTGGCGCGACAAAGCGCGCCGACGGTGGAACCAAGCCTACGGGGGTGACCAGTAGATGGCGAGCAACGGCGGCAACATGGCGCTTTCGGTGCTGCTGCGCGCGGTGGATCACATTAGTGGCCCCGTCAAGCGCGTGCAGACCCGGCTGGGCCGGTTTCGTCGCCAGGCGCAAGCCATCGGCCGGCGGGTGGGGTTCGAGCGGCTGACCGGCAGCCTGTCGCGGGCCGGTGCGGCCGCCAAGGACCTGTACACCACCGCCGGGCGCGTGGCGCGACGCTTTGCGCTGATCGGCACCCTGGGGGCGGCGGCACTGACCGGCGCGACCATTACCACGGCCAACCTGGGCGACCAGGCGGCCAAGACAGCGGACTCGCTGGGTGTGGGCGTGGAGCGCCTGCAAGAGATGCGCTACGCCGCCGACCGGGCGGGCGTGTCGCAACAGGAGTTCGACAACAACCTGCAACGCTTTACCCGCCGCGTGGCCGAGGCCGCGCAAGGCTCCGGCGAGGCGGCCGGCGCCCTGGAGGAGCTGGGGCTGTCGGCCGAGGCGCTGGCCAACCGCAGCCCCGACCAGGCGCTGGCCATCGTGGCCGATGCGCTGGGCGACGTGGAGAGCCAGTCCGACCGGGTGCGCCTGGCGTTCAACCTGTTTGGCCGCGAAGGCATCGCCATGGTGAACATGCTGCGCGACGGCAGCGACGGGCTGGAGCGCATGTACTCCCGGGCCCGGGCCCTGGGCTTTGTGATCAGTGAGCGCACGGCCCGCCAGGCCGAGGATTTTACCGACAAGATGACCGACATGCGGGCGGTGATGCTGGGCGTACGCACCACCATTGGTAGCGCCCTGATGCCCGTGTTCGGCCAGTGGATCGAACAACTGACCGAGCTGGTGGTGCGCTACCAGCCGCAGATCCAGGCGTGGGCGCAGAACTTCGCCGCCGAGCTGCCCGGGCGGGTGGCGCAACTGCAGGCGGAGTTTCTGGCCCTGGTGGATAGCCTGCAACCGGCCATTGATCTGGGCGCGGCACTGGTGGAGCGCTTTGGCGCCGTGCACACGGCCGCCGCCGCCTTGGGCGTGATCATCGGCGGGCCGCTGATCGTGCCGCTGCTGAAGATGGTGGTGGCGCTGGGCAGCGTGGGGCTGGCCCTGGGCCAGATGAGCGTGGGCCTGATCGGCCTGGCCGCCAAGGCCATCCCGTTGGTGGTGGCTGGCCTTAAGACCCTGGCGGTGGCGGCCATGGCGCACCCGGTGGTGGCCATCGTGGCGGCCATTGCGGCCGGGGCGGCGCTACTGATCGCCAACTGGGACAAGGTGGGGCCCTGGTTCCGCGACCTGTGGGCGAGCGTGACCGGCTATGTGGGCGAGGCCTGGGGCAAGCTGACCGACTGGCTGGGCTGGGACCCGCTGGCAGCGCTGCGCCCGGTGTGGGACGCCCTGACCGGTTACGTGGGCGAAGTGATGGGCGCCGTTAAACGGCTGTTCACCGGCGATTGGACGGCCATTCAAGACCTGTTCAAGTGGTCGCCGCTGGGCTTGCTGCAGCAGGGATTCGGCGCGGCGCTGGACTACCTGGGCAGCATCGACTGGCGCGAGGCGGCCGCCGCCGGGTGGGAGGCGCTGAAGGCGGTGTTCCGCTGGTCGCCGCTGGGGCTGCTGGTGCAGGGCTTTGGCCGCGCCACCGCCTGGCTGGGCGAGCAGGACTGGGCGGCCCACGGCCGCGCCCTGCTGGAGACCCTGGCCGGCGGCATTCGCAGCATGGCGAGCGCGCCGGTGGATGCGGTACGCGGGGCGCTGTCGCGGCTGCGCAATCTGCTGCCCTTCTCCGACGCCCGCGAGGGCCCGCTGTCGGCGCTGACCGCTTCCGGCCGGGCCATTCCCGGCACGCTGGCCGAAGGCATCGAGGCCGGGCGCGGCGCCTTCCTGGATACGGTGAGCAGCGTGGTGGGCGCGGCCCGCGATGCGCTGTCCGGCGCCTGGGATAGCGTCAAGGGCTGGTTCGGCGGTGGCGGCAACCAGGAGGGCGAGGTGCGGGTGCGTGCGGCCCTGGGCGAGCTGCCCGAGCTGCCGGAGCTGGAAGGCCGGGCCCGGTACCGGGTGGGCCTTGACGAACTGCCGGTGCTGCCGGATCTGCGCGGCCGGGCGCTGTTTGTGGCCGAGGTGGTGGGCATGGGCCGGGTGCTGGATGCCCTGCGCGGCGCGGCCACGGTGGTGACGCCCGCCCTGCAAGGCGCGGCGGCCAATGACGGCCCGGTGAGCCTGCCCGAGCCCGCCCTGGGTGGCGGCACAGAGCGGGCCCCGGCGGCCATGGCGTCGGCCCGGGGTGGCGTGCAGGTGCAGCGCATCGACTTCCGCCCGGAGGTGAACATTCAGGTGAGCGACGCGGCCAGCGCCCGGGAGATTGCGGACATAGTGGACGAGCGCCTGGAGCGCATGCGCAGCCGCGACTTGTGGGTGCAGGTGCAGGGCGTACAGGAGGCGGCAGGCTGATGGTGGATATCGTGGGCACATTGCGCGGCGCCAGCCGGGTGCGCGAGGGCCTGGAGGCCGTGCGCGACCAGGCACGCCACCGCGACCGGGTGATGATGATGCTGGGCCCGTACATGTTCAGCGTGGGTACGGCGGCGCCGCGCCAGGTGGCGCGCACCGCCCGCTTTAGCTGGCCTAGCCAGGCGCGCCTGGGCGAGCGGCCCCTGCTCCAGTGGGCCGGCAAGGGCGAGGAGCGCATCGAGATCGAGGGGGTGATCTACCCCGAGTACAAGGGCGGCCTGCGCCAGGTGCAGGCCATGCGGGAGCTGGCCGGGCTGGGCAAGCGCTGGTTGCTGGTGGACGGCCTGGGCGTGGTGTACGGGCTGTACGCCATTCTCCAGGTGGAGGAGACCGGCACCGTGTACGACAAGCACGGTGCGCCCCGGCGCATTAGCTTCCGCCTGCAACTGGAATACGCGGGGGATTAGGACTGATGGCGACTTACCGGGCCCAGGCGGGCGAGATGGTGGACGAGATTTGCCAGCTCTACTACGGCCGCACGGCCGGCGTGGTGGAGCAGGTGTACGCGGCGAACCGGGGCCTGGCAGAGCTGGGGCCCCGCCTGCCGGCGGGGACGCTGGTGGAGTTGCCGGAGATTGAGCCGGCGCAGCAGGTGGAGACTGTGAGGTTGCCGTGGAGCTAAGAGCGAACCTGGGAGCAATCAATGGACGTGGTTTCACCGGTTTTGGTGTCGGTGACCTCAACGCGGGTCACTTTCTCCGGATGCCATGGGGTGGGAATTCTTCCGCATTCCGACTCGGCCAGTGTTGTGGGGTTTCTGCCTTGGTTGGTGCGGCTGGTCTCTGCATCGCGGCCTTCTTCAAAGTGCGTAACCAACTGCCATTTGTAGGTTGTCGAGGGCTCGCAGCCGTCGCTCCAGGGAATGCAGGTGGGTTCGGCGGTGGCGCAGCCCGCCATCAAGAGGCTTACCAAAAGGGCGGCGACTTTATGCATGGCTTTTTCCTTCTTCGCTGGGGTGCTTCATGAATAAACCATTTTACAGCATTGAGATGCGAGGCGAAGACGTGACTGCCGTGATTCGCGGCCATCTGGCGGAACTGCGCCTTAATGACCGCTCCGGCTCCCATGCGGACTCACTGGAGCTTGAGTTGGCGGACGATCCCCGCCGGGTGAGTTGGCCGGAGATGGGAGCGGAACTGGCCGTGGAGTTCGGCTACGAGGGCGGCAGTATCAAACGCAAGCATGGGCGCTTCGCCATTGACCAGGTAGAGCATGCCGGCCCCCCTTCCCGGCTGGTGGTGTCCGCCACCACTGCCGACTTCACCAGCCAGGCGCGGGCCCCGCGAGAGCGCAGCCACGGCAGCCTGACCCTGGGCGAGCTGATCGAGAAGCTGGCCAGCGAGCACGGCTACGAGGCCCGAGTGGTGCCCGAGGAGCTGGCCCGGGTGCGGTTGCACCATGTGGATCAGGCGGGCCAGTCGGACCTGGCGCTGGCCTGGGAGGTGGCGCGGGCCCATGACGCGGTATTCAAGCCGGTGGATGGGCTCTGGTGGGTGCGCAGCTACGAGGCCCTGGGCGAGCCTACGGCGACCATCCGCCCGGCGGACGTGAGCACCTGGCGGGCGCACTTTCTGGCCCGGGCGGGCTACGCCAGCGTGAAGGCGCATTACCACGACTTTGACACGGCCCAGCGGGTGCCGGTGGTGGTGGGCGAAGGCGAGCCGCAACTGGTGCTGGACACCACCTTTGTGGATGCGGAGGTGGCGCGCTGGCAGGCCCAGGCGGCCATGGGCCGGGCGCGGCGCGAGTCCCGCCGGCTGAGCCTGCGGATGCCGGGGCGGCCGGACCTGGTGAGCCAACAGGTGATCCGCCTGGAGGGCTTCCGCGAGCGGGTTGACGACGCCTGGCTGATTACCGAGGTGGTGCACACGATCAACAAGCGCGGCTACAGCTGCCGCGTTGAATGCGAGGGCGTGTGATGGCGGGCATGGATCGGCATACCGGGCAGGCGCTGGACGGCGTGGCGGAGCTGCGCCAGCAGGTGCGCGACGTGCTGGAGACGCCGATCGGCAGCCGGGTGATGTTGCGGGGCTACGGCTCGCGGCTGTTCGAGCTGCTGGACGACCCGGTGGATCAGCGCTTCCAGGTGGAGGTGTTCGCGGCGGTGGCCGAGGCGATCCAGGAGTGGGTGCCGCGCTTTGAGCTTGAGCGCGTGCGCCTGGTGGAAGTGAACAACAGCGGCCCGGTGTTCGACCTGTACGGGGTGGACGCTGAGACCGGGCGCGGCGTGGTGCTGGAGAGCGTATGAGCGTAATTGACCTTAGCAAGCTGCCGGCGCCGGTCGTCATCGAGGAGCTGAGCTTCGAGGACATCCTGGCGGAGATGCTGGACGACCTGCACGGCCGGGACTCGGGGCTGGAGATCAGCGAGACCGACCCGGCATACCGCGTGCTGGAGGTGGCGGCCTATCGGGAGATGGTCCGCCGCCAGGAGCAGAACGAGCGCATCCGCATGCTGCTGGCCGCCTATGCGGAAGGCCCGGAGCTGGATCACATTGGCGTGACCTACTACGCCACGGAGCGCCTGGAGATCGACCCGGGCGACCCCGATGCGGACCCGCCGGAGCCGCCGACGATGGAGAGCGACGAGGACTATCTGCGCCGCTTCCTGCTGGCCCCGGATGGTTGGAGCACGGCCGGCCCGCGCGATGGGTACGTGTATCACGCGCTCTCCGCCGATGCGGACGTGAAGGACGCCACGGCGATCACCGAGGCGCCCACGGAGGTGACCATTACGGTGCTCTCGCGCGAGGGCGACGGCGTGGCCAGTCAGGAGCTGCAGGACATTGTGGAGGCGGCGGCCAGCGCTGAGGAGGTGCGGCCGCAGACGGACCTGGTGCACGTGCAGAGCGCGGAAATTCTGCCCTACGAGATCGTGGCCACCCTGGAGGTGGACCCCGGCCCGGACCCGGAGGTGGTGCGCGCGCACGCCGAGGAGCGCATCCAGGAGTTCGTGGAGGAGCACCACCGGCTGGGCATGGGCGTGGTGCGCGACGCGGCGCTGGCCACGCTCTACGTGGAGGGTGTGCGGCGGGTGAATCTGGAGCTTGCCGAGGACATCGAGTGTGACGACACCCAGGCGGCGTTCTGCACCGGCATCGAGGTCACGCTGGCATGAGCGAGAGCAAGACGCTTCTGCCGCCGAACCGCTCCGCGCTGGAGCGCAACCTGGAGGCTGTTACCGAGCGTTCAACGGATGTTGAAGCGCCTTTTAACGACCTTTGGGACCCGTGGAACTGCCCCGCCCGCGTGCTGCCCTGGTTGGCCTGGGCGCTGGGCGTGCAGGAGTGGTCGGCGAGCTGGCCGGAGAGCCGCCGGCGCTCGGTTGTGGCGTCGGCGATTGGGGTGCGGCGCAAGGCCGGGACGGCGGCCGCTGTGCGCGAGGCCGTGGAGTCGCTGGAGATCGAGGGCATCGAGTACAGCGAGTGGCACGAGTACGGCGGCGACCCGGGCACGTATCGCATCACCGCCACGCTGGAGCAGCGGGGCATGACCCAGGAGCAGTACGAGGAGCTGGTGCGCGTGATTCAGCGTGCCGGCCGCCTCTCGGCCTGGCTGGACCCGGTGGGCTTTACGCTGGTGGGGCGTGGCCGGTACTACCCGGGCGTGGCCACGCTGGGCGGGCTGGACACCACCATCCGCCCCAAGCCGGTCACCGAGCGCAACCAGCGCCACGGCCTGGTGCGCGCGCAGTTCGCGCAGTCGGTGCCGGATACGACGGTGCGCCCGCCGGTGGTGACTTCGCGTGAGCAAGCGCACGGCGCGTTTCGCGGGCAGGGCAGCCACGTGGTGGCTGTAACAGAAGTGCGGCCGCCGGTCTCGGCTGCCACGGCTCAGCTGCACTACGTGCGGCGCGGCTTTGGCATGCAGGTGATCGGGCGGACGTCGGTCTATCCGATCTAGGAGAGGAACATGGCAGGCGATTTTTACACAGTGCTGACGGACGTGGGTAAGGCCAAGCTGGCCGATGCGCACGCGGACGGCCCGAAGGTGGAGCTGCAGACGATCCACGCCGGCACCGGCGGCGGCGAGAGCTTCTACGACAACTACGGCGAGGCCGAGCTGGGCGGGCTGGAGAATCTGGTCGACGAGGTCTGGTCCGACCAGATCAACCACCTGGCCGTCGATCCGGGCAATCCGAACTGGGTGGTGGTCGAGGGGGTGATCCCCACCGATCAGGGCGGCTGGATGATCCGCGAGGTGGGCATCAAGGACGTGGATGGCGACCTGATCGCCGTGGGCCGCTTCCCGGAGACCTACAAGCCGGCGCTCACGGACGGTGCTGCCCAGGATCTGCTGATCCGCTCGATCATGGAGGTCAGCAACGCCGCTAACGTCACGCTGGAGATCGACCCGGCGGTGGTGCTGGCGTCTCGCAAATGGGTTCACGAGCAACTCCCGTACCTGCTGGAGGGTGAGCTGTCCTTCGGCGACTCCAGCGAGGGCTGGGCGCGGGATGACTTCGAGAGCTTGGCGTTCGACCCGGAGTTTCCCGACGACGAGTACCAGGTCACTTTCGAGCGCCCCGACTCGATCGAAGCCCAGCGGTTGGGCGACCTGGTGGTGTATGACAAGGCCCCGAACGGCTGCAAGGTTCGGGCAACTGGCAGCGGCGGAGGAACTGTCCGATGGAAGGCAACACGTTGGCCGTAAGGCACCTGGGAGGGTCCGGCCCTTACTGGGAGTACGAGCTGGATGGCGCCACCCTGACGATCGACGGCGAGTCGGTTGACCTGGAGGCGCTGCAGAAGCGCGCCCGCGTTGCGCATGACTTCATGTGCGAGGACGGGCGCTACAAGGCAACCGTAATCGTCCCGCCGGTGGCGTATGAGCTTCCGGAAGATGATGGCGACGACGAGGAGGAAGGCGAGTCCGAGCCCCCCGAGCGGCTGCCGCTCAAGGTGGAGGACGTGGAGCTGCGCCTCTACCCCCGAAAAGATAAGGAGACGGCATGAGCAGGATGATTATTTCGACGCCGGATGCGCTCCGGCAGAGCGTTGAAGCCGCGACCGGCGGGCGCATGACGGTGCTGTATGACGACCACGGCCTGCCCAACTATATGTACGTGATCCCGCGCTTTCGCTATGAGGACCTGGGATTCGATAGCGAGCTGGGCAGCGGTGTGGTGACGGCGTTCCTGGTTGACGGCCAACAGAAGGACGAGATCTTCATCGGGGCCTATCAGGCCAGCCGGGTGGGCGATGTCGCCTGCTCGCTGCCCGGACGCGAAGTCTGGCGCTCGATCAACTGGGACGACTCGCTGGCCGCGTGCACCACCAAGGGTGAGGGCTGGCACATGATGACCGTGCACGAGTGGGCGGCGGTGGCCTTGTTCTGCAAAGCAAACGGCTATGAACCCACGGGCAACACCGACTACGGGCGGCATCACGATAACCACCACGAGTTCGGCCGCCGGTCGGACGGTGGCGATCTTGGCGACTCTAGCGGTGTCGGGAACATCTTTGCGGGCACAGGGCCGGATGCCTGGCGGCACGATGGCAGCCCTACGGGCATTGCAGACCTGGTCGGTAATGTCTGGGAATGGCTGTGGGGTGCCAAACTGCAGGATGGCCGCATCTACGCCGTCGAGGACAACGACACAAGCGTGGACGAGAGCAGCTGGCAGGACACCGGCGCGGACCTCACGGATGCGAACCCGTGGACCTCCAGCGACGTTACGGGCACCCAGCTGACGGACCGCATCCTGTTCACCTATCCGGGTATTGACCTGGGGGGCCGGCTGTACGTGAACGATGAGGGCGAGCGCTTCCCGCGTCGTGGTGGCAGCCGGGGCAATGGGTCGGACGCCGGCTTGGCCGCGCTGAGCTTGAACGATTCGCGGTCGCTCACGTACACGCACACGGGCTTCCGGCCGGCTTTTGTCATCTGAGTTCTGCAGCCTGTCATCTGCTGGGGTGCGCGGTAGCGCACCCCTTTTTAATGACCTGCGAGCGCCATGCAAGAACTGAAAATCGCCCAGAAAGTCGAGGAAATGATCCAGTACGGCTACGTGGCCGTGCGGCACTTCCCCAAGTCAGAGCGTCACGTGCTGTCGCAGGAGTTGCGGCTGTCGATGTGGCGGCTGCTGCGCTTGGTGATCATCTGCTCCAAGCGCTACCACAAAAAGACGACCCTCCAGGAGTTGGACGCGGAGCTGGAGCTGTTGCGCCGCGAGATCCGCCTAGCCAAGGATCTGGGTGTGCTGCCCTTCAAGCAGTACGAGGTTTGGGCGCGCCACCTGGACGAGGTGGGCCGCATGGTCGGCGGGTGGCTGAAGAAGGTAAGGGGCTAGGTGCTGTGCGCTTCCCGCGTCGTGGTGGCAGCCGGAACAATGGGTCGAACGCCGGCTTGGCCGCGCTGAACTTGAACAATTCGCGGTCGAACACGAACACGAACACGGGCTTCCGGCCGGCTCTTGAGGAACGCCAGAAGCGGCGGGGCTAAGGTGCCGCCGCCAGTGCGCCTTCAAAAGGGCGCCTAGTCCTCGGCCAAGCGCCGAAAAATGAACAGGCGCCGGTAGTGTGGTAGGCAATCGAAGCTCTTCCGGCGCCGTCTTTCAAAGGGAACCCATGAAGACGTACAAGAACCTGTTCCAGGAGGTTTACCAGTTTGACCGGCTGCACTGGGCGTACACGCAAGCCCGGCGCGGCAAGCGGGATCGGGCCGAGGTGTTGCGCTTCGAGCAGAACCTGGAGGGCGAGCTGATCCAGCTGCAAAACGAGTTGATCTGGGGCATGTACACGACCAGCCCCTACCGGGTGTTCTGGGTCTACGAGCCCAAGAAGCGCACCGTGGCCGCGCTGCCATTTCGCGACCGCGTGGTGCAGCACAGCCTGGCGAGCGTGATGGAGCCGATCTGGGAGCCGCGCTTCATCCATCACAGCTACGCCTGTCGCCCAGGGCGTGGCATGCACGCCGGTGCGGACCAGGCTCAGCAGTGGCTGCGCGAGGTCAAGCGCGAGCATGGCCGGGTATACGTCCTGAAGGCGGACATCGCCAAGTACTTCCCGTCGATCGACCACCAGGTGTTGCTGGGCATGCTGAGCGAGCGGATCGCATGTGATCGCACAATGGGGTTGGCCGCCGATATCGTGGACTCATGGCACCCAGGGCTGCCGATCGGCAACCTGACCAGTCAGTTGTGGGCGAACGTCTACTTGCACGAGCTGGATAGCTTCGTAAAGCAGCAGCTGGGAGTCCGGCGCTATATCAGGTACATGGATGACTGGCTGATCGTCCACCACGACAAGGCGCACCTGCACGGCCTGCGCCGCGTGCTGGAGGAGTGGCTATGGGATCGGTTACGGCTGCGCCTGAACAACAAGACCCAGATATTTCCGGTGGCAGCCCGGCGAGGCCGCGCCCTGGACTTCCTGGGCTACCGGATGTGGTGCACCCACCGCCGCTTGCGGGGCGACTCTGTGAAGCGCATGGAGCGCCGGTTAAAGGATCTTCAACAAGGGTATAGCGAGGGGTTAATCGAGCTGTCAGACGTCCGGCAGAGGTTGGCCAGCTGGGTCGGTCACGCAAGTCACGCGGACTCTTTCAGGATACGGCAGAAGTTATTCTCCGCTGCGTCATTCCGGCGCTAATTGCTGTGTCGCAAACCATCCGGCAGACTGTCGCAAACCATCCGGCGCGCTACATTCGTCGCAACACGAGGTCAATCCGCCATGTCGCGCAGCGGACAGACCCCACAGGGGACGACCCACACCCCGGATCCGGCCGCCCCAGCGCCCGGCCAGAGCCTGGACGAGATGCTACGCAGCTCGATCTGGGCACGGGACCTGGATCCGGTCGCCTTCTACAACGTCCGCGCCCGGATCACCGAGCGTAGCGTGGGCCC